>NZ_PVLQ01000120.1 GCF_002980595.1 Malikia granosa
ATTGCGTTAACAGGCCCTAGCATGATCCGAGATAATCCGATCCTTGCTGGACATCGGCGGGCCAGCTTCCTGGCCCGGCGCAGTGGGGACGTCAGTCATCGGCATGCGGCCACAACAGCTTTTCATACAGGAGCAAGGAGATGAAAAACACCCTTCGTCTGACATGCGGTACGGCAGCCATCGTCGCGCTGCTGGCCTTGGGCGCTTGCTCGGGCATGACGCAGCAGGAAAGGAACACCGCCATCGGTGCCGGCGCCGGCGCGATTGGCGGCTCGATCCTGACCGGCGGCAGCACGGCGGGCACGGTGGGCGGAGCCGCCATCGGCGGCCTCATCGGTCACGAAATCAAGAAATGATGCGGGCGCAATTGTCCAGTGTTCTTGCGGCAATAAGAAGAACTCAATCTCTCAGGGAGTAGAAGAAGATTCCAACCGGCCACAGCGCCGGTTTTTTTGTCTCTGCCAGCGTTCGCTGACCATCCGGCGCCGCCTGCCCGAGCCGCCGTTCAGTCTTCGAGCAGCGGCACCACGAAGGTGGCATCGGGCGCCAGCTCAGTCCAGGCCAGTGGCTGGCCCGGTCGCAGCAGCTGCGCCGCCCCAGCATCGATGCGCGGCTGCAGCTCGGACGCGGTGGCGCGCAGCAGCACGAAGTGCAGGCAGCGGCCCGCGCGGCGCAGCGTCAGTTCGACCTGCGGCCAGTGCTCGGGCAGGCAGAGCCGTAACTGCAGCGTGCTGGCGTCGAGCTGCAAGCCGCAGACCGCTTCGATCGCGGCCCGGTGCAACCAGCCGGCCGCTCCGGTGTACCAGCTCCAGCCGCCACGCCCGACATAGGGCGGCTGGCTGTAGATGTCGCCCGCGACGACATAGGGCTCGAGCTGGTAGCGCGGGCCCCGGACCGAATGGCTGGCCCGATGGGCCGGGCTCAGGTAGCTGACGCCAATCCGGCCATCAGTCTGTGCGCGAGCGCACCCAGCTGCCGCGGCGGCTGCGGCCAGCGACGACCCTGAGGCCGGTGTTGTTTCCCGCGCCGCCGGCAGGCGCCCGGGGCTTCGAACGTAAAATCAGGTTTTCTCCCGTTGTCGAGCCGCCCGCATGACCTGCCCCCGGTGGCCGGCTGCGCCCCTTGCTGCTCGCCGAGCGGCTTTGTTTTTTCACCCAGGCGCTGCCAGGAAAGGCCGGATCGGACCCTCGGTTCGTGCCGGCCCGGGCAGGCCCTCTCAGGATAAGGTTCCGGCCATGACCGTCACCATCAAGGATGCCGCCGGCATCGCCGCCATGCGCGTGGCCTGCCGCCTCGCGGCCGAAGTGCTCGACTACCTCGCGCCCTTCATCAAGCCCGGCGTCACCACCAACGAAATCGACAAGCTTGCGCACGACTACATGGTCGATGTGCAGGGCTGCATCCCGGCGCCGCTGAACTACGCGCCGCATGGCGGCACCCCCTACCCGAAGAGCATCTGCACCTCGGTCAACCATGTGGTCTGCCATGGCATCCCGAACGACAAGCCGCTCAAGAAGGGCGACATCGTCAACCTCGACATCACGACCATCAAGGACGGCTGGCATGGCGACACCAGCCGCATGTTCATCGTCGGCGATGCCTCGCCGGCGGCCAAGCGCCTGTGCCAGATCACCTACGACGCGATGTGGAAGGGCATTGCCCAGGTCAAGGCCGGCGCGCGGCTGGGCGACATCGGCCACGCGATCCAGGTCTTCGCCGAGGCGGCTGGCTACTCGGTGGTGCGCGAATTCTGCGGCCACGGCATCGGCGAGAAGTTCCACGAGGACCCGCAGGTGCTGCACTACGGCAAGCCGGGCACCGGCATGGAGCTCAAGGCCGGCATGACGATCACGATCGAGCCGATGATCAACCAGGGCCGGCGCGAGCTCAAGGAGATGAACGACGGCTGGGGCATCGTGACCAAGGACCGCTCGCTGTCGGCGCAGTGGGAACACACGGTGCTGGTGACCGAGACCGGCTACGAGGTGCTGACGGTCTCGAGCGGCATGCCGCCGATCCCGGCCTTCATCCAGCCCCAGGCACTGGCCTGATTCCTGCTTGACCCTCCCGAGTCCGCCTCCCACCGCCCAGCCATGACGACCGACACCCTCGACCTGCCCGCCCTCAGACAACGCTACCGGGAGGACAAGTCGGCGGTGCTGGCCGAGATCGGCGCGCTCGGGCCTAATTCGCGCGCCATCCGGGGCCTGCTGCGGCGACTGAGCCGCTGCACCGATCAGGTGCTGCAGCAGCTCTGGCAGGGGGCGGGCTTCGATCCGGGCATGGCGCTGGTGGCCGTTGGCGGCTATGGCCGTGGCGAGCTCTTTCCCTACTCCGACGTCGATGTGCTGGTGCTGCTGGCCGAAGGCATGCAGCTCGAGCAGGACGAGGCGCTCAGGACTCGGATCGAATCCTTCATCGGCGCTTGCTGGGACATCGGGCTCGAGATCGGCTCGAGCGTGCGCAGCCGCGACGACTGCCTGGCCGAGGCAGCCCGGGACATCACGGTGCAGACCTCGCTGCTGGAAAATCGCCTGGTCGCCGGCCAGCGCGAGGCCTGGCAGGCGCTCGATCAGGCCTTGGGTGCGGCGATGGACCCGGCCGCCTTCTTCACGGCCAAGCAGCTCGAGCTGCAGCAGCGCCACCAGAAGTTCGAGAACACGCCCTACTCGCTCGAGCCCAACTGCAAGGAGTCCCCGGGCGGGCTGCGCGACCTGCAGATCCTGCTCTGGACCGCGAAGGCGGCCGGGCTGGGCCACAGCTGGGACGAGCTCGGGCGCAACGGACTGGCGACGGCGCTGGAGGTGCGCCAAATCAAGTCCAACGAAGCGCTGCTGAGCCTGATCCGCGCCCGGCTGCACCTGCTTGCGCGCCGGCGCGAGGACCGGCTGGTGTTCGACCTGCAGGCCGCGCTGGCCGACTCCTTCGGCTACCGCGCGGCGCCGCCCGAGGCCGGACAATCCGGCAGCACGCGTGGGGCACGCCGCGCCAGCGAGCAGCTGATGCGGCGCTACTACTGGGCCGCCAAGGCGGTGACCCAGCTCAACCAGATCCTGCTGCTCAACCTGCAGGAGCGCATCAACGCCTGCAACGAGACCGGCGTCGCCTTGAGCCCGGTCAACCCGCGCTTCCTCGACAAGGGCGGCATGCTCGAGGTCGCCAGCGACCTGCTCTACCACGAGCACCCGGAGGCCATCCTCGAGACCTTCCTGCTGCTGCAGAGCGAGCCCGGCATCCAGGGCCTGTCGGCGCGCACGCTGCGCGCGCTCTACAACGCGCGCTCGGTCATGAACGCCGCCTTCCGGCGCGATCCGCGCAACCGCGCCACCTTCCTGCAGATCCTGCAACAGCCCGAGGGCGTGATGCTGGCGCTGCGGCTGATGAACCAGACCTCGGTGCTCGGGCGCTACCTGTGGGTGTTCCGCGCCATCGTCGGCCAGATGCAGCACGACCTGTTCCATGTCTACACGGTCGATCAGCATATCCTGATGGTGGTGCGCAATATGCGCCGCTTCTTCATGCCCGAGCATTCGCACGAGTACCCGTTCTGCTCGCAGCTGGCCGCGGGCTGGGACAAGCCCTGGCTGTTGTACACGGCGGCGCTGTTCCACGACATCGCCAAGGGGCGCGGCGGCGACCATTCCCAGCTCGGCCTGCTCGAGGTCAGGCGCTTTTGCCGCGACCACGGCATCGCGCGCGAGGACAGCGACATGATCAGCTTCCTGGTCGGCGAGCACCTGACCATGAGCCAGGTGGCGCAGAAGCAGGACCTGAGCGACCCGGACGTGATCGACGCCTTCGCGCGCCGGGTCGGCAACGAACGGGGGCTGACCGCGCTCTACCTGCTGACGGTGGCCGACATCCGCGGCACCAGTCCCAAGGTCTGGAATGCCTGGAAGGGCCGCCTGCTGGAGGACCTGTACCGCGCGACGCTGCGCGCCATGGGCGGACGGGCACCGGACCAGGGCGCGGTGATCGAGTCGCGCAAGCGCGAGGCGCTGACCCTGCTGGCGCTGCACACCTTGCCGCACATGGCGCACAAGGCGCTGTGGGACCAGCTCGACGTGAGCTATTTCATGCGCCACCAGGGCGACGAGATCGCCTGGCATACCCGCATGCTGTCGCGCCCGCTGTCGCAGCTCGCCGCCGGCGCCGCGCACCCGACCCTGGTGCGCGCGCGGCCCTCGCCCGAGGGCGAAGGCCTGCAGGTGCTGGTCTACACCGCCGACCAGCCCGACCTGTTCGCGCGCATCTGCGGCTATTTCGACGGCGCGGGCTTCAGCATCCTCGACGCCAAGGTGCACACCACGCGCGACGGCCATGCGCTCGACACCTTCCAGCTGGTGTCGCCCGACCTGTCCGAACATTACCGCGAGCTGATCGCGATGGTGGAGGTCGAGCTCGCGCGCACACTGGAGCTGCGCGGCCCGCTGCCCACGCCCAGCCGCGGCCGCCAGTCGCGCCGCGTCAAGTGCTTTCCGGTGCTGCCACGGGTGGCGCTGCACCCGGACGAGAAGGCACAGCGCTGGGTGCTGACGATTTCCTCGAGCGACCGGGTCGGCCTGCTCTACAGCATCGCGCGCGTGCTGGCGCGTCACGAGATCAACCTGCAGTTGGCCAAGGTCACGACGCTGGGCGAGCGGGTCGAGGATACCTTCCTGATCAGCGGCCCGGCGCTGCAGCACAACCGCGAGCAGATCGAGATCGAGACCGAACTGCTCGAGGCGCTCAAGGACTGAAAGGACCGGGCGTCGGCTTCAGTCGTCGGGCAGGGTGTCTAGGCCCGGAAACAACACATCGGTGTAGCCGAACTGGCTGAAGTCGCGCACCCGCATCGGATAGAGCTTGCCGTCGAGGTGATCGCACTCGTGCTGGACCACGCGGGCGTGGAAGCCCTCGACCTCGCGCTCGATGGGCTGGCCGTAGGCGTCGAAGCCGCTGTAATGCAGGCGCTTGTAGCGCGGCACCATGCCGCGCAGTCCCGGCACCGACAGACAGCCTTCCCAGTCCGACTCCTCCTCGGGGCCGAGCGGGGTAAGCACCGGATTGATCAGCACGGTACGCGGCACCGGCGGCTGCTTGGGGTAGCGCGGATTGAATTGGCCGCTGCCGAAGATCACGATGCGCAGGTTCTCGCCGATCTGCGGCGCGGCCAGGCCGGCGCCATTGACCGCTGCCATCGTGTCCTGCATGTCCTGCAACAGCTGGTGCAGCTCGGGGGTATCGAAGCGGGAAACCGGCAGCGCCTGGCGCAGCAGGCGCGGGTCTCCCATCTTGAGGATGTCGCGTAAGGCCATCTTGTCTCCTCTGGCAGGCCGCGTCTGGCGCACGGCCTCCCCTGCAGTTTACGCGCTGGCCACCGGCTGCGCCAGCAGCTCGAGCAGGCCGGCCTCGTCGATCACGCGCAGTCCGAGCTCGCGCGCCTTGTCGAGCTTGCTGCCGGCTTCCGCGCCCGCCACGACGCAATGCGTCTTCTTGCTGACCGAGCCGGCGACCTTGGCACCGGCGGCCTCCAGCATGGCCTTGGCCTGGTCGCGGCTCAGGGTCGGCAAGGTGCCGGTGAGCACGAAGGTCTGGCCGGCCAGCGGCAAGGCGGTGGCGGTAGCCGCTGGCTCGCCCTCGGGCCATTGCACGCCTGCTGCGCGCAGCTGCTGCACCACCTCGCGGTTGTGCGGCTGGGCAAAGAAGGTGATGATGCTGTGCGCGACCACCGGGCCGACATCGGCGACCTGCAGCAAGGCCTCCTCGCTGGCGGCCATGATGGCGTCCAGGCTGCCGAAATGGCGCGCCAGTTCCTTGGCCGTGGCCTCGCCGACATGGCGGATGCCAAGGCCAAACAGGAAGCGCGGCAGCGTGGTCTGGCGCGAGGCTGCCAGCGCCTCGACCAGGTTCTGTGCCGACTTGTCGGCCATGCGGTCCAGGCCGGCGAGCTGCCCGGCATCGAGCTGGTACAGGTCGGGCAGGGTCCGGATCAGGCCCAGGTCGACCAGCTGCTCGACCAGTTTGTCGCCCAGTCCCTCGATGTCGAGCGCGCGGCGCTGGGCGTAATGCAGCAGCGCCTGCTTGCGCTGGGCCGGGCAGAACAGGCCGCCGCTGCAGCGGTGGTCGACCTCGCCCTCCTCGCGCAGCACTTCGCTGCCGCAGACCGGGCAGCAGGACGGCATGGTGAAGACCGGACCGCGGGCCGGGGGCGGCGCGGCGGCAAACAGGTCGGGCTGCAGCAGGTCGCCCTGCGCCAGCGCGGCCGCAGCCTCGGACGCCAGACCGGTGCCTGCCACCGACTCGGGCTCGACGCTCTCAGGCGACGCGAGCGATGCGCCGCCAGGCGGCACGACCGCGACGATCTCGGGGATCACGTCGCCGGCGCGGCGCACGATCACCTGGTCGCCCACGCGCACGTCCTTGCGCCTGGCCTCGCCCTCGTTGTGCAGGGTCGCGTTCGAGACCGTGACGCCGCCAACGAAGACCGGCGCCAACTTGGCCACCGGGGTGAGCTTGCCGGTGCGCCCGACCTGGACCTCGATCGCCAGCACCTCGGTCATCTGCTCCTGCGCCGGGTACTTGTGCGCCACCGCCCAGCGCGGCTCGCGCGTGACGAAGCCGAGCTCGCGCTGCAGCGCCAGCGCATCGACCTTGTAGACCACGCCGTCGATGTCGAACGGCAGGCTGTCGCGCAGCGCACCGATGCGTCGGTGATAGGCCACCAGCGCCTCGGCACCGACACAGGTCTCGACCAGCTCGGACACCGGCAGGCCCCATTTTTTCAGCGCGAGCAGCAGCTCGTGGTGGCTGGCGAAATCGGGACCACCCTGCTCAGTCGGCGTGACATCGCCCAGGCCATAGGCGAAGAAGCTCAAGGGACGCTCGGCCGCTATGCCTGGGTCGAGCTGGCGCACCGCGCCGGCGGCGGCGTTGCGCGGGTTGACGAAGGTCTTCTCGCCCTTGATGCCAGCGGCGATGCGCGCGCGCTGGCGCTCGTTGAGCGCCTCGAAATCGTCGCGCCGCATGTAGACCTCGCCGCGTACCTCGAGCACCGGCGGCACCGGCCAGGCGCCGATGGCCTGGGCATCGAGGCGCAGCGGGATCTGGCCGATGGTGCGGATGTTCTGCGTCACCTCCTCGCCCTGCTCGCCGTCGCCACGGGTGGCGGCCTGCACCAGCACGCCCGCCTCGTAGCGCAGGCTGATCGCCAGGCCGTCGAACTTGGGCTCGGCAACGAAGCCTATCGGCTCGCCCTGCAGCACGGCCTGCGACAACGGCTGCAGCGGCGCTCGCTCGCCGCGCTCGACCTTGCGCTGCTCGGTCGCGAGGTAGGAGCGCAGCTGCTGCTCGAACTTCTCGGCGCCACTGGCCTCGGTATCGGTCTCGGTGCGGATGCTCAGCATCGGCACGCGGTGACGCACGCTGGCGAAGCCGTCGAGCACCTTGCCGCCGACGCGCTGGGTCGGCGAGTCGGGCGTGATCCAGTCGGGGTGCTCGGCCTCGATCGCCTGCAGCTCGCGGAACAGCCGGTCGTAGTCGGCGTCGGGAATCTCGGGCGCGTCGAGCGTGTAGTAGCGGTGGGCGTGGTGGTGCAGCAGGGCGCGCAGCTCTTGCAGACGCGCCAGGACGTCGGTGGACGAGTCCATAGATGGGGGATCAGGAAAAACGGGGAAATCGGATGCCGCCACCCGTCAAGGGCCGGGGCGCTGGGCTGCATTATCCCAGCAGGTCTGGAGGCAAAGGAAGCGCCTGGATCGACCGGACCCAGGGTTTTCCTGGGTTATGCTCAAGGGTTTTAGCTCTATTGAACGGCTAAGCCATGAAGCAAAATCTGATTTCCCCCGTCCGCCGCGGCCTGCTCGGCGCCGCCCTGCTCTGCGCCGCCGGCCTGGTCCAGGCCCAGACCGCAGCCTCGGTGCTGCGCGTGACCGCCATCCCCGACGAATCCCCGACCGAACTGGCACGCAAGGCCGCGCCGCTCGTGAAGTACCTGGAAAGCCGGATCGGCATGAAGGTCGAGTTCACGCCGGTCAGCGACTACGCGGCGGCGGTCGAGACCCTGGTCAACCGCAAGGTCGACCTGGCCTGGTTCGGCGGCTTTACCTTTGTCCAGGCCAAGGTGCGCTCGGGCGGCAAGGTGATCCCGCTGGTGCAGCGCGAGGAGGACGAGAAGTTCCGCTCGGTCTTCATCACGGCCGATCCGGCGATCAAGCAGCTGGCCGACCTCAAGGGCAAGGATGTGAGCTTCGGCTCGCAGAGCTCCACCAGCGGCCACCTGATGCCGCGCAGCTTCCTGCTGCAGGCCGGCCTCACCCCGGAGAAGGACTTCAAGCGCGTCGCCTACAGCGGCGCCCATGACGCGACTATCGCGGCCGTCGCCTCGGGCAAGGTGCAGGCCGGCGCGCTCAACATCTCGGTCTGGGACAAGTTCGTCGCCGACAAGAAGGTCGATACCAGCAAGGTGCGCGCCTTCTACACCACCCCGACCTACTACGACTACAACTGGACCGTGCATGCCGACATGCCGGCCGCGCTGCGCGACAAGATCGCCAAGGCCTTCCTGGACCTGAGCAAGGCCACGCCCGAGGGCAAGGAAATCCTCGAGCTGCAACGCGCGACCCGCTTCGTGCCGACCCAGGCCGACAACTACAAGGGCATCGAGGCTGCGGCACGCAGCGCCGAGCTGCTGTGAGCCAGGCGGGCTCGGGCCTGCGGCTCGAACTCGACCAGCTCAGCGCCCGTCACCCGCAAGCCAGAAGCGGACAGGCCGCAGCGCTGCAATCGATTGACCTGCGCATCGCGCCTGGCGAGCAGCTGGCCGTGATCGGCCCCTCGGGCGCCGGCAAGACCACGCTGCTGCAACTGCTGGGCTGCGCGCTGCCGCCTGCATCGGGCCGCCTGCGGCTGGACGGGCAGCAGCCCTGGACGCTGCCGGCGGCGCAACTGCGCCAGCTGCGCGCCAGCCTGTTCCTCGCGCCCCAGGTGCCGCCACTGCCGCCACGCCAGCGGGTCGTGACCTCGGTGCTGGCGGGCCGGCTGCCGGCCATGGGCCTGATCGAGAGCCTGCTTGCGCTGTTCAAGCCACGCGACATCCCGGCGGTGTTCGAGGCGCTGGAATGCTTCGACCTCGGCGACAAGCTGTTCCAGCGCGTCGACCGGCTGTCGGGCGGCGAACGCCAGCGGGTCGGACTGGCGCGCGCCCTGCTCGCGCCGGCCCGGCTCTGGCTGCTCGACGAGCCGCTGTCCTCGCTCGACCCGGAGCGCTCGCGCCAGGCGATCGCGGTGCTGCGCGAACAGGCCGCCGCACGCGGCGTCACGCTGGTGACGACCCTGCACCAGGTCGAGGTGGCGCTGCAGCAGTTCCCGCGCGTGATCGGCATGCGCGACGGTCGGCTCATGTTCGACCTGCCCTCCGAGCAGGTCAGCCCCGAGCGATTGGCCCAGCTGTACCGGCACCATGAGCAGGAGCTGCATGGTGCCGCTCCTGTCGATGAGCTTGTACCGCTGGCCCAGGCCATGCCGGTCGTGATGCAATGCCGCTGAACCGGCCCATGAACCAGGCCCGGCTTCAGCCGCGCAATCCGGCCCGCGCCGCGCCGCGCCGCGACCCGGCGTTTGTGCAGCGCCTGTTCTGGAGCACGGCTGCGCTGCTGCTGCTCTGGCCGCTGCTGGTGGCGACCGAATTCAAGCCCTGGCTGCTGCTGCTGCCCGACAGCCTGCGCGTGAGCGCCAACTTCCTGGCCAGCTTCTGGCCGCTGGCGCACGAGCCGGATTTCCTGCTGCTGGTCGCGCGCGAGACCTGGCGCACGGTCGCGATGGCCACTGCCGGCGTCAGCCTGGCGCTGCTGCTGGCGGTGCCGCTGGCGCTGGCGGCCAACAGCGCGCTGTCGGTCTCGGCGCTGGGCGGGCGCATGGCACGCGGTCCGTTCTGGCTGCGCCAGGGCCTGCGCCTGCTGCTGGCGGTGCTGCGCAGCGTGCCCGAGCTGGTCTGGGCGCTGGTCTTCGTGCGCGTGGTCGGGCTAGGAGCAACTTCGGGCGTGCTCGCGATCGCGCTGACCTATGCCGGCATGCTGGGCAAGGTCTATGCCGAGATCCTCGAGAGCGGCGAGACCCATGCCAGCACCACCTTGCTGCGCAACGGCTGCAGCCGGCTGCAGGCCTTCTGCCATGGGCTGCTGCCGGCCTGCGCGGCCGAACTGAGCTCGTACACGGTCTACCGCTGGGAATGCGCGATCCGCAGCTCGGTGGTGCTGGGCTTCGTCGGCGCCGGCGGCCTGGGCCAGCAGCTCGACAGCTCGATGAAGATGTTTGCCGGCGGCGAGGTCGCGACCATGCTGCTGGTCTTCATCGCGCTGGTGGCACTGGCTGACCGCATCAGCGCCGGACTCAGGAAGGCGCTCGGATGAAGCCTGTCCACCACATGAAGGCAGCCAGCCAGCCTCTGCGGCTGCCGGCGCGACCGCGCGACTCCGGCCTGCCAGGCTGGCTGTTCGCGACCCTGCTGCTGGCGCTGGTCGCCGCCAGCTTCCTGTCGCTCGACCTGCAATGGGCGCAATTCCTGTCGCGCGATGCGATGGAGCGCATGGGTGGCTTCCTGGCCGAGTTCTACCCGCCCGAGCTCGGGACCATCTTCCTGCGCAAGGTCGCGGTCGGCGCCTGGGAAACGCTGGCGATGTCGGCGCTCGGCACCCTGCTGGCAAGCCTGGCCGGGCTCGCGCTGGCCTTGCCGGCGGCCAGGCTGCACGGGCAGGACCGGGCGCGCGCGCGCGGCGCTTGCCGGCTGCTGCTCAATGCACTGCGCTCGATCCCCGAGCTGGTCTGGGCCGCGCTGCTGCTGATCTCGGCCGGGCTGGGGCCGTTTGCCGGCACGCTGGCGCTGGCGCTGCACACCACGGGCGTGCTGGGCCGCCTGTTCGCCGAGGCGCTGGAGAACGCCCCGCCTGGCCCGGCCGCGGCGCTGCGGCTGCAGGGAGTGGGCGAAGGCCGCATCCTGCTCTGGGCCACCCTGCCCCAGGTACTGCCGCAGCTGCTGAGCTACGCGCTCTATCGCTGGGAGAACAATATCCGCGCCGCCACCGTGCTGGGCGTGGTCGGCGCGGGCGGACTGGGCCAGCTGCTGTCCTTCCACCTCGGGCTGTTCCACATGCCCAGGACCGCGACCCTGCTGCTGGCGATGCTGGCGCTGGTGCTGCTGGTCGACACCGGCAGCCTGCTGACGCGGCGTCTGCTGACCCGCTGAAGACCGGCGGCCTGGATGGCGCGTCAGACGCGCCAGGCAGGTCTGGGCAGACTGACGCCGCTTCAGGCGATGCCGGAGCGGGCGCGCTCGCGCAGAAACTCGACCACCGCCTGCTGCTCGCCGGCGAAGACGATGCGCTCGCCCTTGCTCTGGCGCTGGAAGGCATACATCGGGTCGTAGTACTCGTGCAGCAGGCCGGCGATCCAGTCGCGGTGCCGCGCCACCTCGCCGCTGTCGCGCTGCTGCGCCAGCGCCTCCTGCATGATCGCGTGCAGGCGCTGGTAGCGTTCGCCGCCCAAGCGCTTGGTGATGCCGGCCAGGCTTTTGAGCAGCTGCTCGGCATAGCGCTCGAAGCCCTGCTCGGTTCCGTGCAGCGCGATGTGATCGTCGAGCTGGCTCACCACATAGTCGCGCAGGATGCGCTCGACCCGGTTCTCGAAGCTGTCCTCGAGCCAGACCAGCGGCGCGGTCTGCATCGCGGCATGCAGCGGCAGCGAGCAGCTGCCGATGGCGCGACTCTCGTCCTCGAGCACGAACTGCTGATGACCGGCATCGCGCTTGCGCAGCAGGTCGATCGCGATCCGGTTCTCGAACTCGATATTGGTCGGCTGCGGCGTGCTGCGCTTGCCGAAGGCCGAGCCGCGGTGGTTGGCCAGGCCCTCGAGGTCGATCGCATGGTCAAGCCGGGTGATCACGTCGGTCTTGCCGGTGCCGGTCATGCCGCCGACGACGACCAGCTGGCATTCGGTCGCTGCCTGCTCGATGGTCTCGATCAGGAAGGTCCGCATCGCCTTGTAGCCGCCGATCACGCGCGGGTAGTCGATGCCGGCCTCGTGCAGCCAGCGCTGCACGGTCTGCGAGCGCAGGCCGCCGCGGAAGCAGTAGAGCACGCCGTCCGGATGCTGGCGCACGAACTCGGCCCAGGCCGCCATGCGCTGCGCCCTGATCGAACCCGACACCAGCTGATGGCCGAGCTTGATCGCCGCTTCCTGGCCCTGCTGCTTGTAGCAGGTGCCGACCTTGGCGCGCTCCTCGTCGCTCATCAGCGGCAGGTTGACCGCGCCGGGAAAGGCGCCCTGGGCGAATTCGACCGGGGCGCGCAAGTCCATCATCGGGATGCCGCGCAGGAAGATCTGGCGGTAGTCTTCGGTCAGCATGGACATCAGATCACCTCGACCGAATGGGCGCCGCGCGGCTCGAGGCAGCCGATGGGCGCCAGCTTCAGGCCCAGCTCGGACGCCAGGGCAAGGAACTCCGCCTCGCCCTCGGGCTCGACCGCGACCAGCAGGCCGCCGCTGGTCTGCGGATCGCACAGCAGCTGCTTCTGCTGCTCGGAAATCGGACCGATCTTGGCGCCGTAGCTGTCGAAGTTGCGCAGGGTGCCACCCGGCACGCAGCCCTCGGCGAGGTAATGCTCGACGCCGGGCAGGCGCGGCACCGCCGCGTAGTCCAGGCGCGCCGTCAGGCCGGCACCATCGGCCATCTCGACCAGGTGGCCGAGCAGGCCGAAGCCGGTGACGTCGGTCATGGCCTTGACGCCAGCGAGCTTGCCGAAGCGCGCGCCGGGCTGGTTGAGCGTGCACATCCAGTCGCGCGCCAGGCCGATGTCCTGCGGACGCAGCTTGGACTTCTTCTCGGCGGTGGTCAGGATGCCGATGCCCAGCGGCTTGCTCAAGTAGAGCTTGCAGCCGGCGGTGCCGGTGTCGTTGCGCTTCATGTGGCGCTTGTCGACGATGCCGGTCACGGCCAGGCCGAAGATGGGCTCGGGCGCGTCGATCGAATGGCCGCCCGCGAGCGGGATGCCAGCCGCGTCGCAGACCGCGCGGCCGCCGCGGATGACCTCGCGCGCGACCTCGGCCGACAGCACATTGACCGGCCAGCCCAGGATGGCGATCGCCATCAGCGGGTCGCCGCCCATGGCATAGATGTCGCTGATCGCGTTGGTCGCGGCGATGCGACCGAAGTCGAACGGATCGTCGACGATGGGCATGAAGAAGTCGGTGGTCGAGACCACGCCGCGCTCCTCGTCGATCGCGTAGACCGCTGCGTCGTCCTTCGAGGCATTGCCGACCCACAGCCTGGGGTCGAGGTTCTGCGCGCCGCTGCCGGCCAGGATGACGTCGAGCACCTGGGGCGAGATCTTGCAGCCGCAACCGGCGCCGTGGCTGTACTGGGTAAGGCGGATGGGCTCGCTCATCTTGTCACTCTCTCGGGGGAAACAGAAAACCTTTGAATATAAGGCCTGCGCGCTCTTGCCGCCTGACTCCGATGCGCACCGGCCCCCGATCCGGAACGGGTGCAGTAGCATTTTCTGCTCGAGCAAGCCCTTTACGCTGCACCAGGCAAGGCCTAGACTGCCCGCACAGCAGATCGACAAGCCGGCAGGGGCGAGCCGCCTCGCTGCGAGGGAGGGAAATCATGAAGGATTTCGGGGCTGCGATGCAAGAAGCGCTGCAGGCGGTCGGCCAGGTCGAGATCAATCAGGCGCACGCACTGGCGCAGATCGGTGCCAGCGCGGTGGACAAGGCCGTCGAGCTCGCGCGGGGCGCGGTCGACTTGATGCTGGCCAATGGGAAGTTGCAGACCGATGCCATCATGGCCAACGCCGAGGCAGGCGGAATTGCGCTGAACAAGGCGGTGGCGACCGGCATATTCGGCGGGACAGTTGCAGGGTCAGTCGCCGCAGCCGCCATTGGGTCACTGCATTACGGCAAACGACAGTTTGACCTGGCTACCCGCGAGCTCTTGCAAGACGCCAACGATCAGATCGGAAGGAAATTCCTGCCGCAACGCGCGGCCGGCCAGCCCTGCCTACCCTGTCTGGACGAAAGCTCGGGCCAGGCGCGCCGGCTGCGCATCGAGAAACGGCAGCGACTGATCCTGCATGGCGAGCGCAGCCCGGACCCGACCGTGCGAGATGCGGCGCAGCGCCTGAAGTCCGACATGCACGCGGTCGAGCTGGCGCGGCTGTCGGACAACAGCTATGCCCAGTACGACCCGAAGGCGGGACCGAAGCAGAAGAAGCCGCCGGAGCCGTGGCGGGCGATGACGGAGCAGGAGATCCAGGATACCGGCATCACGCCTGATTTACTTAAAAAATCGAAAGCGACTATTTACAGGTTGCCGCCTGACTTTCCCTTCGACCCCAAGACCGTGGCCGCATTTCGTGGCACGACTGGTGATACCGAGGACATCCTGACCGACCATGACCAGGCGCTTGGACTTGAGACCGAGCAATACAAGGCTGCAACCGACCTTGGCAGGCAACTGCGGCGCAAAATTCCGGACGCCGAGGTCACAGGTCACTCACTAGGTGGCGGCAAGGCACAGGCGGCTGGTGTCGCCGGCGGACTCAAAGGCAGCATGTTCAATTCGGCAGGACTGCACCCCAAGACGGCCGGCATGTCCCCCGCCAAGCTCGCGACCTACGCCAGCCAGTTCCAGCAGTACCGCGCCGAAGGCGAAGGCGGTGGCGATCCGCTGACCGGTGTCCAGAACTCGCGTGCGCTGCAGGACAAGCTCTATGGCGGCGCGCAGGGCATGCAGAAGCTGGTACAGGTCAACCAATGGGCCTCAAAAGAACTCGGCGTCAATGACCCGCTGGCGGTGCTGCCGGAATCGGCACAGCCGCTCGCGCGCGGCCTGGTCGGACGCATCCTCGACGTCACACCGCAGGAGGCGCTACGCAACCTCGCCTACAGCGGCGGCCAATGGTATGTGCCGCCCGCGCTCGGCGAAGTCCGCGGCATCGCAAGCAAGACTGCAAAAGGCCGCGACACGCCGTTCGAGCAGCAGCATGGCATCGGCGGCGTGATCCACGGACTGGAAACCCGCAAGGCGGGCGACATCAACAAGCTGCTGGCCGGCACCGGCCAGCCCGGACCGGCCAGCGACTACATCGGCCCGACAATGAGCTAGCGAGGACGACATGGGCGCTTTCTCCGAACTCCTGCTCCAGCTGCTGTTCCTGTTTCAATCCGCCCTGGGAGGCTCCATGGTCACGACCGACAAGGTATTTGCCGACCCACGGGTCGCCCAGCTGGCCAATGCCGCTCAGGAAGGCGATCTCGCGCGCATCCAGCAACTGATCAAGGCCGGCGCGCCAGTCAAGTTCGTCGGCCAGGAAGGCATGACGGTGACGCATTACGCGCTGCGCGCGCGCCGCAATGCACCACAGGTCATGGAGCTGCTGCTCAAGGCCGGCGCCGATCCGGTCTCGATGCTGTCGAATGGCAACAACGTGCCGCACTACGCGGTTTCGCGCGACAAAGCCGATCCCGAAGTGGTCAAGGTTCTGATGGCCCACGGGATTGGTCCTAACTGGTTTCCACCTCCCAGCGGACGGTATCAGAAGATGTCGATGCTGCAGGAAGCGATCATGGGCAGGAACTTGTCGGTCATCAAGCTGCTGGTTGAGCGCGGCGCCGATATCAACTATGTGCATCCGATTTCGGGTTCGGCGTTGCACATAGCATTGGATGGCATCGACTTCTACATTCCGGCCTATCTGGTCGAATCCGGCATAGACCTTAAGCTGCTCAACAACACCTCACCCGAAATCAAGAATCCGCGCGCGATCCGGCAGACGGCGATCGAGGACTTCTGCGAAACCGAAGGCGGAAGACGTGGCGATGACCCTCTACCCGAAGCAGCCGACGGCTGGCGCCTCTTCACCGCGGCACTGGCCAAGCGTGGCGTGACCATGCCTTGCGGGCTTTAATTCAGCGTATCAAGACTCGTGAGACGAATAGTTGGCGATCGCCAGCCCGGACCAGCCAGCGACTACATCGGACCGACCAAGGAATAGCGAGGACTGCATGAACCTCATCCGTCATCGCTTGCTGCAAACGCTCTGCCTGCTGCTGGCCTTATGCTGCTGGCTACTCAACCCCGTCACTGGACATGCCATGATCACGACCGACAAGGTGTTTGCCGACCCGCGGGTCGCCCAGCTGGCCAATGCCGCTCAGGACGGCGATCTCGCGCGCATCCAGCAACTGATCAAGGCCGGCGCGCCAGTCAAGTTCGTCGGCCAGGAAGGCATGACGGTGACACATTACGCGCTGCGTGCGCGTCGCAATGCACCACAGGTCATGGAGTTGCTGCTCAAGGCCGGCGCCGATCCGGTCTCGATGCTGTCGAACGGCAAGACCGTGCCGCATTACGCGGTCTCGCGCGACAAAGCCGACCCCGAGGTAGTCAAGGTATTGATGGCGCACGGCATCGGGCCTAACTGGTTTCCTCCCAGTGGCGTTTACCACGACCGATCCATGCTGCAAGCGGCCATCATGGGTAAAAATCTGCCAGTCATCAAGTTGCTGGTCGAGCGTGGCGCCGACCTCAACTACGTCGACCCATTCGATGGCTCGGCATTGCACTTGGCATTGGACGGCATCGACTTCTATATCCCGGCATACCTGGTTAACGCAGGCATCGATCTCAAGCTGCTCGACAGCACCTCGCCGGAGATTACTAAGTTTTCTGAAAG
>NZ_PVLQ01000121.1 GCF_002980595.1 Malikia granosa
GGGCATCCATGCCTTTGACCAGTGGGGGGTCGAGCTCGGCAAGACCATGGCCAAGCAGATGGAAGCCGAACAGCAGCAACCGCAACCGCAGCAAGATCCGGCCCCGGCCGACCACCTGGAGGCGCAAGTCGTATGAAAAAGTCCAAGCGCGAGGACCTGAGCAAGGACCAGCCACTGATCGAGGATATCCGCCTGCTGGGCCGGCTGCTCGGCGAGGTGATCCGCGAGCAGGAAGGCGATGCCAGCTACGCGCTGGTCGAGCAGATCCGCCAGCTCTCGGTGGCCTTCCGCCGCGAGGCCGACCATGCGGCCGACAAGGCGCTCAAGCAGCTGCTCAAGGGTCTGAGCGACGCCCAGGCGGTCAGCGTGATCCGGGCCTTCACCTACTTTAGCCACCTGGCCAACCTGGCCGAGGACCGCCACCATGTGCGTCGCCGCAGCGTGCACGAGCGCGCCGGCAATGTGCAGGAAGGCAGCCTGGCGCATACCTGGGCCAGGCTGGAACGCGCCGGCGTCGGCAGCGAGCAGATTGCCGCCTCGCTCGCGCAGGGCCATGTCTCGCCCGTGCTGACCGCACACCCGACCGAGGTCCAGCGCAAGAGCATCCTGGACGCCGAGCGCGATATCGCCCGGCTGCTGGCCGAACGCGAGGCGATCCAGCAAGGGGCTGCCTGCGTGGCCGGCGCCAGTGGCAAGGCTGGCAAGGGAGCAGCGGGCGACCAGCTGCTGGCGCGTGACCTGGCCGCCAACGAGGCGCAGATGCGCGCGCGCATCACCCAGCTCTGGCACACCCGGCTGCTGCGCTACAGCAAGCTGACGGTGGCCGACGAGATCGAGAACTCGCTGGCCTACTACCAGAGCACCTTCCTGCCCGAGATCCCGCGCCTGTACCGCGAGGTCGAGCAGGCGCTCGGCGGCCAGTCGCTCAAGCCCTTCCTGCGCATGGGCCAGTGGATCGGTGGCGACCGCGATGGCAACCCCAACGTGACGGCCGCGACGCTGCGGCTGGCGCTCTCGAGCCAGTCCGACATGGCGCTGCGCCACTACCTGACCGAAGTCCACCGCCTGGGCGCCGAGCTCTCGCTGTCGGACATGCGCATTGCCGTCAACGCGGCGATGCAGGAGCTGGCCCAGCGCTCGCCCGACGACAACGAGCACCGCCGCGACGAGCCCTACCGGCGTGCGCTGACCGGCATCTACGCCCGGCTGGCCGCCACGCTGCAGCAGCTGTCCGGCGGCGAGGCCGCACGCCACGCCGTCGCGCCGCAGAACCCCTATGCCGGCGCCGAGGAATTCCTGGCCGACCTGCGCACGATCGAGGCGGCGCTGGTCGAGCAGCGCTGCGCGGCGCTGACCGAGCAGCGGCTGCGCCCGCTGATCCGCACCGTGCAGGTGTTCGGCTTCCACCTGGCGACGGTGGACCTGCGCCAGAGCTCGGACCAGCACGAGGCGGCGCTGGCCGACCTGCTGGCCGTGGCCCGCATCGAGCCCGACTACTCGGCGCTCGACGAGGCCGCCAAGCAGGCGCTGCTGCTGCGCCTGCTCGACGAGACGCGTCCGCTGCGCGTGCTCGACGCCGACTACCAGGCCCATACCCGCAGCGAGCTCGCGATCTTCGAGACCGCGCGCGAGATGCGCCAGCGCTACGGCAACACCGCGATCCGCCACGCCATCATCAGCCACACCGAGACCGTGAGCGACCTGCTCGAGGTGCTGCTGCTGCAAAAGGAGGTCGGCCTGCTGCATGGCACCCTGGCCGACGGCGCGCTGGCCGAGCTGATCGTGGTGCCGCTGTTCGAGACCATCGAGGACCTGCGCAATGCCGCCGGCATCATGGACGCCTTCTACCGGCTGCCTGGCGTGGCCGCCATGGTGCAGCGCGGCGGCCCCGACCAGTACAGCGAGCAAGACATCATGCTCGGCTACTCGGACAGCAACAAGGACGGAGGCATCTTCACCAGCAACTGGGAGCTGTACCGGGCCGAACTCGCGCTGGTCGCGTTGTTCGACCAGCTCGGCGCCGAATACGGCAGCATCCCGCTGCGCATGTTCCACGGCCGCGGCGGCACGGTGGGTCGCGGCGGCGGCCCGAGCTACCAGGCCATCCTGGCGCAGCCGGCTGGCACCGTGCGCGGCCAGATCCGCCTGACCGAGCAGGGCGAGGTGATCGGCTCGAAATACGCCAACCCCGAGATCGGCCGGCGCAACCTCGAGACCCTGGTCGCGGCCACGCTGGAGGCGACCCTGCTGCCAGCGTCCAAGCCGGTGCCGGCCAGGTTCCTCGACGCGGCGGCCCAGCTGTCGCAGGCCAGCATGGCCGCCTACCGCGCGCTGGTCTACGAGACCCCTGGCTTCACCGACTACTTCTTCACCGGCACGCCGATCCGCGAGATCGCCGAGCTCAACATCGGCTCGCGTCCGGCCTCGCGCAAGGCCAGCCAGCGCATCGAGGACCTGCGTGCGATTCCCTGGGGCTTCAGCTGGGGCCAGTGCCGCCTGACCCTGCCGGGCTGGTACGGCTTTGGCAGTGCGGTGGCACAGCTCAAAGACGCCATGGGCGAGGACAAGGCCATGGCCCTGCTGCGCCAGATGCAGCGTCAGTGGCCCTTCTTCAGCACCCTGCTGTCCAACATCGACATGGTGCTGGCCAAGAGCGATCTCTCCTTGGCCTCGCGCTACGCCGAGCTGGTGCCAAATGCCAGGCTGCGCAAGCAGGTGTTCGCGCGCATCGAGCAGGAATGGCAGCGCACCCACGAGGCGCTGAGCCAGATCACCGGCGAGGCCGAGCGGCTGGCGGGCAACCGTTCGCTGGCGCGCTCGATCGAGCACCGCTTCCCCTACATCGACCCGCTGCACCACCTGCAGGTCGAGCTGATCGGACGCTACCGCGCCGGCAGCCAGGAGGCCTCGGTCAAGCGCGGCATCCACATCGCGATCAACGGCATCGCCGCCGGCCTGCGCAACACGGGCTGAGCCGGATGCGGACCGGCATGCAGATAGCGCGATGCGGATAGCCCTGATCGCCCACGATGGCAAGAAGGCCGACATGGTCGGCCTGGCGCGCGAGTTCCGCGACTTCCTGGCCGGCTGCACCCTGTGCGCGACCGGCACCACCGGTGGCCGGCTGCAAGCCGAGGTCGGGCTGGAGGTCGAGCGCCTGCTCAGCGGTCCGCTCGGCGGCGACCTGCAGATCGGCGCGCGGCTGGCCGTCGGCCAGGTCGATGCGGTGATCTTCCTGCGCGACCCGATGACGCCGCAGCCGCACGAGCCCGACATCAACGCGCTGGTGCGGGCCTGCGACGTGCACGACATCCCCTGCGCGACCAATGTGAGCAGCGCCAGGCTGCTGCTGGAGCACTGGAGCCGGCGCAGCTGAGAACCGGAAAGCCAGCCGAGGGGTTCATGCCTCAACGCGAGGGTGCACGCCGCCAGACCTGCAATGTGAAGGAGTTGCCAAAAAAAGCGCCAATCTCACACAATGCAGCATGGATACGCCATCTCCTGTGCAGGACACCGGACGGAAGAAGCCGCACCGATGGGTCCGCTTGAGCCGGCGTAAGCGGTGGTTGTGGCTTGTCTTGATCCTGGCGGCCATATCGCTCTGGAGCAGTTTGTCATGGCTCATCGCCAAGCGCTACACGAACCAGATGCTGGACCAGACCTACCGGCACCAGAAGCAAGTCGCGCAACAGCAACTCGAAGTGCTAAATGGCAGCCTGCACGATGCATTGACCACCTTGGGCGGCATTGCGCGCATCCTGGCCAGGGATGCCCAGGTCGAACGCGGGCTCGGGTTTTTCGGTCCTGAGGTGGCCCCCGCGGCTGATACGGCTGCTAACCGGCGCCTGCGCTGGGAGCAAGACCCGGCGCTGCGCCGGCTCGGCGACTATTTGGCCAGCTATGCCGAGTCGCTACAAATTGACGCCATATGGGTGCTCAACGCGGCAGGTGACTGCATCGCTTCGAGCAACTCGGGGCAAGCTGGCAGCTTCGTCGGCAGCAACTATTCGGATCGCCATTACTTTCGTGACATCCAGGGCACGACGTTCAAGCTGGGGCAACAATATGCCGTGGGCCGTATCAGCCGGGTGCCAGGCTTCTATGTGGCTCATCCGGTCGTCGTCGATGGCCGGTTTCTCGGTGCTGTCGTCACCAAGACCGACATTGTCGAACGCTCGCGCTGGACCCGCAACGAGAACATCTTTGTTGCCGATGCCAACGGCGCCATCGTGCTGGCAAAGGACGATTCGCTGGAATTCCGCTTCCTGCCCGGCCGACTGGGCCCCAGCCTGCCGCAACCCGGCCTGGCGCTCGAGTACCGCCAGACCCGCTTCGATCCGCTCGACATCACCCCCTGGGGTGAACTCGGCCTGCCGGACCTGGTCAGACTCGACGACCGGCCCACCCCCTACCTGCTGCTCGATGGCAGTCGCCGCTCGGACAGTTTTTCTACCCATCTGCTGCAACCGATGCCGGATATCCGCCAGCTTGAAGGTCAGCGTCCTGTCCTGTTCGCGCTGCTGGCAATGGCCGGTGACCTGCTGATCCTGGCATTGGCAGCCTTGACGCTTTACCTGAGGTCGCTGGTGCGCGAACGCGAGGTGGCTCTGCAAGCCAAGCAGGAGCTGGCAGCCTTGGTCGAACACCGGACCGCCGAGTTGCGGGTGGCCAAAGAAGCAGCAGAGCAGTCCACCCGGGCCAAGGCCACCTTCTTGGCCAATATGAGCCACGAGATCCGCACGCCGCTCAATGCAATCAACGGCATGACCTTGCTGACGCTCAAGACCGAGCTGTCACAGCGACAGCGAGATTACCTGCACAAGATCCAGACTTCCAGCCAGCACCTGCTGGGCATCATCAACGACATCCTCGATTTCTCCAAGATCGAGTCAGGCAACTTCGGCATCGAGCACATCGAGTTCGAGCTCGATGCCGTGCTCGACCATATCGCCGACCTGTTCGGTGAGCGGGCAGCAGCCAAGGGCCTGGAACTCCTGATCGAAGTCGCCAAGGAGGTACCCCGTTATTTGAGGGGCGACCCGCTGCGGATCGAGCAAGTGCTGATCAACTACACCAACAATGCACTGAAGTTCACCGAGAGCGGCCAGATAGCGATCCGGATCAGCGTCGCCGAGTCGAGCGAAGCCGGGCTGCTGCTGCATGTCGCCGTGAGTGATACTGGCATCGGACTGGACGAGACCCAATGCGGCAAGCTGTTCCAGAGCTTCCAGCAAGCCGATTCCTCGACCGCTCGCCAGTACGGTGGGACGGGACTGGGGCTGGCGATCTCCAAGCGGCTGGCCGAGTTGATGGGGGGCGCAGTCGGGGTAAGCAGTCGCCTGGGCCAGGGTTCAACCTTCTGGTTCACGTCCCGGCTGGGGGTGGCACCCGCCAAGCCGGCGCGTCAGCCCCCGCCTGACTGGCAGGGCATGTCTGTGCTGGTGGTGGACGACATCGAGGCTGCCAGCCAGCTTGCGGCGTCGCTGCTGCAGCGCTTGGGCCTTGCTGTCAGTCAGCAGGGTAATGGCCTGGCTGCCTTGTCGGCGTTGAAGGCCGCCGACCAGCAGGGCCAGCCTTACCGCTTGGTGATGCTGGACTGGCAGATGCCTGAACTCGACGGCATCGAAACCGCGCGCCGTATCGCCCAACTCGACTTGCATCAAAGGCCTGACTGCGTATTGCTCAGCGGACAATGCCCCGATTCATGGCCAGAGATTGCGCAGCAGGCCGGTCTTGCCGATCACTTGGACAAGCCGGTCCGCCCCAAGGCCTTGTTTGATTTGCTGCAACGGGTACTGAATGCTGCCGGGCAGCCACGCCAGGCCGGCCAGCATGGCGAATCCGAACCTGATATGCGGAGCTTGAAGCGCGCGCGGGTACTGCTGGTGGAAGACAACCCGATCAACCAGGAGGTCGGCATGGCTTTTCTGCACGAGGCGGGACTCGAAGTCGAGCTGGCGACAGACGGAGCCGTGGCCCTGTCCATGGTCGAGCAGCGGCACTACGACTTGGTGCTGATGGACATGCAGATGCCGGTGATGGATGGCCTGATGGCGACGCGCGCCATTCGCCAGCTGGCTGGAATGGCCGATCTGCCCATCGTGGCGATGACCGCCAATGCGATGGCCGGCGACCGCGAGATTTGCCTCGAGGCAGGCATGAACGACCATATCGCCAAGCCGATCGACCCCAGGCTGCTGCAGGCCAAGTTGCTCCAGTGGATCAAGCCAGACCCGAGACGAACAGCCCCGGTGCACCAAGCCAGCAATGACGAACCGGTTGCAGCGTCGGCGGACCCGCTTGGTGCAATCGAGGGACTCGACCTGACACTGGGCCTGAGTCAGGTGGGTGGACGCCAGTCGCTCTACCGCAGCCTGCTGCAGCAGTTCATTGCTGACCAGGCCGACGCCTGCACTCGCATCGAAGCGGAGATCGAGGCCTCGCACTGGGAAGAAGCGAAGCGAGCTGCGCATACGCTCAAGGGCTTGTCGGCCCAGATCGGTGCACTGACGCTGCGTGAAACCGCTGCTCAGCTCGAGCAAGCGCTACAGCAGCATGAAGCGAGTGAACGGCTGCAAGCACTACTGACAGCGGTCGCCGATCTGCTGGGGCGCTTGGTGCGATCGATTTCGGACGGGCTGGCCCTGGCGCGCCAGTCCGAGGCTGAGCCGGAATTCGAGATCGACCGCTGGAGCGCGCTGCAGGCCAGACTGATTGCCTTGCTTGAAGTAGACGATGCGAGCAGCGTCCAGCTGTTCGAGGACCACCGAGCTCTGGCTCGTACTGCGCTGGGGCAACAGTTCACTCTCGTGGACGAAGCGATCCGCCACTACGAGTTCCAGCGAGCGCTGCAGGCGCTGCGCCAGAGCGCCTGAGTTGTGTCCAGGCCAGACGCTCAACAGCGCCGTACCCTCAGGCCGCCAGGATCCGCTGCTCGAGCTTGAGGGCATCGGCG
>NZ_PVLQ01000122.1 GCF_002980595.1 Malikia granosa
GTTTTTCAACGGCCTGTTAAACCCTGAAGGGAGGACGAACGCTACTGCGGATCTGGAAAGACGTCAATCGGCCACTGGCTTCACATGATGGACATCCTGGATGCGGTTCAACGTCGCAGCAGCCGCAAACCGTTGAACACGACCAACAGACTGGTGCCCATGTCGGCGAACACCGCCATCCACATGGTGGCTTGTCCCGTGAATGTCAGGACCAGGAACACCGCCTTGATGCCCAATGCCAGCGCGATGTTCTGTACCAGTACCGTTCGGGTGGCGCGTGACAAACGAACAAAGCGTGCGATCTTGTTCAAGTCATCGTCCATGAGTGCCACGTCAGCCGTCTCGATGGCCGTGTCGGTACCCGCTGCGCCCATCGCAAAACCGATGTCGGCACGCGCCAGGGCCGGGGCATCATTGATGCCGTCGCCCACCATGCCTACCTTGCCGCTGCGCGCGTAGCCTTCGACTGCACGCAGCTTGTCCTCCGGCAGTTGGTCGCCGAAGGCTTCGTCAATCTGGACCTGGGCCGCGATGGCACGCGCCGTGTGCGCGTTGTCGCCAGTCAGCATGACGGTCTTGATGCCCAACTCGTGCAGCGCCTGGATCGCGTGGCGGCTGCTGTCCTTGACCGTGTCGGCCACGGCGAACAGAGCCAGTACGTGCTCGCCATCAGTGAGAAGGATGACCGTCTTGCCTTGCTCCTCCAGTCCGCCAAGCTGCGCTTCCAGGATAGGCGAACATACGCCAAGCTCATGAACCAGCCGATGGTTGCCGAGCTGGTACGGCACGCCGCCAACCGTTCCGCGCACCCCTCGCCCAGGAATGGCGGCGAAGTCGGCTACCTCCAGCAGGGGGATGCCGTTTTCTCGCCCGGCGACGGCAATGGCATGAGAAACGGGGTGATCGGATCGCGCCGCGAGACTGGTGGCGATACGAACGGCATCCAGCCCGGCCGGCGCATCCAGCAATACTGCATCGGTCATCGCTGGTTTGCCGTGCGTGATGGTGCCGGTCTTGTCGAAAGCCAGCCACGCGAGCTTGTGGCCTTCTTCGAGATAGACACCGCCCTTGACCAAGATGCCATGGCGGGCGGCCGCCGCCAGGCCGCTGACGATGGTGACGGGCGTCGAAATGACCAAGGCGCACGGGCAGGCAATGACCAGCAGAACCAGCGCCCGGTAGATCCAGTCGTGCCAACCGCCGTCAAGCAGCAACGGGGGCACCAGCGCCACCGCCAGGGCGAAGACGAACACCGCCGGCGTGTACACCTTGGCAAATTGATCGACGAAGCTCTGGGTGGGCGCGCGTGCGCCTTGCGCTTCCTCGACCGCGTGAATGATGCGCGCCAGCGTCGAATGCGTGGATTCAGTCGTGACTTGGTATTCGAAGGAACCGGACTGGTTAATGGTTCCAGCGAAGACGCTGTCGCCGACCGACTTCTCGATTGGCAGGCTCTCGCCCGTGATAGGTGCCTGGTTGACACTCGACCGGCCGATGGTGACCACGCCGTCGAGGGCGATGCGTTCTCCCGGCTTGACGCGCACGGTCTGTCCGATGGCCACGGTCTTGACCGGCACATCGGTCCAACTGCCGTCCGCCTGTTGCACCGTCGCTCGTTCCGGCGTGAGCTGCAGCAGGCTGCGGATGGCATTGCGGGCCCGATCCAGCGACTTCGCCTCGATCCACTCGGCGATAGTGAACAAGACCATCACCATGGCCGCTTCCGGCCATTGTCTCAGTAGTACCGCGCCGGTGACGGCAATGCTCATCAGGGCGTTGATGTTGAGATTTCCGTGACGCAAGGCGATCCAGCCCTTCTGATAGGTGCCGATGCCGCTGAGGGTGATCGCCATGAGTGCCAGCAGCGCGACCAGCCATTCCGGTCCGGCGAGCCAGTTCGCGATTTCCGCCCCCACGGCGGCCACACCGGCCAGGGCCAGCGGCCACCAGGGCTTGCTGACCGGCGCGCTGGCGACAGCAGCGTTCTCCATCGTTTCGGCCGTCATGCCGAGGTCGCGGATGGCGTCATCTATAGCGGAAAGGGCGTCGTGCCGATGTACCACGGTCAGCACGCGCTGCATCAAATTGAATTCCAGACCGCGCACAGCGGCCATGCCGCCGAGCTTCTTGCGGATCAAGGCTTCTTCGGTCGGGCAATCCATCTGGGCGATGCGCAGACGGGTCAGCGTGTGGCCGGCTGGAATATCGGTCATGTCCTGGCTGTCGGCATCCGAGGTCGGCCTTTGCAGCGGTCGGCCTGTGCAGCATTCCTGGCCATGCGGTTCGTGGTGATGATCGTGTGCATGGACCTTCTGATCATGCGAGTGATCGTGGCAGCAAGCGTGATGAGTAGGGGTAGTCTTGGCGAGGGGGGCGGGCATAGTGCGAAACCATTGTCGGAACATGGCGTATTTCACACCCTGAAGTTACTACAGGGTCAAGTAACTTAGAGTCTGCTCATGAAAATCGGTGAACTTGCCCAGGTGGCACAGTGCACGGTGGAAACCGTGCGTTACTACGAAAAGGAAGGACTGTTGCCCGCCCCGGCGCGCACAGCCGCCAACTACCGCAGCTACAGCAGTGCTCAGGTTGACCGGTTGCGCTTCATCCGCAACTGTCGCGCGCTGGACATGACGCACGAGGAAATCCGCACGCTGCTGGGCTTGATTGACCAGTCAGCAGGCGATTGTGGTGCCGTCAACCAGCTACTCGACGAGCACATCGCCCACGTCGATGTACGGATAGATGAGCTGTCCCAGCTTAAGCAGCAACTCAGTGAGCTACGTCAGCGTTGCCAAAGCGAGCAGGCCATGGACGCCTGCGGCATTTTGCAGGGACTCGCGGCGATGGAAACAGAGCCAAGGCATGAACGGCATACCCACATCGGGTGATCTATGCAGTGCAAACGACTCTTGAAGTCATGTGCAGTCGACTTATGAAAATGGCAACGGTACTGTACGCCGCGCTGCAAGCTGCGAGTGCAGTGGACTCCTGACATTCCGTGCAGTCGCCTTCTGAAAACGACACCCGATCAGTGCCATTTCCGCTTCTTTTTGTCCGTTGTTCCGTCCGTTTATCTTAATGTCCAAAAACCCGTAAATCAAGTAAGTATTCGGACAATGTCCGGCATGACCGACTAATGATCGTTTTCCGGACAAGGCGGAACCGTGCAGGGACTTGTGTGCACTTCCCGCCCGTAGTGGTGGCTCGTGCATAGGACACCCTCAGCTTGTCGAGTTCTTGACTGGACTTGGCAAAGGCGGCGGTATCCCGCATTTTTTTCAACCTGTGGCGCGTGCGTTTCCACACTAACCCGTTATCCTTCAAGATTCGGGTGAGGGTCTCGACATGGATCGGCTCGCCTTGGGCATCGGCGTGGCGCTGCATCAGATCGGTGGCCGTCAGGGGCTCTTCGCGTGCTCATTGCACCAGACGATCGACAGCGTACTGGTATAATATTTTTGAGTCCGTAGATGCAAACAACAAGCTTGCCATAGTGTTTTCCGGGCACTTAATTCAAGCTATACATATTAGGCTTTGGATTCGTCAGAGTTCTGTTTCTATTGCGCCGACTATTTAGCACTGCCTGATGGTTAAGGAGATATTTTGGAAAACATTGAACTATTCAACAGCTACGCCAGCCGATTTCTGGTCGCGCTCTACAATAATTTTCCGATACCCCTACTGCTCAGAGCGGAACACTACGTCGGTGAATACGTCAAACCTGAAGGCGCAGAACCAGACGAAGATGCATCAGAGAGTGAGCGTGAAGCGTGGGAAAAAGCCCGAGCTGATTATTTTTACTCCCGCCAAAAACGTGATGTTTTTACAGGCACCATAAATTTTCTGCACAACGAGCGGTTAATTCGCTACACGCACCCCAGCACAAATATCCACGTCAAGGATCTTGCGCCAGATGACATTCTGATTGATCGTGCCTCAGATGTTAATTCCAGACAATTGCTCAAATTCGTACTCACAGCGCACGGTCTTGCTCAACTTAGCAAGACAGTCTCCGGTGGAAAAATCATCAACGATACACTTATTGGCAAGTTAAAGGAGAGTCTGGCTAACGAAACGGTCAAGGCAGCGCCGGGCACAGCAATTTCTGCGGTAGTTCCTTGGCTTGGGAGTATGTCGAGCGGAGGTTAATGCCATCCCGTTATACAAAATTCGTAGGGTGATGGGTGAGTGATTTCAAGGTGCCTTTGGCCGCCTTACGCTCAAACCACCTCGTAATTCATAATTCCTTCTTGTGACTTGGCGCGAAGCAGGCTGTAGAACTTGTATGCCGTGTACTTTTCGAGTTTATCGATAGGAACTTCGCGTGCTCGATCCGGGCACGACTCGTTGCCACTACGCAATCTGAAGTCTTCGAATGGATAATTGATGAGTGGCAAAGCTATCATTGGGTCAGCCCTTAGATCATCGAGAAGAGATAGTTCCATCTGCGTTTTTGCGATTTCAGCCTTCTCGAAAAATCGCTTCACAATCTCGAATTTCTCGTGTGTTCGAAGGGATGAGAACTGAATAATATGACCCATCAGTGTGCGCACTTTCTCTATAGTGAGCTCGGGATTCAGGGAATACGGTCGGCTGACTGCAAGTTGCAATATCTCACCTTGTACCTTTTCCCAAGACTTGCCACGCATGTCGACTTCGAATTCGCCGGCGAGCAAGTGAAGATCCTTGGGGTCTTTGGCGGGAGTGATTTCAAGGTGCCC
>NZ_PVLQ01000123.1 GCF_002980595.1 Malikia granosa
GATGAAAGCAGCCTCGGCCACCTTCAGCGTCTTCAGGCGCGGCGCCACGTCCACCCCCAGATCCGCCGGCTTGACGTTCTCCAGCGGCTTCTTCTTCGCCTTCATGATGTTGGGCAGCGTCACGTAGCGCGGCTCGTTCAGCCGCAGGTCGGTCGTGACGATGGCCGGCAGGCTCACGCTCAAGGTCTCCAGGCCACCGTCGATCTCGCGCGTGACCTCGACCTTGTCGCCCGCGACTTCCACCTTGCTCGCGAAGGTCGCCTGCGGCAGGCGGCTCAGCGCCGCCAGCATCTGGCCGGTCTGGTTCGCGTCGTCGTCGATCGCCTGCTTGCCCAGGATCACCAGGCCCGGCTGCTCTTTCGCCACCAGCGCGGCCAGCAGCTTGGCTACCGCCAGCGGCTGCAGCTCGGCATCGGTCTCGACGTGGATGGCGCGGTCGGCGCCGATGGCCAGCGCGGTGCGCAGCGTTTCCTGGCATTGCGCCACGCCGCAGGAGACGGCGATCACCTCGGTGGCGGCGCCCTTCTCCTTCAGGCGCACCGCTTCCTCGACGGCGATCTCGTCGAAGGGGTTCATGCTCATCTTGACGTTGGCGATGTCGACGCCGCTGCCGTCGGCCTTGACACGCACCTTGACGTTGTAGTCCACCACGCGCTTGACGGGGACGAGGATCTTCAT
>NZ_PVLQ01000124.1 GCF_002980595.1 Malikia granosa
CGCGTGGGATAAATCCGTCTGGGATCAGGGGCAGTGCGCCCTTCGATTGAATTGCGCAACAAAGCCTCTCAGCATGGAAACCGAGAAGAGGCGCGAAGCGATAATCTGCGCTTTGCCTTTGCTCTTGGATCGGCCCCACCTCTGGGCTGCTTTACGTGAAATGTCTGCCAACGACGAGCCCATCCCCCCTGACTACTTCAAGCTCTGGCAACTGCAGTTGCTCGAGACTGCCAAATTGAAGATGACCATCGTCCAGCTCAAGGAAGAGCTGGAGAGCCAGCAAGAGCAGATCTGGCAGATGGTGCCCAAGAAACGGGCGGAGAACGTCGTCAAGCAAGCCTACGTTACTGGCCAGCTCAACGGAAAAAACATAGTCGAGGAGCGCCTCGAGTTCCCTTGGGCAGCAGAGCGTACCGCTCAGTTCTCGGTGCTGCTCCAGTCCTACATGGCGCACTTTTCGTACAGAGCCGAAGGTGGGCGCAAGAAGCCGCCCGGTGCCAAGACACTCGAAGGCTACCAGAAAGACCTGGAGATGTTCATAGCTGCCATGGGTGACATGAACATCGGTGCTATTGATCGCGATGTCGCTGGGCAGTATTTCTCCATCCTGAAAAAGCTGCCGCCCAACATCACCAGGGCTGAGGCGTACCGTGGGAAAACCATAGCCCAGATTTTGGCCATCAAACCGCCACCACCACCGCAGTCCGAGTACAACGCATCCAAGAAGATGGAACGTGCCAGCGGCATGTTCAAGTGGGCGCTGGAGGAAAAGCGCAAGTGGGGTATTGATTCAAATCCGTTCGTGGGATTCGGTCAGTCTGGGGATGCGGTTAAAACACGCCGGCCGTTTACGCCTGACGAGCTCTGGAAACTGTTGACGACGCCGCAGTTCATCAGCAAGAAGTTTCCGATGTCTTATGCGTACTGGTTGATGCCGTTGGCCATTTTCACCGGTGCCCGACTTGGCGAGTTGTGCCAGCTGGACTTGAAGGACTTCATCGAAGTCGAGGGTATCCCTTGCATCGACATCAACGACATCGAGGCCCCGGATTTGGATGTTCCTGTAGGCGGCAGAAAGAAACGTGTCAAGACGAAAAATGCCCGGCGACTGGTTCCAGTGCATGGTGAGCTCATCCGAATAGGCTTGCTGGACTATGTTTCTGAGATGCGTGCCAAGGGCGAGGTCCACTTGTTTCCCGAACTGAGTCGAGCACGACGTGACGGTCCTGCGCACGCTGCATCCAACTGGTTCCAGCGCTATAGAAAGTCTGCAGGTCTTGAGGCCAAGCAGGAGACTGTGTTTCACAGCTTCCGGCATCTCTTCATAACCACCTTGTTGAACAACGATGTCTCGCCGCATCAGGTGGCACCCATCGTGGGCCACGAGGCAGATTTGATCACTGGACAGGTCTACTGGGAGAAGCGAGATGCCAGCAAGAGGAAGCCGACTGTCGATGCTTTTGTGCTCCCGGTCGAGATTGCTGCCTTGATTCCCCCCATTCATGACGTGATGATCACGCCAAGACGAGTAGCTCGTAAACCCAAGGAGGTCAAGAACTCGAGTTGACTTTTATTCCAATAAGATCAATGACTTGAAGTGTTTTTGATCAAAGAATGTCCATGTTTGTGATGACTCGCTGCATCAAGGCAAAACATGATCAAGATCATGTCTGACCACGGTCATGACATAGTGCTCGAAATCCGTGTGCAGATCGGGCTGCAAATGACACTCCAGAGGGAAGCAAGATGCACATACCAGCTGCCCCTGTAAGAAGAGCACCTTCGGCATGCTCAACCTGAGTGAATCACAAACCACTTTTTCATGAGGAGCTCGTCAGCTCGTCAGCTGGTCAGCCATGGCCGGCCAGAGTGCTTCGCGGCCCTCGCGCAGTCTCGGATCGGCGAAAATTCCGCGCTTATGCCGAAAGTGCCCGCACCACCTCCGCCGCTCCCCTGCGACCGACTGAAATTTGCAGCGAAGATAGACTTCGTCACGGTTGTCATCGGTCGCAATCCTCCCATGCCGCCGTCGTTCGACGGAACGCCTGAGCTGATCAGGCCGAAGAAGGGCGCTGTGCTGTGGGAGCTGACGGTCCACGACCCCAGCCGGAACGACCTTGAGCGCATCGTCAATGTCTATGACAACCCCATGGTGATGGGCATTGAGATTGCGGTGGATCTGGCGCCAAAGGACAGCACTGGTGCGGCCAGCCGACAGGCCCTGCTGATCGAGACTTTCAAGGCTGTAGCAGGGCGATTCCGGCCCGAGGATCAGGCTTTGTGGGGGTACGGCTCACGCGGTGGTGTCAGTGCCAAGAATGGCCTTGTCCAGCCACTCGAGCGCAGACAGGCCCAGACGAGCGAGCAGATCATCTACGGCAACAAGCGTGGCTTCATGCAGGCCAAGCTCTACCTGAAGACACGAGACCAGAATGCTGACCTGCCCCTTGAAGAGCATGTGGTGCGTATGGAGTTGAGCATGCGGCGCGGCGCCTGCATGGATGAGCGGCTGGGCTTGGACCGGGCGCAGGACTTGCTGGACTACGCCTACCGTGCGACCTTCACCAAGCATTTCCGGATCATCAAGGCGCCAGCACTGCGCAACACCCGGCGGCTCACGCCCGAGGAGATCGCACGCCGTGAGAAGCGCATGCTGCGTGCATGGGCAACTGCAGGAGTAGCGAAGTTCCCAGTGGGTGATGACCTGCCCGAGGACACCTTCCACAGCGACGAGCGCATGATCGCCAAAAGGCAGCGGGCTCAGCTGCCCCAGGGGTACTACAAGCTGCTGCGTGACCAGGTGGCCAACGCCAAAATCGGTAGCGCTCTGATGAATCTGCAGCGCAGAATGCGGGCATGATCTGTCAAAAAAATCGTGCAGATCAGAGTGCTTGAATTTCGCTAAGTCATTGCTGAGTGAGGGTTTTGATCCAGTCGTGGTCCATCACTATAACGTGCAGCACCATTTTCTCTCACTCCAGCGATGCATTCGAGTCGAGCGCAGCAGAAGGTCAGGATCATGAACAGTCGTAAGCGTGGCCTGAAGG
>NZ_PVLQ01000125.1 GCF_002980595.1 Malikia granosa
GAGCCGATGCCAAAGACATAGGTATCCGTCCCGTCCCCACCCATGAGCGAATCGTTGCCTGAACCGCCGTCGAGCAGATCGTTGCCTTGCTCGCCGAACAGGCTGTCGTGCCCCTCGCCACCGCGCAAGGTATCGGCATTACCAGCCGCCCAGATCTGGTCGTTGGCCTGCCCGCCTTGCATCGAATCGGTCGCAGCGGTGCCATAGAGCCAGTCATTGCCCGGCGAACCGTCGACATGGATGAGCTGCGCTGCGATTTCCGCTGCGCCCCAGATCGCGCCGTCGGCAAACTGCAGCTGGATGCGGCTTTGGCCATAGTAAGCCGCCTCGTAGGAGTAATAGCCATGCACCGTGAGGCTGTCGTTGCCACCGGCCAGGCTCAGCACCAGGTCGTCGCCGGCGCGAGCCAGCGTGAAATCAGCCGGAGCAATGCCCGCACCGAGCTGGACCTTGTCGAATGGCGCCGTCGTCGTCTGGCCATACCAGCCGTCCGAGGCATCAACCGTGTCATGGCCGGAGCCGATGCCAAAGACATAG
>NZ_PVLQ01000126.1 GCF_002980595.1 Malikia granosa
TTTATTTGATAATAAAATTATTGCCTCTATTATATTTTAATGAAAATCAAGACGATCGGTCCGCAATCTTGTTTCAGATTGCAACAACGCTGCCTGTTGAGCACCGAGCAGGCTGGCTGGAGGTGCCAGCCCTGCGTGCTGGAGCATGGTGCTGAAGGGGCGCTGGCGTCTTGAGCCGCTGCAACTGCCGGCTCAGTCGAGCCGCTCGACCTCGAACCAATAGACCTGGCCGTTGAACAGCACGGTCATGTCGACCCGGCCCTTGTTGGTGGCATCCTCCAGCCGGATATCGAGTCCGAGCGCGGCGAAGTGGCTGTAGAACACGCTCGCGTAATAGCCTTCGAAGCGCGCGATGGGTGAGTTTCGGTACCAGTCGTTCGGGATGCTGGCAAAGAAGGCTGTGAACAGAGCCCGCAGCCCGGTGAAGTCGTTGATCCGCAGCAGCTCGTAGAGTTCGCCGGTGTGGTGCATCACGGCCGTGGTGTCGGGCACATAGCGCCGCAGCAGCACGTCGTTCAGGCTCGACCTGACTTCCTGGTTCGGGTAGCGCAGCGTATAGCGCGGCTGGGCGCCTATGCGCTGCACGCTGCCTATCGTCAGGTAGCCGGCCTGGTGGCCAGGAATCTCAGAATCGGTTCGATGAACTGGTCGTAGGTCGGAACTGCCATGCTTGCGTTGCCGGTTACACCGCCTTGTGGAACACCAGTCCGGCGTGCTCGCGCATGGCGTGGAACTGGATCTTGGGCCAGTTGGCCTCGACCGCGCGCAGGGTGGCGCCATGGTCGACCAGGATGGTCGGCGCGTCGACCGCGTCCCAGGCCATGCGGTGGATGTTGGCGTCGATGAAGCGCTTGAGCTCGACCTCGCCGCCGTTCTCGGGCGGGCAGGTGACCCAGCGCGCGACCTGGTACGGGCTGTGCGTGATGCGCGCCTTGACGCCGTATTCGGCCTCCAGCCGGTGCTGCACCACCTCGAACTGCAGCTGGCCGACCGCTCCCAGCATCAGCACCGAGCCGGCCATCGGGCGGAACACCTGGATCGCGCCTTCCTCCCCGAGCTGGGTCAGGCCGGCCTTGAGCTGCTTGCCGCGCAGCGGGTCGGCCACCTCGACCGAGCGGATGATCTCGGGCGCGAAGAAGGGCAGGCCGGTGAACTGCAGCGCCTCGCCCTCGGTCAGCGTGTCGCCGAGCTGCAGCACGCCGTGGTTCGGGATGCCGATGATGTCGCCGGCATAGGCCTCGTCGAGCAGTTCGCGGCGCTGGCTCAGGAAGCTCACCACGGTGTTCGGGCGCAGTTCCTTGCCGCTGCGCACGACCTTGAGCCGCATGCCGCGCGTGAAATGGCCCGAGGCGACGCGCACGAAGGCGATGCGGTCGCGGTGCGCCGGGTCCATATTGGCCTGGATCTTGAACACCACGCCGCTGAACTTGGGTTCGGTTGGCTCGACCACGCGCTGCAGCGCCGGCTTGGAGCCGGGCGGCGGAGCCAGGTCGACCAGCGCGTCGAGCACCTCGCGCACGCCGAAGTTGTTGATCGCCGAGCCGAACAGCATCGGCGTCTGCTTGCCGGCCAGGAAGGCCTGCTCGTCGAAGGCCTGCGAGGCGCCCTCGACCAGCTCCAGCTCGTCCTTGGCCTGGCTCCATTCGAGCCCGAAGCGCTCGGCCGAGGTCGGGTTGTCGAGTCCGGCCAGCACCTCCTCGTCGCCGCCGGCGCGGTCCTCGCCGGCCGCGTAGACCCGCATCTGGTCGGTGCGGCGGTCGAACACGCCGTGGAACAGCTTGCCCATGCCGACCGGCCAGGTGAAGGGCACCACCGTCATGCCGAGCTCGCGCTCGATCTCGTCCATCACGTCGAGCGGCGACTGCACCTCGCGGTCCATCTTGTTGACGAAGGTGATGATCGGCGTGCTGCGCGCGCGGCAGACCTGCAGCAGGCGGCGCGTCTGCGGCTCGACGCCGTTGGCCGCGTCGATCACCATCAGCGCGGCGTCGACCGCCGTCAGCACGCGGTAGGTGTCTTCCGAGAAGTCCTGGTGGCCCGGGGTGTCGAGCAGGTTGATCACGCAGTCGCGGTATTCCATCTGCATCACCGACGAGGCGACCGAGATGCCGCGCTGCTTCTCGATCTCCATCCAGTCCGAGGTGGCGTGGCGCGCGGCCTTGCGCGCCTTCACCGAGCCAGCGATGTTGATCGCGCCCGAGAACAGCAGCAGCTTCTCGGTCAGCGTGGTCTTGCCCGCGTCGGGGTGGGAGATGATGGCAAATGTGCGGCGGCGGCGCACTTCAGAGACGATGTCAGACATGGGACCGGATTATCCCCGAGCCCCGTGCTAGCGGTCCTGGCGGTCCATCAACGACAATCCCGCCATGCACCCGAAAGCCTTGATCGACCATTGCGCCGAACTGATCGCGCAGACCCTGACCTTTGCCCATCCCGCCGACGCGACCGTGAGCCAGTACTGCCGCGAGCAGCGCAGCCTGGGCTCGCGCGAGCGCCCGCTGCTGGCCGACGCCGTCTATGCGCTGCTGCGCGAGAAGCCCTTGCTCGAATGGCTGCTCAGGAAGCTGCCGGCTCCCAAGGCCGCGCCTGCGGC
>NZ_PVLQ01000127.1 GCF_002980595.1 Malikia granosa
ATGGCAAAAGAGAAATTCGAACGGACCAAGCCGCACGTCAACGTCGGCACCATCGGTCACGTTGACCACGGCAAGACCACGCTGACCGCCGCCATCACCACCGTGCTGGCCAAGAAGTTCGGCGGCTCCGCCAAGGCTTACGACCAGATCGACGCGGCTCCGGAAGAGAAGGCTCGCGGCATCACCATCAACACCGCCCACGTCGAGTACGAGACGGCCAACCGCCACTACGCTCACGTTGACTGCCCCGGCCACGCCGACTACGTCAAGAACATGATCACCGGTGCCGCCCAGATGGACGGCGCGATCCTGGTCTGCTCGGCCGCTGACGGCCCGATGCCCCAGACCCGCGAGCACATCCTGCTGTCGCGTCAGGTCGGCGTGCCCTACATCATCGTCTTCCTGAACAAGGCCGACATGGTGGACGACGAAGAGCTGCTGGAACTGGTCGAAATGGAAGTGCGCGAGCTGCTCTCCAAGTACGACTTCCCGGGCGACGACACCCCGATCATCAAGGGTTCGGCCAAGCTGGCCCTCGAAGGCGACACCGGCCCGCTGGGCGAAGAAGCCATCATGAAGCTGGCTGACGCACTCGACAGCTACATCCCGACGCCCGAGCGCGCCGTGGACGGCTCCTTCCTGATGCCGGTCGAAGACGTGTTCTCGATCTCGGGTCGCGGCACCGTGGTGACCGGCCGTATCGAGCGCGGCATCATCAAGGTCGGCGAGGAAATCGAGATCGTCGGTATCTCGACCACCCAGAAGACCACCTGCACCGGCGTGGAAATGTTCCGCAAGCTGCTGGACCAGGGCCAGGCTGGCGACAACGTCGGCATCCTGCTGCGCGGCACCAAGCGCGAAGACGTCCAGCGCGGCCAAGTGCTGTGCAAGCCGGGTTCGATCAAGCCGCACACCCACTTCACCGGTGAGGTCTACGTGCTGTCCAAGGACGAAGGTGGCCGCCACACCCCGTTCTTCAACAACTACCGCCCGCAGTTCTACTTCCGTACCACGGACGTGACTGGTTCCATCGAGCTGCCGGAAGGCAAGGAAATGGTCATGCCGGGTGACAACGTGTCGATCACCGTCAAGCTGATCGCCCCGATCGCCATGGAAGAAGGTCTGCGCTTCGCCATCCGCGAAGGCGGCCGTACCGTCGGCGCCGGCGTCGTTGCCAAGATCATCGACTGA
>NZ_PVLQ01000128.1 GCF_002980595.1 Malikia granosa
GCCGCGGCGGCGACGGTCGCCTTGATCTTGCCAGCCTCGACGCGGCTGCGGTAATGCTCGCTGATGCGCTGGCGGCCGCGCTCGAGCGCGGCGCCGTCCTGCTCGAGCAGGGTCACGCCGAGGCCGGCGTCGAGCGCGCTGATCGCGATGCCGGTGCCCATGGTGCCGGCGCCGATGACGGCGATCTGCTGCAGCGCGCGCGGCGGGGCCTGCAGCTCGGCGGGCAGCTTGCTCGCCTCGCGCTCGGCCTTGAACTGGTAGCGCAGCGCGCGCGCCGGGGTCGTGGGCACCAGGCCCAGGAACAGCTGGCGCTCAAGCGCCAGGCCCTGCTCGAACGGCTGCGCCGTGGCCGCCACGGCGTCGAGCACGGCGGCATAGGCCGGCTGCAGCCGCTGGCGCGCGTTCAGCTTGAATCGGGCCTGCTCGACCTGGGCCGCCACGGCGTCGGCGTCGAGCTGGCGGTCGCGGGCACGCGGCAACTGCGCGCCCTGGGCGGCAAGCTCGCTGGCGCGCGCGCAGGCCGCGGCCAGCAGGTCGGCAGCCACCACCTGGTCGAACAGGCCGCTGTCGGCCAACTGGCGGGCGCTGCGCGGCTGGCCCGACAGGATCATCTCGAGCCCGGTCGCGACGCCGACCAGGCGCGGCAGGCGCTGGGTGCCGCCCGAGCCCGGGATCAGGCCCAGGCTGATCTCGGGCAGGCCGACCCTGGCGCCCTCGAGCGCGACCCGGCCGTGGCAGCTCAGCGCCAGCTCGAGGCCGCCGCCGAGCGCCACGCCCGCGATCGCCGCGACCAC
>NZ_PVLQ01000129.1 GCF_002980595.1 Malikia granosa
ATTTTTCAACGGCCTGCTAGAAGTTCGGCTGATTGAGTTGATTGGCAGGGACCGGACACTGCAAGACGTTGTCAAGGTGCGCGACGAGGCAGTTCGGGAACAGGCTACGCGACTAGAGGACTTCGCAAGAATGGTCTCGCAGGTTGCGGCGGACCTGAGAAGCACCTGCAAAACACCAGAAGACCCAGGTACCGCACGCCGTCTTCCTGATGAAGTTTTGTAGTGGGTTCCAGTGGCTCATAGCCGGTACCCGTCATGCAACTGCTAGAAAAAAGACAACCCCGGACGGTCACGGGAACCGAACGGGGTCATCACCAGCTTGTGGAGCCGGCCCATCCCAAGTAGTACCACCCGGTCATAACGACACAAAACAGAGCAAACAAGGGTATGGCGCTCGCCCTTGACTGGATGGCTTGAGATCTGCGGTGCCCGAAGGACTTATTTCGACTAACGGTTACAGTCCCATGTCAACCAAGACCAAACTGGCGACTGTCATCTTACCGCTCATTTTCGGACGGTTCGCTTGTAGGCCGGCTGGCATTGGCCAAGGTTCTGACCAGCTCGGCGCGCAGGCCCTCAATGGCATCAACCTGGCCCTGTAGCCGAGCGACCTCCTCGCGCGCCTCGGCCGCCTGGTGGCGGGCCTGCGACAGTTCTTCCCTGACCTGGGACAACAGCCCGCTGACCTGCTCGCTCGCGAGCTGATGACTGCGTGTTTCTTCATGAGCATGGCGCAAGTCGCTTTCAGCCCTGGCCTTGACGCCGGCAAGCTCCAGGCGAACCTGATCCAACTCCATAGCCGCCGTCTTGCGCAAGGTGTCCAGCTCCACGCGAAGGTGCTCAGCAGCCTCATTCGCGCGCGACAGCTCGGCGGCATGCTGCGCGGCGGCGGCCTTGGCGCCCTGTTCGGCGGCAGCTAGGCGCTCGCGCAGCTGGGCCAGCTCGACCGCCTGCGCCTGGCTGTATGCCTGCGAATTGTTGAACTTGGTTGTCAAGGCATCGACCTCGCCACGAGAGGTGTCCAAGGCTGCCTCCAGATTCTCTACCGTTTGCGACGCATCGGCCAACTCGCGCTCGGCCTGTTCGCGCTGCTCGCCAGCCGTGCGTATTACTTCGGCCACGCGCCGCTCCGCAGCTTTGACGGCCTTGTCATTGAGTTCGACCGCCAGGGAGGCCAGCCGCTCAGTCAGCGCCTTGGAGAGGGCGACCAGTTCGTCTGCGACCTCCACCGGGAGTTCGGCAACGGGTTCAACTCGGGTCATGGACTGGCTGGCCAGGTACTCATCCCAGACTTGTTTGAGACGGGTCGGATTTCCGCCGCCAACCCTCTGCCGCAGGGCGAAGCCCGTGATGTTGCGGCCAGCGGCTTGCAGCTGCTGACCAGCTTCGATGATGGTTTCGGGAGCGAATTCGGCGGGACGCATGTCAATGGCTTTCTGATTTATTAAGAACATAAATATAAACAAACTAACAAACTAACAAATCAACTATTTATCTTTTATGGTGATGAATCCTGGGCTTTTGGGCACACGGGATCGCAATTTGATGTCGACGTACGCTGGATCGGTCAGTTCGTCTTCCCTACCTCTGGACATGTATGCATGTCTCGTCTTTCACGGGGGCCTTCGCGGTTGCTTGGCAGTAGCCTTGCAGCGTTGGTCGGGAGGGATGCTAGGCCAGTGCCAGACCTACACCAGGTCGAGGCGCTCGTCTTATCGTGCTGGTCGGCCAGACAAGCCACGCCACCACGGATGCACTGAAGTGCCGCGCCTGAGCGGGCTTCCATACAGGCATTGACGGCGACAGTGTCAGCCTCGGGGTAGCTGGCCAGCACGCTGAATTCCAGGCCGTAGTGCTCGAGCAGTAGCGGGGTGATATGCGGGTTCATGTCTGCTTCTCGGCTTCGGGTTGGTTTCTTCTTCGTCTCCCGTCTCCTTCGTCTCCTTGCCTATAGGCAAAGGGAGACAAAAGGAGACGCTTCGGGAT
>NZ_PVLQ01000013.1 GCF_002980595.1 Malikia granosa
TTGAATTGCGCAACAAAGCCTATGCGTTGCTTAAATCCAGTGTCATTTTCAAGCCCTCATCGGTATCACCTCGGCACCCTGCCGCAGCTTGTCCAGGTAGTCGGCCCAAGTCTGCATCATCAGCCGACGCTGTTCCAGGTACTCGGCGCGGTCGTAGGCACTGCCCAGCGGGCCGCTCTTGCCGTGGCCTAGCTGGGCCTCTACCAGCGCTTCAGGAACGCCGTGCAGGCGCTCGGCGATCATGGTTCTTGCCATGGCGCGGAAGCCGTGGCTTACATGGTCATCGGTGCCGAAGTCGAGCCGCTTGAGCGCCGCGTTCATGGTGTTGTTGGACATGGGCCGGGCCAGGGACCGAGCGCCTGGGAACACAAAGGCGCTGCGGCCGGTCAAGGGCTGCAGTTCGCGCAGGATCTCGACCGCCTGGGTCGCCAGCGGGATCAGGTGCGGCTTGCCGTTGAGCTTGTCCGACTTCTTCAGCTTCATCTCTTTCGGCGGGACCGTCACCATCGCCTGGTCTAGGTTGACCCACTCCCACTGCATGGACCGGATGTTGGCAGGCCGCTGGAAGATCAGCGCGGCCAGTTGCAGCGCAGCTCGGGTGACTGGCGATCCGCCGTAGCCGTCGATGGCGCGCAGCAGCTCGCCGGCCTGCACCGGATCAACCACGGCGGCGAAATGCCGGGTCACATGGGGCTTGAGCGCGCCGCGCAGGTCGGCCGCGATGTCGCGCTCGCAGCGCCCGGTCTGTACGCCGTAGCGGAAAACCTGCCCGGCGCCTTGCTGCAGATCCTCGGCCGTGCTCAGGATGCCCTTGTCCTCGACCTTGCGCAGCGCCTTCAGCAGGATCGGCGGCTTGATCTTTTCGAGGGCCAGCTTGCCGATGGCCGGGAAGAGGTACAGCTCCTGCAGGCGCAGCCACTTCGCCGCGTAGCTCTCGCTCCAGCCGTGGGCCTTGACCTGGTGGAACTCGCGCGCGACGGTTTCGTAGGTGTTGGCTGCGGCGACCTTCTCGGCGTGCTGGGCCTCCCGCTTGGCCGTGCTGGGGTCTATGCCCTGGGCCAGTTGCTCGCGGGCCTCGGTGCGCCGCTTGCGCGCCTGGGCGACTGACACGGCCGGATAGACGCCGATGGCAAGCGTCTTGCGGCTGCCGTGCAGTCTGTAGTCCATGCGCCAATACTTGCCGGCTGGCTTGACCAGCAGGTACATGCCATCGCCGTCGGTGTATTTGTCGCCGGCCGTCTTGCCGCTGGGCTTGACCTGCCGGACGAAGGTGTCTGTAAGCGCCATGCTCGGTCCTGGTGGGGCTGACGGTATCTCACGGCCCAGGGGCGGCGGTATCCAGGCAGATACCGTCAAAGGTACCGTCAGAATGTTGGGATGTCGTGGCGGCCAATGATACGGCGTGAGACAAGAAAAAACCCGCTGTCCTAGTGGAATCAGCGGGTTATGCGATGTTGTGAGACCGTCTGAGATGCTCAGATGGTCCCTCCGACAGGAATCGAACCTGTATTTGCCGCTTAGGAGGCGGCCGTTCTATCCATTGAACTACGGAGAGGACCCTCGCATTGTAGCGGCGCCATCGGCCGGTTTTGCCTTGCCGGGGCTGGAAGCTGCGCGCTTGCCGTCGTATTGGCGGGTGTAGAGCAGCTCGACCGCGTTGTCGTCGCCGGCCTGGGCCCGCAGCGTCAGGTGGCGCGCCAGGTCGTACAGGATGGCGACGGTGCCGGTGGTGCCGACCACGCTGCGCGAGTAGCTCAGGTAGAGCTGGCGCGAGATCCGCTTGCCCAGCGTGAGCGCGGCGGCATGGGTGCTGCCGTCGGCCTTCTGCGTCTCGCCCCGGAACGACAGCTCGTCGAGCCCGAGCGCGCGCTGGAAGCCGCCGTCATTGGCCCGGCCGCGCCCGCTCAGCAGGGCCAGTGCCGCCTGCTGCAGCAGCGCGGTTTCGGCCCCGGTGCCGCCGGCCGGTCGGCCCAGCACCAGCCAGGCCAGCTTCTCGCTTTCGGGCAGGTCGGGGTCGGCATACAGGCGCAGGCGCGGTGCCAGCGCGGTGCCGCTGAGCTGGACGCCGACGCGCTGGTCCGCCAGCGGTCGCAGCGCCAGGATGTCGAGCGTCGGGTTGTCGTAGGGGCCGTTGAAGTTGATCAGTCCGGTCTCGATCTCGAGCCGCTGGCCCCAGGCGCGGAACTGGCCGCGCTCGGTCCTGACCTGGCCGGTGATCTGGGGCGCAGCCTGGCCGGGGTCCAGGCTCAGCAGCAGTTCGCCCTTGAGCCGGCTGTCCAGTCCCTGGCCGCGCAGCTGGAAGTCGTCGCCAAGCGCGAGCTCGAGCCGCAGCCTGATCGGCTTGGACGGGGCCGATGCGCCCGGCTCGGCCGGCGCAGTTGCTTGGCCCTGGCCGCGCACGACCACATCCTCGCCCAGGGTCGGCCGGTTCTCGTCGGGCAGGGTGAACAAGGCCTGGTCGGCCTGCAGCCGGCCCGTGGCGTCGAGCAGCTTCTCGTCCATCCGTACCGCCAGCCGGCCCGACAGCGTGAGTCGGCGGTCGGCGCGCGCGAGCAGCCGCAGCTGCCTGGCCTGCAGGTCCAGCGTCATGACCGGCAGCAGTGGCGCGATGGCCTGGCCGGCCGGGGTGTCGGGGCGGCTCCAGCGCAGCGAACCGCTGCCGAGCAGCAGGCCGCCCTTGTCGCCTCCGGCGCCGCGCAGCTTCAGGCTGTCGAAGTTGAGCTGGTCGCCGGCCAGGGTGGCGCGCAGTTCCCCGCCGCTGAAGTCGATGCCGTCGACCAGCGAGCGCAGCGCCAGCTCCTTGACCTGCAGCTGGCCATGCCATTCGGGCTGGCGCCGGCTGCCGCCGAGCCTGGCGTCGGCCTGCAGGCTGCCGCGCAGGCGCCAGCCCGGCGGCAGCAGGCTGGACCAGAGGCCGAACTGGGGCAGCTCGGCCTGGACCCGGCCCGCCAGCGCGGCCTCGGCCGGCCAGCTCCATTGCGGCAGCGTCGCCGAGGGCGCGGCGAGCTGGCTGCCGAGCTCGGCGTCGAGCCGGCCGGCCAGCCGGCTGTTCCAGCGCAGCCGGCCCTGCAGCTGCGCGCCTTCCAGCGTCACGCTGGCCAGGACCTGCTCGAGTCCGACCGGCTGCGGCTTGCCGCTGCCAGCGTCGGGCAGCAGCAGGCTCAGGTCGCCGCCGCTGCGGGCCAGCTCTATCCTGGCCCGGGCGGCTTGGTCGGCCTTGCCCGTGGGCTGCAGCGGCAGGCTCAGGTCCCAGCTGCCCTGCAGCGCCAGTTCGCCGCTGAGTCCGGCCTGCGCCAGCGGCCCGCGCGGCGCCGCCGGGCTGACCAGCAGGGTATCGAGCCAGCCCAGCGCCAGCCCGCTGGCGCGACCGCGCGACTCGAGCCGGCCGTTCGACCAGCGCAGGCTGTCCCAGGCGAGCTCGGCCGGCGGACGCGCCGCCTTGCCGTCCCGCGCCGACAGCGCGAGGTTGATCTTGCCCGGTGCTGCCGTCAGGCCCGTGGCGTCCCAGCGCAGCGCGGTGGAGCCCGGGCCCGTGAGCCGGCCTGCTAGCTGGCGGGTCGCGTCCGCGAGCTGCAGTTCGGCCTGCTCGAGACGGATGTCGGCCACTGGGCCCTGGCGCTCCTGGCCGAACTGGCCGCTGGCGCGCAGCCGGCTGCTGGCGCTCCAGCCAGCGCTCGCGGCATGGCCTGCCAGGTCCAGGCTCAGGGCCTGGTTGCGGCCGGCGAGCGCCAGCTGCCAGTCCGTGAACTGCAGCGCTGCGCGCTCGCTCGAGGCCGGCCACTGGACCTGGAGCTGCGGCGCCTGCAGCCTGGCATTCCAGTCCTGCGGCAGCCGGTCCAGCTGCAGCGGCCCGGTCCAGCCGGCATCGACGCTGGCCTGTCCGCGCCAGAGCGCGCTGCGCCAGGGTTCGGGCAGCTGCTCGGGGCCGATGCCGGCAGGCAGCCAGCGCCTGAGCGGACCGTTGACCCAGCGCTGCAGCTGCTGGGCATCGGCCAGCGCCAGCTGCAGCTGGCCGCCTGGCGCGTTTGCTCGGGCGCTGGCCTGGGCGCCTGGCAGGCCCAGGCTCATGCTGCCGTCGAGCAGACGCTTGTCCAGGACCAGGCTGCCGCTGGCCTTGGCGCTGGCATCGGCCAGCCTGAGTTCGGCCTGGCGCAGCTCGGCGCGCTGGCCGTTCCAGCTGCCGGTGGCCTGCAGCCGGCCCTGGTCGATCAGCCGGGCGTCCAGGGCCTGCAGCTGCCAGATCCCGTTTGAGAAGGCCAGCGCGGCGCGCAGCTGCTCGAGCGGCAAGGCGCCGCGCTGCCAGGGACCGGCGGCGCGGTTGCGCAGTTCGCCGTCCAGTTGCCAGTGCGGGCCTTCGGTCTGGGATTGCGCGCTGGCCGGCTGGCTGCTGGCTTGCCAGCGGCCCTGCAGGTGGGTGCGCGGTGCCTGCGGCCAGAAGGCGGCCAGGTCGATCTCGCGCAGCTCGAGCTCGGCGGCGGGTAGCGGCAAGGTCGCCCAGGGCGCGATCGTGGCGCTGGCCTGCAGCGTCGCGCCTGAACCCGAACCTGAGCGGTCGCGGCTCCGCGCCGAAGGGCTCGGGTTCACGCTGGCCTCGAGCGCAAGCCTGGCATCCTGGCCCGCCAGCGGTCCGCTCAGGCTGGCGCGGGCCGACAGCGACTGGCGGCGCCCGCCAGGCAGGCTGGCCTGTGCCAGGCCTTGCAGCTGGACGTCGAGCTGCAGCGGCGCGCTCGCCTGCAGCCGGGCCTGCAGCTGGTACTGCCCCTGGGCCCAGTGCAGCTGCTGCAGTTGCAGCTCGTGCTGCAGGCCGCCGTCCGGTCCGTGGCGGTAACGGTAGTCGGCCAGCAGCGGCCCGAGTGCCAGCCTGGTACTGCCCTCGATCGCGATCGCCCCGACCCGCAGCGGCAGCTGGACCGATTCCAGCCAGGGCAGCCGCAGGTCGGACGGCGGCTGGCGCTCGGTGCTGGGCGGACTGTCGTCGCGCAGGCGCAACCGGGCCAGCTGCAGCGGATCGAGCCGCAGCTCGCGCCGCAGCAGCAGGTCGGGCCAGAGGCTGGCTGGCCAGCGCAGCTGCAGGTCCTCGAGCTCGATCTCGAGCCCGTCGCGCTGCCAGCGCAGATAGCCGATGCGGCCGCCCTCGCGCAGGCTGCCGTTGGCGTCGCGCACCAGCAGCGGGCCCGCGCTGTCGGGCCCCTTGAGCCAGGCCTGCAGCCAGTCCAGCGTCAGCGGCAGCGAGCGCGTGTGGCCGCTCCAGAGCCAGACCGACAGCAGCAGCGCGGCGACCAGTGCCAGCGCGGTGCCGCACAGCCAGGCCAGGCCGGAGGCCAGCCGCGCGAGCGCTCGCGCCCAGCCATGGCGGTGGGCGGCAGCTTGGGGCGGGGCGGGGGCTGGGGTCGGGCTCAAAATGCGAATCCCACGCTCATGTGCAGCCGCAGCGCCTGGCGCTCGACGCCGTAGGCCAGGTCCACCTGCAGCGGGCCGACCGGGCTGCGGTAGCGCAGCCCCACGCCCAGGCCGACCTGCGGGCTGAGCGCGCGGCCGTGGTTGGCGACCGCGCCGGCATCGACGAACAAGGCGGTTTCCCAGTCGCTGCGCCGGCCGTCGATCCAGACCGGGCGCTGCCACTCGACGCTGGCAATCGTCAGCAGCAAGCCCGGGTCGACCCCGCCTTGCGTGCGCGGCACGCCGATCTCGCGCAGGCCGTAGCCGCGCACGCTGCCTTCGCCCCCGGCGAGGAAGCGCTGGGTTGCCGGCACGCTGTCGCCGTCGCGGCTCCAGACCGATCCGCCCTCGAGCCGCAGCGCCCAGCGGCTGGGCCGCTCGCTGCCCTCGAAGGCCGGCAGATAGGCCTGCCAGCGCGCCCGCGCGCGCAGATAGGGCTGGTGCTGCGCCAGCGTCAGGCCGGCGCCGAGCTCGAGCGCCAGGCCCTGGCCGCGCGTCGGGTTGTAGAGGTCGTCGAAGGCGCGCCGGGTCCAGCCGTAATGCGCACTCAGCGAGGCCGCTGCATCGTCCTGCACCGCCAGCGCCGGGTCCTGGGTACGGGCGCGGTCATACTGGGCATAGAGCTGACGCTCGAGCTGGCGTCCGCCCTGCGAGCGCCCGGCGCGCAGCTGCTGGCTCGAGGTCACGAGCGGACCGTCCTGCTGGCGCTGCAGCTGCCCGGCCAGGTTCCAGCGCCAGCCGTGCTCGTCGATCGGCGAGTCGAGCGCCTCGTTCAGCGTCCGGGTATCGCGCTCGAGCTGCAGCTTGGTGGCGGCGCGCCAGTCCAGCCCCGGGACGCGCCGGTGCAGGTGCTCGAGGCTGAGGCGGGCGCCGCTGTCGGTGCTGGCACCGACGCCGATCACCAGCTTCTGCTGCTTGGCCTCGCGCACGCTGGCTTGCACCGGTGCTGCCTCGGGGTCGGCGCTGGTGTCGAGTCGCACGAAGGCCGACTCGAAGTCACCGCTGTCGAGCAGGCGCTGCTGCGCGGCCTGCAGCAGGCGCTCGTCGTAGTCCAGTCCCGGCGCGACCCCGGCCAGCCGCACCAGGCGATGGATGGTTTCGGGCTGGTAGCGCTCGCTGCCCTGCACCTGCAGCGGGCCGAAGCGGTAGGCCGGGCCGGAGTCGAGCTCGAGCCGCAGATGGGCCTGGTGCTGTTGCGGGTCGATGTCGGCCAGGCTGTGCGTGATGCGTGCCTCGGGGTAGCGCAGCCCGCTCAGCGCGCGCAGCGCGGCCTGCTTGGCAGCGTCCCAGTCCTGCTGGGTGAAGACCCGGCCCTCGGTCAGCGTCCAGCCTTGCAGCAGGGCCGCGCGCTGGCTGGCTGCGGCCGGGTCGTCCTGGATCGGGCCGGTCAGCAGGATCTGCCAGTCGGCGACCTGTGCCAGCGGTCCGGGTTCGACCTCGATCCGCAGCAGCGGGATCGCGTCCGCGGCCGTGCGACGCTCGATCGCGATCCGCGGCGAGAAATAGCCCTGGCTGGCCAGCAGCTGGCGCAGGTCGGCCGGTGCGGTCAGCAGCAGGCGCTCGAGTTCGGTCTCGCCGAGATCGGGCAGGCTGCGCAGCCGCTCCAGCTCGGCATGGCGCAGCAGCCATTCGTCGAGCGGCGCGGGTGCGATCAGCTCGATCCGGAACGGCTCGCGCGCCGCTGCGGCCGCGCTGGCCGGCTTCTCGCCGCTACTGGCCGCTGCTTCCGCTGCCGGCGAGCTTTCTGGCGCCTGCGCCCAGGCGCTGCCCGCAGCGGCCAGGCTGGCGAGCAGCAGCGCGCCGGCCAGCGCCGGCCAGCGGCGCGACCTGATCGGGGCGGGCAGGATGCGCAAGGCGGGCCTGGTGCGGGGCGTCATGGCGGCAGGGGACGAGCGGCGGCCGGTCGTCGGGCACCGGCCGGCTCGGGATTCGCGACAAGCATGGGGTCCTTCGGGTGCTGAGGCTGTGAATTTAACAGCCCGCCCCAGGCTTGGCGACCCGCTGATCGGTGAGCCGGCTGCTCCGGGCTCAGTCCGGCTGGGCCAGCCGGTATTTGCGGATCTTGTCGTGCAGCGTGGTCTTGGCCATGCCGAGCGCCTCGGCGGTGCGCGCCAGGCTGCCGCCATGGCGGCCCAGCGCCTCGGCGATCAGCGCGCGCTCGAAGTCCTCCACCGTCGCGGCCAGCGGCCGCGGGCCGGCGGGCTGCAAGTCGCCGAAGGGCGGCGCGCCGGCCGCGATGCCGAGCACGCAGCGGTCGGCCACGTTGCGCAGCTCGCGCACATTGCCCGGCCAGTCGTAGGCCAGCAGCCGGGCCTGGCGCGCCGGATCGGCCGCGGGCAGCGGGCGCTGGTGGCGCGCGGCCGCCTGCAGCAGGAAATGCTCGAACAGCAGCGGGATGTCCTCGCGCCGCTCGCGCAGCGGCGGCAGCGCCAGCGTGACGACGCTGAGCCGGTAATAGAGGTCGGCGCGAAAGCGGCCCTGGTCCGACAGCGCCTTCAAGTCGGCCTTGGTCGCGGCCACCACCCGGCAATCGACCGGGATCAGGGTGTTGGAGCCCAGCCGCTCCAGGCAGCGCTCCTGCAGCACGCGCAACAGCTTGATCTGCAGCGCGATCGGCATCGACTCGATCTCGTCAAGGAACAGGGTGCCGCCGCTGGCGTGCTCGATCTTGCCGATGCGGCGCTTGCCGGCCCCGGTGTAGGCGCCGGCCTCGTGGCCGAAGATCTCGCTCTCGAACAGGGACTCGGGCAGGCCGCCGCAGTTGATGGCGACGAAATTGCCCTTGCGCCGCGGGCCGGCCTCGTGCAGGCAGCGCGCCACCAGTTCCTTGCCGCTGCCGGTCTCGCCCTGGATCAGGATGTCGGCCGCGCTGTTGCCCAGGTCCGCCACCAGCTGGCGCACCTGCGCCATCGCGGGCGAGCGCCCGATCAGCTGGGCCTCGAGCCGGTCGCGGCTGTCCAGCCTGGCTTTCAGCTGGCGCAATTCCAGCGTCAGGCGGCGCTTGTCCAGCGCCCGGCGCACCACCTCGACCAGCAGGTCGGGCGAGAACGGCTTCTCGATGAAGTCGTGCGCGCCGTCCTTCATCGCCTGCACCGCCAGCGACACATCGCCGTGTCCGGTGATCAGCACCACCGGCAGCTCGGGATCGACCTGGCGCAAGGCCTTGAGCAGGGCCATGCCGTCCATGCCCGGCAGCCGGATGTCGCTGACCACCACGCCGGCAAAGTCAGGCCCGACGCGGCGCTGCGCCTGTTCCGCGCTGGCCACGCCGCAGACCGCGATGTCCTCGAGCTGCAAGGCCTGCTCGCAGCCCAGCCGCACATCGGGGTCGTCCTCGACCAGCAGCACTTGCAAGGGGTCATTCATGTCCGGGCTCCGGGGCAATGGGCAGGTCCAGGGTGAAAACGGCTCCGCCCTCGGGGTGATTGTCGCCGCTCAGGCTGCCGCCGAAGTCGGCCACGATGCCGGCCGAGATCGCCAGCCCGAGCCCGAGGCCGCTGCCGGCCTCCTTGGTGGTGAAGAAGGGCTCGAACAGATGGCTGCGCGCCTCGTCGGCCAGGCCGGGCCCGCGGTCGCGCACCTGCAGCTCGATCCGCTCGCCGCGCTGCCCGGCGCTGATGTCCAGCCTGGGCGTCGGCTGGCCTGCCATCGCATCGAGCGCATTGCCGACCAGGTTGACCAGCACCTGCTCGAGCCGGTTGGCATCGCACCAGGCCTGCAGCTCGGGCGGCGCCAGCTCGATGTCGATCACCACCCCGGCGCGCTGGCAGCGTGGCTCGAGCAGGAACAGCGCGTTGTCGATCGCGCGCCGCAGCGGCACCGCCTGCGGCCGGCCCGAGGACTTGCGCGCGAAGGACTTGAGCTGGCCCGTCAGCCGGCCCATGCGGTCGACCAGCTCGGCGATGCGCGCCAGGTTGCCGTCGGCGGTCGGCTGGTCGCCGCGCGCCAGGAACTTGCGCGCATTGCCCGACAGCGTGCGCAGCGCGGCCAGCGGCTGATTCAGCTCGTGCGCGATGCCGGTCGCGAGCTGGCCGATCACTGCCAGCTTGCCGGCCTGCACCAGCTCGTCCTGCGCCGCGCGCAGGGTGCGCTCGGCCCGGGTGCGCTCGGCCACCTCGGCCTGCAGCTGCAAGTTGGCCGCCGACAGGTCGGCGGTGCGCTCGGCCACCTTGCGCTCGAGCTCGTCATGCGCCTGCTGCAGCGCCTCGCGCGCCGCCAGCCGGTCCTTCAGGTGGCGCCGCCGTTCGTTGAGCATCAGCGCCAGGATGCACAGGAAGGCCGCGCCGACGCCGGCCAGCGTGGCGCGGCTGGCCGCCATGCCGCGCACTTCTTCCTGCTGCGAGAACACGGTGATGTTCCAGGGCGTGCCGGGCAGGGCCTGGGTCTGGGCCAGGAACTTGCCCGCGACCGGGAACATCGAGACCCGCTCCGGTCCGACCCGGGGCAGGCGCACCAGCCGCGCCCCATGCTCGAGCCGCTCGAGCTCGACCACGCCTAGCGGCGCCAGCGCGCGCCGGTTGTATTGCTGGGTCTGGTCGAAGGCAAGCCGGGTCGCCGGATCGAGCGGCTGCAAGGTGGTGAACTTCCAGTCCGGCACCGAGGCCAGGATCACCACGCCGTTCTCGTCCGCTACCAGCGCCGGTGCCTCGACCGTGGCCCAGGACTGCTCGAGCTGCTGCAGCCCGACCTTGACCACCGCGACGCCGAGCGTGCCCTGGGCGCCGCCCAGCGCCGAGGCCAGGTAGTAGCCCGGCTCGCCGCGCGTGGTGCCGATGCCGAAGATGCGCCCGCTGCCGGTCTCGAGCGCCTGGCGGAAATAGGGCCGGAACGACAGGTCCTCGCCGAGGTAGCTGTCGGGCCGGCGCCAGTTGCTGCTGGCCACGACCAGGCCGCGCGCGTCGAGCACATAGATCGCCAGCGTGCCGGCGCGCTCGTTGAGCTGCTCCAGGTAGCGGTTGACCTGGTCGGCCAGCGCCGGCTGCGGGCTGACCAGCAGCTGCAGCACGTCGCGCTCGAGCCCGAGCGTGGTCGAGAAGTAGGCGTACTTGTCGATCTCGCGCTCCAGGCTGCTGGCGTAGAGGTCGAGCCGGTGCCGCCCGGTCACCTGCAGTTCCGCCAGCCCCATCGCCAGGCTGAGCCGGTAGGCCAGCAGGCTGGTGCCCGCGATCAGGCCGGCAAAGGCCAGCAGCAGGACGCACAGGTGCAGCAGCTTCTGGCGCGGGGGCATGGGTGTTCGGTTTTCCGAATGTGCCGGCGGCGCCTCAGCCGCCCAGCATGTCCCAGGCCAGCTTGCCGATCAGCACCGTCACCACCAGCAAGAAGGCCTGGCGCACGAAGCCCGCGCCGCGGCGCAGCGCCAGCGCGGTGCCGACCTGGGCACCGGCCAGGTTGCAGACCGCCATCACCAGCGCGACCAGCCACAGGATGGGGCCGTGGCTGGCGAAGAAGGCGATCGCCGAGACATTGGTCGCGGCATTGATGACCTTGGCGCTGGCCGAGGCCCGGATGAAGTCCATGCCGAACAGGCGCACGAAGCCGAAGATCAGGAAGCTGCCGGTGCCTGGGCCGAAGAAGCCGTCGTAGAAGCCGATCACCAGGCCGAGCAGGGCGGCGCGCCAGCGGTCGGCCGGCACCAGCGCGCGCGCCTCGACATGGCCGAAGTCCTTGCGCCAGAAGGTGTAGAGCGCGACCGCCAGCATCATGACCAGCACCAGCGGGCGCATCGCCTCGCGCGGCAGCCAGGCCGTGACCGCGGCGCCGAGCCAGGCGCCCAGCAGCGCCGCCAGCGTGGCGGGCAGCACCACGGCCCAGGGAATCGAGACGGTGCGCGCATAGCGCCAGAGCGAGGATGCGGTGCCCGCCAGGCTCGAGAGCTTGTTGGTGCCGAACAGGGTCGGGATCGCGGTCTGGGGAAACTGCGACAGCAGCACCGGGATCTGGATCAGACCGCCGCCGCCGACCACGGCATCGACCATGCCGGCGAAGAAGGCGGCGCCAGCGAGCAAGAACCAGTTGAATTCCATCATGAGATAGTGGGCTTTTGGGGGGCTAGGTCGCCCAGTGCTGCCAGCCTAGCAGCAAGGCGCCAGCGCTCAGGGTCCAGGCCAGGGTAGCCGCTGCCAGCGTGGCACCCAGACCCAGGCGCAGGCTGAGCCAGAACACGACCAGCAGGTAGACCGCATAGGGTAGCAGGGCGCAGAGGCCGAACAAGGCCGTCTGGCGCAGCGCGGCCGGGCCGCGCTCGCTGCCGACCATGGCGTGGGCGATCAGCGCGAAGGTCGGGAACAGCGGCACCAGGCCGGCGATGAAGAAATGCCGGCTCTTCGAGCACCAGGCGATCAGCAGCACCGCCAGCGCCCCCAGCAGGCACTTGAGGAACAGGGTCGTCATCTGGCTGCTGGTCTGGCCCGGGGATCAGGCCCTGGCGACCGCCGGCTCGGCGGGCAGCGGCAGCACCTCGTCGGACTCGGCCAGCTCGGCGCTGACCGGCACGATCGCGTTCTCCCACTTGGCGACCACGGCGGTGGCGATCGAGTTGCCCAGCACGTTGGTCACGGTGCGCGCCATGTCGAGGAAATGGTCGATGCCCAGGATCAGCAGCAGGCCGGCCTCGGGCAGGTTGAACATCGGCAGCACGGCGGCGATCACCACCAGCGAGGCGCGCGGCACGCCGGCGATGCCCTTGGACGAGACCATCAGCACCAGCAGCATCGTGATCTGCTGGCCGATCGACATCTCGATGCCGTAGGCCTGGGCGATGAAGATCGAGACGAAAGCGGTGTTGAGCATCGAGCCGTCGAGGTTGAACGAGTAGCCCAGCGGCAGCACGAAGCCGGTGATGCGGTCCTTGATGCCGAACTTCTCGAGCTGCTCCATCAGCTTCGGATAGGCCGACTCGCTGCTCGCGGTCGAGAAGCCGATCAGCATCGGGCCGCGGATCAGCTTGATCAGGCGGAACACCTCCTTGCCCAGTACCAGGTAGCCGGCGGTGATCAGCACCAGCCACAGCAGCGCCAGCGCCAGGTAGAAATAGGCCATGTAGCGGCCGTAGACCTCGAGCACGCCCAGGCCGTGGATGGTGATGACCGAGGCGACCGCGGCGAACACGCCGACCGGCGCGAAGCGCATCACGTAGTCGGTGACCTGCAGCATCACATGGACGATTTCCTCGCAGGTCTTGACCAGGCCGATCGCGGTCTTGTCATGCAGCTTGCCCAGCGCGATGCCGAAGAACAGCGCGAAGATCAGGATCTGCAGGATCTCGTTGTTGGCCATCGACTCGAAGATGCTCTTCGGGAACACATGGGTGATGAAGTTCTTCAGGTTCAGCGACGAGGTCTTGAGGTCGGTCGTCGCGCTGACGTCGGGCAGCGGCAGCGAGATCGCGTCGCCCGGGCGCAGCAGGTTGGCCATCACCAGGCCGATCAGCAGCGAGAACAGCGAGGCGCCGAGGAACCAGCCCAGCGCCTTGCCGCCGATGCGGCCGACCGCCTTGCCGTCGCCCATGCCGGCCAGGCCGGCGACCAGCGTGCCCAGCACCAGCGGCGCGATGATCATCTTGATCATGCGCAGGAAGATGTCGGTCAGGATCGAGAAATAGCCGGCGATCTCCTTGGCCGCGGCCGCATCGGGCGCCAGTTCATGGCACAGGTAGCCGACGCCGATGCCGGCCAGCAGGGCCAGCAGGATCCAGGTCGTGAGCTTGTTCATTTTCATCGGGACTCCTTGACCGCCCGGAGGGCAGGGCGGTGGCTGTGGTCGAGGGGGCCGGCACCAGCAGGTCAACACCTGTCCGGGCCGGATCTGCCCTTGCAATCGCAGCTTTCGTGCCCGCTTGCCAGGCCCGGGAAAATGAACTTAAGTCATTGATTCATATCAATAAAATTTCCCGGTCGCCGGGCCGTCGTTCGGCTCTCCGTGCGCTGGCCCCTAGCGCTGTTCGGAAAACCGAACGCTTGGCCGGCCGGCGCGCTGCCGGCAGCCGGCCAGGCTCACTTCATGAGCTGGCGCATCGCCTGCTCGAGTCCCTGCAGCGTCAGCGGGTACATGCGCTTGCCCATCAGCTCGCGGATGATCTCCACGCTCTGGCGGTACTGCCAGACGCCCTGCGGCTCCGGGTTGATCCAGGCGCAATGCGGGAAGGCGTCGGTCAGGCGCTGCAGCCATTCGGCGCCGGGCTCGGGGTTGTCGTACTCGACGCTGCCGTGCGGCTGCAGGATCTCGTACGGGCTCATCGTGGCGTCGCCGACGAAGACCAGCTTGTAGTCCTGCTGGTACTTGCGGATCACGTCCCAGGTGTCGAACTTCTCGCCGTGGCGGCGCCGGTTGTTGCGCCACAGGTGGTCGTAGACGCAGTTGTGGAAGTAGAAGAACTCGAGGTGCTTGAACTCGGTCCGGGCGGCCGAGAACAGCTCCTCGACCTGCTTGACATGGTCGTCCATGCTGCCGCCGACATCGAGCAGCAGCAGCACCTTGACGCTGTTGTGCCGCTCCGGCACCAGGCGTAGGTCGAGCCAGCCGGCGTTGGCGGCGGTCGCGCGGATGGTGCCGGGCAGGTCGAGCTCGAGCTCGTTGCCGCTGCGCGCGAACTGGCGCAGTCGGCGCAGCGCGAGCTTGATGTTGCGCGTGCCGAGCTCCTGGCTGTCGTCGTAGTCGCGGTAGGTGCGCTGCTCCCAGACCTTGACCGCGCTGCGGTTCTTGCTCTGGCCGCCGATGCGGATGCCCTGCGGGTTGTGGCCGCCATGGCCAAACGGGCTGGTGCCGCCGGTGCCGATCCACTTGTTGCCGCCCTCGTGCTTTTCCTTCTGCTCCTCGAGCCGTTTCTTGAGCGTTTCCATCAGCAAGTCCCAGTCCAGCCTGGGCGCGTTGGCCTTCTGCTCGGCTGACAGCAGGCGCTCGAGCTCCTGTTTGAGCCAGTCGGCCGGGATCTCGCTCAAGTCCACCCGCTGCTCGACGCCGTGGAAATAGGCGCCAAAGGCGCGGTCGAAGCGGTCGAAATGCTTCTCGTCCTTGACCAGCACGGTGCGCGCGAGGAAGTAGAAGTCGTCGAGCGAGCAGGCCTCGGAGCGCGGGCCGACCACATCGGCCTGCAGGCATTCGAGCAGCGTCAGCAGCTCCTTGACCGAGACCGGCAGCCTGGCCGCGCGCAGCGAGTAGAAGAAGTCGATCAGCATGGCTCAGGCCCGGTATTTGTCGAGCTGGTGGTCGAGGTGGGCGCGCACCGCCGGCCATTCGCTGTCGATGATGCTGTAGACGCAGGTATCGCGCAGCGAGCCGGCGGCGTCGGGGTGCGGGTTGATCTGGTGGTTGCGCAGCACGCCGTCGAGCTTGGCGCCCAGGCGCTCGATGCCGCGCCGGCTGGCCTGGTTGAACCAGTGGGTGCGGAACTCGACCGCGATGCAGTCGAGGTCGTCGAAGGCGTGCGCCAGCAGCAGCCGCTTGCAGCAGCTGTTGACGCCGCTGCGCTGGACCGATTGCCGGTACCAGGTCGAGCCGATCTCGACCCGGCGGTTGACGGCATCGATGTTCATGTAGCTCGTCATGCCGACCGCGCGGCCCGCATGGCGCCCCTCGGTCGCGATCACCACGAACGGCAGCATGCTGCCGCGCGCGTGCAGGCCGAGGCGGCGCCCGATCTCGGCCGCCATGCCGGCGGGCGTCGGGATCGCGGTGTACCAGAGCCGCCAGAGCTCGCCGTCGCCGACCGCCTCGACCAGGTCATCGTGGTGTTCGTGCGACAGCGGCACCAGGCGGGCGTGTCGGCCCTCCAGGATGACGGGGTGGGTGATCGCGCTCATGTCTGGCCTTCGGGTCGAGGTGGCGAAAGGGGCAGCCGGCTGGCTCAGCGGTGGCGCTGGTTCATCATGACCAGCTTCTCGAACAGTGCGATGTCCTGCTCGTTCTTGAGCAGCGCGCCGACCAGCGGCGGCACGGCGATCTGCTGGCCTTCGCCCTGCAGGCGGTGCAGCGGGATCTCCTCGGCCAGCAGCAGCCGAAGCCAATCGATCAGCTCGCTGGTCGAGGGCTTCTTCTTCAGGCCCGGCAGGCTGCGGATGTCGAAGAAGGCCTTCAGCGCCGCGCCCAGCAGCTCGTCGCGCAGGCCGGGGAAATGCACCTCGACGATTTGCTTCATCGTCGCGGCCTCGGGGAACTTGATGTAGTGGAAGAAGCAGCGGCGCAGGAAGGCGTCGGGCAGCTCCTTCTCGTTGTTCGAGGTGATGAAGACCAGCGGCCGGTGCCTGGCCTTGACGAGCTCGCGCGTCTCGTAGCAGTAGAACTCCATCCGGTCGAGCTCGCGCAGCAGGTCGTTCGGGAACTCGATGTCGGCCTTGTCGATCTCGTCGATCAGCAGCGCGACCGGCTGCTCGGCCGTGAAGGCCTGCCACAGCACGCCCTGGACGATGTAGTTGCGGATGTCCTGCACGCGCGGATCGTTGAGCTGGCTGTCGCGCAGCCGGCTGACCGCGTCGTACTCGTACAGGCCTTGCTGCGCCTTGGTGGTCGACTTGATGTGCCACTGCAGCAGCGGCATGCCGAGCGCGGCCGAGACCTCCTCGGCCAGCAGCGTCTTGCCGGTGCCGGGCTCGCCCTTGACCAGCAAGGGGCGCCGCAGCTGCAGCGCGGCATTGACCGCCAGCATCAGGTCCTGGGTGGCGACATAGTTCTCGGTTCCGGTGAATTTTTTCATCATCTGGCTCAAGTCGCGGCTCTCGATCGGAGGAAGTGAATGGAATGGGGGACAGTCTAAGAGGATATTCCATGCCTGGGGGCTGGCGCTGCTTGCCGCCTTGGTGCTGACTGATCCTGGATAATCCCTCCCATGACAGATGAATGGACCGATGCCGGCAGCTGCCAGGGTGAGCTGCCTTCGACACGACGGGCTTCGACCGTCATTCCCGGCCGGGGCCTACCGGCCGCTGCCCGGCTGCAGCTGGCGGCGGCGCTGGCGCTGCTGGCGGCGGGGGCCAGCCCGGCCCGCGCCCAGTCCCTGACCGAGGCCGACTACCTGTCCGAGGTCCCGGTGGTGCTGACCGCCAGCCGCCTGCGGCAGTCGCTGCACGACGTGCCGGGCTCGATGACCGTGATCGACCGCGACCAGATCCGGCGCTGGGGCGCGCGCGACGTGACCGAGCTGTTGCGCCTGGTGCCGGGCTACCTGATCGGCGGCATCAACGGCGCCAACCCGGTCGCGGCCTATCACCTGCCGCTCGACGAGTTCGGCATCCGCAACCTGGTGCTGGTCGACGGCCGCTCGGTCTATTCCTCGACCTTCCTCGGCGATACCCATTACGGCATGATGGAGGTCTCGCCCGACGACATCGAGCGCATCGAGGTCATGCGCGGCGCCAACGCGGCGGCCTATGGCGCCAATGCGATGTTCGGTGTCATCAACATCGTCACCCGCCATGCCTCCGATGCCCAGGGCAGCGAGGTGGCCGTCAACCTCGGCAACGACGGCTTGCGCGATGTCCGCGTGAGCCACGGCTGGGGCGAGGAGCAGCGGGCCTACCGCCTGTCGGCCAGCTCCAAGGCCGACCACGGCTATGCCAATGCCTTCGACGACCGGCGGCTGCGGCTGCTGGACTGGCGCGCCGACATCCGGCCCAGTGGCGACGACGACCTGATGCTCAAGGCCGGTGCCAGCGACCTGCTGACCGGCCGTGGCCTGGCCGGCAACGCGGGCGACCCCGAGCGCAATCTGGAGCGCCGCGCCTGGTACCTGCAGGGGCGCTGGCAGCGCCAGCTGTCGGCCGACGAGCAATGGCAGCTCAGTGCCGACCTGTCGGACGAGCAGATCACCGATGTCTCGCTCGTGCCCTGCGCCTTCCTGCGCAACGGGCGTCCGGCGATCGATCGCTGCATCCTGGACTACGGTGCCAAGGGCCGGCGCGCCAACCTCGAGTTCCAGCATTCGGACAGCCTGGGCCGCGATCTGCGCGCGGTCTGGGGCCTGGGCTGGAAGCAGGAGCAGGCCGAGTCCTTGCCCTACTACAACACCCCAGACAGCGTGGGCTATCGCGAGACCCGGGCCTTCGGCCATCTCGAGTGGCGCCCGACCGAGCGCTGGACCGCCAATGCCGGTCTCTTTGCCGGCCAGCACAGCCGGGTCGGCGACTACCTGGCGCCGCGCCTGATGCTCAACCACCACCTCGGCCCCGACCAGACGCTGCGGTTCGGCATCAACCGCTCGGTGCGCAGCAACAGCCTGCTCGAGCTCGCGGGGGACATGCATTACTACACGCCGGCCGGCGAGCTGGCGGGGCGTGGCTATCTGGGCGGCAACATCCGGCCCGAGGAGCTGCTGAGCCACGAGATCTCCTATCTCGGCAGCTTCCGGCCCTGGCATCTGACCGTCGACCTGCGCGCCTACCGCGAGCATGTCAGCGACTGGGTCGGCGTCATCACCAACCCGAACTATGCCGCGAACAAGGGCAATCCCAACATTCCCCGGCAGCTGTTCGACAATCTGGCCTCCTTCACGCTGCGCGGCATCGAGTACCAGCTGAACTGGTCGCCCGGCAGCGGGACCCAGCTGCAGTGGCAGCAGAATTTCAGCCAGCTCGACTGGTCCGATCCGGCCCGCAATACCAACCAGCCGCCGTCGCGCGCGAGCACCTTGGCCTGGTTGCAGTCGCTGCCGCGCGGCATCGACCTGGCGCTGATGTGGCATGAGCGCGAAGCCATGAGCTGGGCCGGTACTGCGCAGACGCTGCCGAGCAGCCGCCGGCTCGACCTGCGCCTGGCCCATCCGTGGCGGCTCGAGGGCGGACGCAAGGCCGAGGTTGCGCTCACGCTGCAGGCATTGAACGGCGACCAGACCGAGTTCCACTCCTCCCTGACTGGCGGCCGCCTGTACCAGTACCAGTTCGAGCGCCGTGCCTTCCTGACCCTCAAGCTGGAGCATTAACTGGACCGCGCGCGCCGTCACTGCCTGCAGGCGCTGCTCGGTGGCGCCGCCAGCCTGGCCTGGCCCGCGCATCCGGCCCGCGCGGCCGAGGCCGAGGTCTGGGTCGTCCTGTCCGAGTCAGGCGGCGCCTATGCCGAGGCGGTCCGGGCCCTGCAGGAGGCCTGGATGCGCGAATTCCGGCTGACGCTGAACTGGCGCGTCGCGACCTGGTCCGAGCTGGTGCTCGATCCGGAGTCCTTGCCCCAGCTGGTCGTGACCCTGGGAGTCCGGGCCTGCCTCCAGGCGGTCGAGCTGGCCCTGGCCCACCCGGCGCTGGCGCGCGTGCCCCTGATCGCGACCCTGCTGCCGCAGGCCAGCTACCCGGTGTTGGCGGCCAAGGCGCTCGGGCGCCAGTCGGCGGTGTTCATCGACCAGCCGGCCGAGCGCATCGTCAGGCTGTTGCGCCTGGCCCTGCCCGAGCACAAGCGCGTCGGCGTGCTGTTCGGCCCCGACTCGCTGGCGGTCAGGCCGGCACTGGCCCGAGCCCTGGCCGCGCGCGGCCTGACCCTGGTCGAGCAAACCATCCTGAACGGGGAGAAAGGGGTCTATCCGGCCTTGCGTGCCCTGTTCGAAGAAGCCGAGCTGTTGCTGGCACTGCCCGACAAGCTGGTCTACTCCCCTCAGAACATGCCCAACATCCTGTTGGCGGCTTATCGTCAGCGCATTCCCCTGGTCAGCTATTCGGCCGCCCATGTCCGGGCCGGTGCCTTGCTCGCGCTGCATACGGCGCCAGCCGACACGGCCATGCAGATCGCATCCGCCATCCACCAGTGGCTGCTCAGTCGCAAGCTGCCGCCTCCCGCGCCGGCGGATGCCGGCTCGGTCGCCGTCAACGAGCAGGTGGCGCGCTCGCTGGGCCTGTCACTGCCCAGCGCGACCACGCTCGCACTTGCGCTCAAGTCGCGCGGAGTCAACCCATGAGCATCCGCTTTGGCATTCGCATGCGCTTGTTCCTGGCCGCTGCCCTGCCGGCCATCCTGGCCATCCTGGTGCTGCTGCAGGGTTTCCTGACCCGGCACGAGCGCATCCTGACCGAGACCCTGAACGAGCATGCCCAGGGCATGGCCAAGCAGGCGGCGAACGCGGCCGAGTTCGCGCTCTTCGCGGGCAGCCAGTCCGCCTTGCAGCGCCTGGCCGACGGTGCCCGCGCCTCGGACCTGCATGCCGCGGTGGTCTCGTTCTGGACTCCCGAAGGGGAGCTGATCGTGGCCTCCGGCCAGCCGACCCATGGTCGGCGCCTGCCGGTGCTCGAGCCCGGACGGCCGATGCTCGTCAACGGTCGCCTGCTGGCCCGGGTGCCGATCTGGTCGGCCGAATGGACCGAATCCGACCTGTTCAGCGCCGCGGCCCAGCCCATGGTGTCCAGCTCGGACGGGAGGCGGCTGCTCGGTCATGTGCTGGTCGAGCTCGAGCTCGACATCCTGCAGCGCCAGCGTGGCGAACTGCTGGCCTGGGCCCTGGTCGCCACCGGCAGCGGCCTGCTGTTTGCCGGCCTGCTGGCCGCCCTGATCGCTGCCAGCGTGACCCAGCCGCTGGGCCGCATCGGCGTGGTGGTGTCCCAGCTCAGCCGCGGCGTGCTCGGCTCCCGGGTCGATACCCGTCGGGCTGGCGTGCTGCGCCCGCTGGCCGAGGGCATCAACACCATGGCCGCCGGCCTGGCCTCGAACGAGGCCATGCTGCGCGAGCGGGTGGCGCAGGCGACCGAGGAGTTGCGCCAGCAAAAGGAACTGGCCGAGCACAAGGCGCGCACCGACCCGCTGACCGGCCTGCCCAACCGGCGCGCCTTCACCGAGCTGGCCCGGGTCGAGATCGAGCGCGCCCAGCGCTTCGGCCAGCCGCTGGCGCTGATCGCGGTCGACCTCGACCACTTCAAGTCGATCAACGACAACCATGGCCATGCAGTCGGCGATGCGGTGCTGATCGATTTCGCGCACCGGGCCCAGGCCCAGCTGCGCGTCATCGACCAGCTCGCGCGCATCGGCGGCGAGGAGTTCATTGCGCTGCTGCCGGGCACCGATGCCCAGGGCGCCTTCCAGGTTGCCGAGCGCATCCGGGTCTTGCTGGAGCAGCGCGCGCTGGCGGTCCCTGGCGGCACCCTGCGCTATACCTCGAGCTTTGGCGTCGCCGAGATCGAACCCCAGCATCCGGGGCTCGATCGCTGGCTGGCGCGCGCCGATGCCGCGCTCTATGCCGCCAAGCGCAAGGGACGCAACCGGGTCGAGCTGGCGCCGGAGAATCCGGCCGAGCCTTCCCTCCTGCCGCTGGGCCAGTCGCCCCAGCCCCCCCTGGCCTGAAGCGGCCCGGCCAGCGTTCAGGCCAGTCGGGTCTGGTGGCGCAGGATTTGTGCGCGCACCTGGGCCGGCGCGGTGCCGCCAAGCGTGTTGCGCGCGTTCAGGCTGCCGCGCAAGCTGAGGCAGTCGAACACGTCCTTCTCGATCGAGGCGTGGAAGCCCTGCAGCACGGCCAGCGGCAGCTCGGACAGGTCGACGCCATGGGCAGTCGCGGCCTTGACCGCATGGGCCACCGTCTCGTGCGCGTCGCGGAAGGGCACGCCCTTCTTGACCAGGTAGTCGGCCAGGTCGGTCGCGGTCGCGTAGCCCTTCAGCGCGGCCTGCTCCATCGCCTGGGCGTTGACCGTGATGCCGCCAGCCTTGACGCCGGTGGCCGGATCGAGCTGGCCGCCGATCATCTCGGTGAAGATGCGCAGCGTGTCCTTGAGCGTGTCGACGGTGTCGAACAGCGGCTCCTTGTCTTCCTGGTTGTCCTTGTTGTAGGCGAGGGGCTGGCCCTTCATCAGCGTGATCAGGCCCATCAGGTGGCCGACCACGCGGCCGGTCTTGCCGCGCGCGAGCTCGGGCACGTCGGGGTTCTTCTTCTGCGGCATGATCGAGCTGCCGGTGGTGAAGCGGTCTGCAATCTTGATGAAGCCGAAGTTCTGGCTCATCCAGATGATCAGCTCCTCCGACAGGCGGCTGATGTGGATCATGCACAGGCTGGCGGCGGCGCTGAACTCGATCGCGAAGTCGCGGTCGCTGACCGCGTCCAGGCTGTTCTGGCACAGCTCGGCTTCGCCGGCGGCGTTGACCATGCCCAGCGTGCGGGCGACGCGCGCGCGGTCCAGCGGGTAGGTGGTGCCGGCCAGCGCGGCGCTGCCCAGCGGCAGGCGGTTGGTGCGGCGGCGCACGTCCGAGAAGCGCTCGGCGTCGCGTGAGAACATCTCGACATAGGCCAGCAGGTGGTGGCCGAAGCTGACCGGCTGCGCGACCTGCAGGTGGGTGAAGCCCGGCAGGATGACGTCGACGTTCTGCTGCGCGATCTCGACCAGCGCCAGCTGCAGCTCGTTGAGCAGGCCGCCGATGATGTCGATCTCGTCGCGCAGCCACAGCCGCACGTCGGTCGCGACCTGGTCGTTGCGGCTGCGGCCGGTGTGCAGGCGCTTGCCGGCGTCGCCGACCAGCTGGGTCAGGCGCGCCTCGATGTTGAGGTGCACGTCCTCCAGGTCGAGCTTCCACTCGAAGGCGCCGGATTCGATCTCGGCGCGGATCTGGGCCATGCCGCGCTCGATCGAGGCGAAGTCGTCGGCGCTGATGATGCCCTGGGCGGCGAGCATCTCGGCGTGCGCCAGGCTGCCGGTGATGTCGGCCAGCCACAGGCGCTGGTCGAAGAACACGCTGGCGGTGTAGCGCTTGACCAGCTCGCTCATGGGTTCGGAGAACAGGGCCGACCAGGCCTGGGATTTGGTGTCGAGCTGGTTTTGGGACATGGCATGCGCGGCCGGGCTGGAGGCACCGGCAAAAAATGGCTAAAGGCAGGATTTTATCGGCCGGCATGACGACTGTGCCAACTCCCGTCCCGCCGGCCCCCGGACGGATGGGGCGTGCTAGCATCCTTCGGTCAAACGCCTACCGATGACCGACCCCGTGACCGAACTATCTTCCCCACTTTCCCTGACCATCGCCACCCGTGAGAGCCGCCTGGCGCTGTGGCAGGCCGAGCATGTCCAGTCCCTGCTGCGCGCGCGTGGCCATGCCGTCGAACTGCTCGGCATGACGACGCGCGGCGACCAGATCCTGGACCGTTCGCTCAGCAAGGTCGGCGGCAAGGGACTGTTCGTCAAGGAGCTCGAGGTCGCGCTCGAGGAGGGCCGGGCCGACCTGGCGGTGCATTCGCTCAAGGACGTGCCGATGGAGCTGCCCGAGGGCTTCGAGCTGGCCTGCGTGATGGAGCGCGAGGACCCGCGCGATGCCTGGGTCTCCTCGAGCTGCGCCGACCTCGAATCGCTGCCCCTGGGCGCGGTGATCGGCACTTCCAGCCTGCGCCGCGTCGTGCTGCTGCGCGCCGCGCTCGAGCGCCTGGGACGCGGCGACGTGAGGATAGAGCCGCTGCGCGGCAACCTCGACACCCGGCTGCGCAAGCTCGACGAGGGCCACTACCACGCGATCGTGCTGGCGGCAGCCGGCTTGAAGCGGCTGGGCCTGGAGTCGCGCATCCGCAAGATCTTCGAACCCGAGGAAATGCTGCCGGCTGCCGGTCAGGGCGCGCTCGGCATCGAGCTGCGCCAGCAGCGGACCGAGGTCGCCGCCGCGCTGGCGCCGCTGGCGCACCGGCCGACCTGGCTGGCGGTCGCCGCCGAGCGCGCGGTCAGCCGCGCCATGGGAGGCAGCTGCTCGATGCCGCTGGCCGCGCACGCGCGCTGGCAGGGCGAACCGCTGGCATCCGAGCTGCGTCTGGATGCCGCCTGGGGCGACCCGGAAGGCCGCAGTCCGCTGGTCCAGGTCCATGCCGCCGCCAGCGTGAGCGGGCTCGAGGCCGCCGAGGCCCTTGGCCGGCAGGTGGTCGAACTGCTGCGCCAGGGCGGCGCGACCTATTCCACGGAGCCCATCGCGCCATGAAGCGCGCGCTGGTCACCCGGCCGGCCGGCGAGGCGCAGCGCTGGGTGTCGGCCTTGCAGCACCAGGGCTGGCAGGCCCAGGCGCTGCCCCTGATCGAGATCGCGCCCGCCGCCGACTTGCAGCCGCTGCGCCAGGCGCGCGCCCACCTGAATGACTATGACGCCCTGATGTTCGTCAGCGCACCGGCGGTCGAGCAGTTCTTTGCCGACCTGACCGAGCCGCGCCGCGACGCCGCTGATGCCGTTGACACGGCGGACGCCGCAGCCGCGCCGCGACCAGGCCGCTGGCCGCGCTGCTGGGCCCCAGGGCCGGCGACCGCGCGCGCGCTGCTCGCTGCCGGCGTGCCGCCCGAATCCATCGACCAGCCCGATGCCGCCGCCGCGCAGTTCGATTCCGAGTCGCTCTGGCAACGGGTCGCGCCCCAGGTCGGCCCGGCCCATCGCCTGCTGGTCGTGCGTGGCCAGAGCGAGGCCGTGGCCGCCAGCCCGGCCGGCAACGGCCGCGACTGGCTCGCGAGCCAGTGCCGCGGGCAGGGCGGTCGCGTCGACTGGTGCGTGGCCTATCGGCGCCGCGCGCCGGCCTGGAGCGCGGCGCAGCGCGAGCTGGCCCGCTCCGCCAGCCAGGACGGCACGGTCTGGCTGCTCAGCAGCTCCGAGGCGCTCGACAATCTGTCCGCGCTGCTGCCTGGCATCGACTGGTCGCGCGCGCGCGCGCTGGCGACCCATCCGCGCATCGCGCAGTCCGCCGCTCGGCTGGGTTTCGGCCTGGTGCGCACCAGCCGACCCGCGCTCGACGATATGCTGCTCCACCTAGAATCGATGGCGTGACCATGGCCGATCCTGACTTGCCCCCTATCTCCAATCCCGCCGCATCGCCCTCTCCGGCGCCGCCGACACTGTCTGCCCCGCCGCCAGCGCCCGCCGGCGGCCTGATGCCGAAGCTCGCGCTGGGCCTGGCCCTGCTGGCGGCGGCGGCCAGCGCCACGCTCTGGATGCAGTTGCAGGCGGTGCGCAAGGAGCTTGCGCGCCGCAGCTCGGACACCGGAACGGTGGTGGCCGAGGCGCGCGAGCAGGCCGGCCGCGCCGAATCGCTGGTGCAGGACCTGCAGGTCAGGCTGGGCGTGGCCGAGGTCCGCCTGTCCGAGGTCAGCCTGCAGCGCAGCCAGCTCGACGAGCTGATGCTGACGGTCTCGCGCACCCGCGACGACAGCCTGGTGCAGGACCTCGAATCCACCCTGAGGCTGGCCCAGCAGCAGGCCCAGCTGACTGGCAGCGTGCAGCCGCTGATCTCGGCCCTGCAGTCGGCCGACCAGCGCATCGCGCGCACCGCCCAGCCGCGTCTCAATCCGGTCCAGCGCGCCATCGCGCGCGACATCGAGCGCATCCAGGCCGCGGCCCTGGTCGATCTGCCGGCCCTGGCCCAGCGGCTCGACGGACTGATCCGCCAGCTCGACGAGCTGCCGCTGCTCAACGCCGTTGCACCAGCGCAGCCCGAAGAGCGCACCGTTGCTGCCGTGGCCTCCAAGAGCCCAGCCGCCGCTCCCGCGTCACCGGCTGCCGTCGCCGGCGATGCCTCGGCCTGGCAGCGGCTGCAGGCCTGGTGGCTCGACTGGTCGGGCCGCGCCTGGGCCAGCCTGAGCGCGCGTGGCAGCGAACTGGTGCGGGTGCACCGCGTCGACCAGCCCGAGGCCATGCTGCTGGCGCCCGACCAGGAGTATTTCCTGCGCGAGAACGCCAAGCTCAAGCTGCTCAATGTCAGGCTGGCCTTGCTCGCGCGCCAGCTCGGCACGGCCGGCGCCGACCTGCGCGCGCTCGAGGCCATGCTGCAGCGCTACTTCGACGGCCAGGCCAAGTCGACCCAGCTCGCGCTCGAGACCCTGCAGGGCCTGCAGCGCGACCTGAGCCAGAACCAGCTGCCCGATCCCGACGACACGCTGGCGGCGCTGGCTGCCGCGGCCGGCGGACGCTGAAGGGAGGCGAGATGAAAGGGGTGTTTGGCTTCCTGGGTCTGGCCGCGGCCGCGATCGCGCTGGCCCTGCTGGTCGGCTCCAACGATGCGAACCTGACGCTGTTCTGGCAGCCCTATCGCATCGATCTGTCGTTCAACCTGGCCCTGTTCGGCCTGCTGCTGCTGTTCCTGCTGCTGCATGCCGCCTTGCGCGCGCTGGCGCTGCTGCGCAGCCTGCCGCAGCAGGCACAGCGCTGGCGCGTGCTCCAGCTCGAGCGCACCGCGCTGACCTCGGTGCTCGATGCGCTGGCCCAGCATTACGCCGGTCGCTATGTCCGCGCGCAGTCGGCCGCGCGCCTGGCGCTGGCCCAGCTCGAGCAGCTCGGCGACCATCATTTCCCGGGTCGCGAACAGGCCCAGTTGCTGGCCCAGCTGCTGCAGGCCGAAAGCGCGCATGAACTCGGCAATACCGAGGAGCGCGATCGCGCCCTGGCCGCAGCGCTGGCGGGTCCGACTGTCAGCTGGGGCAGCGAGGCGCGCGCGGGGCTGTCGCTGCGCGCGGCCGCCTGGGCGCTCGAGCAGCAGGACGCGACCACTGCCGCGCATTGGCTGGCCGACCTGCCCCAGGGCGTCGCACGTCGCATCCATGCGCTGCGCCTGCGCCTGCGTCTGGCGCGGCTGCAGCAGGACCATCCGGCTGCGATCGAACTGGTGCGGCTGCTCGCCAAGCACCGGGCCTACAGCGCCCAGGCCTCGGCCAGCCTGCTGCGCGGCCTGGTGCAAGACACCCTGCGTGCCGCGCGCGATCCGGCGGCCTTGCTGCAGGCCTGGCGTGCGCTCGGACCGGCCGAGCGGGCCATGCCCGAGCTCGCACTGGCCGCGCTCGAGCAATGGGACCGTGTCAGCGCCGATGGCGATGCCGTCGACGCGCTGCCGGGCGCAAGGCATTGGCTCGAGGAGAGCCTGCAGCTGGGCTGGGGCCGCTATGCCAGCCTGGATGCCGACCTGCAGCGGCGCTGGCTGCTGCGCCTCGAGGCCGAGCTGCCCCGGCTCGGCAGCGACTGGCTGGCCCAGATCGAGCAGGCCCAGCAGCGCCAGCCCGCCGATGCCGGCCTGCAATACCTGGCCGGCCAGGCCTATCTGCAGCGCCAGCTCTGGGGCAAGGCCGCGACCCTGCTGGCCCAGGCCAGTGCGCAGCTGACCGATCCTGAACTGGCACGCCGCTGCTGGCGCAGCCTGGCCCGGCTGGCCGAGCAACGTGGCGATGCCGACGCGGCCCAGGCCGCCTGGAAAAAGGCGGCCCTGCTTTAATCACCCCCTATGCAACTGCAAGAAATCCTCTATTCCCAGGGCTTTGGCACGCGCCGCGTCTGCTGCGGCCTGATCCAGCAAGGCCATGTCGCGGTCGGCAATCCGGCCCAGCTCTGCACCGACGCGACGGCCGACTTCGAGCCCGAAGGCCTCGAGTTCACCATCCAGGGCAAGCCCTGGCAATACCACGAGCATGCCTACCTGATGCTGCACAAGCCGACCGGCCACGAGTGCTCGCAAAAGCCCGGCGCCTGGCCCAGCATCTACACCCTGCTGCCGGCACCGCTGCGCTCGCGGCCCTCGGGCGCGGCCAGCGGGGTGCAGGCGGTGGGCCGGCTCGACCAGGACACCACCGGCTTGCTGCTGCTGTCGGACGACGGCAAGTTCATCCACCGCCTGTCCTCGCCGCGCCACCATGTGCCCAAGGTCTATCTCGCGACCTGCAAGCATCCGGTCACCCAGCAGATGGTCGACAAGCTGCTCGCCGGCGTGGTGCTGGAGGACGACCCCAAGCCGGTCAAGGCCTCGGCCTGCCGCGCGCTCGGCGAGCATGTCCTCGAACTGACCCTGACCGAGGGCAAGTACCACCAGGTCAAGCGCATGGTCGCCGCCGTCAGCAACCGGGTCGAGGCGCTGCACCGCAGCCGCATCGGCGACATCGACCTGCCGGCCGACCTCGCGCCGGGCGAATGGCGCTGGCTGACGGCGGACGAGGTGGCCGGCCTGATCGCGCCGCGCCGCTGACTTCCGGTCCGAGCTTGAATTCCGCATGAGCTTGCTGCTCGACTCCTTCTGGCGCGCGCTGGCCTATTGCCTGCATCCGCGCGTGGTGCTGCTGTCGCTGCTGCCGGTGCTGCTGATGGCCGCCGGCGTGTTCGCGCTCGGCTACTACCTCTGGTATCCGGCGCAGGCCGAGCTCGGCGCCTGGCTCGAGAGCTGGGAGCTGCTGTCGCCGCTGCGCGCTTGGCTCGATCACAGCGGCCTGGCCCAGCTCGGCAGCGTGTTCGTGCCGCTGCTCCTGCTGGCGCTGGTCACGCCGCTGCTGGTGCTGCTGGCGCTGCTGCTGGTCGGGCTGTTCATGACGCCGGCCATGGTCAAGCTGGTCGCGCAGCGCCGCTTCGCCCATCTCGAGCCCAGGCGCGGCGCGAGCTTCCTCGACAGCCTGGGCTGGTCGCTCGGCTCGACCCTGCTGGCCTTGCTGGCGCTGCTGGCCAGCTTGCCGCTGTGGCTGCTGCCGCCGCTGGCGCTGCTGTTGCCGCCCCTGGTCTGGGGCTGGCTGAGCTACCGCGTGTTCGCCTTCGACGCGCTGGCCGAGCATGCCGACCGCCAGGAGCGCGTCGCGCTGCTGTCCCGGCACCGGCTCAGCCTGTGGCTGATGGGGCTGCTCTGCGGCCTGCTGGGCGCCGCGCCCAGCCTGCTGTGGACCTCGGGCGCCATGTTCATCGCGATGGCGCCGCTGCTGGTGCCGCTGGCGGTCTGGGTCTATGCGCTGGTGTTTGCCTTTTCCTCGCTCTGGTTCGCGCATTACCTGCTGGCTGCGCTGGCGCGCCTGCGGGCCCCGTCCACCACCACTTCCCCTGTCATCGAATAGGCCTGTCCCATGACCCACGACCGCCCAGTTCCCGCCTTCGGCCTCGTCATCGTCGGCGACGAGATCCTGTCCGGCAAGCGCGCCGACAAGCACATGCCCAAGGTCATCGAGCTGCTGGCCGCGCGCGGCCTGAGCCTGTCCTGGGTGCGTTATGTCGGCGACGACCGGCCGCGCCTGCAGGCCGTGCTGCGCGACGCCTTCGCCAGCGGCGACATCGTGTTCAGCTGCGGCGGCATCGGCGCCACGCCCGACGACCACACCCGGCAATGCGCGGCCGCCGCGCTCGGCGTCGAGCTCGAGCTGCACCCCGAGGCCAAGGCCCTGATCGAGGAACGCATGCGCGATGTCGCGCGCGAGCAGGGCCAGCCCTGGGAGCCCGAGCGCGCCGACAATGTGCACCGCCTCAACATGGGGGTGTTTCCGCGCGGCGCGACCATCATCCCCAATCCCTACAACAAGATCCCGGGCTTCAGCTGCACCGGCTCGGGGCAGGGCGCGGTGCATTTCGTGCCGGGCTTCCCGGTCATGGCCTGGCCGATGATCGAATGGGTGCTCGAGCAGCACTATGCCCAGTGGTTCGCGCGCCAGCAGCGGCGCGAGCAATCGGTGATCGTGTTCGGCGCCATCGAGGCGGCGCTGACGCCGCTGATGGAGCAGATCGAGGCCGCCCACCCCGAGGTCAAGGTCTTCAGCCTGCCCAGCGTCGACCACCCGGAGTGGGGCCGCCATGTCGAGCTCGGCGTCAAGGGCCAGACCGCCGCCGCGGCGGCAGCCTATGCCGACCTGCTGGCGGGCCTGCACGCTGTCGGTGCCAAGCTGGGCCCCGAATTGGTGCGTGATTGATGGCCTCATATTGGTGCATTGAGCGCACCAATATGGTGATTCCGATGCGCTACGGGTCTGACGTGACCGGCGCGTGTCAGAGCCTCGTCGACGAGGCACAATAGCGGCTGTCGCTGGCTTGTGCTGCGGCGCCCCGCAAGCGAAGCAAGCGGGGTGGCACGGTTTCTGCTTTGAGACAAGACAACCCAGTTTCATCCTTTTTTCCCCGACCAGGAGTTTTCTGATGGCCAAGACCGTCGCAGACGTGATGCAAATGGTGAAGGACAACGACGTCAAGTTCGTTGACTTCCGCTTTACCGACACCCGTGGCAAGTGGCAGCACATCACCGTGCCGATTTCGCAGTTCGACGAAGCGAAGTTCGAAGAAGGCCAGGCCTTCGACGGCTCCTCGATCGCCGGCTGGAAGGGCATCGAAGCGTCCGACATGCTGATGGCTCCGGATGCCAGCACCGCCTTCATCGACCCCTTCGTCGAGGAAACCACCCTGGTGCTGGTCTGTGACGTGATCGAGCCGACCGACGGCAAGGCCTACGAGCGCGACCCGCGCTCGATCGCCAAGCGCGCCGAGACCTACCTGAAGGCATCCGGCCTGGGCGACACCGCCTTCTTCGGTCCGGAACCCGAGTTCTTCCTGTTCGACGAAGTGCGCTGGAGCACCGAGCCGAACAACACCTTCTACGCGATCGACGACTACGAAGCGCCGTGGAACAGCGGTGCCAAGCTCGAAGGCGGCAACCGCGGCCACCGCAACCGCGTCAAGGGCGGCTACTTCCCGGTCGCTCCGGTCGACAGCACGATCGACATGCGCAACGAGATGGTCCAGATCCTGGAAGCCGTCGGCGTGCCGGTCGAAGTCCACCACCACGAAGTGGCTGGCGCCGGCCAGTGCGAAATCGGCACCAAGTTCTCGACCCTGGTCGAGCGCGCCGACTGGACCCTGCTGCAGAAGTACGTGATCCAGAACGTCGCCAATGCCTACGGCAAGACCGCGACCTTCATGCCCAAGCCCTACGCTGGCGACAACGGTTCCGGCATGCACGTCCACCAGTCGATCTGGAAGGATGGCAAGAACCTGTTCGCCGGCAACGGCTACGCCGGCCTGTCCGACACCGCCCTGTACTACATCGGCGGCATCATCAAGCATGCCCGCGCCCTGAACGCGATCACCAACCCGGGTACCAACTCGTACAAGCGCCTGGTGCCGCACTTCGAGGCTCCGGTCAAGCTGGCCTACTCGGCCAAGAACCGCTCGGCCTCGATCCGGATCCCGAACGTCGCTTCCGACAAGGCCCGCCGCGTTGAAGCCCGCTTCCCCGATCCGCTGATGAACCCCTACCTGGGCTTCGCCGCGCTGCTGATGGCCGGCCTGGACGGCATCGAGAACAAGATCCACCCGGGCGAAGCCGCCACCAAGGATCTGTACCACCTGCCGCCGGAAGAGGACAAGCTGGTCCCGACCGTCTGCCACAGCCTGGACCAGGCGCTGGAAGCGCTGGACAAGGACCGCGCCTTCCTGACCAAGGGCGGCGTCTTCACCGACGCCTGGATCGATGCCTACATCGAGCTCAAGATGACCGAAGTCACCCGCTCGCGCATCGAGGTGTCGCCGGTCGAGTACGACATGTACTTCAGCCTGTAATCCCCGGATTGCAACACTGACAGAAGGGACGGCTTGCCGTCCCTTTTTTTGCGCCGCGCCTGCGACCGAGACCGCCTGCCCGCCGGCAGGATTTACGCGATACTGGATGCCGAGGAGGCGGGACGGGCGGATCCGTCCCGGACGAAGCCATGCAGATGCTCTATATTTTTCACCGCCCGGTCGCGCTGGCCCTGCTGGCCGCCCTCGCCCTGCCTGCGGCGGCGGCGCCCGACAAGATCTGGCGCTGCGGCAACGAATACACCAACCAGCCCGGCGACGCCAAGGCGCGCGGCTGCAAGCTGGTCGAGGGTGGCAACCTGACCGTGATCGAGGGGCTCAAGCCGCAGGGCGGTGCCCGCACGGCCGCTGCGGCCTCGCGTCCCGGGGCGGCCGCGCCCGCGGCGCGCAGCGAGGCCGAGCGGGTCGACAGTGCCGAGCAGCGCGCGCGCGACGCCGATGCCCGTGCCATCCTCGAGGCCGAACTGCGCAAGGCCGAGGCGCGCCAGGCCGAGCTGCGCCAGGAGTACCAGGGCGGCGAGCCCGAGCCGCGGCCCGAGGAGCTGCGTCACCCGACGCTGCACCAGCAGCGCAGCGCCGCCCTCAAGGAACAGCTGGCGCGGGTCGATGCCGATGTCGCCGCCTTGCGGCGCGAACTGGCCCGCCTGGCCCCGGCGCCCGACAGGAAATGAGCAGCGCGCCAGCCAAGCCCGGCCGCCGCGTCGCACCGGGGCAGCAGTACCAGGCGCTCGACCTGCTCGCGACGCTGGTCGCCATCGTCGATGCCGAGGGCATGGTGTTGTGGTCCAACGCCGCGCTGGAAGACCTGCTCGGGACCTCGCGCCGCGCCATCGCCGGCCTGCCGCTGTGGGACTGGTTCGAGTCGCCCGAGCTGCTGCGCAACGCACTGACCAGCGCGGGCGGCAACGAGTATGCGCTGATCCGCTATGACGACCGCATCCGGCGCCCGGGCCACGAGCTGCTGCATGTCCATGTGCTGCTGAGCCAGATGGAGGAGAGCGGGCGCTTCCTGGTCGAGCTGCTGCCGCTCGAGCAGCAGGCCCGCATGGAGCGCGAGGAGCGGCTGGTCGAGCAGGCGCAGGCCAACAAGGAGCTGATCCGCAACCTCGCGCACGAGATCAAGAACCCGCTCGGCGGCATCCGCGGCGCGGCTCAGCTGCTGCAGATGGAGCTCGACTCGCGCGAGCTGGTCGAGTACACCCAGGTCATCATCCACGAGGCCGACCGGCTGCAGCTGCTGGTCGACCGCCTGCTGGCGCCGCACCGGCGCGCCCGCGTCGTCAGCGACGTCAACATCCACGAGGTCTGCGAGCGGGTGCGCTCGCTGGTGCTGGCCGAGTTCCCGCGCGGGCTCAAGGTGCTGCGCGACTACGACACCTCGATCCCCGAGTTTCGCGGCGACCGCGAGCAGCTGATCCAGGCCCTGCTCAACATCGTGCACAACGCCGCCCATGCGCTGACCGAGCGCATCGAGCGCGGCGATGCCGAGATCGTGCTGCGCAGCCGGATCGCGCGCCAGATCACCTTCGGCAAGCAGCGCTACAAGCTGGCACTGGAATTGCATGTCGTCGACAACGGGCCCGGCGTGCCCGACGAGATCAAGGACCGCCTGTTCTACCCGCTGGTGTCGGGCAAGGATGGCGGCTCTGGCCTGGGGCTGAACCTGGCCCAGACCTTCGTGCAGCAGCACCAGGGCCTGATCGAATGCGACAGCGTGCCGGGACGGACTGACTTCAAGCTGCTGATCCCCCTGCCTTGACGCCGGAAGGGGGACGGATGACATCAACAGAAAGCGCGCGCATGAAACCCATCTGGATCGTAGACGACGACCAATCGATACGCTTCGTACTCGAGAAAGCCCTGGCCCGCGAGAACCTGCCGACGCGCAGCTTCACCAATCCGCGCGAGGTGCTGGCCGCGCTCAACGAAGCCGACGAGGGCGACGGGCCCCAGGTGCTGGTCAGCGACATCCGCATGCCGGGCGGTTCGGGACTGGACCTGCTGGACCAGGTCAAGCAGCGCCTGCCTGGCCTGCCGGTCATCATCATGACGGCGTTTTCCGACCTCGACAGCGCGGTCTCGGCCTTCCAGGGCGGCGCCTTCGAGTACCTGCCCAAGCCCTTCGACCTGCCCAAGGCGGTCGAGCTGATCCGGCGCGCGGTCGGCGAGAGCCAGCGCGAGGAGGTGAGCGAGGAGGGCCTGGTTGCCGCGCCCGAGATGCTGGGCCAGGCGCCCGCGATGCAGGACGTGTTCCGCGCCATCGGCCGCCTGAGCCAGAGCAATGTGACGGTGCTGATCACCGGCGAGTCGGGCTCGGGCAAGGAGCTGGTCGCGCGCGCGCTGCACAAGCATTCCTCGCGTGCCAAGGGGCCCTTCGTCGCGATCAACACCGCGGCGATCCCGAAGGACCTGCTCGAGAGCGAGCTGTTCGGCCATGAGCGCGGTGCCTTCACCGGCGCCCAGACCATGCGGCGCGGCCGCTTCGAGCAGGCCGAGGGCGGCACGCTGTTCCTCGACGAGATCGGCGACATGCCGTTCGACCTGCAGACCCGCCTGCTGCGCGTGCTGTCGGATGGGCAGTTCTACCGCGTCGGCGGCCACAGCGCGGTCAAGACCCAGGTGCGCGTGATCGCGGCCACGCACCAGAACCTCGAGCAGCGGGTCAAGGAGGGCGGTTTCCGCGAGGACCTGTTCCACCGCCTGAACGTGATCCGGCTGCGCTTGCCGGCGCTGCGCGAGCGGCGCGAGGACGTGCCGCTGCTGGCGCGCTTCTTCCTGCAGCAGAGCGCCAAGCAGCTTGGCGTCGAGCCCAAGCGGATCTCGGACGCCGCGCTGCAGAGCCTGGCGCGCTTCGATTTCCCCGGCAACGTGCGCCAGCTCGAGAACATCTGCCATTGGCTGACCGTGATGGCCCCGGCCCAGGTGATCGAGGTCAAGGACCTGCCGCCCGAGGTCGCCGAGGCCAGCCGCCTGTCGGCACCGGCGGCTCTCGAGCCGTCCTTGCAGCCTGCCAAGGCGACCAGTGCCGAGCCGGTGGTCCCGCAGGTCGCTCCGATCGCCGCGCAACCGGTACCCGCGCCGGCCCCGTTGGCGGTCGAGCCGGTCGGCTTGCCGGCCGACGGCATGCTGCCGCCGCCCCAGGCCGCCTGGGAGCAGGGCCTGCAGGCCGAAGCGCTGGCGCTGCTGGCCGAGGGCCGCACCGATGTCTGGGACCTGCTGACGCGGCGCTTCGAGACCCAGATGATCCAGACCGCGCTGGCCTGCACGCGCGGGCGCCGCATCGAGGCGGCGCAGAAGCTCGGCATCGGCCGCAACACGATCACGCGCAAGATCCAGGAGCTGGGGCTGGAGTAGGGCTTTGTGGCTGGGCTGAGCTTGGCCTTGCTTTGGCGAGCTTGAGTTGGGTAGGCCCGGATCGATCAAAGGCTCAGCGTCGCGACCACCGGCGCATGGTCGCTCGGCTTGGTCAGCTTGCGCGGCGCGCGGTCGATCGCGCAGGCGGTCACCGTGGGCTTGAGTGCGTCGCTGACCAGCACATGGTCGATGCGCAGGCCGCGGTTCTTCTGGAAGCCCAGCATGCGGTAGTCCCACCAGCTGTAGCTCTTGGGTGGCTGCTCGAACAGGCGGTAGGCGTCGCTAAAGCCCAGTTCGAGCAGCTCGCGGAACTGGCGTCGCTCGGCGCTGGTGTGGTGGATGGTCTCGCGCAGGCCCTCGGGGTCGTAGCTGTCGCGGTCCTCGGGCGCGATGTTGAAGTCGCCCAGCAGCACCAGCCTGGGATGTTGCGCCAGCTCGGTGCGCAGCCATTCGCGCAGCGCATCAAGCCACTGCATCTTGTAGACGAACTTCTCGCTTTCGGGGTCCTGGCCGTTGACGAAATAGCCGTTGACCACGCGCAGTGGCCCTTGCGGCGTGTCGAAGGTGGCGGCGATCACGCGCGACTGCTCGTCGGCATAGCCCGGGATGTTGCGCACGATGTCGCGCGGCTCGCCGCGCGCGATCAGCGCGACGCCGTTGTAGGTCTTCTGGCCGAACCAGACCGCCTGGTAGCCAGCCTGGGCGAAGGCGTCTGCCGGAAACTTGTCGTCGCTCAGCTTGAGCTCCTGCAGCGCGAGCAGGTCGACCGGATGGTCGGCCAGCCAGTCGAGCACCTGGGGCAGGCGCACGCCCAGTGAGTTGACGTTCCAGGTGGCGATTTGCATGGGTGAGTAGTCTTTCTGAAGCAATGATGGGTGCGGCCGGCGTTGATTGCGGCTCAGCGCTGCAGGCAGGCGCGAATCCGCTCGACGGTCTGCTCGACCGGGGCCTGGCGGCTTACCTCGAGCCCGAGGTCGCGCGCGATCGCGTTGACCTTGGCCGGGTTCAGCGGCAGGCCACCGCGGTCGACCGCCTCGATCAGCGCGCGCGCCTGCTCGATTTCAGCTGGCAGGCCGCTTGCGGGCTGGCGCCGCCAGAGCCGGGGAAATCCGAATTTCATGGCAAGGGATTTTCGCAGCATGATAATCGCAGCGACCGGACAGGGGAAACCGACCCGGCGCAGCCCGGGTAGCAGCCGGGCAGGGCGTATCATCATGCCCTTCAGCGGCTTGTCGCGCAGGCGGCCGCGCACAAGGAAACCCCATATGAGCGACTACGATCTGGCGGCCCAAGTGGCCAGCGATGTGCAACGCGCCCTGGCCGAGGATGTCGGCAGCGGCGACCTGACGGCCGAACTGGTGCCGGCCGAGCGCCAGGCCACCGCGACCATCATCTGCCGCGAGGCGGCGGTCATCTGCGGCCGACCCTGGGTCGACGAAGTGCTGCGCCAGGTGGCGCCCGGCGCCCAGGTCAACTGGCTGGTCGACGAGGGCGGCCGCTGCGAGCCGGGCCAGAAGATCGTCGAGATCAGCGGCCGCGCGCGCGAGCTGCTGACCGCCGAGCGCACCTGCCTGAACTTCATGCAGACGCTCAGCGCGGTCGCGACCAAGACCGCGAAATACGTCAAGGAGGTCGAGGGCACGCGCGCGGCCATCCTCGACACGCGCAAGACCATTCCGGGCCTGCGCGTGGCCGAGAAATACGCCGTGCGCTGCGGCGGCGGCCAGAACCACCGCATGGGCCTGTACGACGCGATCCTGATCAAGGAAAACCACATTGCGGCGGCTGGCGGCATCACCAATGCGCTGCGCGCGGCCCAGGCCCTGGCCGATCGGGCCAAGTTCATCCAGGTCGAGGTCGAGACCCTGAAGCAGCTGCAGGAAGCGCTCGATGCCGGCGTCAAGATGGTGCTGCTCGACAACATGGACCTGCCTACGCTGCGGAAAGCCGTCGAAATGGCCGCCGGCCGCATCAGCCTCGAGATCTCGGGCGGCGTCACCTTCGACGGCCTGCGCCAGCTCGCCGAGACCGGGGTCGACCGGATCTCGGTCGGTGCGCTGATCAAGGACGTGCAGGCGATCGACTTCTCGATGCGCTTCCAGGACAAGCCGGTCGAGCTGCAGGGCTGATCGCTCCTCCGCTTTCCCCGACACAGGCCCTGCTTCAGGGCCTTTTTCACGTCCCTGCGCGGCGGGCAGCGGGGGCAACCAGACGCGTCTGGTCAATACCCGAGCATCTTGCTTTCAAATACCCTTGGGGGTATATTGGGGTGATGGCGTCACGCGACGCTCAAGACAACATCCAGGAGATTGCAGATGCTCAAGCCCATGATTGCCCTGACCCTGCTCGGGTCTGCCAGCCTGCTGCACGCGCAGGCGCCCGCGAGTTCCCAGCCGGCGCCGTACCAGATCAAGCCCGTCGAGGCCTACGATGTCAGCAAGCTGCCCGACGACCACTACGGTCGCCTGGCGCGCTACGGCAAGGAACTGGCCGAGCGCACCTTCGCGCATATCGGGCCCGAGGTCGCCAATCCGAAGATGCGCTATGCCGGCAACAATCTGTCCTGCACTTCCTGTCACCAGAACGGCGCGACCAAGCCCTATGCCATTCCCTGGGTCGGCGTGCATGCGGCTTTTCCGCAATACCGCGCGCGCGAGGACGAGGTCAGCACCGTCGCCGAGCGCGTCAACGGTTGCATGGAGCGCAGCATGGCGGGCCAGCCGCTGCCGCTCGACAGCCGCGAGATGAAGGCCTTCGAGACCTATATCCATTTCCTCTCCAAGGATGTGCCGACCGGTGCCGCCGTGACGGGGCAGGGACTGCCCAGGATCACGATGCCGGAGCGCCGCGCGGCGCCGCTCCACGGTGCCAAGCTCTATGCCGAGAAATGCTCCGCCTGTCACGGCGCGAATGGTGCCGGCCTGCGCGCGGGCGCCGCGGGCAGCGCGAGCGGCTACACCTTCCCGCCGCTGTGGGGACCGGACTCGTTCAACAACGGTGCCGGCATGAACCGGCTGATATTCACGACTTCCTTCGTCTACACCAATATGCCGCTCGGTGTGCAACATGGCCAGCCGCAGCTCAGCCTCGACGATGCCTATGACATCGCGGCCTTCGTGCTGAGCCAGCCGCGCAGCCAGAAGGCCAATCTGGAGCGCGACTTCCCGGCGCGCTGGAACAAGCCGGTCGATGCCGCCTTCCCGCCCTATGTCGACGGCGCCCCGGCCGACCAGCACAAGTACGGCCCGTTCAAGCCGCTGCAGGACAATATGCTCAAGATCAAGGACAGCCTGCTCAAGGCGCCTGGCAAGTGATGACTGCCTGAGCGCATCGGCAGCCAGCGGGCCGCGGCCCCCTGCTTCGTTTCAGCCTGCCGCGCCTCAGCGCTCGTAGGTCGCGAAGTCGTAGCCCAGGCCGCTGGCCGCGACATGGGACTCGCGCGCGGTCTCGCGCCACTCGGACCCGAGCGTGGGCGCATGGGCGTCGCCGTCAAAATCCTGGGCGATCTCGGTCACGATGACGCGCTGGGCCAGCGGCAGGGCCTGGGCGTAGATCTGGGCGCCGCCCATGACCCAGAGCTCGGCCGGTGGCGCGGCAAGCGCGGCGCAATGCGCCAGTGCCTGCTCCAGGCTGGCCAGCGCCAGTGCACCCTCGGCCTGCAGCTGGGCGGCGGTGGCGGCATCGCGCGTCAGCACGATGTTGAGCCGTCCGGGCAGCGGGCGAAACCGGGCCGGCAGCGATTCCCAGGTCTTGCGGCCCATGATGACCGGCCAGCCCTGCGTGTGGCGCTTGAAATGGGCCAGATCCTCCGGCAGATGCCAGGGCATGGCGTTGTCCTTGCCGATGACGCCGTTGGCGGCGCGGGCGTAAATCAGGTTCAGTCGCATGGGGGGAATTGTCCCATGGCGACTGGCGCGCGGTAAGCCTGGCGCCAGCCTGGACGCGCTAGCATCGCGTCATGTCCAAATCCACTCTGCAAGATCTGCTCGGCCTGCGCCTGCCCGTCATCCAGGCGCCGATGGCCGGTTCCCAAGGCAGCGCGCTGGCGCTGGCCGTCACGAATGCGGGCGGCCTGGGCTCGCTGCCGGCCGCGACGCTGAGTCCGACGCAGCTGCGCGACGAGCTCGAGCGCATGCGCCGCCAGGCGCAAGGTCCCTGGAACCTCAACTTCTTCTGCCACCAGCCACCACCGGCCGATGCGCAGCGCGAGGCCGCCTGGCGCGCGGCGCTGGCACCGCTCTGCGCCGAGGCCGGGCTGCCCGCTCCCGAGGGGCCGGCGATTGCGGCGCGCGCGCCCTTTGACGCGACCGTGGCGGACCTGGTCGAGTCGTTCCGTCCGCCGGTGGTGAGCTTCCACTTCGGCCTGCCGGCGCCCGAGCTGCTCGCACGCGTCAAGTCCTGGGGCTCCCAGGTGTTATCCAGCGCGACCACGGTCGAGGAGGCGCTGTGGCTGCAGGCCCATGGCGCCGATGCCATCATCGCCCAGGGCCTGGAGGCGGGTGGCCATCGCGGCATCTTCCTGGGCGACGACCTCGCCACCCAGCTCGGCACCTTCGCGCTGCTGCCGCAGATCGTGCGCGCGGTCGAGCTGCCAGTGATCGCGGCCGGCGGCATCGCGGATGCGGCCGGCGTCGCGGCAGCGCGCGCGCTGGGCGCATCGGCGGTGCAGGTCGGCACCGCCTACCTGCTCTGCCCCGAGGCAGGCACCAGCGCCTTGCACCGGGCGGCCTTGCAGTCGGCACAGGCCCGGCATACCGCGCTGACCAATGTCTTCACCGGAAGGCCGGCGCGCGGCATCGTGAACCGCGCCATGCGCGTGCTTGGCGCTGCTGGTCAATCGGGCGGCTGCATCAGCAGCCAGGCGCCGGCCTTCCCGCTCGCGGCCACGCACCTGGCGCCGCTGCGCGCCTGGGCCGAGGCGCAGGGCAGGGATGACTTCACGCCGCTGTGGGCCGGCCAGGCCGCATCGCTGGCGCGCGCGATGCCGGCGGCCGATCTCACGCTCGCGCTGGCCGAGGGCTGGCGCGGCTGACTTGGCCTGACCGGGTTTGCGCCGCGCAGTCCCTTGCGTCGGCGCGGGCTCGATGCCTGAGCGGTGCCGCCGCCCGGCGCCCGCTCAGAGTCCCCAGCGCGGGATCGCGTGCTGGCCGTAGCTGATCGAGATGTTCTTCGGCTCGGTGAAGGTCTGCAGGCTCCAGTGGCCGCCGTCGCGCCCGAGGCCGCTGGCCTTGACGCCGCCAAAGGGCGGGCGCGGATCGCGCGCGCTCTGGCTGTTGACATAGCAGACGCCGGCTTCCAGCGCCGCGGCGACCCGGTGCGCGCGACCGGCGTTCTCGCTCCAGACATAGCTGGCCAGGCCATAGGGGTTGTCGTTGGCCTGTGCGATCGCATCGGCCTCGTCATCGAAGGGCTGCAGGCAGGCGACCGGGCCGAAGATCTCCTCGCGCATGATGCGCATGTCTGGCCTGACATCGGCGAACACGGTCGGCCAGACGAAGTTGCCGTCACGCACCGACCCAGCCACCTCGGGCGCATAGTCGGGCTTTTGCACGCCGCCGCACAGCAGCGTCGCGCCTTCCTGCAGCCCGAGCTCGATGTAGCCGCGCACCCGCGCCAGATGGCCCTGGCTGACCATCGGGCCGATCACGGTCGCCGGGTCCAGCGGGTCGCCGACCGGGATGCGCCTGGCGCGCTCGACGAAGCGGCGCGCGAACTCGGGGTAGATCGTGCGCTGCACCAGGATGCGGCTGCCGGCGGTGCAGCGCTCGCCGTTGATGCTGAAGATCATGACCAGCGCGGCGTCGAGCGCGCGCTCGAAGTCGGCATCCTCGAACACGATGAAGGGGCTTTTTCCCCCGAGCTCCATGCTGTATTTCTTCAGCCCGGCGTTGCGCACGATCGCGTGGCCGGTCGCGGTCGATCCGGTGAAGGACACCAGCCGCACGTCCGGGTGCGCGACCAGCGGTGCGCCGGCGTCGCGGCCATTGCCCTGCACGATGTTGAGCACCCCGGGCGGCACGCCGGCCTCGAGCGCGAGTTCGCCCAGCCGCGCGGCCGTCAGCGGGCTGAGCTCGCTGGGCTTGAGCACCGCGGTGTTGCCAAAGGCCAGGCAGGGCGCGACCTTGGCGCTGGCGGTCAGCAGCGGCACGTTCCACGGTGCCACCAGCGCGCAGACGCCGACCGGCTGCAGCAGGGTGTAGTTGAGGTGGGTCGGGGTCGGATGGGTCTGGCCGTCCATGCGGGTGCACAGCTCGGCATAGTGGTGGAAGCTGTCGGCCGCGCGTGGCACCAGGTTGGCGCCGGTCTGCGCGATCGCCTGGCCGCAGTCGGCGGTCTCGATCCGCGCCAGTTCGGCCTGGTCGCGCGTGATCAGCTCGCCCAGGCGGTGCATGATCTTCGCACGTTGCGCGGGGGGCTTGCCGGCCCAGGCCGGCAGGGCCGACTTGGCCGCGGCGACGGCGAGCTGCACCTCCTCGGCCGATCCGGCGGCGACCGTGGCCAGGACTTGCTGGTTGGCGGGGTTGATGCTGTCGAAATGGTCGCGGCCGGCGATGGCCTGGCCGTTGATCAGGTGGGGGATGCGCATGGAAGGTCCGTTGGTGGCGCACCGTCTTGGTGACGGCTGCCTGCTAGGTCACGCTATGGTAACGGACCGTCCTGCCTCGCGTTGCCGGCCGGAATGCTGGAACAATGCGCAGACGATTCCCCGCAATCCCGCTTCATCCCGATCCGCAACCGACAGAAGGCGCAGCGCCATGGACCTCCAGCTTCAAGACCAGCATGCATTGATCACCGGCGGCAGCCGCGGCATCGGACTCGCCTGCGCGCGCCAGTTCCTGGCCGAAGGTGCCCGCGTGACCCTGGTCGGCCGCGACAGCGGCCATCTGCAGGCGGCGCGCGCCAGCCTGCTCGAGCAGCAGCCGGGCCGCGACGACGCCATCCGTCTGCTGAGCGCCGACCTGCGCGATCCCGTCGCCGCGCAAGCCATGGTCGAGCAGGCCCAGGCCGCCGCGCCCGCGGGCCTGGGTCCGGTTGACGTGCTGGTCAACTGCGCCGGCGCAGCGCGCCGTACCCCGCCCGACGAACTGACGCCTGCCGCCTGGCACGAGGCGATGCAGGCCAAGTTCTTCAGCTACCTGCATGTGATCGACCCGCTGATCAAGCAGATGGCCGCGCGCGGTCGCGGCGTGATCGTCAACGTGGCCGGCATGGGCGGCAAGGTCGCCAGCCCGATTCATCTGCCGGGCGGCTCGGCCAATGCGGCGCTGATGCTGGCCAGCTCCGGCCTGGCGGCGGCCTATGCCGGCTGTGGCGTGCGCGTCAACGTCGTCAACCCGGCCCAGACCCGGACCGAGCGGCTCGACGAGGGCCTGCTGGCCGAGGCCAGGCTGCAGGGCATCACGCCGCAGCAGGCGCTCGATCGCATCAACCAGTGCCACCCGATGGGCCGCATCGCCGAGCCACGCGAGATCGCCGATGCGGTCGTTTTCCTGGCCTCGGCGCGCGCGAGCTATGTCAACGGAGCAGTGCTGTCGATCGACGGCGGCCTGACGCCGCTGGTGGTCTGAGCGCAGCGGGCGGGCGGTACGATCGTGCTGTGCTGATTCCAGCGCGCATCCTTGCCGCGCTGCACGCCCAAGCCTTGCTGCAGCCAGGCGGCGCCTGTCATTCTGCCTGATGGGTTGATTTGTCCATATTGGTTGATAAATTGGCGGATTGCAGGCTGCCGCGCAGGTCGCGGCGCTCCCGCTCCTGCGCCGACCAGGGCAGGGCCAGGATCTCCTTGAGCAGTTCCAGCCGCTCGGGGCCGATCTGCTCGGCCAGTTCGGCCTCGATCGCCAGCAGCTCGCGCTCGGCCGATTCCGCCATGTCCCAGCCCTTCTGGGTGAAGCGCAGCAGCTTGATGCGGCCATCCTTCTCGCTGTCGATGAATTCCACATAGCCCAGGCTGGCCGCCTCGCTGGCCAGCTTGTGCACTGCCTGGCGCGATACGGCCAGCCGCCGGGCCAGCTCCGACAGCCCCATGGGCTTGCCAGCCAGGTGGGCGCACAGGCGGCTCATGGCGGCCGTGACATCGCCATAGCCGTGGCGTTCCGCGCTGGCAATCAGGCGCTGCTCCATCCAGTCGGTGCGCGACAGCAGCAATCGGCGCAGGAACGGTTTGTGTTGACGCATGGCGTGATTCTCGCTCAGGCGCCGGTGTCGCCCGGCCCGGGCCGGTGCTGCCTATCGTTTTCCCTAATTAGTCAACATTGGTTGACAAAATCCGCTATGCTCGCGCTCAATCGATGACCCCAGACAGGAGAGCCCCTTGGACTTGCTGCCCCGACCCTTCTTCAGCCCCGAGCACGAAGCCTTTCGCGACCAGGTGAGACGCTTCTGCGAAAACGAGATCGCGCCGCACCATGCGGCCTGGGAGCAGGCGCATGGCGTGCCGCTGGAACTCTGGCGCAAGGCGGGCGAGAACGGCCTGCTGTGCTGCTGGCTACCGGAGGAGGACGGCGGCCCGGGCGCCGACCTGCTGTTCGACGTGATCGTCGCCGAGGAGCTCTGCCGCATCGGCGCTACCGGGCCGGGCTTCAACCTGCACTCGATGGTGGTCGCGCCCTACATCGTCCATTACGGCAGTCCGGCCGTGCGGCAGAAGGTATTGCCGCGCATGGTCAGCGGCGAATGGGTCGGCTCGATCGCGATGACCGAGCCGGGTGCGGGCAGCGACCTGGCGGCGATCAAGACCCGCGCCGTGCGCGACGGCGACGACTGGCTGATCAGCGGCCAGAAGACCTTCATCACCAACGGCCAGAACGCCAGCGTGATCGTGGTCGCGGCCGCGACCGAGGACGGGCAGGGCAAGCCAGGCATCTCGATGTTCGTCGTCACCGCCGACATGCCGGGCTTCTCGCGCGGGCGCAACCTGCACAAGATCGGCCAGCATGCGCAAGACACGGCCGAGCTGTTCTTCGACCAGGTGCGGGTGCCGGCCGACCATCTGCTCGGCGAGGTCAACAAGGGCTTTCGCTACATGATGCAGGAGCTGCCGCAGGAGCGGCTCTGCATCTCGGTCAACTGCCAGGCGCGTGCCGAAGCCGTGTTCGAGTGGACCCAGGCCTATGTCAAGGAGCGCAAGGCCTTCAAGCAGCGCATCGCCGACTTCCAGAACACCCGCTTCAAGCTCGCCGCGCTGTGGGCCGACCTGCAGGCTGGCCGTGCGCTGTGCGACAGCATGATCCAGCGCCATCTGACTGGCGGACTCGATTCGGTTGGCGCCTCGGCCGGCAAGCTCTGGCACTCCGAGCTGCTCGACCGCGTCACCGACGAGTGCGTGCAGCTGCACGGCGGCTACGGCTATATGCAGGAGTACGCGGTGGCGCGCGCCTACTGCGATGCCCGCATCGAGCGCATCTACGCCGGCAGCTCCGAGATCATGAAGGAAATCATCGCACGCGCCATCTGCGATGACGCGCGCCGCTGAGGCCGGAAGGACAGAGATGACAGTTCACTACGACTTGTACGGCGAGGTGGCGCTGATCCGCCTGGACAACCCGCCGATGAACGGCCTGAGCCTGGCGATCCGCCAGGCGGCAGTCAAGGCACTGGAGCAGGCCCGCCAGGACCCGGAGGTCAGGGCGGTGGTGCTCATGGGCGCTGCCAGGGTGTTCTCGAGCGGGGCCGACATCAAGGAGTTCGGCAGCCCGCTCGCCTTCCAGGGGCCGAACCTGAGCCAGCTGATCGCCATGGTCGAGCGCTCGCCCAAGCCCGTGGTGGCGGCCCTGGGCGGCGTGGCCATGGGTGGCGGGCTCGAGCTTGCGCTCGGCTGCCACTACCGCATCGCGACGCCGGACTGCAGCCTGGCCTTGCCCGAGGTCAAGCTCGGCCTGGTGCCGGGCGCCGGCGGCACCCAGCGCCTGCCGCGCGCGCTGGGCGTCGAGCCCGCGCTCAACCTGGTCGTCTCGGGCGATGCGGTCAAGGCCGAGCAGCTCGCCGCCATCCCGGGCCAGCGGCTGTTCGACCGCCTGGCCGCTGGTGCTGAGACCCTGCGCGACGAGGCGATTGCCCTGGCACGCGCCGGAGCCGACGCCCAGGCCGCCGGCCAGCCGCTGCCCAGGCTGCGCGACCTGCCCTGCAGCCACCCGCGCGCCGATGGCTATTTCCATTTCGCCCGCACCTTGGTCAAGGGCAAGGCTGGGCCGCTGCCGGCGCCGGTCAAGGCCGTCGACCTGGTCGAGACCGCGACCCGGTCCCCCTTCGATGAAGGCATGGCGATCGAGTTCCAGAGCTTCAGGCTGCTGATGGAGTCGCCCGAGAGCGCCGCGCTGCGCCACGCCTTCCTGGCCGAGCGCGCGGCATCCCGGATTGCCGACATGCCGCCCGGCATCCGGCCGCGCGACGTGCAGTCGGTGGCGGTGGTCGGCGCCGGCACCATGGGTTGTGGCATCGCGATCAGCCTGCTGCAGGCGGGCCTGCCCGTCACCCTGCTCGAGACCAAGCAGGAGGCGCTCGACCGTGGCCTGGCCAGCATCCGCCAGCATTTCGAGACCGAGCTGCGCAAGGGCCGGCTCAAGCCCGGCCAGCTTGACGAACGTCTGGCCCTGCTCAGGGGCAGCCTCGATTACGCCGACCTGGCCCAGGCCGACCTGGCGATCGAGGCCGTGTTCGAGGACATGGGCGTCAAGGAAAGCGTGTTCCGCCAGCTCGACGCCGTGATGAAGCCGGGCGCGATCCTGGCGTCCAACACCTCGACGCTCGACCTCGACCGCATCGCCGCCTTCACGCAGCGGCCGCAGGATGTCGTCGGCCTGCATTTCTTCAGCCCGGCCCACCTGATGAAGCTGCTCGAGGTCGTGCGCGGCGTGCAGACCTCGCACGAGGTGCTGGCCACGGCGATGGCGCTGGGCAAGCGCATCCGCAAGACCTGCGTGGTCTCGGGCGTGTGCGACGGCTTCATCGGCAACCGCATGCTCGACCCCTATCTGCGCCAGGCGGCCTTCCTGCTCGAGGAAGGCTGCAGCCCGGCCGAGGTCGACCGGGCCATGGAGAAGTTCGGCTTCCCGATGGGGCCATTCCGCATGAGCGACATGGCCGGCAACGACATTGGCTGGTATATCCGCCAGCGGCACCGGCTTGAGCGGCCCGAGATCCGCCACAGCGCGGTCGCGGACCGGCTCTGCGAGCTGGGCCGCTTTGGCCAGAAGACTGGCGCCGGCTGGTACGACTACGTGGCGGGCCGGCGCGACGCGATCCCGAGCCCGGTGGTGCAGCAGCTGATCGAGCAGCACCGCCAGGCGATCGGCATCGTGCCGCGCCGCGTGCCGGAGCAGGAGATCGTGCAGCGCCTGCTGCTGGCGCTGGTCAACGAGGGTGCCCGCATCCTGGAGCAGGGCATCGCGGCGCGTGCCAGCGACATCGACCTGGTCTACCTGACCGGCTACGGTTTTCCGGCCTGGCGCGGTGGCCCGATGCACTACGCCGACCAGCTCGGCCTGTTCGAGGTCGCCGAGACCATGAGGCAGTTCGCGCAAGCGCCCAACGGCGATGCCGTTTTCTGGCAGCCGGCCGAGTGGCTGCAGCGCCTAGTCGCCGCGGGCGGCCGTTTCAACGGCTGATGGCCGGGAGATATTGAACATGACACAAGCCGTGATCGTTTCGACGGCCCGCACGCCGCTGGCCAAGAGCTGGAAGGGCGCCTTCAACATGAGCCATGGCGCGACGCTGGGCGGCCACGCGGTGCGGCACGCGATCGCGCGCGCCGGCATCGAGGCCGCCGAGGTGGAGGACGTCATCATGGGCTGCGCCTTCCCGGAAGGCACGACCGGACTCAACATCGCGCGCCAGAGCGCTCTGGCCGGCGGCTGCCCGGTCGAGGTACCCGGCCTGACGGTCAACCGCTTCTGCTCCTCGGGGCTGCAGGCGATTGCGCTGGCGTCGCAGCGCATCATTGCCGGCGAGGGGGCGGTCTATGTCGCAGGCGGGGTCGAGAGCATCTCCTGCGTCCAGATGAACAGCGCCATGCTGAACGATCCCGAGCTGGCACGGATCAAGCCGGCCATGTACTGGGGCATGCTCGAGACCGCCGAGCAGGTCGCCAGCCGCTACCGCATCGGCCGCGAGACGATGGATGAATATGGCGCCGCCAGCCAGCAAAGGGCGCATGCGGCGCAGGCCGCCGGCCGGTTCGATGCCGAGATCGCGCCGATCACCGTCACCATGGGCGTGGCCGACCCGCGGCAGGGCCTGGTCACGCGCGAGGTCACGCTCAGCCAGGACGAAGGCATCCGCGCCGGCACCACGGTCAAGGCGATTGCCGGCCTGCGGCCGGCGCTGCCCGGCGGCCTGGTCACGGCGGGCAATGCCAGCCAGTTCAGCGACGGCGCCGGCGCCTGCGTCGTGATGGATGACACGCTGGCGCAGCGTCGCGGCCTGCAGCCGCTGGGCCGCTTCCTGGGCTTCGCGGCCGCCGGCTGCGAGCCCGACGAGATGGGCATAGGTCCGGTGTTCGCGATCCCCAAGCTGCTCCAGCGCCTCGGGCTGTCGGTCAACGACATCGACCTCTGGGAGCTCAACGAGGCCTTTGCCGTCCAGGTGCTGTACTGCCGCGACCGGCTCGGCATCCCGGCCGAACGGCTCAACGTCAACGGCGGCGCGATCGCGCTCGGTCACCCCTACGGTGTCAGCGGCCAGCGCCTGACCGGCCACGCCCTGATCGAGGGCAAGCGCCGCGGCGCCCGGCTGGTCGGCGTCAGCATGTGCATCGCCGGCGGCATGGGCGCGGCCGGCATCTTCGAAGTGCTCTGAGCCGACCCCAGAAAAAAACGACAAGGAGACAGGCATGAACCAGATCGAGCAACAACCGCACTGGCGCTTCTGGCCCGAGGGCGTACCGCGGCAGATCAGCATTCCGGACGAGTCGCTGTGGCAGGGCTTCGCGGCCCGCGCCCAGGGCGCGCCGCAGCAGGTTGGGCTGCATTTCCTGGGCCGCGACTACCGCTGGGAGCAGCTGCACCGGGAGGCCGAGCAGCTCGCTGGCGCCCTGCAGCAGCTCGGCCTGCAGGCCGGCGACAGGGTGCTGCTGTTCATGCAGAACTGCCCCCAGTACATCATCGGCTTCCACGCCGTGCTGCGCGCCGGCGGGGTGGTGGTACCGGTCAATCCGATGAACAAGGCCGACGAGCTCGAGCACTACATCACCGACTCGCAGGCCCGCATCGCGCTGGCCTCGTCGGACATCGCGGCCGAACTGGCGCAGGCCAGCGCGGCCGTGCCGGCAGGGCTGGAGCAGCTGGTGCTGTTCGACCTGGTCGAGGCGCTGCCGCCGGATTTCGAGCCGGACGCCGCCAGCTGGCCGGCGCTGTGGCAGAACTGGCTGCCGGTCCGCCACCCCGCGCCCGAGGTGCCGGGCCTGGCGGTGCAGCGCTGGCAGGATCTTGTGGCGCGGCAGATCATGCCGACCGAGGTCAGCCGCCGCGGCGCCGACCTGGCCATGCTCGGCTACACCAGCGGCACCACCGGCGCGCCCAAGGGCTGCATGCACAGCCATGCCTCGCTGCTGCACAACGCCCTGGGCGCCGCACCCTGGCTGGGCATGGGGCCGGGCGACGTGACCCTGATCGTGGTGCCGATGTTCCATGTCACCGGCCTGGTCATGGGCATGCTGGCCAGCATCCGCCATGGCTGCAAGATGGTGCTGCTGCCGCGCTGGGACCGCAAGCGCGCCGCACGCGACATCTCCGACCACAAGGTCACGCACTGGCCCAACATCCCGACCATGGTGATCGACCTGCTGGGCGGCGACGACCTCGACCAGTATGACCTGTCCAGCCTGCGCTACATCGGCGGCGGAGGTGCGCAGATGCCCGATGCGGTGGCCGACAGGCTGAGCGCCGTGTTCGGGGTCCAGTATGTGGAAGGCTATGGCCTGACCGAGACCGCAGCGCCCACGCACAAGAACACCCTGTCGGCGCCGCGCCGCCATTGCCTGGGCATCCCCTATGTCGGCACCAGGGCCTGTGTCATCGACCCCGAGACGCGCCGCCGCCTGCCGCCCGGCGAGGTGGGCGAGATCCTGGTCGCGGGCCCGCAGCTGTTCCAGGGCTACTGGCGGCAGCCCCAGGCCACGGCCGACGCCTTCATCGAGATCGACGGCCAGCGCTATTTCCGCACCGGCGACCTGGGCCGGGTCGATGAAGACGGCTACTACTACATGGCCGACCGCCTCAAGCGCATGATCAACGCCAGCGGCTTCAAGGTCTGGCCGGCCGAGGTCGAGGCCCTGCTGCACCGCCACCCCGCGATCAAGGAGTCCTGCGTCATCGCGACGCGCGACCCCTACCGCGGCGAGACCGTCAAGGCCCTCGTCGTGCTGCGCGACAGCCACCGCGGCCAGGTCGGCGCGGACGAGCTGATCGCCTGGGCGCGCGAGCACATGGCCGCCTACAAGTACCCGCGCGTCATCGAGCTGGTCGCCGAGCTGCCGCGCACCGCCACCGGCAAGGTGCTGTGGCGCCGCGCGCAGGCCGAGCAGGATGTCCGCGACGGCGCGGCAACCGTCGCCGCCCGGCAGGGTTGACGATTTTCTTACCACGACAAGGAGACAACATGATCCGCCTCACCCGCCGCCATGCCAGCCACGCGCTGCTCGCCAGCCTGCTCGCCGCCTCGGCCGTCCTGCCGGTCCAGGCACAGGAGCGTCCCGCCAAGATCCTGCTCGGTTTTCCGGCCGGGGGCTCGTTCGACACCATCGCCCGCCTGCTGGCCGACAAGCTCAAGGGCGAGCTCAACCGCACGATCATCGTCGATAACAAGCCTGGCGCTGGCGGCCGGCTGGCGGTCGACATCCTCAAGAACGCACCGAATGACGGCAGCGTGGTGATGTTCGGGCCGGATGCCGTGGCCTCGCTCTATCCCTTCACCGTGGCCAAGCTGAACTACAACCCGGCCAGGGACCTGACGCCGATCGGCACCGTGGCCGAGTTTCCGTTCGCGATCGCGGTCAATCCGCAGAGCAAGATCAACACCCTGGCTGATCTGGTCGGCGGCATCAAAAGGAGTCCGAACATGGCCATGTTCGGCACTCCGGCAGTGGGCGCACCGCCGCACTTCTACGGCACGATCTTTGGCGATGCGATCGGGGTCAAGCTCGAGCCGGTGCCGTTCCAGGGCAGCGCGCCGGTCAACATGGCGCTGATCGGTGGCCAGATCCCGATGGCGGTCGACGTGATGGGCAGCATGCTGGAGAACCACCGCGCCGGCAAGATCCGCGTGCTGGCGGTGTCGACGCCGCAGCGTGCGCCCCAGCTGCCTGACGTGCCCACCTTTGCCGAGTCTGGCTACGCCAGCGCCACCGGACTGGGCTTCAATGCCTTGTATGCCCCGGGCAACACGCCGGCGGCCGCGGTGGCGGGTTGGAGCAAGGCCCTGACCAAGGTCATGGCCCTGCCCGAAGTCAAGGACAAGCTGATTTCGATGGGCTTCATCCCGGTGGGCAAGTCGCCCGAGGAACTGGTGGCCCGCACGGCCGGCTCCACCAGGCTCTGGGAGCAGGCGGTCAAGGCTTCCGGCTTCGTCGCGGAGTGAGTCCGCCAGTCGCTGGCCGCGCACCTGCTGGCCAGCGCGGCAGCGGATTGCCAGGCGGCCGGGCGTGCCAAGTCTTAAAATGGGCGATTGACCCGGACCCGTCCGGCATTGACCCATTCATTCGTGGCGCACTCGAGTCGTCTGCGTCCCAAACCTAAGCCCATGACCCAGCCTTCAGCAAAACCCGTGGCCTCCGTGGCCGAGATCCGCAAGACCTTCCTGGACTTCTTCGCCGCCAAGGGCCACACCGTGGTGGCGTCGAGCCCGCTGGTGCCGGGCAACGACCCGACGCTGATGTTCACCAACTCGGGCATGGTGCAGTTCAAGGACGTGTTCCTCGGCACCGACAAGCGCAGCTATGTGCGCGCGGCCTCGGTGCAGGCCTGCCTGCGCGCCGGCGGCAAGCACAACGACCTCGAGAACGTGGGCTACACCGCGCGCCACCACACCTTCTTCGAGATGCTGGGCAACTGGTCCTTTGGCGACTACTTCAAGCGCGAGTCGCTGAAATGGGCCTGGGAGCTGCTGACTGAGGTCTACAAGCTGCCGGCCGAGCGCCTGCTCGCCACCGTCTACGCCGAGGACGACGAGGCCTACGACATCTGGACCAAGGAGATCGGCCTGCCTGCCGACCGCGTGATCCGCATCGGCGACAACAAGGGCGGCCGCTACAAGTCGGACAACTTCTGGATGATGGCCGACACCGGTCCCTGCGGCCCCTGCTCGGAGATCTTCTACGACCACGGCGACCATATCCCCGGCGGCCCTCCGGGCAGCCCGGACGAGGACGGCGACCGCTTCATCGAGATCTGGAACAACGTGTTCATGCAGTTCGAGATGGCCGAGGACGGCTCGGTGACGCCGCTGCCGGCGCCCTGCGTCGACACCGGCATGGGCCTGGAGCGCCTGGCCGCCATCCTGCAGGGCGTGCACAGCAACTACGAGATCGACATCTTCGACGCGCTGATCAAGGCCGCCGCGCGCGAGACCGGCTGCACCGACCTGGGCAACCCCTCGCTGCGCGTGATCGCCGACCATGTGCGCGCGACTTCCTTCCTGGTCAGCGACGGCGTGATCCCGTCCAACGAGGGCCGCGGCTATGTGCAGCGCCGCATCGTGCGCCGCGCGATCCGCCACGGCTACAAGCTGGGCCAGAAAACCCCGTTCTTCCACAAGCTGGTACCCGACCTGGTCGCGCTGATGGGCGAGGCCTACCCGAACCTGGCCGCCAACGCGCAGCGCATCACCGAGGTGCTGAAAGCCGAGGAAGAGCGCTTCTACGAGACGCTGGAAAACGGCATGCAGATCCTCGATGCCGCGCTGGCCGATGGCGCCCAGGTGCTGCCGGGTGAGGTCGCCTTCAAGCTGCACGACACCTACGGCTTCCCGCTCGACCTGAGCAATGACGTCTGCCGCGAGCGCGGCCTGGGCGTCGACGAGGCCGGCTTTGCCGCCGCGATGGAACGCCAGAAGGCGCAGGCGCGCGCCGCCGGCAAGTTCAAGATGGACAAGGCGCTCGACTATTCTGGCGCCGGCAACGAGTTCGTCGGCTACGAGCAGTTGCAGCAGCAGTCCAAGGTGGTCGGCCTCTTCCTCGACGGCGTCGCGGTGGCCGAGCTGAAATCCGGCCAGTCCGGCGTGGTCGTGCTCGACAGCACCCCGTTCTACGCCGAGTCGGGCGGCCAGGTCGGCGACCAGGGTGTGCTCACCAGCGGCTCGGCGCGCTTTGCCGTCGCCGACACGCAGAAGATCAAGGCCGACGTGTTCGGCCACCACGGCCAGCTCGAGACCGGCACGCTGGCGGTCGGCGACCATGTCGAGGCCGTGGTCGATGCCGACCTGCGCTTTGCCACCGTGCGCAACCACAGCGCCACCCACCTGATGCACAAGGCGCTGCGCGAGGTGCTCGGCGCCCATGTGCAGCAGAAGGGCTCGCTGGTCACGCCTGAGCGCACCCGCTTCGACTTCGCGCACAACGCGCCGGTGAGCGACGACGAGATCCGCCAGATCGAGGCCATCGTCAACGCCGAGATCCTGTCCAACGCTGCTGCCCAGGCGCGCGTGATGGACATCGAGAGCGCCCAGCAGACCGGCGCCATGATGCTGTTCGGCGAGAAGTACGGCGAGACCGTGCGCGTGCTCGACATCGGCTCCAGCCGCGAACTCTGCGGTGGCACCCATGTCCAGCGCACCGGCGACATCGGCCTGTTCAAGGTCGTGGCCGAGTCGGGCGTCGCTGCCGGCGTGCGCCGCATCGAGGCGGTGACCGGCGCCAACGCGCTGGCCTACCTGCAGTCGCTCGAGAGCACCGTCGCCCAGGCCGCCGCCGCGCTCAAGGCGCCGGCCGCCGAGCTGACCCACCGCATCGCGCAGTCGCAGGACCAGATCAAGGCGCTCGAGAAGGAGATCGCCGCGCTCAAGGGCAAGCTGGCCTCGGCCCAGGGCGACGAGCTGATCGGCCAGGCGGTCGAGGTCAAGGGCATCAAGGTGCTGGCCGCCGTGCTGCAGGGCGCCGATGCCAAGGTGCTGCGCGACACGATGGACAAGTTGAAGGACAAGCTCAAGACCGCCGCCATCGTGCTGGCCGCCGTCGATGGCGCCAAGGTCCAGCTGGCAGCCGGCGTGACCGCCGACAGCGTGGCCAAGGTCAAGGCCGGCGAGCTGGTCAACTTCGTCGCCAGCCAAGTCGGCGGCAAGGGCGGCGGCAAGCCCGACATGGCGATGGCCGGCGGCACCGATTCGAGCAAGCTCGCCGAGGCGCTGGCCAGCGTGCCGGCCTGGGTCGCCGAGCGCGCCTGAATCCCTTGACGATGACCCTATCCGCCCGCCAGCAGGCCATCGTCTCGGGCCTGCTCGAAGCCCGCCGCTCGGGCCAGCCCTGGCAGCCCGAAGCCTATGACGCCAGCCTGGAGCTCGACGACGCCTACGCCATCCAGGCCGGCGTGGCGCAGGCGCTGGGCTGGTTCCCGGAGGGGCCCCGGGCCTGGAAGGTCGGCGGCACCTCGCTGGTGACAGCCGCGCCCTTGCCCGAGGTACTCAGCAGCCCGGCGCACTGGCCGGCGGCGGCCCAGCCCGAATGGCTGATCGAGGCCGAGCTGGCATTTCGCCTGGCCCGTAGCCCTGCCGGACCTTCCGACTTGCTGGCCTGCCTGGGGACGGTCTGCGTCTCGATCGAGCTGATCGGCACCCGGCTGGCGGGTGGCCTGCAGGCGCCGACGGCCTGGAAGATCGCCGACCAGAGCGTGCATGCCGGCCTGGTCATCGGTCCCGAGCGGCCTTATGCCGAGCTCGCCGGCTACGGCCCGACCGACTGGGCCGGGCTGGCCTGCCGGATCGAGGTCAATGGCCAGACCCGGCTCCAGGGGCAGGGCGGCCATCCGAGCGGCGATCCGCTGGCGACCTTGCCCTGGCTGCTGGACCATGCGGCGGCCCATGGCGCGGGACTGCGCGCGGGCGATCTCGTGACCACCGGCGCCTGGCTCGTGACGACGGTGCGCGCGGGCGACCGGGTCGAGGTCTCGTTCGACGGTCTGGGCCAGGCGCAGCTGCTGCTGACAGCCTGAGCCGAGGTGGCCAAGATTTTCTTGGCAAGTTGAAACTTTCCGCTTACATTCTGATCAAAAAGGCGACAAATGGTGTGGAGCACATGGGCTCCGAGCCATTCAGACTTATTTTTGAGGAGACCGGATCATGAGTTTTCAACGTTTTCTCAGCCTCGTCGAGGCCTTGCGCGAGTCGCCGACCTATCCCGGGATGGATCCGATCGAGGAGCGCATGCTCAATGCCATGGCCGTGACCTGGCATGCGGGCACCCGCCTGACGGTGATGGCGGCCATGCACATGTTTCCGACCATCTCGCCGAGCACCGTGCACCGGCGCCTCAAGACCCTGCGCGCCAAGGGGCTGATCGAGCTGGTCCCGGACCTGGAAGACAACCGCATCAAGTATGTCCAGGCCACGGGCCGCACCGAGGAGTATTTCGCGCTGCTGGGACGCTGCATGGCCCAGGCCCAGCTGCACGTCGAGTCCTGAGTGGCAGGGCCGCCGGGCTGCTGCTTGGGGCGGCCGGTCCTCAGGGCCAGGCGAGCTCGAGCCGGCTCTCGAACTGGCGGCGCTGGCCCGTGACGGGGTCGTCGAAGGCCATGGCGCGCGCGAGCAGCCGCAGCGGTTCGGCATAGTCCTCGAGCTCGCCGGGCTTGCGCCTGACTTGCGGGTAGAACTGGTCGCCGAGCAGCGGCAGCCCGAGCGCGTTCATGTGCACGCGCAGCTGATGCCGCTTGCCGCTCACGGGCGATAGCCGGTAGCGCGCCCAGGCACCGCGCTGCTCGATCGCCTCGATGACGGTCTCGCTGTTGTCCGGCAGGCCCTCGTGCGGCAGCGCCTCGCGCATCTTGTAGAAGGCGTCCTCCTGCTCGAGGATATGGCTGCGCCGCGTCAGCGGCCAGTCCAGGTGGGTGCAGGCCGGCGCGATCGCCTCGTAGCTCTTGGCGATCAGGCGCTCGCGGAACAGGCGCTGGTAGGCGTCGCGGTCCTGCGGCCGCACGCTGAACACCACCAGGCCGGCGGTCTCGCGGTCGATGCGGTGCAGCGGGCTCAGGTTCGGCAGGTCGAGCGCCTTCTTCAGCCGCACCAGCAGGGTCTGCTGCACATAGCGCCCGCCCGGCGTCACGGGCAGGAAATGCGGCTTGTCGGCCACCACCAGATGCTCGTCCTGGAAAACTATCGACTCGTAGTAGGGGATCTCGGGCTCGTCGGGCAGGCTGCGCCAGTAGTAGGCGCGCGCGCCGTTCTGGTAGGGGTGATCAGGTGCCAGCGGCTCGCCGTTCTCGCCGACCACCTCGCCGGCCTGCATGCGCTGCTGCCATTCGGCGCGGCTGACCGCCGCCAGCCGTTCGGCCAGGTAGTCGAGCAGGGTCGGCCAGGGCGGCGCCTTCATGCGCGGCAGCGCGACGCAGCTCGGCGAGACGCCGTCGCGCATCGCGATCGCGGGGTTCTTCGGGACATGGGCCATGGGTCTAGCTCAGGGGGCTGGCGGGCTGGAAGGCGTCAGTCTTGCCGATCGAAGCGGCCCGGCAGGCGGGCACGCAGGCGCAGGTCGCGCCCGACCGGTGTCGCCTCGACGAACTCGAGCTCGACGCCTTGCGCCAGCTCGGTCAGCGGGCCGATGTTGGCCAGCCCCAGGCCGGGGCCGAGCAGCTTGGGCGCCAGGTACAGCAGCAGCTCGTCGACCAGGCCCTCGCGCAGCAGGCTGCCGTTGAGCTTGTGGCCGGCCTCGACATGCAGCTCGTTGACGCCGCGCCGGGCCAGGTCCCGCAGCAGGGCCGCCAGATCGACCTTGGCGTGTGAGCCGGGCCGGGCCGGGCCGGGGCAGTCGATCACGGTCACGCCTTGCTCGGCCAGCGCGGTGCGCTTGGGCGTCGTCGCTGCCGGGTCGCTGGCGGTGTAGACCAGCAGGGCACCGGGCGGCGCGATGATCCTGGCGTCCAGCGGCAACTCGAGCCGGGAGTCGACCAGCACGCGCAGCGGCTGTCTTGCGGTCTCGACCAGCCGCACGTCGAGGCGCGGATCATCCTCCAGCACGGTGCCGATGCCGGTCAGGATGGCGCCGGCACGCTTGCGCCAGGCATGGCCGTCGGTGCGCGCGGCCTCGGCGGTGATCCACTGGCTCACGCCATTGGACAGCGCGGTGGTGCCGTCGAGCGAGGCCGCCATCTTCATGCGCACCCAGGGCAGGCCGCGCGTCATGCGGCTCAGGAAGCCGATGTTGCGCTCGCGGCTCGCGATGGCCAGCGGGTGATCGGTTGGCAGCAGTTCGACCTCGATGCCGGCCGCGCGCAATCTGGCAATGCCTTGGCCGCCGACCAGTGGATTGGGGTCTTGCCGCGCGACGATCACGCGCGCCACGCCGGCCGCGATCAGCGCGTCGCAGCAGGGCGGGGTGCGGCCATGGTGGCTGCAGGGCTCGAGCGTGACGATGGCGGTTGCACCGCGCGTGTCGGCACCGGCCGCCTGCGCCGCGCGCAGCGCCATCACCTCGGCATGCGGGCCGCCGGCTTGCTGGGTATGGCCCTCGAACACCCGGCCATCGGCCAGGATCAGGCGGCAGGCGACACGCGGGTTCGGCTCGGACAGGCCGGTGGCCTGCGCGGCCAGCGCATCGAGGGCGAGCATATCGCCCACATTGCCCAGGCTGCCCAGATCGCCCGGGCGCTGCTGGTCGTTCATCGCGCGAAGTCCGGCGGCAGCGGGCCGCATCAGGCGGCGACGCGCTGGAACACCAGGTCCCAGACGCCATGGCCCAGGCGCAGGCCGCGGTTCTCGAACTTGGTCAGCGGACGGTAGTCGGGCTTGGGCGCATAGCCAGCCAGGCCAGCGTCGGTGGCCGTGTTGGCCAGCTGCGCTTCGGCGCTCAGGACTTCGAGCATCTGCTCGGCATAGGGCTGCCAGTCGGTCGCGCAGTGCAGGTAGCCGCCGGGTTTCAGCCGGCTGACCAGCTTGGCGACGAAGGGCGACTGGATCAGGCGGCGCTTGTTGTGCTTCTTCTTGTGCCAGGGATCGGGGAAGAAGATGTGGATGCCGTCCAGGCAGCCCTCGGGCAGCATGTGGTCGATCACCTCGACCGCGTCATGCTGCAGGATGCGGATGTTGGCGAGCTCCTGCTCGCCGATGCGCTTGAGCAGGGCGCCGACGCCGGGCTCGTGCACCTCGCAGCACAGGAAGTTGTCGTCCGGGCGCACGCGCGCGATATGCGCGGTCGCCTCGCCCATGCCGAAGCCGATCTCGAGGATCAGCTTGCCTTCGCGGCCGAAGGCAGCCTGGGCGTCGAGCGGCTGCGGCGCGTATTTCAGCAGGAACTTCGGTCCCAGGTCCTCGAAGGCCTTGGCCTGGCCAGTCGTGGTGCGGCCGGCACGCTTGACATAGCTCTTGATGGTCTTGGGGTGGGCCACATGGGCCGGTGCCTGGGCGGCTGTCTCGCTCGCTGGAGCGTCGACAGCCGGCAGGTCGGTGGGGGAGGCGTTGTTTTCGGTGTTCACGGGGCGGAATTGTAGAGAGTCGCCCATTGCCGGGTCCAGCAGTCCAGCGCTTGCATCACCGATCCGCCCTGCTGAGCCAGGCCCAGCAGGGCAGCCGCCGCGTTGAGCGCCGCCAGCGGATCGGACAGATCGACCGCTGCCGCGCCGTTCTGCTTCGAGAGCTTCTCGCCATTGGCGCCGCAGACCAGCGGGGTGTGCAGGTAGCGCGGCCGCGGGTAGCCCAGCGCCTGCTGCAGCAGGATCTGGCGCGCGCTGTTGTCGGCCAGGTCCTCGCCGCGCACCACATCGGTGATGCCCTGCTCGGCATCGTCGACCACCACCGCGAGCTGGTAGGCCCAGAGTCCGTCGGCACGCCGCAGCACGAAGTCGCCGACTTCCATCGCCACTTCCTGCTGCTGCGCGCCGAGCCGCCGGTCGTTCCAATGGGTGATCGAGGGCAGGCCGAGCGCCGTCGCGACCGCCGCGATGTCGAACCGCCAGGCGCGCGCTAATCTGCCCTTGAGCCCGCCATTCGATGGCCGGCAGCTGCCGGGGTAGACCAGCTCGCCATGGCGCTCGCGCGGGTCACCGCGCGCGGCCAGCGCCTGCGCGATGTCCTTGCGCGTGCAGCCGCAGGGGTAGGCCCAGCCCTGCTCGATCAAGCGGTCGAGCGCGGCTTGGTAGACGGTGCCGCGTTCGGACTGGCGCAGCACCGGCTCGTCGCTGACCAGGCCGCAGGCAGCGAGCTGGCGCAGGATCTCGTCGGCCGCCCCAGGCGGGCAGCGCGGCAGGTCGACATCCTCGATCCGCACCAGCCAGCGGCCGCCATGGGCGCGCGCGTCGAGCCAGCTCGCGAGCGCCGCGACCAGCGATCCCGCGTGCAGCAGCCCGGTCGGCGAGGGCGCGAAGCGTCCCCGGTAGCCGCTCATGCCGCCAGGTGCAGGCCGAGCTCGAGGCCGGAGACGAAGGCGTCCTCGACCCGGTGGCCCAGGCACCAGTCGCCGCACAGCGCGATGCCGAGCGCGCGATCGGCCAGATAGGGCTGGCCCAGCGGACGGCGGGTCTGGGCATAGAGCCAGCGGTGCGCGACCGCATGGCTGGGTTCGGCACGGATGCCGGTGATCTCGGCAAAGCCCTTCAGCAGCTTGGCGCTGATGCGCTCGGCGCTGTCGTTCACATGCTCGGCCGACCATTCGGGGCTGGCCTGCACGGTCCAGCGCTCGATGCTGCCGCGGCCCGGCTTGCTGTTCTCGCGCGCCAGCCAGCGCACCCGGTGCTGCTGGCTGCGCGCGGCGCTCCAGGCCGGCCCGAAGGGCTCCTGCTCGGAAGGCGTCGCCTGCGGGAAAGCCAGCATCAGGGTCCAGCAGGGTGCGACCTCGACCGAGGCGAGGGCCTGCTGGAACTCGGGCGCCAGCTGCGAGTCCTGCAGCAGTTCGAGTGCCTGCGGATGCGGCACCGCGAGCACGACCTGGTCGAAGCCGCCCAGCACCTGCTGCGCGCCCTCGGCGCCTTCGCAGCGCAGCTGCCACTGCTCGGGATGGATGGCATCGCGCTCGATGCGCCTGACCCGGATGCCCAGGCTCACGCTGGCGCCCAGGCTGCCGTCGGCCAGCGGTGCGCCCAGTTCGCGCGCCAGCGCGCTCATGCCGGGGGTCGCGACCCAATGGGTCTCGGCGGCGGCGGGCGATGGGGCCAGCGCCAGGCCTTCCTGGTCGAGCACGCGCATGGTCTCGGGCGCCCAGGGCTGGACCCGATCGCCGAGCTGGTCCAGCAGCCGTTCGAAGCGCGCATCGCGCACGGTGAAATACTGCGCGCCATGGTCGAAGCCGCCGAACTCGGTCTTGCGCGTGGCCATGCGGCCGCCCCAGCCGCGGCTCTTGTCGAGCAGGGTCACGCTCCAGCCGGCCTGCGCCAGTTGCCGGGCGCAGCTGACGCCGGCCATGCCGGCGCCGATCACGGCAATCCGCCGCGGCGACTGGCCATCGGGCAGGCTGGAAACAAGGGTCTGGTCGGATGAGCTCATCGGGAATCTCCGGCTGGTGGGTGCCGCTAGGGCTGGGTTTGAGGGCAATTTAACATCAGGGCCGGCCTGGCGCAGGCGGTGCCGGCCGGTCCCGTCACTGGTGATGGTTTTCCAGCAGTGCGAGCCTGGTGCGGGGTTGCTCGACCTGGGCCAGCCACCAGGCCAGCGCGCGTCCTGCGCCGCCGCCGGTGCGCCAGACATAGCCGACCCGTATATTGCGCTGCGGCTGGTCGACCGGCTTGGCGACCAGCCGGCCGGCGTCGAGGTAGGGCCGCGCCAGCGGCAGCGGCAGCCAGCCGCAGCCCAGGCCGCGCAGCTGGGCCTCGAGCTTGTGCTGCATGGTCGGCACGGTCAGCACCTCCTGGCCGGGCAGCAGGTTGACGGTCACGCCGCGTCCGCGCTGCGAGGAGTCGGCTGCCGCGACGGCGCGGTGGCGCTGGATTTCCTCGCTGTCGAGCGGCCGCTCGGCAGCCGCCAGTGGGTGGTGCGGCGCGACCGCGAACACGAAGTCGACCGATCCCATCTCCTGCAGGCTCAGGCCGCTGCTGGGCGCGAGGTCGGTCGGCACGCCGAGCGCGAGGTCGGCCTTGCCGTTGAGCAGCGCCTCCCAGGTGCCCGAGAGGGTTTCGGCGCGCAGCCGCAGCCGGGTCGGCGCGCCCAGCGCGTAGAAGGCCTCGCAGAGCTCGAACAGGGTGCTGCGGGCGATCAGCGCGTCGGCCGCGATCGTGAGCTCGGGCTCCCAGCCGGTCGCGACCCGACGCACCCGCTGTGCGACCGCGTCGAGCTCGCGCAGCAGATGCTCGCCGGCGCGCAGCAGCTCGGCACCGGCCGGGGTCAGGCGGGCGCGGCGCGAGCTGCGGTCGAACAGCAGCACGTCGAGCGCGTCCTCGACCTGGCGCACCCGGTAGGTCAGGGCGCTCGGCACCAGCCCGAGCTCGCGCGCCGCTGCCGCCATGCTGCCGGTGCGCGCGACGGTCTCGATCAGGTCCAGGTTCTCGGGCGAGAGGGCGGACAGTTGTCGCTGCATGTCGGGGTCTTGATGTTCACAATTTTTGAATTGTGCCGGCAAAATGCTGGGCTGAACAGGCGGGATCGAGGCTCTAAAGTACGGTCATTCATTGCCAAGAAGACAGGAGACCCCCGCCATGATCAGTCTGCGCCAATCACGCGAACGCGGCTATGCCGACCACGGCTGGCTCAAGAGCTTCCATTCCTTTTCCTTTGCCGGCTACTACGATCCGCAGCACATGGGCTGGGGCAATCTGCGCGTCATCAACGAGGACCGCATCGCGCCCGGCACCGGCTTCGGCACCCACGGCCACAGCGACATGGAGATCGTCAGCTACGTGCTGAGCGGCCGCCTGGCGCACCGCGACAGCATGGGCAATGTCCAGGCCATCGTGCCGGGCGAGGTGCAGCGCATGAGCGCGGGGACCGGCGTGCGCCACAGCGAGTTCAACCATGCGCCCGACCAGACCACGCATTTCCTGCAGATCTGGATCGAGCCCGACCAGGCCGGCATCGCCCCCGGCTACGAGCAAAAGGCCTTTGCCGACGCCGACAAGCGCGGCCGGCTCTGCCTGGTCGCCTCGCGCGACGGCGCCCAGGGCTCGGTGACGATCCACGCCGATGCCCGCCTCTACGCCGGCCTGTTCGACGGCGCAGAAACGGCCGAACTTGCCCTCGATCCGGCGCGCAAGGCCTATGTGTTCCTGGTACGCGGCAGCCTGAGCGTCAACGGCCTGGCGCTCCAGGCCGGCGACGCCGCGCTGCTGGCGCAGGAGTCGCTGCTGCGGCTGGAGCAGGGCGCCGATGCCGAGGTGCTGGTGTTCGACCTCGCGCCCTGATCCGGGCCGAAGGCAAGAGTTTTTCGCGCCCTGATTCGACGGGCATTTTTTCCGGCGCCGCTGGCGCCTTCATTGCAGGAGTTTCAAAGATGGCAAATGTAGTCGTGGTCTATCACTCGGGTTACGGACATACCCAACGCGTCGCGCAGCAGGTCGCCCAGGGCGCCGACGCCGAACTGCTCGCCATCGATGCCGATGGCAACCTGGCCGAAGGCGGCTGGGAGACCCTGGCCGGCGCCGACGCCATCATCTTTGGCACCCCGACCTATATGGGTGGTCCGAGCTGGCAGTTCAAGAAGTTCGCCGATGCCAGCTCCAAGGCCTGGTTCAGCCGCGGCTGGCAGGACAAGGTGTTCGGCGGCTTCACCGCCAGCGCCAGCCTCAACGGCGACAAGGGCGCCTGCCTGATCCAGCTGCAGACCCTGGCCAGCCAGCATGGCGGGCTCTGGGTCAGCTTGGGGCTGTTGCCGGCCAACGGCTCGGCCGCCAGCCGCGCCGACGTCAACAACCTGGGCGGCTCGGTCGGCCTGCTGGTGCAATGTGCGTCCGATGCCGGTGCCGACCAGATCCCGGCCGGCGACCTCGAGACCGCGCGCCGCTACGGCGAGCGCGTCGCGGCCGTGGCCGCGAAGTTCAAGGGCTGAAGGCCGCTCAGCCCTCGATCTTGAGCTGCTGCGCGGCGACCACGGCCTTCCAGTCCCGGTAGTCGCGCTCGAGGAAGCTGCCGAGCTGGGCTGGCGTGCCGACGGCGGCCTCGATCGCATCCTTGGCGAAGCGCTCCTTGACATCCGGCAGCGCCACCGCCTTGGCGATCGCCGCGTTGAGCTGCTGCACCAGCTCGGCCGGCGTGCCGCGCGGCGCGACCAGACCGAAGTAGTTCAGCACGTTGAAGCCCTTGAGGCCCGACTCGCTCATGCCCGGCACCTCGGGCAGCGCGGGCGAGCGTCCGGCGCTCGTGACCGCCAGCGCCTTGATGCGGCCGTCGCGCACATAGGGCGCCAGCGCCGGTATCGTGCCGGTGATGATCTCGATCTGGCCGCTGACCATGTCCAGCGTCGCCGGCGCGATGCCCCGGTAGGGAATATGGGTGATGAAGATGCCCGACTTCATCTTGAGCTGCTCGAGCACCAGGTGGTTGATGCCGCCGGCGCCGGCCGAGCCGTAGTTGAGCTTGCCCGGCTGGCGCCTGGCCAGCGCGATCAGCTCCTTGAGGTTGCTGACCGGCAGGTCCTTGTTGACCGCCCACAGCAGCGGGCCGGAGGCGATCATGCCGACCGGCGTGAACTGGCCCAGCGGGTCATAGCCGGCCTGCGGCAGCGCCGCCGGCACGGTGGTGAAGGGGGCGGCGACCAGCAGCAGGGTATTGCCGTCCGGGGCGCTCTGGGCCACGTACTGCGCACCGATGGCGCCCGAGGCGCCGGTCCGGTTCTCGACCACCACGTTGCGGCCCAGGATCTCGCCCAGCTTCTGCGCCATCAGCCGGCCGACCGCATCGGTGCCGGCGCCAGGCGCGAACGGCACCACGATCTTGATCGCGCCGCCCTGGGCCCGCGCAGCGGCCGGCAGCAGCGCGGCGGAAGTCGCCAGCGCCATCCACTGGCGGCGGCTCAAGGGGGTGGTCAGGGAAGGGGAGGAGTCGGAGGCTTGGCTCGGCAGCATGGAATAAGCTCGATCAGGGAAAGGATCACGGGGAAAAAACTCCCGCCAGCATGGCAGAAGGTTTTGACTTGGCGATGACATCCTGCCTGGTTCCGCCGGTGCTGTCGGGCGGCAGTACCTGCGCTGCCAGGGCCGGCCTTTTACAATCCCGGGATGTTCGTCCACCTGCGCCTGCATTCCGAGTTCTCCGTCGTCGACGGCACTGTCCGCATCGATGAGGTCGTCGAGGCCGCGGCCGCCGACGGCCAGCCCGCCCTGGGCCTGACCGACCTGTCCAACCTGTTTGGCGCGATCAAGTTCTACAAGGCCGCGCGCGGCGCCGGCGTCAAGCCGGTGCTTGGTGCCGAGGTCTTCGTCCAGGGCCTGGGCCCCGAGGCCGCTCCCGGCGCCTCGGTGCAGCAGCACAGCCTGCCCAGGATGCTGCTGCTGGTGCAGACCCACCAGGGCTACCTGAACCTGTGCGAGCTGCTGGCGCGCGCCTGGACGCGCAACATGGTGCGCGACCAGGCCGCGCTCAAGTGGGAATGGCTGCAGGAGCTCGGCGCCGGCCTGATCCTGCTGTCGGGCGCGCACAGCGGCCCGGTCGGGCTGCCGCTGCTGGCCGGCGACGAGGCGCGCGCGCAGGATGTCGCGCAGCAGCTCGCTGCCGCCTTCCCGCAGCGCTTCTACCTCGAGCTGCAGCGCGCCGGCCGCACCGACGACGAGCGCCAGGTCGTTGGCGCCGTGCAGCTCGCCGCGCGGCTGCAGCTGCCGGTGGTCGCGACCCATCCGGTCCAGTTCCTCGGGCCCGACGACTACGAGGCGCACGAGGCGCGCGTCTGCATCTCGGAAGGCGAGATCCTGGGCAACCAGCGCCGGGTGCGCAAGTTCACGCGCGAGCAGTACTTCAAGTCGGCCGCCGAGATGGCCGCGCTGTTCCACGACATCCCCTCGGCGCTGGCCAACAGCGTCGAGATCGCGCGCCGCTGCAACCTGACCCTGGTGCTGGGCAAGCCGCAGCTGCCCAACTTCCCGATCCCGCCGGTCGATGGCCGGGTCATGTCGGTCGACGACTATTTCCGCCATGTCTCGCACCAGGGCCTCGAAGGTCGCCTGCTGCATCTGTTTCCCGATGAGGCCAAGCGCAATGCCGAGCGCCCGCGCTATGTCGAGCGGCTCGAGTTCGAGCTCAACACCATCCTCAAGATGGGCTTCCCGGGCTACTTCCTGATCGTGGGCGACTTCATCCAGTGGGCGAAGGAAAACGGCTGCCCGGTCGGCCCGGGTCGAGGCTCGGGTGCCGGCTCGCTGGTGGCCTATGCGCTCCTGATCACCGACCTCGACCCGCTGCAGTACAACCTGCTGTTCGAGCGCTTCCTGAACCCGGAGCGGGTCTCGATGCCCGACTTCGACATCGACTTCTGCCAGACCAACCGCGACCGCGTGATCGACTATGTCAAGGACAAGTACGGCAAGGACGCGGTGAGCCAGATCGCCACCTTCGGCACCATGGCCGCGCGCGCGGCGATCCGCGACGTGGGACGGGTGCTCGATTTCGCCTATGGCTTCTGCGACGGCATCTCCAAGCTGATCCCGAACAAGCCGGGCATGTCGGTCACGCTGCAGTACCCGCCCGATCCGCCCAAGCCCGGCGACAAGAACAACTACGCGATCGCGATGGAGCCGGTGCTGGCCGAGCGCATCGAGCGCGAGGAGGATGTCAAGACCCTGATCGAGCTGGCACAGAAGCTCGAGGGCATGACGCGCAACATCGGCATGCACGCCGGCGGCGTGCTGATCGCGCCCGGCAAGCTGACCGACTTCTGCCCGCTGTACCAGCAGCCCGGCAGCGACTCGGCGGTCAGCCAGTACGACAAGGACGATGTCGAGGCGGTGGGACTGGTCAAGTTCGACTTCCTTGGCCTGGCCACGCTGACCATCCTCGAGCTGGCGCGCGAGTTCATCGTGCGGCGCCACCCGGACCAGCAGGACTTCGCCTTCGAGCGCATCCCGCTCGACGACCGCAAGACCTACCAGCTGTTCTCCGACGGCAAGACCGAGGCGGTGTTCCAGTTCGAAAGCCGCGGCATGCAGGGCATGCTGCGCGACGCCAAGCCCAGCCGGCTGGAAGACCTGATCGCGCTCAACGCGCTGTATCGTCCGGGCCCGATGGACCTGATCCCGAGCTTCGTCGCGCGCAAGCACGGCCGCGAGGTGGTCGAGTACCCGCACCCGCTGGTCGAGCCAGTGCTGTCCGAGACCTACGGCATCATGGTCTACCAGGAGCAGGTGATGCAGACCGCCCAGGTGCTGGGCGGCTATTCCCTGGGCGGCGCCGACATGCTGCGCCGCGCCATGGGCAAGAAGAAGCCCGAGGAGATGGCCGAGCACCGCGTCATCTTCCGCAAGGGCGCGGCCGAGAAGGGCATCAGCCAGGAGAAGGCCGACGAGGTGTTCGACCTGATGGAGAAGTTCGCGGGCTACGGCTTCAACAAGTCGCACGCCGCCGCCTACTCGCTGCTGGCCTATCACACCGGCTGGCTCAAGGTCCATTTCACGGCGGAGTTCTTCTGCGCCAACATGACGATCGAAATGGACGACACCGACAAGCTCAAGGTCTTGTATGTCGATGCGACCCACTTCGGCATCAGCTTCGATCCGCCCGATGTCAACCGCGGCAGCTACCGCTTCGAGCCCGTCAGCGACAAGGTGATCCGCTACGGCCTGGGCGCCGTCAAGGGCACGGGACAGCAGGCGATCGAGGCCATCGTCGCGGCGCGCGAGGGGCGCGGCGTCGGTCCGCGCGGCGACACCGTCGGCCCCTTCACCAGCCTGTTCGACTTCTGCGCCCGGGTCGACCGCAGCCGTTTGAACAAGCGCACCGTCGAGGCGCTGATCAAGGCCGGCGCCTTCGACTCGCTCGAGATCAACCGCGCCGCCCTGCTGGCCTCGGTCGAGCGCGCCTTCGACTTCGCCAACGCCCAGCAGGCCAACGCCAACCAGGGCGGCCTGTTCGACATGTTCGGCGCCGACAGCCAGGGCGCCAGCACCCAGGAGCCCGAGCTGGCCGCGCTGCCGATCTGGGGCATCAAGGAGCGCCTGACCTACGAGAAGACCGCGATCGGCTTCTACCTCTCGGGCCACCTGTTCGACGAGGTCGAGCGCGAGGTGCGCCGCTTCGCCCGCATGCCGCTGGCGCATGTGGTCGACAGCCGGGACCCGATCATGGTCGCCGGCATCGTCAATGACCTGCGCATCATCAACGGCCAGCGCGGCAAGGTCGCGATCTTCAAGCTCGACGACAAGAGCGGCACGCTCGAGGCCACCGCCGACGAGGCCCTGATCAACGCCAACAAGCACCTGCTGAAAGACGACGAGCTGGTGGTCGCGCAGGTGCTGGCGCAGCCGGACCGCTTCTCGGGCGGCCTGCGGCTCAAGGTGCAGGCGCTGTGGGACCTGGGCGCGGCGCGCTGCCGCTTCGGCAAGTACCTGCGCGTGACGGTCAACGGGCGCGCGCCCGATGTCGCGGCGCTGCTGCGCGAGTTCCCGGCCCAGCGCGAGATCGGCGAGCAGGGCGAGCTGGTGCGCGGCCTGCCGGTGCGGCTCGAGGTGCTGCGCGAGACCGCGCGCTGCGAGGTCCAGCTCGGCGAGCGCGCCCAATGCTTCCCGACCGATGCCGCGCTGGCGGCCTGGAAGGCGCAGGCGCACGAGCAGCGCGCCGAGATCGTGTTCGACTGAACGGTCCTATCGGGTCAGCGGCTGGCCGCTGGCCTGCGGTCCTGCGTCATCCGGAGCTGGTTCTCAGCGCGCCCGGCACAGCCGGGGCGCCTGCCGCTCGAGCTGGGGCAGCAGCCCGCTGGCGAGCTGGAGCTGCGCCTGCAGCAGGCTGCCGACCGGGCCCCGCGCCGGCATCTCGATGTCGGCCTCGGCCGGCGTGGCCGGCGTCACGCCTGCCGCCGCCGCCTCCAGCTGGCCCGACTCGAGCTGGCGCGCCAGCCCCTCCAGCCCCTGTTGCAGCGCCTGCGCGGCCTGCCGGCTGGCTTCGTCGAGCGCGCCGGCCTCGAGTTCGCCGCGGTGCGCGCCCAGCGCCGACAGGTAGTTCTGCAGCATGTGCGTCAGCACCAGGAAGCGCGCGCTGGCCGTCATGTCCAGCCGCTTGCCCTCGGGCTCCTTGCGCATCGCGGCATAGGCATTGGACAGCGCGGCCTCGGCGTTGTGCGCGTTGCGCCGTGCCTTGCGGTAGGCCAGGTGATCCTGCTTGCCTGCCTGGTATTGCTCCAGGATGGCCTGCAGGTAGCCGGCCTGGGCGCGCAGGGTCTGCGCCGCCAGCCGGGGCCAGTGCCGCGCCTGCCAGTTCGGCAGGATCAGCCAGGCCCCGAGGCCGGCGATCACGCTGCCGATCGCCGTGTCGAGCAGGCGCGCCGGGATCACGCCCTGCGACATGCCCATCTGGTGGAAGCTCAGCAGCACCAGCGTGGTCATCGCGCCGGTCGCGACCCGGATGTCGCTCATGCGCTTGCCGATGAACAGCGCGCCGGCCAGCACCATGCAGACCGCCTGCAGCAGCGGGCCCGGAAACAGCCGGATCAGCACCCAGCCCACCATCAGGCCGACCACCGTGCCGAGCGCGCGCTGGCCGACCCGGCTCAGCGTGGCGGCGTACTGCGGCTGGCTGGCAAAGACCACGGTCAGCACGATCCAGTAGCCATGCGGGTCCTGCGTGGCCTGCATCACGCCGAAGGCCAGCAGCAGCACCAGGCTGAGCCGCAGCGCATGGCGCATCAGCGCCGAATTCAGCGTCAGCTGGGTCCGGATGCGGGCCCAGGCCTCGCCCAGGCTGTGCACCTGATGGTCGACCAGCGACAGGTCGGGCGCCGCGCCGCCACGCAGCGCGCTGGCGAACACCTTGGCCAGCCCGGTCAGGTTGTCGCCCAGCGCGTGCAGCGCCTGCAGCGGGCGCGCGGCCGGCCGGGAGGCCGCCGCCGTCTCGAGATAGGCGATAGCGGCCTGCATGTCCTCGATCGCGCGCGCGGTCTGGCCCTCGTGGCGCGGCGGCGTGCGCTCGCGGATCGCCTGCGCGAACTTGAGCGCCTGCTCGCCCAGCACGCTGAGCACCAGCTGGCAGCGGTAGAGCGCATCCGAGCGCGCGAAGGCATCGGCCAGCAGGGTGTAGCTCTCGTGCGAGCTGCTGGTGCGCTCGTGGATGTCCTGCGCCGCCAGGTACTGGTGCATGGCCTCGCTGAGCCAGGGCGGTGGCTCGCCGCCAGCGATCCGGCTGAACAGGCTTTCCTTGGCGGCGTTGAGCGCATCGACCACGCGGCCGTTGTGCAGCGCGAGCTCGAGCCGGCGCCGCTGCCGGTCCACGCCCTGCACCGGCTCGAGCAGCCTGGCCTTGAGCCGCAGGTATTCGCCCAGCAGGGCGTAGAGCTGGGACAGCCGGTAGCGCACCGTGGGCTTGGGCCAGGCCGCGGCCCACAGCAGCGACACCAGGCCGTACCAGACCGCACCGCCGAGCAGATAGGGCGCCAGCTCGAGCGCCTGCGCGCGGTGGCTTTCGGCCGACAGCGCCGAGTAGATGAACAGCACCAACGAGCCGAAGGCCAGCGCCCGGTAGCGCTCGCCGAGCGCGCCCAGCATCGTGAGCGTGAAGGCCGACAGCGCCAGCACGGCGGCCAGCAGTGCCGGCCAGGGCAGGGTCAGCCAGACCGCGGTCATCATGAGGCCGAAGCAGGCCAGCGCCAGCAGCAGGGTCTTGAGGCGACCGCGCCAGGCATCGTCGGTCTCGGTGAAGGCGCAGGCCATCACGCCCAGCACCACGGGCATCAGCTCGTCCTGCCAGCCGGCGCGCCAGCCCAGCGCCAGCACGCAGGCCAGCGCCAGCAGGGCCTGCATGCCGCGTGTCACCCCCTCGTGATTGCGCGCGTGCTGCCAGCTCGCGATCCAGTTGTCGTTCACCATCTGCGATTCCAGGGTTCAAACCGCGTCGAGTGTACGCGCAAGCCCGGGGCCGATCGGCGCCTGCGCGCTGGCTCCGCCGCGCCCGTTCAGGGGCGGAACTTGATCACGAAGGTCGTGTCGGGCATGCGGCCGTTCTCGTCCTTGGGCAGATGGCCGGCGCGGTCGATCGCGCGCAGCACCACCTCGTCGAAGGCCGGATTGCCGCTCGACTTGAGCAGGCGCTGGCTCAGGATGGTGCCGTCGGGCAGGGTCCTGATCTCGGCTTCCGCGCTCAGGTTGGACGGGAAGGATTCGGGCGAGTTGTAGAAGGTCTTGATGCGTGCCGCCACCTTGGCCGCGTAGCCGGCCGAAGCCCCGCCACCGCCGCCACCGTTGCCGCCCGAACCGCCATGGCCCGAGCCCGAACCACCCGCGCTGCCGCCGCCATTGCCGTTCGAGCCACCCGCGCCGCTGCCCTTGGCGCCCGCGTCGCCGCTGCCGCCGGCCTGGCCCATCATGCGCGCCAGCTGCTTCTTGCGGTCGGCCTCGATCTGCGCCTCGCGCTTGGCCGCTTCCGCCTTGGCGGCCTTCTCCTTGGCTGCCTGCTCGGCTTTCTCCGCCTTCTCGGCCTTCTCGCGCGCGGCCTGCTGCTCGCGCTTCTTCTCTTCGGCTTCGCGCTTCTTCTTCGCCTCGTCCTGCTTGGCCTGCTCGCGCTGCTTGGCAGCCTTTTCCTCGGCCTCGCGCTGCTCCTTGAGCTTTTCCTTCTGTTTTTCCTGCTTGGCCTTTTCGGCTTTCTCCGCCTTGGCCTTCTCAGCCTTGGCTTGCTCGAGCTTGGCCTGCTCGCGCTGCTTCTCGAGCGCCTCGGCCTTCTTCTTTTGCTCGGCCTTTTCCTTGCGTTCGGCCTCGCGCTGGCGCTCGAGCGCTTCCTCGCGCTTCTCCTGCTCGGCCTTCTTGCGCTGCAGCGCAATCTGCGCCTCGCTCGGGCCGGCATCGACCTTGGGTTTGGCCTCCACCGCCTGGGCGACCGGCGCCTTGACGGGCTTGGGCGGCACGACCGGACGCACCGGCTCAGGTTCCGGCGCGGGGGGAGGGGGCTGGACCGCCTCGGGCTCCACGGCGGACTCGGCGGCGCGCGGTGCCGCCGCGGCCGGCAGGGCCGACCAGAGTTCGGCCGACATGGCGGCGGCCGGCGCATCCTGCTTCCAGCTCACGCCCCAGGTCAGCGCCGCCACCAGCAGCCCGTGCACGAACAGCGCGAGCAGCAGCGGGCCGCGCCAATGCCGGTCGGCAGGCGGGCTGAAATCGAGGGGATCGGCCGCAAGCTTCATGCCGGTCACGGGATCAGGGCTGCTGCTGGACCGACAGGCCCACGCGCTGGATGCCGGCGCGCTGCAGCTTGTCCATCACCTGCACCACCGACTCGTACTTGACGCTCTTGTCGGCGCTGATCACTACCGGGGCGAAGCCCTGGCCCGGCTCGGCCGGACCCTGCAGCAGGCGCACCTGCTCGACCAGGCCGGCCAGCTCGACGCTGACCGCGCTGCTGTTCGACTGGCCGTCCTTGACCTTGAGCGCGGCGTCCTTGTCGACCAGCACCTGGACGAAGCGGTCGGGCTGGCGATCGGCCTGGCCGACGCTGGGCAGGTCGATCATGCTCGGCGTGAGCATCGGCGCCGTGACCATGAAGATGATCAGCAACACCAGCATCACGTCGATGAACGGGACCATGTTGATCTCGTTCTTGGTGCGGCGGCCCTTGCGGGCGGGAACTGCGGCCATGGGGCTTCTCCGGTACTGGCCGTCAGTGGGCCGACGAGCCCTGGGCCGGGGTCGCGCCGACGCTGCGGTTCAGGATGTTGGAGAACTCCTCCATGAAGGTCTCGAGCTGGTTGGCCGCCCGGTCGATGTCGTGCGCGAAGCGGTTGTAGAAGATCACGGCCGGGATCGCCGCGAACAGGCCGATCGCGGTCGCGACCAGCGCCTCGGCGATGCCCGGCGCCACGGTGGCCAGCGTGACCTGGGTCAGCGCGGCCAGCCCGGTGAAGGCGTGCATGATGCCCCAGACCGTGCCGAACAGGCCGACATAGGGCGAGACCGAGCCGACCGAGCCCAGGAAGGACAGGTTGACCTCGAGCGCGTCGACCTCGCGCTGGTAGCTCGCGCGCATCGCGCGCCGCGCGCCGCCGAGCAGCGCGTCCGCGTCGGTGATGCGGCGCTCGCGCAGCTTCTGGAACTCGCGCATGCCGCTGGCGAAGATGCGCTCCATCGGGCTGCCCTGGTGCGCGTTGCGGGTGGCGGCCAGGTAGAGCTCGCTCAGGCTGGCGCCGGACCAGAAATCGCGCTCGAACACATCGGTCAGCCGCTGCACCCGCTTGAGCGCGAACACCTTGCGGAAGATCGCCGCCCAGCTGATCACCGAGACCGTCAGCAGCAGCGCCACCACCGCCTGCACCACCCAACTGGCGTTGAGCAGCAGGGAAACTATCGAGAAATCGTGGGTCATGGATTCAGGACTTGCAGGACAGGGACAGGGATGCGCGCGGGCTTCATCTGGACTGCATCGACCCAGCCGATGCGAATGCGGCCTTCGCACAGCAGCTGCGCGCGCGTGCCCTGGTCGAGCAGCCAGGCCTGCTGCTCGAGCACCAGCGAGGCGCGACCGAGCTCGGCGATGCGCGCCGTGACTTCGATCTGGTCGTCGAGCCGTGCCGGGCGGTGGTAGTCGAGCGCCGCCGCTCCGACCACGAACATGCCGCCGCTGGACTCGCGCAGCTCGCGCTGGTGGATGCCCAGGCTGCGCAGCCATTCGGTGCGCGCGCGCTCGAAGAACTTCAGGTAGTTGGCGTAGAACACGATGCCGCCGGCATCCGTGTCCTCCCAGTACACGCGCACCGGCCAGCCAAACTCCTTGCCTTGGGTCATGGCATCAGGCCTTGCGGGCCGGGTCGCGCGTGACTTCCTCGGGGCGCAGCTGGACCGCGAGCTGGTTCAGCACGCCGTTGACATAGCGGTGGCCGTCGGTGCCGCCAAAGGACTTGGCCAGCTCGATGCACTCGTTGATCACGACGCGCCAGGGCACATCGACGCAATGGCTGAACTCGTAGGCGCCGATCCACAGGATCGCGCGCTCGACCGGCGAGATCTCGGCCAGGCTGCGGTCGAGCAGCGGCGTGATCGCGGCGTCAAGCGTCTCGGCCTCGGCGATGCAGCCATGCAGCAGCGCATCGTAATGCGCGCTGTCGGCCTTGTGGAAGCCGCTCAGGTCGCGCGTGAAGGCGTCGATCGCGGCGGAGTCGTTGCGGCCGACCAGGTGCTGGTAGAGCGCCTGCAGCGCGAACTCGCGCGCGCGGCTGCGACCGGACTTCTCGGTGGCCTTCTTGAACGGGCGGGGGCTGGCGTCCTTCATTCGGGGTTCAACTCGCTGAGCAGACGGGCCATCTCGACGGCGACCTGGGCCGCGTCGCGGCCCTTCTCGTCCTGGCGGGCAACCGCCTGGGGCAGGTTCTCGGTGGTCAGGATCGCGTTGGCGATCGGCAGACCGTAGTCCAGTCCCACCCGGGTCACGCCAGCGGCCGACTCGTTGCAGACCAGCTCGAAGTGATAGGTCTCGCCGCGGATCACGCAGCCCAGCGCGACCAGCGCGTCGAAGCGCTCGCTCTCGGCCATCGCCTGCAGCGCCGACGGCACCTCGAGCGCGCCCGCCACCGTCACATGCACGATGTCTTCTGCATTGACGCCCAGCGCCTGCAGCTCGCCCACGCAAGCCTGCGCCAGTGCATTCGTGATGCCCTGGTTGAAGCGCGCCTGCACCACGCCGATCCGCAATCCCTTGCCGTCCAGCTGGACGGCCTTGCCTTTTTCTGCACCCAACATATTCAATTTTCCTCAGTCTTGCTGATAAAGCCGGTCACCTCGAGTCCGTAGCCCGTCATGCTGGGCATGCGGCGCGGGGTACCGAGCAGCTGCATCTTGTTGACACCGCATTCGCGCAGGATCTGCGCGCCGACGCCATAGGTGCGCAGATCCATGCGGCCGCGCTCGGGCGCCTGCGCCGAGCGCGCGGTGCCTTCGAACTGGGCCAGCAGCTGGTCGGCCGTCTCGCCGCAGTTGAGCAGCACCGCCACGCCCTTGCCCTGCTCGGCGATATGGCGCAAGCTGGTCTCGAGCGTCCAGGAATGCATCGAGCGCCCGACCTCGAGCGCGTCGAGCACCGACAGCGGCTCATGCACGCGCACCGGGATGCTCTCCTCGGCGCCCCAGCTGCCGCGCACCAGCGCCAGGTGCAGCGAGCCGCTCGGGCCGTCGCGGAAGGCGTGGGCCGTGAACTCGCCAAAAGCCGTGTCGAGCGGACGGCTGCTGACCTGGCGCACCAGCGACTCGTTGGCGCTGCGGTAATGGATCAGGTCGGCGATAGTGCCGATCTTGAGACCGTGCTCGGCCGCGAACAGCTGCAGGTCCGGCAGCCGGGCCATGGTGCCGTCGTCGTTCATGATCTCGCAGATCACGGCCGACGGCGAGCAGCCCGCCATCGCGGCCAGGTCGCAGCCGGCCTCGGTGTGGCCGGCGCGCATCAGCACGCCGCCATCGACCGCCTGCAGCGGGAACACATGGCCGGGCTGGACCAGGTCGGTCGGCTTGGAATTGCGGTCGACGGCGACCTGGATCGTGCGGGCGCGGTCGGCCGCCGAGATGCCGGTCGTCACGCCCTCGGCGGCCTCGATCGAGACCGTGAAGGCCGTGCTGTACACGGTGCCGTTGCGCGCGGCCATCGGCGGCAGCTTGAGGTATTCGCAGCGCTCGCGCGTCAGCGTCAGGCAGATCAGGCCACGGCCGAACTTGGCCATGAAGTTGATCGCCTCGGGCGTGACATGGTCGGCGGCCAGCACCAGGTCGCCTTCGTTCTCGCGGTCTTCCTCGTCGACCAGGATCACCATCCGGCCGGCCTTCATGTCGGCGACGATGTCCTCGACCGGCGAGATCCCCACCGGGGTCAGGGCTTGTTTCATGGTTGGGCTTTCTCGGCGGCGCTGCCGCTCAACATGCGCTCGACATAGCGCGCAATCAGATCGATTTCCAGGTTTACCTTCGAGCCCGCCTGCAGGCTGCCCAGCGCGGTGTTCTGCACCGTGTGCGGGATCAGGTTGATGCTGACCTCGCAGCCATCGGCCAGGTCGGCGACGCGGTTGACGGTCAGGCTCACCCCGTTGACGGTGATCGAGCCCTTGTAGGCCAGGAACTTGCCCAAGGCTGCCGGGGCCAGGATGCACAGCTCCCAGCTCTCGCCGATCTGCTCGAAGCGGCTGACCTGGCCGATGCCGTCGACATGGCCCGACACGATATGGCCACCCAGGCGGTCATGCGCGCGCAGCGCCTGCTCGAGGTTGACCGTGCCGGTCTGGTCCAGCCCGGCGGTCTTGTCCAGCGATTCGGCCGACACGTCGACCGTGAACCAGGCCTGGTCCTTGTCGAAGCTGGTGACCGTCATGCAGGCGCCGTTGAGCGCGATGCTGTCGCCCAGGCCGACTCCGTCGAGATAGCCCGCGGGCGTCTCGATGGTCAGGCGCTTGCCATGTTGCAAAGAACTTCCGAGCGGGTGGACAGCGACGATGCGCCCCACGCCAGTGATGATGCCGGTAAACATTCCACCATTTTCGCAGAGAAAGCGGCGCTGCTCCGAAGTCGGGCGATGTTGCGCCCGGATGGGGCGTCACAGGACAGAAATTTTTACATTACAAAATCCAAATTCTGCTAGGTGAAACGGGTAGCGAGGTCGTTGGAAGAGATTTTCCCGCCTAACAACCACTCTTTTCATATTGTGATTTTGATTTTGTAAGTGATTGAAAATAAAAGAATAAAAAAATGTCTTGTATAAGACATAAGATTGGTTTTGGGTCTTATAGAAGACTTAGACTGTATCCAACGGCACCAAACTTGCAACAGCAAAACTGGCTGCCCCAGCCATCTGTCACATCAACCTAAGGAGCGATCCATGTCGAATTCCCTGAACCAGCAACTGAGCCGCCAGCAGCAGATCGAAGCCCTCGAGAAGGACTGGGCCAACAACCCGCGCTGGAAGAGCGTCAAGCGCGGCTACAGCGCCGCCGACGTGGTCCGCCTGCGTGGCAGCCTGCAGCCCGAGTACACCCTGGCCCAGCGCGGCGCCACCAAGCTGTGGGAAAAGGTCAACGGCGGCGCCAAGAAGGGCTACGTCAACGCCTTCGGCGCCATCTCTGCCGGCCAGGCGATGCAGCAGGCCAAGGCTGGCCTGGAAGCGGTCTACCTGTCGGGCTGGCAGGTCGCTGCCGACGGCAACACCTCCGAAACCATGTACCCCGACCAGTCGCTGTACGCCTACGACTCGGTCCCGACCATGGTGCGCCGCATCAACAACACCTTCAAGCGCGCTGACGAGATCCAGTGGAGCCGTGGCATCGATCCGGACTCGGCCGAGTTCATCGACTACTTCCTGCCGATCGTCGCTGACGCGGAAGCCGGTTTCGGCGGCGTGCTCAACGCCTTCGAACTGATGAAGAACATGATCGCCGCCGGTGCTGCTGGCGTGCACTTCGAAGACCAGCTGGCTGCCGTGAAGAAGTGCGGCCACATGGGCGGCAAGGTGCTGGTTCCGACCCAGGAAGCGATCGAGAAGCTGATCTCGGCCCGTTTCGCTGCCGACGTCATGGGCGTGCCGACCATCATCCTGGCCCGCACCGATGCCGAAGCTGCCAACCTGATCACCAGCGACCACGACGCCAACGACAAGCCCTTCCTGACCGGCGAGCGCACCCAAGAAGGCTTCTACCGCGTCAAGAACGGCCTGGAGCAGGCCATCAGCCGCGGCGTCGCCTACGCTCCCTACGCCGACCTGGTGTGGTGTGAAACCGGCGTGCCGGACATCGGCTTCGCCCGCGAGTTCGCCCAAGCCGTGCACGCTGCCTGCCCGGGCAAGCTGCTGTCCTACAACTGCTCGCCGTCCTTCAACTGGAAGAAGAACCTCAACGACTCGCAGATCGCCTCCTTCCAGGAAGAGCTGTCGGCGCTGGGCTACAAGTACCAGTTCATCACGCTGGCCGGCATCCACATCAACTGGTTCAACACCTTCCAGTTCGCCCACGCCTACGCCCGCGGCGAAGGCATGAAGCACTACGTCAACATGGTGCAGGAGCCGGAATTCGCGGCCCGCGACAAGGGTTACACCTTCGTGTCGCACCAGCAGGAAGTCGGCGCCGGCTACTTCGACGACGTCACCACCGTGATCCAGGGCGGTTCGTCCAGCGTCAAGGCCCTGACCGGCTCGACCGAAGAAGAGCAGTTCCACTGATCTGCGATCCAGGCATTCGAGAGGGTGCCTTGATCAAGAAGCCATCTGATGCTGGAGTGTCAGGTGGCTTTTTTGCGCGCCCAGCATGGGTGCTATGCAAAACCCGGGGTGGTTCACTTGCGGGTTGCGTTACTGTTTGACGGTCAACTCATTGTGAATGCTATGCGCGCCCTCGGCGGCTCGTGCGGCGCCGAGCACGGTGTCAACCTGTGCCTGACTTCCCACCACACCCGTTAGCCGAACGTCGCCCTTTGTGGTGACGACTGTAATGTCTTGCCCTGCCAAACTCGAATCATTGTTTAGTGCAGATTTGACATGGGTCGTGATATCGGCGTCTGATACGTTGGCATTTGCTCTGGCAACTGGAGCTTGAGTCGGACTCGCGATGTGATCTGCCTTGTTGCATGCGGTCAGCACGATCGTGCTGCAGGCAGTCAACAGAAAGATATGGTTGAAAATTTTCATGGAATTATTTTGCGAAATGTAGGCAGAAAAAATTCTTTGTTCTTCTGCATTACTCGGTGTCCGTCCTGGCTGCCGAGCCCAGAGCAATACTGAAGGTTCAGGTCATGTGACCTAGGTCGGCCTGTTGCGACGGCAACTGGATATCACCCGGGTGCTGCTGAAGCACGTAGGGCACTGAAAAGAATGTCACGGTAAACACCACAAACAGTGTGGCGGCGACAGCCTGTGCGATGGGCTGTAAGAAGTTCTTGAGATCGGTGTTCATGGTGAATCCTGTGGAGGTTTAGGGGGAGGGCCAGGTGTCTGCTCTGAACCTTGGGGTCATATTGCACCCGTGAGGCTGAACACATGCTGAACGGCCGTTTCTGGGTACGTTCACATTCCCTCATCTGCGACTCGCAAAGTATTTCTGGTGCTTTGGGGTCGAAATTGGTCATGCTGACCTGGGTGTAAGCAGTTCTTCCGTGGTTCCCGGGCTTCTGGCCAGACTCAAGCTCGGCCATTCCATGTTTTGTCGAGTGATTTCAAGGTGCC
>NZ_PVLQ01000130.1 GCF_002980595.1 Malikia granosa
CTGGCGCATGTCGGTGTGCCCGGCCACGATCCACACCCGCGTGTTTGCCGGCAAGCCGATCATGAGCGCAGGGCGGCCAGCACCGTCTTGAGTTGGGCGGCATCGATCTCACCGCTCAGGCGCACCACGGCGCCACACAGTTCGATCTCCATCGTTCCCGTGGACGGGTAAGCCCTCGTCGCAGTGGCTGCCTCGCGGCAGGCTGGTTCGGCCACGATCGTGACCGGCAGCAGCTCAGGCGCTTGGCCTGGCCAATGTTCCTGCTTCATCCATAGCCGCAACAGATTGGCGTTGACGCCATGGCGCAGCGCCAGGCCAGCGACCGAAACACCGGGTCTGCGGGCTTGCTCGACCAGCCAAGCCTTGAAGGCCGAAACGTAGAGGTGCTTGCCGTTGCGCAGCGTTCGCTCAACCTTCAGCCCTGTCCACTCAGGGGTGTGTCCACTGTGTTCCATATGGACACATCCTGCCTTGCAAAGCTTGCCCTCACAACAAGGGCCTTCAGGCCACGCTTACCGAAAAACTGTGCCGTGGAAATCTGCGTATCGTCCTTCAGCACGGTGAGCGGCAGTGCCGCCCGGCGGACTACCTCAGCACGGTCGATTTCAACGCGCTTGAGAACGTGTTCAAAGTCTTCTGAGCAAGAGTCCCAAGAAGGCCAGATGGACGAACTGCAGGCTGGTGTTGAGCAGCCGCTCGCAGTTCTTCCACAACCGCCGGTTCTTGTCCAGCCAGGCGAAGCTGCGCTCGACGATCCAGCGCTTAGGTATGACTTTGAAGGTGTGCAGTTCGCTGCGCTTGGCGATCTGCATCGTCACATGCCTACCAAGAATCTCCTGCACGCCCTGTGCAAAGGGCTGACCCACATAGCCACTGTCGGCCAGCAGGCTTTGCACCCGGCCCAGCACGGACTTGCAACGCCCCAGCGCTTGGAGTGCCCCCTTGCGATCGGTCACATCTGCTGTCGTCACCGCCACCGCGTGCGGCAGCCCCTGTGTATCGACCGCAATGTGGCGTTTGATGCCCGAGACCTTCTTGCCCGCGTCATAACCCTTCAAGGCCGCCGGGTCCGTGTTCTTCACGCTCTGCGCGTCGATGATCAAGAGCGCGCTGCAGGCGTTGCGCCCCAGTTTCTCTCGGGCCGCGCCAACCTGATTTTTTTAATGCCTGCTCCAGCAGGCTGCCGCCCTCGCGCGGCTCGCTCCAGATGGCGAAGTACGAGTGCACCGTGCGCCACTTGGGAAAGTCGCTGGGCAGCGCGCGCCACTGGCAACCCGTGCGCAGCAGGTACAGCACCGCGCAGAACACCTCGTACAGGTCCACTCTGCGTGGGGCAGTCTTCTTGCGCGCGCTCTCCAGCAGCGGCCTGATGACTTCGAACTGCTCGCGCTTGATATCGCTTGGGTAACCTTTTCTCACCCCCCAAGCATCTCATGACTTGGAGACTTTGAACACGCTCTGAGGCCTTCCCAGAGCGCGCCAGGCACCTTCATTTTGTCTGGAATAGAGCCGGTCATTATGTTTATTTGGCTTGGAAGCCACCATCCACGCTGAGAATGTGACCAGTGACGAAGCTAGCCTCGTCCGAGAGCAGCCAGCTGATGGCACTCGCTATCTCTTCCGGCTTTCCCACTCGCTGCATGGGGTGCATTGCTTCAAGTTCGGCGAGATTACTGTTCAACTGCTCTGCGATGATGTCAGTGCGGATAGCTCCGGGCGCCACACCGTTGATACGGATGCCTTGAGCCGCATGGTCGAGTGCTGACGACTTAGTAAGACCAACCACCGCATGCTTGGTGGCTGCATAGGTTCCGCCCCATGGGATGCCATTCAGGCCGGCAATAGATGCCAAATTAACGATAGCCCCTTTGCCTTGTTGGAGCATTTGGGCAATTTCGTACTTCATACTGAAATACACGCCCATCACGTTTACTTCAAGCATGTTGCGGAAGTTCTGACTCTCGGATTGGTTCAGCGAACAATACTCGTTGAAGATGCCCGCATTGTTGACGGCCATGTCGAGTCGGCCGAACTCAGCCACGATGTCGACAATCATTGATTTAACCTTGGCTTCGTCGGACACATCGTTCTGGACGAAACGAACTTGGGCACCGTCGCGTGCTGCTGCAGAGACGAGTGATTTCAAGGTGC
>NZ_PVLQ01000131.1 GCF_002980595.1 Malikia granosa
TTCACCCGCTATGACAAGACCGATGTGATGTTTGCGGCCTTCATCACCGTCGCGTTCATTGCCGAGGTCCTTCGATTGCGTTAACAGGCCCTAGGCCTAGCTGCACCACTGTCCACAGCTGCTGTCGGACTCGATGAAGGCCAGCTTCGAACATGCGTTGGCGAAGAGGTTTTTCAATGATGGAAGCCGCTGTGTCGGCAGCTGAAACGGCCTGAGCTGGAAATTTGCTGCACTGCAGCAAAAAGTCTTGCAGAGCGTGGAATCCGCTCCTACAATTCACACATGTTGCAGTGCAATATCAAGTCTGGGGACGGCTCCAGGCATGGCGCACCAACTCAACCGTGTTGGCGCCGGTTCAAAATTGACCACCTGTTCCGGTTGAATTTTGACCAGGGGTCGAAGGCCGGGTTTTCGAGGCCCGGCTGTTGATAAGTGTAGTGCGTCAGTGTGCTGCGGCTCTCCTTTCGCTGGTCAGAACGGATCGGTGACTTCGTCGCTGTCGAGCACTGGCATCACAGCTTTTCTGGCACGTTCCCTGGCCGAACCCTGCGCCTTGGCTTGCTTGGAGCTGTGGCGGAAGCGGAAGGAATCGTTGCCGGTTTCGAGGATGTGGCAATGGTGGGTGAGCCGGTCGAGCAAGGCCGTGGTCATCTTCGCATCGCCAAACACGCTGGACCATTCGGCAAACGCCAGGTTGGTGGTGATCAGCACGCTGGTGTGCTCGTAGAGCTTGGAGAGCAGGTGAAACAGCAAGGCCCCGCCGGCCTGGCTGAATGGCAGGTACCCCAGCTCATCCAGGATCACGAGGTCCATGTTCACCAGCGACGCAGCGAGACGACCGGCCTTGCCTTGTGCCTTCTCCTGTTCCAGCGCATTGACCAGGTCCACCGTCGAATGGCTTTGTTGCAATATTCAAAATGCCAGTCAAAGTCGCCCATGGGCGGAGGTAGGCTTCAGGGATGAGTGACCGTGTGAGACCAGAGCCCGCCAAGTACAAGACGACCAACTGGAGGCGCTACAACCAGGCCTTGAAGGCGCGCGGCGCCCTCATGATCTGGCTGGACCGCGACCTGCAGTGGTCAGGCCTGGCCAGCGGCAAGCGCGGCCGCACACCGTTGTTCTCGGACGCCGCGATCCAGTTCTGCCTGACGATCAAGGCTTTGTTCGGCTTGGCGCTACGCCAGGCGATGGGCATGGTCGAAAGCCTGCTCAAGCTCGCCGGTCTGTCATGGCCGGTGCCCGACTACAGCACGGTCTGCCGACGCCAGAAGACACTCAAGGTCCGCATTCCCTATCGGCCAG
>NZ_PVLQ01000132.1 GCF_002980595.1 Malikia granosa
CACCTTGAAATCACTCGTCTTTGGCGGTAAAGGTGTCAGCATTGAACTCCCAACGCTCGGCCTTCTGTATAAACTTGGCTTCGACGGGCGGTCCGTCGTACTCGGCTGACAGTAACACGTAGTTCTGAATCGTTCCGAACAACTCTACGTAGCAGTACAGGCTCCTGTACTGGCTGAAAATGTAGAGATGGTGTGTGGGAAACCAGTCCTCGTGGGTATGCTTCTCCGTCTCAAAAAAACGCTCAGCATCCGTAGTGGGGTAGTATGGAAAGATACTCGATCGAAGCAGCGCTTCAGAGTTCGTCATGTCACCATCAGCGAGCAAGTGCTTGAAAACTGCCCGTGGCACCCCAGAATGGTTTGCGAATTCGATAGCAATCTTTAATACTCCACGGAGCACTTCCACTGAGCTAGGACTCACTGGAACTAGCAGGCTTTGAGCATATGTTGCCGCATTCTCACTCAGCTCGAGAGCGTAGCCACTAGAGAGGGCCGCTTTGACTGCTGGTGAATTCGAGAACTGCTCAGCTTGCTTGAGAGTAGAGCCGATGACTGTTACCGTCTTCTTCGCCTCGCTGGTGAGCATCAGCGGTCGAGACGGCGCGATGGTGAAGTCTTGGGAGAGCAAGAAAGTTACTGCGGAAAGACTTGACGCTTCGTCCTCGTTTAGTGCGAGCCTAACTTTTGCCTTGGCGTGAGCACCTGCCCCCCGAGGAAGGTCCAGCAACACTGTCAGAGGAGCCAGTGCCGCCACGAATGGACCATCAACGCTATTACCAAGCTTGCTGCCACAAGATGCACAAAGGATCTCGTCTGCAATCAAGGTTCCACCCAGGCTGTCTTGAATGATGTGCTCTCCGTGCTTGAGAACCCCATCGCTGTCGAACGGCTTATCGCAGAGATAACATTTTTCTGGCACTGGTAGTCTTCCTTGAAGTTGATTCGGTCTTGACTCAATTTATTCCCGCCTCAGAACGGCAGTTATGCATGCTTGGCGTTCCGGAACTCCTACTAAAGGCGAAATTTTATTCCTACTCGCAGTAGTCTTACGCGTCGACAGCGGAAGTCTAATCACACATTTATCGAACGACCGGTCTCGGGCGTCCCAGCCGACTTGATGGCCGACTTCTTTGGGTCTAGTGGAGACGGTCACTGGGTGCGCCAGGAAATAATTGGCATTGGTGATGCGGTAGATTTCCGCATCTGGATCGACATCAAGGAAGTTCATCGGGTCTCAGTTTTTACACGCCTCTGTGCATTTCTCCCGTTATAAGAACGGATCGTATCGTTGAATTCATTGTCAAACTCGCGGGTACTGCATAGGCCATCGTACGCGCGTCGCTGGCTTCTCAAAGACCGCTCCCAGCAGATCGAGCCGTCTGCTTTTGGTCGGCTGCAGCCAATCGCCAGACCTGCTGGTAAGGTCAAATCATGGCCAGTATCAGTCGTTTCTCCAGATCTATAGCTGACGTCCAACGTTCAATTTATGTTCCGCTCTACCGGACTGGCGTTAGCGTTAGCATTGGCTTGCTGTGAAGTTCAAGTTGCTTTAAGCGCTTGCTCACGTTGGCGGATGCACTGTGCTCTTTTTCTGAAAGTGCGACGAGACATATCGGATACTCTCCGCGTCGGTTCTTCAGCATGAGCTTGCCTAGAGCGGTAGCCACACTATGGTTGTCCTGGAACTGACCTCGGAGCAATCGGCGTAGTCCGCTAGCCAACAAGTCTGCAACTTGCACACCTTCGCTTGACTCTGAGTCAACAAACGTCATCTCACGACGTAGGATTTTTCCAAGGTCGAATCCATCCATCTCTGGGAATCCGTAATCCGTCTGCAGGTAGTCAGGCGCCTTGCCATCCTCGAACTCGTAGTTCTTCATGAAGCTATAGTTAAAACCACGAACTGCCTCGAAGGGAAAATTTATTGATTTGCTTTGCAGAAGTGGTGGAGCGATCTTTTCGAATGCTTTTTCAAAGGTCGGCTTTTTGATATTTTTTTGGTCAATCCGCCATCTAAATTGCTTAAGGGCCTGCGGCCTCCGCTGCGCAAAGTAGTTTATTGATCGCCGTAGTACATCGTCGATCAACCGCACCTGACATACAAGCTGAACGTAGAGCTGCCCGGATAGTCCTTCAAGTTCGTCTGCAAGGATCTGGAGTCCAGTACGCCCATTTTCATAGCGCATCCTCGGAATAATATCTCTGATTTTGGCGACCTGTATACTTTGATGTTGTGCTACTCGTTGCGTTGTGTTCAAGCCGGCATCAGTGGCGGTGGCGAACAGCAGGATGTCTTCGCGGTCAAGCTTCGCAAGTAGGTCGAGATAGGCTGCCTCATTAACCTGGTTCAGTTTTACCTCGTGCAACGGCAGGCCACCAGATGCGATGCGTAGTTTCTTCGTAACTATTCAGCCCCCCCC
>NZ_PVLQ01000133.1 GCF_002980595.1 Malikia granosa
GGCCGGTGCGGCCGGTGCGGCAGCGGCATTGTGCTGAGCCGCGCTAGTCCTGTGCCGCCAGCATCTGCGCGATGTCCGGGTCCTGGCCGAAGGCTTGCGCGAAGTAGTCGACGAAGCTCTTGACCTTGAGCGAAGGGCGGCGTGCAGGCTGGAATACCACGTTCAGGGGCAAGGGGTGGGCGCGAAAACGCGTCAGGATCGGCTTGACCCGGCCGGACCGGATGTCTTCGCCGTAGATCCAGAGCGTCGAGTAGCTGATGCCCAGGCCTTCGCAGGCGGCCTGGCGGATCGCCTCCGAGCTGTTCGATTCGAAATTGCCCCCGACGCATACGCTGTGCGTCTGGTTCTGACCATCGAGAAAGCCCCATTCATTGAAGCTGGCCAGCCCGGTGTAGACCAGGCAATTGTGCGCCAGCAAGTCGTCGGGGTGCTGCGGCTCGCCATGCCGGGCCAGGTAGGCGGGCGAGGCCAGCGTCGCGCGGTGCGCGGTGCCGATGCGCCGCGCCACCAGCCGGCTGTCCTTGAGCTCGCCGACCCGGAACGCCACGTCGATGCCGGCGGCCACCAGGTCGACGAAGTTGTCGTCGAGCTGCAGGTTGACCTTGATCCTGGGATAGCGCGCATAGAAGTCCGCCAGCCTGGGCACGATGTGCAGACGGCCGAAAGCCACCGGAGCGGCCACGCGCAGCACGCCGCAGATCTCGTGCTCGGCGCGATGGACCTCGAGCCGGGCTTCCTCGAAGGTGTCCAGCATCTGCCGGCCGCGCTCGTAGAACAGCTGGCCGGCCTCGGTCAGCGAATGGCTGCGGGTCGAGCGCACCAGCAACTTGGCCCCGAGCCCGGCTTCGAGCGCCTGCACCTGCTTGCTGATCGCTGACTGGGTGGTGCGCGCCTCGCGCGCCACCGCCGAGAAGCTGCCGGAGTCCACCACCCGGATGAAGGTTTCGATCAGGCGCAGTCGGTCCATGGCTTCATTGATTCTTTCAAGGAATAAATCATAGCTTTAAATCGGATCTACCCCTGTGTTTCAGGAATATCCATAATCGATTCATTCCTGAATTTCCTCCCTGTACTGGAACCCCGCCCATGAACGCTCCCTTGCCCCACGCCCTGGCCCAGACGCTCGATGCCGACTCGCTCAAGCTGTTCCAGCCTGGTCGCATCGGCGACATCGAGATCGCCAACCGCATCGTCATGGCGCCGCTGACGCGCAGCCGCGCCGACGAGGCCGCCGGCGACATCCCGGGCAGCGCGCTCAACGTCGAGTACTACCGCCAGCGCAGCAATGCCGGCCTGATCATCAGCGAAGGCACCCAGGTCTCGCCGGTCGGCAAGGGCTACATGGCCACGCCCGGCATCTACTCCGAGGCCCAGGTCGAGGGCTGGAAGCCGATCACCCGGGCGGTGCACGAGGCCGGCAGCAAGATCGTGGCCCAGATCTGGCATGTGGGCCGCGTCACCCACCCCGACCTGACCGGCGGCGCGCAGCCGGTGGCACCGTCGGCCATCGCGCCCAAGGTCGTGGCCTACACCCGCAATGGCAAGGTCGAGGCCCCAGTGCCCCATGCGCTGACGATCGACGAGATCGCCGAGGTGGTGGCGCAGTTCCGCCGCGCCGCCGCCAATGCGATCCGCGCCGGCTTCGACGGCGTCGAGATCCATGGCGCCAACGGCTACCTGGTCGACCAGTTCCTGCGCGACGGCGCCAACCAGCGCACTGATGGCTACGGCGGCTCGATCGAGAACCGCTGCCGCTTCGCGCTCGAGGTGGTCGACGCCGTGGTGGCCGAGATCGGTGCCGGTCGCGTCGGCATCCGCCTGTCCCCGGTGACGCCGGCCAACGACCTGTCCGACAGCCACCCGCAGGCGCTGTTCGGCCATCTGGTCGAGCAGCTCGACCAGCGCGGCATCGCCTTCCTGCATTTCGTCGAGGGCGCGACCGGTGGCCCGCGCGACCTGCCGGGCTTCGACTATGCCGGCGCACGCCGGGCCTTCAAGGGCGCCTACATCGCCAACAACGGCTACGACCGCGAGATGGCGATCGCGGCCGTCGAGTCGGGTCGCGCCGATGCGGTGGCTTTCGGGCGCCAGTACATTGCCAACCCGGATCTGGTGCAACGCCTGAAGCAGGGCGCGGCGCTGAACCAGCCGAACCCGCAGACCTTCTACACCCCGGGCCCGGTCGGCTACACCGACTACCCGGCGCTGTAAGGGTTGTCCAGTCCTGCCACCTCTGCAAGCTGCAACCCCTGGACGGGAGCCCCTGGACGAAGCCGATGGATTGCAGCCGCAGGGCCATCGACTTTCGCACCGGCAAGCCGTCGAGCGCGCCGCGGCAGCCAGGCCAGCGCCGGAATCGCCAGCGGGCCGGCTTTCACCCGTTCGGGCACCGGCCAGACATAAACTCTCAAGCAGATACTAGGGAAAATACCGAGCAAATATTGCAATAGAGTATCGAATGTCATTTTTCGGGTACCTGTAGACGCAACAGCCTTCCGGACAATAGGTCCCGCGGCTGGAAGCAGCCGTACCAGTACATATAACCGAAGGAGACATCCGTGAAATTCAAGCTTTCCGCCGTCGTCGCTGCTTCCCTGCTGGCCACTGGCATGGCACAGGCCGCGACCGAGCTCGTGATCGCCACCGTGAACAACGGCCACATGATCGAGATGCAGAAGCTCGGCAAGCACTTCGAGCAGGCCAACCCCGACATCAAGCTCAAGTGGGTCACGCTGGAGGAGGGCACCTTGCGCCAGCGCGTCACGACCGACATCGCGACCAAGGGCGGCCAGTTCGACGTCATGACCATCGGCATGTACGAGACCCCGATCTGGGGCAAGAAGGGCTGGCTGCAGGAAGTCAAGACCGACGCAGCCTACGACGCCGACGACCTGCTGCCCGCCATGCGCAACGGCCTGTCGGTCGATGGCAAGCTGTTCGCCGTGCCCTTCTACGGCGAGAGCTCGATGCTGATGTACCGCAAGGACCTGGCCGACAAGGCCGGCGTCAAGGTGGCCGACAAGCCGAGCTGGAACGACATCAAGGACCTGGCCGCCAAGATCCACGACCCGAAGAACGGCGTCTACGGCATCTGCCTGCGCGGCAAGCCGGGCTGGGGCGACAACATGGCCTTCCTGTCGACGCTGGTCAACACCCATGGCGGCCAGTGGTTCGACATGCAGTGGAAGCCGCAGCTCGAGAGCAAGCCCTGGAAGGACGCGATCAACTTCTACGTCGACCTGCTCAAGAGCTACGGCCCGCCTGGCTCGTCGGCCAACAGCTTCAACGAGATCCTGGCGCTGACCAACGAAGGCAAGTGTGGCATGTGGGTCGATGCGACGATCGCTGCCTCCTTCGTGAGCGACCCCAAGCAGTCCAAGGTGGCTGACAAGATGGCCTTCGCGCAGGCTCCGACCATGGTCACGCCCAAGGGCGCCAACTGGCTCTGGGCCTGGTCGCTGGCCATCCCCTCGGGCTCCAAGAAAGTCGATGCCGCGCAGAAGTTCGTGACCTGGGCCACCTCCAAGGACTACATCCAGCTGGTCGCCAAGACCAATGGCTGGGGCGCGGTCCCGACCGGCACCCGCAAGTCGACCTATGCGAGCGCCGAATTCCAGAAGGCCGCCAGGTTCGCTGCCGCCGAGAAGGCCGCAATCGACAGCGCGAATCCGAACGACAGCACCCTGCCCAAGTCGCCCTATGTCGGCGTCCAGTTCGCTGCCATCCCCGAGTTCCAGGCCATCGGCGTGACGGTGGGCCAGCAGATGAGCGCCGCGCTGGCCGGCAAGACCACGGTTGACGCCGCGCTCAAGGCCTCGCAGGCCGCGGCCGAGCGCGAGATGCGCAAGGCTGGCTACTACAAGTAAGCCGCTGGCCGGGGCCTGCGCGGCCCCGTCCCGGTCGACCTTCCTCATGGCGAATTCGGCGCTGCCCGGCAGACCGGCCCTGGCATCGCCTCTTTTTCCCTCCACGCACATGAACCGATTCCTCCCCCGCGTCCTGATGACGCCGGCCATCGCCACGCTCTTCCTCTGGATGATCGTGCCGCTGGTGATGACGCTCTATTTCTCCGTCATCCGCTTCAACCTGATGCAGCCCGAGCAGAGCGGCTTCATCGGCCTGGAGAACTTCGAATTCTTCGTCACCGATCCGAGCTTCTGGCCGGCGGTGCTCAACACCGTGCTGCTGCTCGGCAGCGTGATCCTGATCACGGTGCTGCTCGGCATCGCGATCGCCCTGCTGATCGACGAGCCTTTTCCCGGCCGCGGCCTGGTTCGTGTGCTGCTGATCTCGCCCTTCTTCGTCATGCCCACGGTCAACGCGCTGCTGTGGAAGCACATGATGATGAACCCGATCTACGGCGTGCTGGCCCAGGTCTGGGCCTTCTTTGGCGCCACGCCGGTCGACTGGCTGACCGACTGGCCGCTGCTGTCGGTCATCATCATGGTGTCCTGGCAGTGGCTGCCGTTTGCCGCGCTGATCTTCATGACCGCGCTGCAGAGCATGAACCGCGAGCAGCTCGAGGCCGCGCGCATGGACGGCGCCAACTACCTGCAGCAGCTGCGCTACCTCTACCTGCCGCACCTGGGCCGCTCGGTCGCCGTGGTCGTGATGATCGAGCTGATCTTCCTGCTCAGCGTGTTCGCCGAGATCTACACCACCACCGGTGGCGGGCCGGGCGACGCCAGCACCAACGTGGCCTTCCTGATCTTCAAGCAGGCGCTGCTCAACTTCGACGCCGGCGTGGCCTCGGCCGGTGCCCTGTTCGCCGTGCTGCTGGCCAACATCGCCGCCATCTTCATGATCCGCCTGGTCGGCAAGAACCTGGACAAGTGAGAACCGCCATGTCACGTCATTCCCGTGTTTCCGCGGCCCTGGTGGTCCGCACCCTGGCAGCCTGGGCGGTCACGCTGCTGCTGTTCTTCCCGCTCGGCTGGCTGTTCCTGACCGCGTTCAAGACCGAGCTGCAGGCGATCTCGGTGCCGCCGCTGCTGCTGTTCGAGCCCACGCTGGCCAACTTCCACGAGGTGCAGGAGCGCAGCGACTACCTGCTCTACGCCAAGAACTCGGTCGTCACCAGCGTGCTCTCGACCCTGCTGGGTCTCGCGATCGCCGCGCCGGCAGCCTACTCGATGGCCTTCTTCAAGAGCAAGCACACCAAGGACATCCTGATGTGGATGCTCTCGACCAAGATGATGCCGGCCGTCGGCGCGCTGGTGCCCATCTACGTGCTGGCCCAGACCAGCGGCCTGCTCGACACCCAGCTCGCGCTGATCATCGTCTTCACGCTGTCCAACCTGCCGATCATGGTCTGGATGCTGTACTCGCACTTCAAGGACATCCCGCACGAGATCCTGGAGGCCGCGCGCATGGACGGCGCCACGCTGTGGCAGGAGCTGCGCCTGGTGCTGCTGCCGCTGGGCATGGGCGGCCTGGCATCGACCGGCCTGCTGTGCCTGGTGCTGAGCTGGAACGAGGCCTTCTGGAGCCTGAACCTGACGGCGGCCCAGGGCGGCACGCTCGCCACGCTGATCGCGAGCTATTCCAGCCCCGAGGGCCTGTTCTGGGCCAAGCTGTCGGCCGCCTCGCTGATGGCGATCGCCCCGATCGTGGTGTTTGGCTGGTTCAGCCAGAAGCAGCTGGTCCAGGGCCTGACCTTCGGCGCGGTCAAGTGAAGCCGCCGCGCCACCGCAACGCACAAGTACAACAGGAGATTCCCGTGTCATTCCTCCAGCTGCAAGGCATTGAAAAGTATTTCGGCGAGCACCGCGCCATCAAGGGCATAGACCTGCAGATCGAGAAGGGCGAGTTCGTCGTCTTCGTCGGCCCCTCGGGCTGCGGCAAGTCCACCCTGCTGCGCCTGATCGCCGGCCTCGAAGCCATCGACGGCGGCAAGCTCTCGCTCGAGGGCCGCGACATCACCCGGCTGCCCTCGAGCAAGCGCGACCTGGCCATGGTGTTCCAGAGCTACGCGCTGTATCCGCACATGAGCGTGTTCGAGAACATGAGCTTCGCGCTCAAGCTGGCCAAGGCGCCGGCTGAGGTGATCCGGACCAAGGTCGAGCGCGCCGCGCAGATCCTCAACCTCACGCCCTACCTGCAGCGTACGCCCAAGGAGCTCTCGGGCGGCCAGCGGCAGCGGGTGGCGATCGGCCGCGCCATCGTGCGCGCGCCCAAGGTCTTCCTGTTCGACGAGCCGCTGTCCAACCTGGACGCGGCGCTGCGCGGCCAGACCCGGGTCGAGATCGCCAAGCTGCACCGCGAGCTCGGCGCGACCACCATCTACGTCACCCACGACCAGGTCGAGGCCATGACGCTGGCCGACCGCGTGGTGGTGCTGCGCGACGGCCAGATCGAGCAGGTCGGCTCACCGCTCGAGCTCTACGACCGTCCGGCCAACCAGTTCGTCGCGCAGTTCATCGGCACGCCGCAGATGAACGTCGCCACCCTGGCCCAGCTGCCCGCCGTCGTCCAGCAGCAGGCACCGGCGGGTGCCGCCGGCGGCTCGATCGGGCTGCGTCCCGAGAGCGTGACGCTGCAGCCGGCCGGCCAGGGCCTGGTCGACGGCCGGGTCGAGCTGGTCGAGGCGCTGGGCGCCGAAACCCTGATCTACGTCAGCACGCCCGGCGGCGCCCAGCTGGTGGCGCGCCAGAACACCCGCAGTCCGCTGCATGCGGGCGATGCGGTCGGCGTGTCGATCGAGCTCGGGCAGGCGCACTGGTTCGACCCGCAGGGCCGGGTGGTGGGCGCGCGCGGCTGAAGGAGGAGCTAGCCATGACCCAGAAACTTCAAGGCCAGGTGGCCGTCGTGACCGGCGCCGCCTCCGGCATCGGACTGGCCAGCGCCGAGGCCATGCTCGCGGCCGGCGCCCGGGTGGTGCTGGTTGACCGCGACCAGCGGGCGCTCGCGGCGCTGTGCGAGCGGCTCGGCCCGGATGCGCTGCCGCTGGTGATCGACCTGCTCGATGCACGCCAATGCGCCAGCCTGCTGCCCGGCGTGCTGGAGCTGGCCGGCCGGCTCGACATCCTGCATGCCAATGCCGGCAGCTACATCGGCGGCGACCTGGTCGATGCCGACCCGGACGCGATCGACCGCATGCTCAACCTCAACATCAACGTGGTGATGAAGAACGTGCGCGCCGTGCTGCCGCACATGATCGAGCGCGGCAGCGGCGACATCATCGTCACCAGCTCGCTGGCGGCGCATTACCCGACTCCCTGGGAGCCGGTCTATGCCGCGTCCAAGTGGGCGATCGACTGCTTCGTGCAGACGACGCGGCGCCAGGTGTTCAAGCACGGGCTGCGGGTCGGCTCGATCTCGCCCGGTCCGGTCGTCACCGGCCTGCTGGCGGACTGGCCGGCCGACAAGCTGCGCCAGGCGCGCGAGTCGGGCAGCCTGCTCGAGGCCGCCGAGGTGGCCGAGGTGGTGCTGTTCATGCTGACGCGCCCGCGCGGCATGACGATCCGCGACGTGGTGATGCTGCCGACCCAATTCGACCTCTAATCCTCTTACGCGAGTCAGAACATGAATGTGATGTTGCACCTGGGCCTGGGGTCCTTCCACCGCGCCCACCAGGCGGTCTACCTCGACGCCCTGATCCGCAGCGGCGACGCCTCCTGGGCGCTGGCCGGCGGCAATATCCGGCCCGACATGGCCGAGACGATAGCCGCGCTGATCCAGCAGGGCGGCGCCTACACGCTGGAGACCATCTCGCCGGCCGGCGAGCACCGCTACCAGCGCATCGGGTCGATCCGCCGGGTCATTCCCTACCAGCCCGACCTGGCCGGCCTGATCGAGCAGGGCGCGAGCGCCGAGACCAAGATCATCTCGTTCACCGTGACCGAGGCCGGCTACTACCTCGACGCCGACAACCGACTCGACCTCGAGGCCTTTGCCGACCTGCGCGCCGACCTCGACGCGGCGCGCGCGGGCCACCCCGGCGCCACCCTCTACGGCGCGCTGACCGCCATCCTGCGCGCGCGCATGGCCAGCGGCGCCGGCCCGGTCACGCTGCTCAACTGCGACAACCTGCGCCACAACGGCGAGCGCTCGCGCGCCGGCCTGCTGCAGTTCATCGGCCTGATAGGCGACGCCGCGCTGCTGGCCTGGGTGCAGGCCCACACCAGCAGCCCGAACGCGATGGTCGACCGCATCACGCCGCGCCCGACGCCCGACGTGCGCGAGCGCGTGCTGGCAGCGACCGGCATCGACGACCCGGCCGCGCTGATGGGCGAGAGCTTCATCCAGTGGGTGATCGAGGACCGCTTCATTGCCGGCCGGCCAGCCTGGGAGCGGGTCGGCGTCGAGATGGTCGACTCGGTCGACGCCTACGAGGAGGCCAAGATCCGGCTGCTCAACGCGACGCACTCCTGCATCGCCTGGGCTGGCACCCTGGTCGGCTACCGCTACATCCACGAGGGCACGCAGGATGCGGCGATCCGCCGGATGGCCTACGACTACGTGACCGACGACACCATTCCCGTGCTCGACCGGCCCGAGCACCCCTGCCCGATCGATCTGCCGAAATACCGCGACGTGGTGCTGGACCGCTTCGGCAATCCGGCGATCCAGGACACCAACCAGCGCGTGGCGATGGACGGCTTCAGCAAGATCCCCGGCTTCATCGCGCCGACCATCCGCGAGCGGCTGGCGCGCGACGAGTCCATCGCCAGCGTGGCGATGCTGCCGGCGCTGTTCCTGGCCTACCTGCAGCGCTGGCATGCCGGCCGGATCCCCTACGCCTACCAGGACCAGGCGATGGACCCGGCAGCAGCGCACGCGATCTGCGCGGCGGCCGATCCGGTGGCGGCCTTCTGCGCCGATGCCGTGCTGTGGGGCGAGCTGGCCGGTGACGACCGGCTGGTCGACGCGGTACGTGCGGCCACGGCCCGCGTCGCTGGCTTCGTCGCCGGACATCCGGGCACGGCCCGCTTGTCGGCACCTTGTTGAGCTGCCGATCGAGCCGCCGCCGATGACCGTCAAGACCCGCCAGATGCCGCGCCAGCCCAAGCCGGAGCTGGAGCACGACTTTGCCCGTCTGCCCGCGCTGGGCTACGAGCCGCCCGAGGAGGTCGGCCTGATCCGCTGCCTCGCGCACGGCTATCCGACGCCGCTGGCGCGCTGGCATTACCACGACGAGTACGAGCTGCACATCATCACGGCGACCTCGGGCAAGGTGTTCGTGGGCGACTGGATCGGCCAGTTCCAGCCCGGCCAGGTGGTGCTGACCGGGCCCCGGCTGCCGCACAACTGGGTCTCGACCGACCTGCCCGAGAGCGGCGTGCCGCTGCGCGACCTGGTGATCCAGTTCTCGCACGAGCCGCTGCTGCGCGCCAGCCAGGACATCCCCGAGCTGGCCGAGGTGCTGCCCATGCTCGAGCGGGCCCGCCACGGCATCGAGTTCTTCGGTCTGTCCGAGCGGGCCCAGCAGCACTGGCAGCAGGTCAAGCTCGGCAGCGGACTCCAGCGCTTCGGTGCCTTCTGCAGCTTCCTGGCCGAGCTGGCCGCCTGCACCGACTACCGGCTGCTCTCCAGCGTGCAGCTGCAGAGCGACGAGGACGACGACTCGCTCGACCGGGTCGAGGCCGTGGTCAGCCGCATCATGGAGCGGATGGCCGAGCCGTTGTCGGCCGCCATGCTGGCGAGCGAATTCGAGATGAGCGAGAGCCAGTTCAGCCGCTTCTTCCGCAAGACCACCGGCAACACCTTCACCGACTTCGTCAACCGGGTGCGCATCAACCGGGCCTGCCAGCTGCTGATGGAAACCGACCAGCTGATCACCGACATCTGCTACGAGGTCGGCTTCAACAACGTGGCCAACTTCAACCGCCGCTTCCTCGAGCTCAAGGGCCTGACGCCGTCCGAATTCCGGCGCCAGGCGCTGACGCGCTTTCGCGGCGCGGCCTGAGCCTTCCCCTCATTGCAAACTGATACGGAAAACACCATGTTTCTCGGACTGGACCTGGGCACATCCGAGCTCAAAGCCCTGCTGCTCGACCGCCAGCACCGGGTGCTCGCCAGCGCGCGCGCGCCGCTGACCGTGCAGCGCCCGCAGCCGCTGTGGTCGGAGCAGTCGCCCGCCGCCTGGTGGCAGGCGCTCGAGACCGTGATGGACCAGCTCCAGCGCGAGCAGCCCGAGGCGCTGGCCCGGCTGGAAGGCGTGGGCCTGTCGGGCCAGATGCACGGCGCCGTGCTGCTCGATGCCAAGCAGGCCGTGCTGCGCCCCGCGATCCTGTGGAACGACGGCCGCAGCGCCGCCCAGTGCGAGGCGCTGAGCCGGACGGTGCCCGAGCTGGCGGCGATCAGCGGCAACCTGGCGATGCCGGGCTTCACGGCGCCCAAGCTGCTCTGGGTGCGCGAGCACGAACCCACCCTCTTTGACCTTGTTTCCCTGGTGCTGCTGCCCAAGGACTGGCTGCGCCTGCAGCTGACCGGCGAAGCGGTCAGCGAGATGTCGGACGCGGCCGGCACGCTCTGGCTCGACACCGCCCGGCGCGACTGGTCGGACCGCCTGCTGCAGGCCACCGGTCTGGACCGCGCGCAGATGCCGCGCCTGGTCGAGGGCAGCGAGCGCTCCGGCGTCGTCAAGCCCGAGCTGTGCCGGCGCTGGGGCCTGCCCGAGGGCCTGCCGGTGGCGGGCGGCGCTGGCGACAATGCCGCCAGCGCGATCGGCATGGGCCTGGTCGAGCCGGGGCAGGGCTTCGTCTCGCTCGGCACCTCGGGCGTGGTCTTCGTCAGCGGCGACCATTTCGAGCCCAATCCGGCGCAGGCGGTGCATGCCTTCTGCCATGCGCTGCCCGGGCGCTGGCACCAGATGTCGGTCATGCTGAGCGCGGCTTCCGCCTTGAGCTGGGCGACCCGGCTGCTCGGCTATGCCTGCGAGGCCGAGCTGATTGCCGACGCCGCGACGCTCGACGCCGACCGGCAGGACCAGGCACCGCTGTTCCTGCCCTACCTGGGCGGCGAGCGTTCGCCGCACAACAACCCGCACGCGCAGGCCAGCTGGACCGGCCTGGGCCACGCGCACCAGCGCGCCGACCTGGCCTATGCGGTGGCCGAGGGGGTGGGTTTCGGCCTGCGCGACGGCCTGCTGACGCTGGGCCGCCATGGCGCACCGCTGCAGGCACTGTCGCTGGTCGGCGGCGGCGCGCGCAGCGCCTGGTGGGCACAGCTGCTGGCCCATGTGCTGGGCCTGCGGCTGGATGTCCATGCCGGCGGCGACCTGGGCGGTGCCCTGGGCGCGGCGCGCCTGGGCTGGCTGTGTGCGGGCGGCCGGCTCGACGAGGTATGCCTGCAGCCACCGATAGCGCACCGCTACGAACCCGACCCCGCCACCCACCAGCGCCTGCTGTTGCGGCACCAGCGCTTCCAGGCGCTGTACCCGGCCCTGCATCCTGTGCCTGGATCGCCCCGCTGCGCCGACCAGCCAGCCTGATTGAATCCAGCTTCCTCTGTCCCACCTTGTTACGCCACTTCATGAACCAGCTCGACGCACT
>NZ_PVLQ01000134.1 GCF_002980595.1 Malikia granosa
CGGCCAGCGCGATCGAATGACACACAAGTGACAAGAAACCCCAAGGAGACAAGATGAGAACCATTGACGTGCACAAGCTGGCCGATGACGCCCGCTTCAACCGCTTCCACCTGAAGGTACTGCTCTGGTGCCTGCTGATCATCATCATCGACGGCTACGACATCGCGGTCGCCGGTACCGCGCTGCCTTCGATCATGAAGGAAATGAACGTGACCGCGTCCACCGCGGGCTTCATGGCCAGCTCGGCGCTGTTCGGCATGATGTTCGGCGCCATGGTGCTTGGCACCCTGTCCGACCGGATCGGCCGCCGCTGGACGATCGTGATCTGCGTCTTCCTGTTCAGCGTCTTCACCGCGGCGGCCGGCTTCACCAGCGAGCCGGTCAGCTTCAGCGTGATGCGCTTCATTGCCGGCCTGGGCATCGGTGGCGTGATGCCCAACATCGTCGCGCAGATGACCGAATACTCGCCCAAGAAGATCCGCAGCGTCATGACGACGCTGATGTTCTCGGGCTATGCCTTCGGTGGCATCCTGGCCGCGGTGCTGGGCAAGCAGCTGATCGGCGACTACGGCTGGCAGTCGGTGTTCGTTGCCGCCGGTGCCCCGCTGCTGCTGATCCCCTTCATCCTCAAGAGCATGCCCGAGTCGCTGCCCTACCTGATCGCTCACCATGACGACCGTCATCTGCGCGAGATCGTGCAGCAGATCGAACCGAGCCTGAAGCTCACGGCCGAGGACCAGTTCGTCGTGCCGCCGTCGGCCAAGGGCTCGGGCGTGCCGATCGCCAAGCTGTTCCAGGAAGGCCGTGGCCTGAGCACGCTGATGTTCTGGGTCGCCTTCTTCACCGGCCTGTTCATGATCTATGCGCTGAGCTCCTGGCTGACCAAGCTGATGGCCATGTCCGGCTACAGCCTGGGCTCGGCGCTGAGCTTCGTCATCGCCTTGAACCTGGGTGCGATGTTCGGTGCCATCTTCGGCGGCTGGCTGGCTGACAAGTTCCACATCAAGTGGGTGCTGGTGACGATGTACGCGCTCGGCGGCCTGTTCCTCTATCTGATGACCATTCCGATGTCGACCGACATGCTGTACCTGGTCATCGGTGCGGTCGGCGCCTGCTCGACCGGTGCGCAGATCGTGGCCTATGCCTACAGCGGTCAGTATTACCCGATGGCGATCCGCTCGACCGGCATCGGCATGGCGTCTGGCGTCGGCCGTGCCGGCGCCATCATGGCCCCGCTGCTGATCGGCCTGATCGTGTCCCTCAAGTTGCCGCTGGAGCAGAACTTCCTGGTCATCGCTGCCGCTGGCGTGATCGGTGCAGTCGCCCTGGCCTTCATCGACCACGATCGCGCCGCTTCGGCCTGATCGAGTCTGGGGCGGTCCACGCCCCTGCTGTCCATTCTTCCTGGAGTTACATATGAAGATCCTCGTCCCCGTC
>NZ_PVLQ01000135.1 GCF_002980595.1 Malikia granosa
CGCGGCACAAGCGCTCAGACGCATTGCCGAGCTGTATGCGATCGAGCGCGACATCCGGGGTCAAGTCCCTGAGGTCCGACGCGCGCAACGCCAAGCGCGGGCGAGTCCGTTGCTGCAGGATATGCACGCCTGGCTGAGCCAACTGCTGGGACGGGTGTCGGCCAAATCGGAGTTGGCGCAAGCCATCGGCTACAGCCTGACGCGCTGGAGGGCCCTGACACGGTATTGCGACGATGGCCGCATCGAAATGGACAACAACGCGGCCGAACGGGCGCTGCGTGGTGTCGCCCTGGGCAGGGGCAACTACCTGTTCATGGGCTCTGACGCGGGCGGCGAGCGCGCGGCCGCCATCTACAGCCTGGTACAGACCGCCAAGCTCAACGGGCTCGACCCCGAGGCATACCTGCGCGAGGTGCTCGTCCGTATTGCCGAGCACCCCATCAATCGCATCGAAGAACTGTTGCCCTGGAACCTGACGGCGATCGATACCGGGCATGTGGAACAACGGCTGGCGGCATGAGCGCGCCCAGCATTGACGCGCGGGTGCTCGAAGCCCTGCAGCAAGCCAGCAGCCTGGAGTTGTACCAGCTCAGCACGGTCATCGAACGCCTGCTGGCTGACCCGCGGCGCATCCTTGCCGTGCGCAAGGACCTGCATCTGGGGCAGACCGTGCGCTTTATGGACTGGCGCGATGGCAGTCTGCGCGAGGGCAAGGTCGTGGCCATGCGCGACACCCAGGTCACGCTGCACGAGTTGCGCGAACGCCGTGAGTGGAAGTTGCCTTACGCAGCCATTGAGCCGCCGCAACCCAACCCAGCGGTGCATCCCCAGGCAGCAGAGCCAGAGCCGCCCCAAGCCCCTCAGCCAACCCGCGACGACTT
>NZ_PVLQ01000136.1 GCF_002980595.1 Malikia granosa
TCAGCCCAGCAGCGGCGTGAGGTCGCCGCGCACGAAGCCATGGCCGACGATGGCAGCCAGGCCGTCGATCCCGCGCTCGAGCTCGGCGCGCTCCTGCTGCCGGGCCCAGAACACCGGCCCGCCCTCCCAGCGCGGGAAGCCATAGCCCTGCACCAGCACCACGTCGATGTCGCTGGCGCGCACCGCGACCCCTTCGGCCAGCAGCAGCGCGGCCTCGTTGACCATGGCCAGCAGCGCGCGACGGCGGATCTGCTCAGGCGTCAGCGTCTGGCGCGCGAGGCCGCGCTCGGCGCTGGCCTGCTCGATGATGGCGCGCACCGTGGCGTCGGTCGCACGCTGCGGCTTGCCGTCCGGGTAGGCGTAGTAGCCGGCACCGGTCTTGCGACCCAGCCGGCCCTGCTCGCACAGCCGGTCCAGGATCGCCACATAGCGCTCGCGCGGATCGCGCGTGGCCGCCTGCGCCTTGCGCATGCGCCAGGCGATGTCCAGGCCCGACAGGTCGGCGACCGCGAACGGCCCCATCGCGAAGCCCATGCCGGTCAGGGCCTGGTCGACCTCCTCGGGCCAGGCGCCGTCCTCGAGCATGAACTCGCACTGCTTGCGGTAGGCGTTGTAGATGCGGTTGCCGATGAAGCCGAAGGCGTTGCCGCACAGCACCGGCAGCTTCTTGAGCCGGCGGCCCAGCTCCATGCCGGTGGCCAGCACGTCGGGCGCGGTCCGGGCGCCGCGCACCACCTCGAGCAGCTTCATGACGTTGGCCGGGCTGAAGAAATGCAGGCCCAGCAGGTCCTGCGGGCGCGAAGTCACGGCCGCGATGTCGTCGATGTCGAGGTAGGAGGTGTTGGTGGCAAGCACGGCTCCCGGGCGGGCATGGGCGTCGATCTGGCGGAACACGGCCTGCTTGACCGCC
>NZ_PVLQ01000137.1 GCF_002980595.1 Malikia granosa
TCGAGCGCGACATCCGGGGGCAAGCCCCTGAGGTCCGATGCGCGCAACGCCAAGCGCGAGCGAGTCCGTTGCTGCGGGATATGCACGCCTGGCTGAGCCAACTGCTGGGACGGGTGTCGGCCAAATCGGAGTTGGCGCAAGCCATCGGCTACAGCCTGACGCGCTGGCGGGCCCTGACACGGTATTGCGACGATGGCCGCATCGAGATGGACAATAACGCGGCCGAGCGGGCGCTGCGTGGTGTCGCCCTGGGCAGGGGCAACTACCTGTTCATGGGCTCGGACTCGGGCGGCGAGCGTGCGGCCGCCATCTACAGCCTGGTGCAGACCGCCAAACTCAACGGACTCGACCCCGAGGCCTACCTGCGCGAGGTGCTCGGCCGTATTGCCGAGCATCCCATCCATCGCATCGAGGAACTGTTGCCCTGGAACTTGACGGTGATCGGTACCGGGCATGTGGAACAACGGCTGGCGGCATGAGCGCACCCGGCATTGACGCTCGGGTGCTCGAAGCCCTGCAGCAGGCCAGCAGCCTGGAGCTGTACCAGCTCAGCACAGTCATCGAACGCTTGCTGGCTGACCCGCGACGCATCCTTGCCGTGCGCAAGGACCTGCATCTGGGGCAGACCGTGCGCTTTGTGGACTGGCGCGATGGCAGTCTGCGTGAGGGCAAGGTCGTGGCCATGCGCGACACACAGGTCACGCTGCACGAGTTGCGCGAACGCCGTGAGTGGAAGTTGCCTTACGCAGCCATTGAGCCGCCGCAACCCGATCCAGCGGTGCCTCCCCAGGCAGCAGAGCCAGAGCCGCCCCAAGCCCCTCAGCCAACCCGCGACGACTTCCGCCGTGGAGAGAAGGTCGCCTTCGAGGACAAGTACCTGCAGACCGTGGTGGGCACCATCGTGCGCATCAACAGCCGAACCGCCACCATCGATCCCGGCGATGGCACCCAGTGGCGCGTCGGCTTCGCCTTGCTGCGTCACGTCCTCGACGTTTGACCTCTCCGCATCCCTCCGTCAAGAGGGTAATGAGGCGACGCTTACGAATGTTCATCTCCTTGCGTTTTATGTTGCTCCCCTCATCCTACCTGCAATCACCCTGGTGCAGTTGTGCTTCACTGTGGCCAGCTCTCAGAGTGAATTGCATTCGAAGATGTGCGCCCATAAAAAAGCTTCTTGAGTTTTATCTCAAGAAGCTTTTCATTACCCACACTTTCGGCGGATGATTCAACTTGACCAGCTTGCAGTGCTCACCGGTCTTCCTTTGCAAGCCACCTATTCGGCGGATGATTCAACTTGACCAGCTTGCAGTG
>NZ_PVLQ01000138.1 GCF_002980595.1 Malikia granosa
GGCGGCCGACCCCGCCGGCACACAGCCAGTCCCCGCTCCACCCGCCGAGGGGGCGGAAAAGCCCTTTGTGCTGCCGACGGGGTTCGGGGAGCAATGGAACAGCCAACCGACTTAAGCCTCCGGCCTCACCAGCAGCGGTCAGTCCCCTCCATGCACGCCTCGCTTTCCGAGAAGCAGTGGCGATCGTCCGCCTGGCTGGCGATGTCGCCCAGCAGCTCGTTCATGCGCTGGTCGAGGTCATCGTCACTGCCGTAGGGCACTTTCAATTCGTAGTCGCCGCTGGGCAACCGCTTGGCGTCGTACTCCGCCAGGCAGTAGCGCTCGATGTCCTCACGGGAGCGCTTTTTGCCACGCACGAATTTGCTGTTGTTCTCGATGCGCAGCGTCAGCCGAATCGTGGCGAGCCTTGGCGGATCGGCCTCGTCAGCGCCTGTCGAGGCGGCTGGCTGCGCCCGTGCCGGTTTCTGGTAGGGGCCGATTTCGACGCCGCGATGCCGCAGGTAGCTGTAGAGCGTGCTCTTGGAAACATGCAGCTTCTGCGCGATGGCGGCCACCGACAGTTTTCGCTCGCGGTACAGCGTGTCGGCGGCCAGCGCCGTCGCCTCGGCCTGGGGCGACAGTCCCCTGGGCCGTCCCCCGACCCGGCCGCGCGCGCGCGCCGCCGTCAGCCCGGCATTCGTGCGCTCGCGGATCAGCTCGCGCTCGAACTCGGCCAGCGAAGCGAACAGGTTGAACACGAGTCGGCCCTGGGCGCTGGTGGTGTCGATGGGGTCGTTCAGGCTGAGCAGCCCGACCTTGCGCTCCATCAAACGGCCCACCAGTTCGACCAGGTGCTTGAGCGAGCGCCCCATGCGGTCGAGTTTCCAGATCACCACCACGTCGCCGGCCCGTAATTGCCCCAGCAGCTCGTCGAGCGCCGGCCGAGCGGTCTTCGCGCCGCTCGCCACATCTTGATAGACGCGCTCGCAGCCGGCCGCCTTGAGGGCGTCCAGCTGCAAGTCGGGTTTCTGGTCGCGCGTGGAAACGCGGGCGTAGCCGATTTTCATGCTTAAAATTCGCTTTACTTGTTGGATTTCAATAATAGCGAACTTTGTTTCATCAAACCAGTAATTTAGACTGGTTGTGGTGCGTCACCGTTGCACGACGAGCGGCGTGAAAGAGTCTTATAAAACGAAGGTTTTATCGAACCGGCTTAAGTCGGTTGGCTGTTCCATTGCTCCCCGAACCCCGAACCCCGACCCCCACGCGGCCACGGGCTGCAGCCCGTCGCCGCTTGCGGCGCGCGAGCCGCCCGAGC
>NZ_PVLQ01000139.1 GCF_002980595.1 Malikia granosa
ACTTTCGGAAACCTTAGTATGTCGGGGCGCTCAACAACAACGGCAGCACCACCGCTCCGGCCAGTCTCGCTTCCTATTCCAACACCCCGGGCACCGATGCCGTAGTGCAAAACCAGTTTCTGGTCGTGGGGGTTGATGGCAACCAAACGGGCCTATACGGCACCTCCTTTGCCGCTCCGGTGGTGAGCGGCTACGCCGCGATCGTGGGCAGCAAGTTCACTCGTGCCACTGCCAGCCAAATCAGCAACCAGCTGCTCAACACGGCCCGTCAGGACACGATTGCCAACTACAGTGCCGCACTCCACGGGCGCGGCGAGGCCAGCCTGTCGCGCGCACTGGCACCCTTGTCCATCAAGTGATCAGGCTTTTTTCCTCTTGAGTCATGGGCGGTTTGCGGGCATCCGTACGATGTCCTGGTGGGGCTCTGCCGCGGATGGCGGCAGGGGCCTCCCGCAAGCTGCACTGCTCGGGCGACCTGAGGCGGGTTCTACGTTCTTCAGGTGGCGCTCAGATCGCCGGTCATTTTTACGCTGCCTGAGCCGGCTTGCTGCCAGCTCGCTGTGAACTGATACACGCCAGCAGCTCAGGTAGATCGAGTGCTCTTTGCGATCGATATCCACTCTTTGTTCTTTATTGTCGAGCTGAATTTCCGCCGCACGCCGTCTCGGCTGCCTGGCTGACAGCACCATTTCGGCTCATTTGATAGAAAGCGATGCCATGAATTCAATGGATTGGCAAGTTCGGCCGGAAAACCAGAGGCTCCCCGCCATTCCCGAGGCCTTGCCGCTGATGATCGACGGGCTCGACTTGGAGCAGATGCGCTTGCGTCTTGGGGGGGACGACGAAGTCCTGCTGGCAATCCTGCGACAGTTCTTGTGTGACTTTGACTCGTGGCAGGCAAGTTTCGAGCTTGAGCGGCGACAACTCAATACCGGAGCCATGCTGCGTCTCGTCCACACGCTCAAAGGCACTGCGGCGAATGTGTGTGCAGATCAGGTCCATGTGGCTGCGCTGGCGCTGGAGACCGCCTTGCGGCACGGTGAGGGACTCAAAGCAGGCCTGGTACAGGATTGCGAGGCAGCCTTGCAACAGGTCCTGAACGCCTTGCGCCAACAGCTGCCGCCAGAGCCTGGATCAGGTTCCTGTCCGATAGCGCCTGACCAGGCGCTGCTTGTCGTGCAGGAGGTCGCTGCCTTGTTGCACAGGCGTCGGCGTGTGCCTCATCTGCTGCAGCAAGAGTTGCGCGCCACCGTGGCTCCGCTGGTTTCCGTCGAACAGTTGGAGGCGTTGTTCCAGCACATGTCGGCGTTTGAATTCAAAAACGCGCAGCAAGCCTTGACTGAGATCCAGGAATGCATGTCGACATGACAGAGTGTCTTCGGTGCTGGAGTCGCTGGCGGCTGCGAGTCACGCTGTCCTTGTCGGGCTTGTCCCATCCTGATCGCTCGCGAGCGGTTCCGAATGATGTGGCCCGGCCGAAGGCGTGTGCCGTGATGGTCATGACCTGAAAGATAGATCCCGTTGCACTTGGGGTGCAGGTGGGCGGGGGAGTGGCGAATCCACGGGACAAGGCCATCCTGGTGCTGGCTTGGACAAGATCCGCCAGCTGTCTGCGCGCAAGCAAGCCGGCTGTCCAGCCCTTGCTGGCACTGGTATCCGAGCCCAAGTTCACCCAATGGCAGGCAGCCCGCATGCGCCTGGCCTTCGCCGACTTGGCACGAAAATTTTTTGTCCGAGGTCCTAAAAACGTCGCCGGGCCGAT
>NZ_PVLQ01000014.1 GCF_002980595.1 Malikia granosa
TCGAGCTTGAGGGCATCGGCGCAGAAGGCGCGGATGCCCTCGGCCAGCTTCTCGGTCGCCATCGCGTCCTCGTTGAGCGCGAGGCGGAAGGCCGGCTCGTCGTATTGCACGAAGGGCAGCTGCAGCGCCGCAGCGGCCTCGGGGTCGAGCGCGCGCGCCAGCGGTGCCTCGCTCGCCGACAGGGCGCCGAGCAGGTCCGGGCTGATGGTCAGCAGGTCGCAGCCCGCCAGCGCCTGGATCTGGCCGATGTTGCGAAAGCTCGCGCCCATGACCTCGGTCGCGATGCCGAAGCGCTTGTAGAACTGGTAGATCTGGCGCACCGACTGCACGCCCGGGTCGTTGGCGCCCGACATCGCAGCCTCGTCCCAGGAGGCGCCGGCCTGCTTCTTGTACCAGTCGTAGATCCGGCCGACGAAGGGCGAGATCAGCTGCACCCTGGCCTGGCCGCAGGCCACCGCCTGGGCAAACGAGAACAGCAGGGTCAGGTTGCAGTGGATGCCGCGCTGCTCGAGCTGCTCGGCGGCCTGGATGCCTTCCCAGGTGGCGGCGATCTTGATCAGCACGCGGCTGGTATCGACGCCCGCGGCCTGGTAGAGCTCGATCAGGCGCTCGGCGCGCGCGACGGTGGCGGCGCTGTCGAAGCTCAGGCGGGCGTCGACCTCGGTCGAGACGCGGCCGGGCACGCGGGCCAGGATCTCGCAGCCGAAGCGCACCAGCAGCCTGTCGACGATCTCGTCGAGCGGGCGGTCGCGAAAGCGCGCCACGGTGTCGGCCAGCAGGTGGGCATACTCGGGCTTTTGCACCGACTTGAGGATCAGCGAGGGGTTGGTGGTGGCATCGCGCGGCTGGAACTGCTCCAGTTGCAGGAAGTCGCCGGTGTCCGCGACCACGGTGGTGTAGCGTTTGAGTGCGTCGAGCTGGTTCATG
>NZ_PVLQ01000140.1 GCF_002980595.1 Malikia granosa
TCACTCGACGGCCTTGGTCATTTCCTCGACCACCTTCTTGGCGTCGCCGAACACCATCATGGTCTTGTCGAGGTAGAACAGCTCGTTGTCCAGCCCGGCGTAGCCCGCCGCCATGCTGCGCTTGTTGACGATCACGGTCTTGGCCTTGTAGGCCTCCAGGATCGGCATGCCGTAGATCGGGCTGCCCTTTTGCAGCGCGGCCGGATTCACCACGTCGTTGGCACCCAGGATGATCGCCACGTCGGCCTGGCCGAACTCGCCGTTGATGTCCTCCATCTCGAACACCTGGTCGTAGGGCACCTCGGCCTCGGCCAGCAGCACGTTCATGTGGCCCGGCATGCGGCCGGCGACCGGGTGGATCGCGTACTTGACCGTGATGCCCTTCTCGGTGAGCTTGTGCGCCAGCTCCTTGACCGCATGCTGCGCGCGCGCCACCGCCAGGCCGTAGCCCGGCACGATCACCACCGTCTCGGCGTGTCCCAGGATGAAGGCCGCGTCGTCCGCGCTGCCGCTCTTGGCGGTGCGCTGCACGCCGCCGCTGCTGCTGACGCCTTCACCCGGATCGGCGCCGAAGCCGCCCAGGATCACGCTGAAGAAGCTGCGGTTCATCGCCTTGCACATGATGTAGCTCAGGATCGCGCCGGATGACCCGACCAGGCTGCCCGCGACGATCAGCATCGCGTTGTTCAGGCTGAAGCCGATGCCGGCCGCCGCCCAGCCCGAGTAGCTGTTGAGCATCGAGACCACCACCGGCATGTCGGCGCCACCGATCGGGATGATGATCAGCACCCCGAGCACGAAGGCCAGCGCGAGCAGGCCCAGGAAGGCGGCGAAGGCGGTCTCGCCCTGGCCGAGCGTGAAGACCAGCCCCAATGCGACGGTCGCCAGACCCAGCACCAGGTTGAGCAGGTGCTGGCCGGCGAAGCTCACCGGCGCGCCCTGGAACAGGCGGAACTTGTACTTGCCGCTGAGCTTGCCGAACGCAACAACAGAGCCCGAGAAGGTGATGGCGCCGATGGCCGCGCCCAGGAACAGCTCGACCTTGTTGCCCAGCGGTGCCTCGCTGCCCTTGCTCAGCCCCGGGATCAGCGCCCAGGGCTCGACCACGGCCGCGACCGCGATGAACACCGCGGCCAGGCCGATCATGCTGTGCATGAAGGCCACCAGCTCGGGCATCTTGGTCATCTCGACCCGCTTGGCCATGACGGCGCCGGCGCCGCCGCCGAGCACCAGGCCGGCGAGCACCCAGCCCAGGCCCTGCACGGCATCGACCTGCATCTGCTGCGCGAGGGTGAAGATCAGGCCGATGGTGGTCAGCACGGCGATCGCCATGCCGCTCATGCCGAAGGCGTTGCCCAGGATCGAGGTCTTGGGATGGCTCAGGCCTTTCAGCGCCTGGATGAAGCAGACCGAGGCCAGCAGGTACAGCAGTACCACGAGGTTCATGCTCATTGCGCGGCTCCTTCAGTGCTGGCGGCAGATGACGCGGAGCTGGCAGCCGCCGGCTTGCGCTCCTTCTTCTTGAACATCTCGAGCATGCGGCGCGTGACCAGGAAGCCGCCGCAGACGTTGACCGCGGCCAGCGCCACGGCCAGCACGCCCATGGCCTTGCCCAGCGGGGTCTCGGTCAGCGCGGCCGCCAGCATGGCGCCGACGATCACGATCGCCGAGATCGCGTTGGTCACCGCCATCAGCGGCGTGTGCAAGGCGGGGGTGACGTTCCAGACCACGTGGTAGCCGACGTAGATCGCCAGCACGAAGATGATCAGGTTGATGAGGGTGGGAGAGACAGCTTCCATGGGGAGGACTTTCCTGACAGGGGGGAACAAGGGAGGCGAGGGAGGCAAGGACCGGCGCTCGAGCCGGGCTGGCTCGGCGACAGGCCCGGGGCTGCGCCCGGGCGTGGGGGAACGGGGGGCCGCGCTCAAGCCAGGCCCCAGGGGTTCAGGACGGACGCAGCACCTGCCCGTCCTGCGTCACCAGGCAGGCCGCGC
>NZ_PVLQ01000141.1 GCF_002980595.1 Malikia granosa
GAAGTGCTGGTCAGAATGCTTTCTCACAATCGTCGGTGGTGACCTTGAAGGCATCGACGGTGTATTTTTCAACGGCCTGTTACATTCACTGCCGCATAGGCAGCTCAGAAAGCGCTGGGTCTTGCCGGACGGAGCCGGGGTATATTCACTGCCGCATAGGCAGCTCAGAAACTCGTCCCGGACAGATTGACGTGCAGCGTGTGATTCACTGCCGCATAGGCAGCTCAGAAAGTCATGTCGGCCCGACTCGGAAAACCGATGAAATTCACTGCCGCATAGGCAGCTCAGAAACACTCGCGCCATATAGGCGATTTCTGCCGCGTATTCACTGCCGCATAGGCAGCTCAGAAAAAAACAATGATGGACCAATTTCACCGGCTCAATTCACTGCCGCATAGGCAGCTCAGAAAATGGCCGACGAAGGCCTGATCGAGCGCAAGCCATTCACTGCCGCATAGGCAGCTCAGAAATGCAATCGGGTAAGCGATGGGCGCATGCTCCACATTCACTGCCGCATAGGCAGCTCAGAAACGCACCGCAGCTGTCGACCAGGGTCACTGCTGATTCACTGCCGCATAGGCAGCTCAGAAATTGGACCAATGCGCCCTCTGTCGCCGCCGCTGATTCACTGCCGCATAGGCAGCTCAGAAATCGATCCGTTTCTCCTGGTACTCGTGCATTGTATTCACTGCCGCATAGGCAGCTCAGAAATTGAGGAAGAAGCCAAGCTGGCAGCGCAGCAGATTCACTGCCGCATAGGCAGCTCAGAAAATGCCGGCGCTGGCGTAGCCCTGGGCCCGTATATTCACTGCCGCATAGGCAGCTCAGAAAACCGTGTCGATTCAGCGCGGGATCGCAGGCGCATTCACTGCCGCATAGGCAGCTCAGAAAGACGTGGAGCAGATCCGCGCATCCGGCGACACATTCACTGCCGCATAGGCAGCTCAGAAATGATGGCGATCACCGTTCCCCAGGACGTGAAGATTCACTGCCGCATAGGCAGGTCAGAAAATTCATGTAAGCATCTGTTGTGGGATCCTGCAATTCACTGCCGCATAGGCAGCTCAGAAATGCGCGACTTCCATGCGCAGATCATGGGCGATACTCAGAAACTGGCGCTGATTGCCCTGCACGAGCAGTACGGATTCACTGCCGCATAGGCAGCTCAGAAAAGCTCAAGCAGGCCTTGCGCGCCAATGGCGGCATTCACTGCCGCATAGGCAGCTCAGAAATGCCGCTGGCCGTGCTGGTCACCAGCCCGATCATTCACTGCCGCATAAGCAGCTCAGAAAAGTAAGCGGACTTTGGAAATACCACCGGGTCAATTCACTGCCGCATAGGCAGCTCAGAAAGTGACGGCTTCCAGGTGCTGACAGATGGCATCATTCACTGCCGCATAGGCAGCTCAGAAACGGTACTGAATCGCTGGGGTCGGTGAGAAAATATTCACTGCCGCATAGGCAGCTCAGAAAAACGCCTGGCTCGACGATCAGTAAGCGTCGCCTCATTACCC
>NZ_PVLQ01000142.1 GCF_002980595.1 Malikia granosa
GACGATGTCGTCGTCCGGCGGCAGCTGCAGCGCGGCGGCGTCCTTCGGCAGCACGAGCTTGAGGAAGTCGAGCAGGTTGCGCGCGTACAGGCTGGAGCTGTCGGCCGGCACCAGCGCCGGCAGGTTGGTCTCGCCGATCAGGTGCACGCCGTGCCGGGTCACGGTCTGGCCGGCCTCGGTCAGCGGGCAGTTGCCGCCCGGTGCGCCATGCGGTCCGAGCGGGCCCTTGCCGGCGGCGAGGTCGACGATCACCGAGCCCGGCTTCATCGACTGGACCATCTCCTCGGTGATCAGCAGCGGCGCGGCCCGGCCCGGGATCAGCGCGGTCGAGATCACGACATCGGCCTGCGCGACGCGCTTGGCGACCTCGATCTTCTGCCGCTCCAGCCAGCTCGGCGGCATCGGGCGCGCGTAGCCACCCACGCCCTCGGCGGCTTCGCGTTCCTCGGCGGTATCAAAGGGCACGTCGATGAACTTGGCGCCCAAGGACTCGACCTGCTCCTTGACCGAGGGCCGCACGTCGGAGGCCTCGATCACCGCCCCGAGGCGCTTGGCGGTGGCGATCGCCTGCAGGCCGGCGACGCCCACGCCCAGGATGACGACGCGCGCGGCCTTGATGGTGCCGGCGGCGGTCATCAGCATCGGGAACAGGCGGCCGTACTGGTTGGCCGCCAGCAGCACCGCCTTGTAGCCCGCGATATTGGCCTGCGAGGACAGCACGTCCAGGCTCTGCGCGCGGGTGGTGCGCGGCGCGGCCTCGAGCGCGAAGCTGGTCAGCCCGGCCGCGGCCAGGCGGCCCAGGCCCTCGGCGTCGAAGGGGTTGAGCATGCCGACCAGCGCGGCGCCGGGCTGCATGCGGGCCAGTTCATCCGGCGCGGGGCGCTGGACTTTGAGCACCAGGTCGGCGCCGAAGGCGGCTGCGGCCTCGACGATCTCGGCGCCGGCGGCCCGGTAGGCCGCGTCGGTCGCGCTGACAGCCAGGCCGGCGCCGGCCTGCACCAGCACCCGGTGGCCTTGCGCCACCAGCT
>NZ_PVLQ01000143.1 GCF_002980595.1 Malikia granosa
GGAGACAAGATGAAGATAGCGCTGGACCCCTACATGATCCGCCACCTGAGCCTGCCCGAGCTCTGTCGCGCCACGGCCGAGCTGGGCTACGACCAGATCGAGCTGTCGCCGCGCAGCGACTTCCTGGACTGGTGGGTGATGCCGCGCGCCACCAAAGACCGCATGGCCGCCTTCAAGCAGGCCATGAAGGACCACGGCGTGGGCCTGGCCACGCTGCAGCCGATGTACCGCTGGGCCAGCCCCTTCGAGGACGAGCGCCAGTGGGCGGTGCGCTGCTGGAAGCGCGCGATCGAGGTCGCGCTCGAGATGGGCTGCGACACCCTGATCAGCGAGTTCGGCCGCGGCGCCTCGCCCGAGCGCTCGGTCGGCGAGCGCCCCGGCGCCAACACCAAGGAGCTGTGCGAGGCGGCCTGGTTCCGTTCCATGGACGATCTGCTGCCGATCTTCGAGCGCGAGGGCCTGACCCTGTCGGTCGAGCCGCACCCGGAAGACTGGATCGAGCAGCTGCAGCCGGCCGTCGACATCGTCAGGAACATTGGCTCGAAGGCCCTGAAGATCAGCTACATCGCGCCGCACACCTTCTACTACGGCGATGACATGGCCGCGATGATCCGCGAGGCCGCGCCGGTGCTGGCCCATGTGCGGGTGGCCGACACGTTCAACCACAAGAAGAGCAGCCAGCTGCGCTACATCGTGAATCCGCCGGGATCGAGCCAGATCCGGGTGCACCAGCATCTGGACATCGGCCAGGGCGAGATCGACTGGGACCTGTTCTTCCAGACCCTGGCCGAGGTGAAGTTCGACGGCGTGCTGTCGGCCTGCGTCTTCGCCTGGGAGGAGCGCGCCGAGGCATCGAGCCGCTTCATGCGCCAAGAGATCCAGCGCCA
>NZ_PVLQ01000144.1 GCF_002980595.1 Malikia granosa
GCACCTTGAAATCACTCGGGCCGGGTGTTCAACGTGTTGGGTGAGGCGTTCGAGGACGTGTCGCTCAAGGAACTGCTGATCGAGGCCATCCGCTACGGCGAATTGCCCGAAACCCGTGCCCGCATGGAGCAGGTCATTGACCAGGCACTGGACACCCAGCACCTGAAAGACCTGATGGCGCGTAACGCCTTGGTGGAAAACCACATGAGCCTGGACGACCTGTACTCGATCCGGGAAGAAATGGACAAGGCCGAAGCCCGCAAGCTGCAGCCGCACTTCATCAGCGCCTTCTTCCGCGAGGCCTTCCGAGTCGTCGGTGGCGAGTTGCGCGACCGCGAGGCGGGCCGCTACGAGGTCCGGCATGTGCCGGCCGACGTGATCGAGCGCGACCGCGTGATTGGCTACACCCGCACGCCGGTGCTCAAGAAGTACGAGCGCATCTGCTTTGACCGGGAAAACCGCACCCTGTACGGCAAGCCCACCGCCGAACTGGTGCACCCCGGCCACCCCCTGATGGCCGCCGTGACTGACCTGGTGCTGAGCAGCCACCGCAGCCTGCTCAAGCGCGGTGCGGTGCTGGTGGACCCGCACGACGATGGCACCCAGCCCAAAGCCCTGTTCATGCTGGATCACAGCGTGCGCGAAAGCACGGGCGACCAGCCCCTCGACATTTCACGCCGGCTGCAGTTTGTGGAGATGACACCTGACGGCACCGCGCACCAGGCCCCGTTTGCACGCCACTTGGATCTGGTGCCCATCACGGCGGCGCAAGCTGGGGTGATCGCTGACGTGCTCAACGCCGACTGGGTGACCCAAAACATCGAAGCCAAGGCGCAGGCCTATGCGGTAGAGCATCTGGTACCCGAGCACACCGAAGAAGTGGCTGGCCGCCGCCAACGGCAGGCAGACAAGCAACTGGCTGCGGTACGGGAACGCCTAGTGAAGGAAATCCAATACTGGTCGGACCGTGCCATCAAGCTGGACATGGATGTGCGTGCCGGCAAGCAGCCCCGCCTGCAGCCGGACAATGCGCGCCGCAGGGCTGAAGAACTGAGTGCGCGCCTGAAACAGCGCACCGCCGAACTGCAAGCCATGCGGCATGTCGCCTCGGGCAGTCCTAACGTGATTGGTGGCGCCCTGGTGATACCAGCCGGGCTGCTGGCCCAACGCAACGGGCAACCCCATTTCAGCGTGGATGCCGAAGCCCGTGCCCGCGTGGAGCGGGTGGCGATGCAGGCTGTGATACAGGCCGAAGAAGCCCTGGGCCACCGCACCAAGGATGTGTCAGCCGACAAGTGCGGCTGGGACATAACCGTGTACATCGACCAGCCCGAGGGGCTGGCGATGGAGCGTCACGTCGAGGTCAAGGGTCGAGCGAAGGGGCAAGATACGGTCACGGTCACCAGCAATGAAATTCGTCACGGATTGAACCAAAAAGACAAGTTCGTTCTTGCAATCGTTCTGGTCGAGGGTGATCAACACGAAGGCCCGTTCTACGTGCACGAACCGTTCACACAAGAACCCGACTGGGCAACGACCAGTGTCAACATGAACCTCAATCTGCTGCTCAGCAAAGCTATCACACATTAAAAGGACCTCACTTCGATGCAAAAATACTTCGGTGCGCGAATCTCTGAATTGCTGCCCAGAATCAACACCAATATATTTATCCCCAGCATTCAGCGCCCGTATGTATGGGAACCTGAGCAGATTGTCAAACTTTTTGACTCGCTGATGCGGGGCTACCCCATCAACACCTTCATGTTTTGGGAACTGACCCCTGAACATTTTGGGGATTGGGACATATACCGCTTTGTTAATGATTTCAAGCATGGGGACATTCACAACGACCCAGCGGTGTTGCAGCCCGAACAGCCCGCGACGCTGGTGCTTGATGGGCAGCAGCGTCTCACATCGTTGCTCATCGGGTTGAAGGGCAGTTACACCGTGCGCAACGGTGTGCGTGGCAAAGGTTCTGGGTGGATCAACAAGATTCTGTTGCTCAACCTGCTCGACTCGCCCGACGATGATGAAGAAGACGCGGATGGAGTGAAGGTACGGGAACTGTATTACAGCTTTAAGTTCGTGGCTTCAGACCGTTTGCCCAAGAACGATTCGAAGGCGGTCTGGTTCCCCGTGTCCAAGATTATTCAGATCACTGACAAAGGCCAACTGGCCGCTGCAGTGGATCGCTTGTTGCTGCTCAACCCCGACCTGGACGAAAATCGGCAGGCGAACCTGCAGAAAAACTTGCATCGACTCTGGCAGGTCGTGCATGAAGAGCAGACGATGGCTTACTACCTGGAACGGGAGCAGTCTTACGACAAGGTGCTGGACATATTCATTCGGGCGAACGATGGCGGCACCAAACTCAGCAAGTCGGACCTGCTGATGTCGATGATCACCTTGCGTTGGGACCAGTTCAATGCCCGCTCGGAAACCGAGGCGATCACCTACGCAATGCGCGATAAGCTGGAGCAGGAAAGCGCATTCGACCGCGATTACTTGCTGCGCTCAGGTCTGTTCTTCAACGACCTCGATTTCGCATTTCAATTGCGCAACTTCACCCCGCGCAACATCGCAATCATTGAGAACACCTGGCAGAAGATCAAGAGCGCACTGCTGATGGCGACCGACCTGTTCGCCCAATTTGGCATCAAGGGCGGGGCTCTGACGGGCGTCAATGCTGTGATGTTGATTGCATGCTACCTGTACAAGATCAACTCCGGTCGCCCGGAGTCAGAGTGGGTGGTGCCCGAAGGTGACGAAGGGCGAATTCGGCGCTGGATCACATCGGTGCTGTTTCACGGGGTACTCGGTGGTGCAGCGAACATGACGATGGAGTTCTATCGCCGTTGTTTGAACGAGCACCTGAAGCTGCACGCTTACTTCCCTGTAGCTGAGTTGAGTACGCGCATGACAACCCGTGGCCGTGACATGACATATGACGACACGGCAGTGGCACGCTATGCGGCACTGGAGATGAAGCACCGTGTCGCACCCGTTTGCTTGAACCTGTTGTATGACCGCGAGGACTGGTCAACCAAGAACTGGCAGTTGGTGCAGGTGATCCCGTCGTTCAGGCTGCTGGAGGACCGTCTGCGCTTGCAGGGCGTACTGCCCGAGGAAATTGCGGTTTACCAAAGCTGGAGCGCCCGACTGGCCAACCAGATCATCCTGACTGACGACGAGGCCCGCGACTACTACAGCATGGATCTGGAAGACTGGGTGGCAACACGTACGGCAGATTTCTGGCGCAAGCACCATTTGCCAGATGACCCGGCCTTGTACGAGGAATTCAACTTCCTGGGGTTCGTGCAGGCCCGCAAGCGCTTGATTGGCCAGCGCCTGAACCTGGTGCTCAAGGACAGTGGCCCCCCCCAGCCCGCCGAGGCGGCGCCTGAGACCGAAGCAGAATTGCTGGTCGCTGAGGCATGACCACCAGGTGCCCTCTGTGAGGCATCTCGTTTTCTATTGACGAATTGAATCATGGCCGCCATCAAGAGCCCCAAAAAACTCATCGAAGTTGCCCTGCCTCTGGACGATATCAACGTCGCCTCCGCACGCGAGAAGTCCATCCGCCACGGTCACCCCAGCACCTTGCACCTGTGGTGGGCACGTCGACCACTGGCTGCCGCGCGTGCGGTGATCTTTGCGCAGATGGTCAACGACCCCGGTGGCGAACGTGGTTACTACGCTGGCAAGACGCGCGCGCAGGCTGATGCTGAGCGGGAAGAGCTGTTCCAGATCCTGCGCGATCTCGTGTTGTGGGAGAACACCAACAACGAAGAAGTGCTGGCCCGCGCCCGTGCGGCGATTGCGAAGAGTTGGCGCGAGACCTGCGAGCTGAACAAGGGTAAACCTGGCTTCGACCCCGAGCAACTGCCTGCCTTCCATGATCCCTTTGCGGGCGGCGGAGCGCTGCCGCTGGGTAACTATTCAGCCCCCCCC
>NZ_PVLQ01000145.1 GCF_002980595.1 Malikia granosa
TCCAGGGTGATGACGGCGATGGCGTCACGGCGCTGAAAAACTGTCATGGTGTTGCTTTCCTTAGCAGCCAATTGCCACGCAAACCAGGGCCGGTCTGCGCAGCTGAGAGCGTAGCCAGGATTCTTGAATATTCCAATTTGTTTGACAATTACAAGACCTGTTTACATACTGTCAAACAATACTGACAACCTCGGACTCCATGGACTCCAACTCGCTGGCGCTTTTTGTCGACATCGTGGAAGCTGGCAACCTCAGCCAGGCGGCGCGCAACCTGAAGATGAGCCGGGCCAACATCAGCTACCACCTGGCGCATCTGGAGAAGTCCGTCGGGCAGCAGCTGATGCGGCGCACCACCCGCCGGGTCGAGCTGACCGAGGTCGGACACAAGCTCTACCAGCACGGGCGCGTCATCCGCGACGAGCTGATGGCCGCGCGCGAATCGGTGGCGATGTTCGGCAAGACCTTGCACGGCTCGGTGCGCTTGAGCATGCCGACCGGCTTCGGCCATCTGGTGATGTCGAGCTGGCTGATCGAGTTCAAGCGCCTGTATCCGGATATCGCGCTCGAACTGCTGTTCGAGAACCGGGTGGACGACCTGCTGCGCGACGAGGTGGATGTCGCGGTGCGCGTCATGTCCGACCCCCCGCTGCAGATGGTGGCGACCGAACTGGCGCAGGTTCGCTATGTCACCTGCGCTTCGGTCGGCTACGCGAGCGAGCACCCCATGCCGGCGGCACTGGCGGATCTGGGCCAGGTGCCGCTGATCACCTCGGCCGTGGCCGGGCGCGACCTGCGCGTCTCGGCCTACCAGGGAGAGCAGAGGACCGAGCTGACCCTGCATCCGACGCTGGCTTCGGAAAACTTCCAGTTCCTGCGCGAGGCCATCCTTGCCGGGCTGGGCATTGGCCTGGTGCCGGACTATGTCGTGGCCCAGGATGTCGCCGAGGGCAAGGTGATCACGGCCTTGCATGACTGGCGCCTGAGCGTGTTCGGCACCCGCATGTTCCTGCTGCGCATGCCCGGGCGCTACCAGACGCTGGCAACCCGGACGCTGATCGACTTCATCGTTGAGCGGGCCAGAAGCTGGTCGAAGTGAGTCGCCAGGCCGGTCCCCTTGAGCCGCTGGGTGGCTTGCCAGAACCAGGTGCCGCCCTTCCTGTGACTGTCAAGTATTTTCAAACAAACTGTCAACATTTCCTCCAATTGTCAAGCAAGGTTGATTTCCACACAATGCGCTGATCTCTGTGACCCACAAGTAGGAAATCCTCCATGGCCCTGGACCAAGAATCGTTTGACATCCTGCTGCCCACGCTTGAGCGCTTCGTGCGCGAGCGCCTGATGCCGGCCGAGAACTACCTCGAGGAACACGACGAGGTGCCGGCCGACATCATCGAGGACATGAAGCAGATGGGCCTGTTCGGCCTGTCGATTCCCGAGGAATACGGCGGCATCGGCCTGTCGATGAGCCAGGAGGTCCAGGTCGCCTACGAGCTGGGTCGCACCGCGCTGGCCTTCCGCTCGGTGTTCGGCACCAATATCGGCATCGGCTCGCAGGGCATCCTGATGGACGGCACGCCCGAGCAGAAGGCCCAATACCTGCCCAAGGTCGCCAGCGGCGAACTCATCATGTCGTTCGCGCTGACCGAGCCCGATGCCGGATCGGATGCAGCCTCGCTCAAGACCCGGGCCGACCTCGACGGCGACCATTACGTGCTCAACGGCAGCAAGCGCTACATCACCAACGCGCCGCGCGCCGGTGCCTTCACCCTGATGGCACGCACCGGCGGCCCCGGCGCCGGAGGCGTCTCGTCCTTCATCGTGCCGGCCGACCTGCCCGGCATCCAGCTCGGCAAGCCCGACAAGAAGATGGGCCAGCGCGGCACCAAGACCTGCGACGTGATCCTCGA
>NZ_PVLQ01000146.1 GCF_002980595.1 Malikia granosa
CCGTCTGGGGTCAGGGGCAGTGCGCCCTTCGATTGAATTGCGCAACAAAGCCCATCTACACCCCGATGGTGTTCGTGATTGCCTTGCTGGTCGCCGTCGCCGGCCCGCTCTGGTGGGGCTGGCCATGGCTGCAGGGCCTCTACAAGGCCCTGGTGCTGCTGGTGATCGCCTGCCCCTGCGCGCTGGTGATTTCGACCCCGGTCACCATCGTCAGCGGGCTGGCCAGTGCCGCGCGGCGCGGCATCCTGATCAAGGGCGGGGTTCACCTGGAAAACGCGCGCAAGATCCAGCTCATCGCGCTGGACAAGACCGGCACGATCACACAAGGCAAGCCTCGGCTGGTGCAAACGGAAGTGATGCCTGGGGTCAGCCACGAGGACGAAGTGCTGCACTGGGCCTGCGACATGGCCGCCCATTCCGATCACCCGGTATCGCAAGCGGTGGCCGCCGGGCTGGCGGGTCTTGGCTGCGACGGCGACCTGGAGTCCTTCGAGGTGCTGCCGGGGCAAGGCATCAAGGCGCGAGCCCATGGGCTCGAACTCTGGCTGGGCAATCACCGCCTGATGGAGTCACTGGGCTTGTGCCGCGTCCAGATCGAAGAGAAGCTGTCGGTGCACGAGGCCCGGGGACGGACGGTGACGATGCTGGCCTCGCGCGAACAGGTCCTGGCGATCTTCGCGGTGGCCGACGGCATCAAGGACAGCTCGCGCGAAGCGATTGCGAGGCTCTCGGCGCTGGGCGTGGCAACGACGATTCTCTCGGGCGACAACCAGGCCACGACCGATGCGATTGCGCGCGAAGCGGGGGTGGCGCAGGCGCGCGGCGAACTGCTGCCGCAGGCCAAGCTGGAGGCGATCCATGAGATGCGCGAGCGTGCCGGTGGCCGGCTGGTGGCGATGGTGGGGGACGGCATCAATGACGCTCCGGCCTTGGCGGCATCGGACCTGGGCATTGCCATGGGCGGCCTGGGGACGGATGTCGCCATCGAGGCCGCCGACATCGCCATCATGAACGACGACCTACGCCGGATTCCCGAAATCATCCGGCTCTCCCGCAGGACCCACGCCATCCTGCTGCAGAACATTGCGCTGGCGCTCGGGATCAAGGCCGCCTTCCTGGGGCTGGCGGTGTTCGACTCCGCGACCCTGTGGATGGCGGTCTTTGCCGACATGGGGGCCAGCCTGCTGGTGGTCGGCAACGGATTGCGGCTGCTGCGAGCCTGAAGCCCTGATTCGCCTCGGGCCGTCCCAGCACGAGCGACCCGCTGCCGGCCCAAGGCCGTTCCAGTGCCTGGGTTCATACTCGGCGCCTGCACGGCAGCTTCGACAACCCCCTGAATGAAAACAGCAACACCATGACCTTATCCAGCACCCAACGAGTCCTCGTCACCGCGGGCGCAGGCGGCATCGGACTGGCAATCGCCAAGGCATTCGCTGCCGCGGGCAGCCGGGTCCATGTCTGCGACATCGACGAGGCGGCGCTGCAGCGGCTGCGCAGCGAACACCCCGGCATCGGCACCAGCCGCTGCGACATCGCGGAGCGCGACAGCGTGCAACGGATGATGGCCGAGGCCGTGGCGGCGCTGGGCGGGCTGGACGTGCTGGTCAACAATGCCGGCATCGCCGGACCGGCGGCCAGCGTGGCGGACATGGACCCGCAGGCATGGGAAGCCGTGCTGCGGGTCAACCTGACCGGCACCTTCACCGTGACCCAGCTCGCGATCCCGCATCTGAAGCAGTCCGACTCGGGCGCCATCCTCGTGATGTCGTCGCTGGCCGGTCGCTTCGGCTATCCCAACCGCAGCCCCTACTCCACCACCAAGTGGGGCCTGATCGGCTTTACCAAGACGCTGTCGCGCGAGCTCGGCGAATTCGGCATCCGGGTCAACGCCATCCTGCCCGGCGCCGTGGAAGGTCCTCGCCTGCAGCAGGTATTCCAGGGCCGCGCAGCGGTGAGCGGGCGCACGCTGGAACAGGAAGAAGCGGCCGCACTGGCCAACCAGTCGATCCAGCATTTCGTCGATCCGGCCGACATTGCCGCACTCGCCGTCTTCCTGGCCTCGGATGCGGCGCGCTCGATATCGGGACAGATGATCCCGATCGACGGCGACTCCCAGAGCGCGTCCTGATTGGCGGGGACGCATCCGGTAAGCTTGGGCCCCCATGCCCTATACCCTGAATGCGCCAGCTGAACATGAACTCCTGATCAAGAAGAGCCGCTTCATCGCCTGCGTGCAGCCGGTCGAGGGGCGGGCCGAAGCGCAGGCGATCGTGCAAGGCTTGCGCGAGCGCCATCCGGGCGCGGCCCATGTCTGCTGGGCCTTGCTGGCAGGCGGCCAGTCGGCGGCCAACGACGACGGCGAACCGGGCGGCACCGCCGGACGCCCGATGCTGGACGTGCTGCGGCACCAGGAGCTGGAAGGCGTGCTCGCGACCGTGGTGCGCTACTTCGGCGGCGTCAAGCTCGGTGCCGGCGGGCTGGTGCGCGCCTACACCGATGCCGTGGCACAGGCACTGGCAGGCGCGGACAAGGTCGAGCGGGTGCGCCAGTTGCGCTGGACCTGCCAGCTGCCCTACGCGCTCGAGGGTTGGGTCAGGCGTGAGCTGCAACTCGGCCAGGCCGAGTTGCTCGAGGCCAGCCACGGCCACCTGGTCGCGATCAGCCTGCGCGTGGCCGAAACACAGGCCGCAGCGCTGCGCGCCAGGCTGGACGAAGGTGGCCAGGGTCGGCTGGTCTGGCTCGACGAGCCGCAGGCCTAGGGCCTGTTAACG
>NZ_PVLQ01000147.1 GCF_002980595.1 Malikia granosa
TCAGGCCGCTAGGTGGGGGGGCTGAATAGTTACCAAGGCAGCGCCGCCGACCTGGAGCGCGCCACCGCCCGCGCCTGCCGCGCCGCCACCTTGCTCAAGCGCCTGAGCTCCGCCCAGGTCCAAGGGGGTGCAGCATGAACCGCGCCGCGCCCATCACGCCCGAGCTGACCGTCGTTGACGGCCATGTCACCACCAGCAGCCTCGACGTTGCGCGCCACTTCGGCAAGCGGCACGATCACGTGCTGCGCACGATCCGCGATCTGCTCGCGCAACTGCCGGCGGAACGTGCCCCCAATTTTGGGGAGACGTTCATCGACGTGCCCGGCCCCAACGGCGCGACCCGTTCGGAGCCGGCCTACCGCATCACCCGCGACGGCTTCACGCTGCTGGCCATGGGCTTCACCGGCGCCCGCGCGCTCGAGTTCAAGCTGGCCTACCTCGATGCCTTCAACCGGATGGAGGCGGAACTGTCCCGCTGGCAGGCAACCATCGACCCCGCGGCCAAGTCCACCCGCCAGGCGCTGGAAAACGCGGCCCAGCTCGCCGCCCTGGTGCAGGCCGAGGCCTTCGAGCAGTTCGCCAAGTCCGAGCTGTTTGACGGCGGTCGCTGGCTGTTGACCTTCGTCGCCGACGAGCGCAAGCCCGGCCAGACCCGGCCCCACATCACGCGCATCGAGACCGATGCCTGCATCATGAGCCCGGAACGCTTCCTGCACGCCCTGGTCGAGCCCAACGGCATCGCGGTCAAGCCCCAGGTGATGACCGACTTCATCGCCCAGGCCATGACGCGGCTGCGCTGGAGCCTGGACTACCTCGAGAACAAGGCCGCCGGCAAGCCGGTCAAGCTGCACTGGTGAAACAGGAGGCCGACATGCAGACCATGACTCTGACGGCCTCCGAGGCCGCCGGCCTCAAGCGGGCCAGCCTGCGCGCGCTGGTGGGCTCCAGCGACGTGCGGCTGGCGTCCGGTCCCAAGCTGGCCCTGATCGCCATCGCACGCTGCCACGACGACCGCGCGGGCCGCAGCACCTGCTCGCTCAAGACCATCGCCGTGATGTCGGGTGTCGGCGAGAAGCAGGCCGCCCGCAACGTCGAGGCGCTGGTCGCGCTCGGCCTGGTCAGACGCATCCCGCGCCAGGGCCGATCCACCGCCTACGTGATCGACCTGGCGGCGCTGGCCGCCTTCGAGACCTGCCGCCGCGACGCCGACCAGCCCGCCGAACCCCGGACACCCATGTCCGGGGTGGGTGCAGACACCCTGGACATTTGCGACGCCGACCCCGGACATTTGGAGCCGCCACCCCGGACATTGGCGACCTCAACCCCGGACATCCATGTCCACCGTACTGAGAGGGTACTGATAGGTACTGAGGGAGGTACTGAAGCGCGCGTGCCGGCGCCTGAGCCGATGGACGATCCGGTCAGGGTCGAGGCCATTCCCTCCCTTCCCCCCATCGAATCCTTGCAAGCCGGAAACCCGCTGCCGGCGGCAGCCGCGCCCCAACACGCCGGGCCGGCTACCGAACAGCCTGCCGCACCGGCCGTCCAGGCCGACCCACTGGCAACCGCCGCCGAGCTTCTGCCCGCGTACACGGCCCCGCTGTTCCGAGCCCTCAATGCCCGCCGCGTCGCTGCCGGCAAGCAGCCGCTGCGCGACCGCGATGTGCGCGACCTGGCCGCCGAGGCCGAAGCCGCCGGCCGCAGCCTGGCCAGCCTGGTCGAGCTGATCGACGCCCGGGGTTGGGTGTTCGCCCGCGCCGACTGGAAAGGCGTGCGCCAGGAAGCCGCCCCCGGGCGGGCCCGCCCCGACGAGCTAAGCGCCCAAGCCCAGGCCGCCGCCGCCATCCGCGCCGCCGCCGTCAGCACCAGCCCGATGGCCAGCGCCGAGACCCGCGCCCGCTACGCCGCGCAGCTGGCGGCCCAGCGCGCCGCCATCGCGGCCAAGGCCGTTTCCACGTCGCCTGACGCTGTGGCCGGCCTGGACCTGACGGGCCAGCCCGCCTGGGTGGTCGAGAACGTGCGCAAGCTGCGCGCCGGCCTGCCGGTAGGCCACATGGCGCGGACCCGTACGGCGGAGATGCTGGGGGTGGGGAGGAGGGAGCTGGAGGGAGTGGCTATGGTTGTGGAGGTATGAGATCTGTGGAAATGTACTGATGTAAGGCAAAATACAGCTGTCAAAAATTTTGTATTGTTAAGAAAAGGAAATATATGCAAGCTATCTCTAGCGCTTTCGTTTCATCAGGGCTTCCGTCTGTGCAGACTCATATTCGTACATCAGGATTTGATGTTGTTGCGTCGGGTACTGTGATTACGGCAGATAATAATAACTTAGAGTTTCAATTGTCACATTTACGAGTTGTTTTATTGTTTGTTTCCGACTCTGGGCAAGTACGTATAGGTGGTTCATCTGCTGTTGGCTCTACACTAAACTTGGAGCTTTACAATTTCAATAACTCCATTGGATCAGGGACAACTTCACCGATTGAAATTGGAACCTTGGCTGGAAGAAAGCTTTGGCTGTCCTTTATGGTTTATGCGCTCAGCGCAGAGAGTAGTAAAACTGTCCACTATACATTCATGCTAGGAGAGCCAGCATGAACGAAAAAACCCAAGCTGAAAGCACAGAAATTCAAGGTGAACTCCATGTTCCACGCCTACCATCTTCAAATGGTACCGTTTCTGCCCCTATTCCTGGAGCTCTAACACAGCAGATTGGTTCTGGGGAGCATGCTCAGAATTCGATCGTGTACAGTACGATACTTTGGTCATTCATTGGAGGCGGGTTGCTATCTGCCGCCTCTGTCATAATCGCGCTTTGCAAGGGTAGTGCGAGCGCTTTTGATGAAATAAAAGATATATGGTCGATTTTTGCGCCACTTATCACGCTTGCACTTGGTTATATATTTGGTAAGGGGAGGTGATGATAGCTAAAGGAGTGATTTCAAGGTGCC
>NZ_PVLQ01000148.1 GCF_002980595.1 Malikia granosa
TACTTTCGGAAACCTTAGTAATCAGTTTTGAACTTTTCTTCCAGCCTGTATAGGCAATGCCACACTTCCCCATACACCCTGGCCCTTTCATGTCCCTGCATCCGGTTCACCTCATCCTTGAAGTTCGAGTAGTCCAGATCCAGCGTCAGCTGTGACAGCGCGCGCGCAACCGCCTCCCTCGGCGCAGTAGCCCGGTAGCGGTAGTCTGTACCTTGGTCTGCCTGGATCTGGCCCAGTTCAGGCAGATAGCGGGACTTGAGCGAAGTCAGGTCGCCCTCGACCCGCGCACGAACGGTCAGCATTCCGTCGTAGCGGTCGTAGGGCTTCTCGACGATGCTGAAAAAGCCAATCGGTGTCATCAGCCACATGGGATTCAGCCCTTCTGGTCTGGTTCGTAGTCGGCAACGAGCGCCTGCAGGTCGGCCGGCACATGCCCGTAGCTGACCAAGCAGACGTCAAGTGCCTGGCCACGCATGCCGTCGAGCGCACGCTGGATCGCGTCTGTGATCCACTCGCGCCGGTTGCCGAAGGCGCCTCCGCCGAGCAGAGTCAGGTAGACGCTGTTGCTGCCGCCCGTACGGGTTGCATTGATGACGCCTGCCAGCAGCGTGGCCTCGTAGGCGGCTTCGAGCACCAGGCGCGCAAAGTGATGCCAGAGTTCGGGGTCGCTGTCGCGGTTGTAGCTGACCGGCAGCGCCGAGCAGTAGGCCTGGCTCACGGTCTGGCCCTTTGGCGCGCCGGCTGCGGTGACTTCCACATCCCAGTGCAGGCCGATGCGCAACCGGGCGCGCATGGCGTCAAGCTCAGTGGGGCTGGCGGCATCGAGTGCTGCCTTGATGGTCCGTAGCGTGTCGGTGTCGGCCAGGGCGTAGCCGTTGCGCATCTCAATCCGGTCGCCGCCTGGTAATGCAGATCGCAGGTCAGCCAGGGTGTCGATCTGGTGCTCCCGGGTCTGGCCGATCCGCTCGCCAACAGGGGCGAAATAGTTGCGGTAGATCGTGCCCGCGCCTGCAGCACGCGCGTAGGCCGGGCCCTGGGTGCGGTCGTATTCGTAGTCGCTCACGCCGTGTTCGGGTGTGACGTGGTAGCTGGTCATCTCGAGCAGGTTGAACTGCGAGGCGACTTGTACCAGTGCGCCCGCCAGCTCGGGCTGGGCGTGCAGCGCATGGGCGTCCGCTGCCAGGTTGCGCACTCGCAGTTGGCCGGGCGTGGCGGCCAGCGCCCGGGCGGCGCGTGCGCGCAGTTCGGCCAGGCTGGGGGTTTCGAGCTGGCCGATCTGCCAGCTGCGGCCGTTGGCCAGCGAGCGCAGCCGGGCGCGGGTGGCTTCGTAGCCGGTTTCAGCGAATCCGGTCAGGTTTTCAAACCAGGTCATCGGGGTGTTCTTGCTCGTAAAGGGTGTCTGCCATGTCGTCCCAGCTCAGCACATAGTTGCGCTGGGCCTGGGTCTCGGGCGTGTGGGGTTTGCGCCGGCGCTTGTCTTCGCTCATGCGAGTCCATAGCAGGCGCAGCTGTTCCAGCGCGGCCTGGCCCGACAGCCCGTAATCGACCAGGTAGCAGCCGACAACGGTGCCGGTGCGGCCGACGCCGCCCCAGCAGTGCACATAGACCTTGCGGCGCTGCCGCCGCCATTGCTCTATCTGGTCCAGGATGGCGCGCATTTGACCGGGCTGTTCTGGCACGTCCACATCGCGGATCGGCATGCGGCGGTAGGCGCAGTTGATCCCTGCCTCGCTGGCCACGGTGTAGAGGTCGTCCTCATAGGGCCTCAGTTCGCCGGCCTCGGTCAGATCGAGGAAGGCATCAAGGCCTTGGTGCAGGTAGTCGGCCAACTTGCGCTGGGTGCTTCTGGGGTCCCGGTCGCCCGGGTACTCGCCGGCCATCAGCGAATCGGGTCTCACCCAGTAGCTGTTGCGTGGATAGACCTGGTGCGTGAGGTCGAGCAGGCGTGGCAGGATGGTGCGTTGCCCGTCGGGACCGGGAGCCGAGACAAGTTCGCCCTCGAACTGGCTCATTAGATCGCTGGCCGCGTTCCAGCCCAGCTTGAGCACGCGCTGCAGCATGGCCGGGCGGGCCGATTGGGTGGCCAGGATGGCTTTGCGCGCTGCCGGCAGCAAGGTCTTGATCTGTTCGGACGTGAGAGTCATTGTCGTTGTGTCGCTCAAAGTTTCTGCAACAGCTGGTGTTCGGGGTCGAACTCGGCCTCGACCCGCTTCATGCCGTCCGAGAACAGGCGGCACAGGCGGATGAAGTGGCTCGAGAACAGGCCGTCGCGGTAGTACAGGGGATAGTTTCCGACCAGGCGGAAGCTATCGGGCTCACCCTCGCGCTGGACGCTGCGCACGTGGAAGGCTGGCAGGTAGAGTTTCTGGTTGATGCGCTCGCAAAGTTCAAGCCGGTCGGCGTGTTCGCATTCCGGCATGAACTCGAGATAGCTGTGCAGCAGGATGAAGCGGATGCCTTCGTGGATCTCGATCCAGAACGGGAACATGCCGGGTTCGCCGACGTAGAGTGACTTATTGCCCTGCGGCTCGTTGGCGATGGTGGCACGCTCGAGTTCGACCGACAGGGTAGCGAGGTTGACGTTCTCCTCTTCGATGATGGTGTTGAGGCTCATGGCGAACTCCGGTGTTATGCGTGACGGAGATCAGTGTCGGTCCCGACTGGCTCAAGGGGTGAGCCTGCAGTTCTGTCCTTAGGTGGCGTATAGGTCTTGCATGGCCTCGATACGCTCGATCACTGCCTGGCGCAGGGCCGGGGGAGCCAGTACCTCGACGCTGTCGCCATGGCGCAGGATGTCCATCACCAGCTCGGTGGGCTGGCTGTAGGGCAGGGAGAGTTCGAGCGCGCCATCTTCCAACTCGCGCGAGACCTGCTGCGGATGCCAGCGTTCGTGCCGGATCCAGCGGGCCGCTGCGGCGTTGAAGCGCAGCCTGGCGGTCTGTGTCTTGCCGCCGAAGTAGACACCATAGCCTTCGGCCAGCTTGCGGTTGACCTCGTCAAGCGGTAGTTCGTACGCCGCCTCTTCGCTCATGACCGGTTCGCGCATGGCGTCGAGCGCGAATTTTCGCAACGCCTGCTTGTCGTGGCACCAGGCATCGAGGTACCAGTTTTCTCGGTAGTAGCTCAGCCGCTGCGGCGAGACCTCACGCTGGGTGACATCGTTGCGGTGCCGTCCCTCATAGCTGAAGCGCAAGCGCTTTCGCATCATGAGCGCGTTGCCCACTACCTCGAACGCGGCCGGGTCGGTCTGGCGGTGCTGGCTGGCGTTGATTAGCTTGACGCGCGCAGTGACCTGCTTGGCGTCAGCGTGTCCGCTGCCTATCAGGGACTGGATGCGCTCGAGCAGAGGTTGGACGTGGGGAGCGAGCAGGCCGCCGCTGTCGAGCTCGCGCAGCAGATGGTGCATGGTCAGCAGCGCGCAGATCTCCTGTGGCGAGAACCATAGGCCCGGCAGCTGGTATCGCTGGTCCCGGTGTGGAGCAGCCATCTTGTAGCCGCCGGCGAAGCGGTCGTACTCGATCGGCGCGTGCAGGCGGTCACGCAGGTAGGCCAGGTCCCGCTTGAGGGTGGCACGCGAGACTTCCAGCGTTTCCTGCAGCCGCTTGAAGCTGACGACCGGAGCGTTGAGCAGCATCTGCTCGATGCGGTAGAGGCGTTCCAGTTGGCTCATGAAGTCATATTGAATATGATTTGTATATCATGACATATTTGTAACTCGAAAACCGGTGCGACTAGGCTGCTTTGGTAGACGTTTCTGCACGGCAATAAGGTTGTCTCCAGCATCTGGCGCTGCCTAGCAGGGTGGCACTTCGGATAATGTGGTCTTGTCACCGCCGGTTGTGGATGCCTCGTGCGTCCCAAGGAACTCCCGAGCATTTTTCTCTTGACGGCTATTCTGAGTCCCTTGAAAAGCTTGCTTGCGGTGGGGGAGATCGCAACACAATATGTGTGGAAACCCCATTGCAATAATTTATTGCGTGCGCACGCATCTAAAATATTCCAAGGAATAAAGCAAAGATAATCTTTACTTATCTTTAGTTAAAATCCTGCTGGCAAAAGCGCCGCCAGAACCGACACCCGCCAGCCGATCCACCAGACTCCCATGGCCACAAGCCCTTACGGCACCCCACCCGCCAGCCTCTACCGCCGCCGCCTCGGGCCGCACCACTTCGCCTACCTGCGCGCCGTCGCCGAGGGGCTGGAGCGCACCGACTGCGCCCGGCGCTACCTCGGCATCGAGCACGGCCACGAGGCCGTGACCGCCCACCGTCTCGTGGTCGACCAGGTACGTGCGGCGGCACGGCGCCGGGGCGAGACTTCGGCGCGCCTGATCGGCCTGACGATCCGCGTCTCCGGCACGGCCCAGCCCAGCCTGGAGGACTTCATCGCCGAGCGCGGCCTGGACGGCTGGAGCGAGGCCGAGGTGACCGAGCTCTATGCCGAGTGCTGTGGCGAGGTTCAGGGTCCGGACCCGAAGGCGCAGCGCCGGGAGCGGCTGCGCCGGCGCCAGATCGAGCTGCTGCGGTCGCTCGAATCGGCGGTGGCCGAGGCGCCGAGTCCGTCGGACTTCGTCGGCGGCTGGTTCGACGAGGCGCTGGCCAGAAAGCTCGACCTGGCCGGCATCCGCACGCTGGGCGAGCTGAACTCGCGGGTGAGCGCGGGCGGGGCCTGGTACCGGCCGCTGCCCGCGGTGGGCAAGGCCAAGGCACAGCGCATCGAGGCCTTCCTGCGCACGCTGCTGCCGCGCGAGGCGCAGGTGCTGCCGTTCTTCGGCGTGAGCCGGCAGACGGGGAGGGCGCTGGTGGTCTCAGGGCCGCCGTCGCCTGTCCCGGCTGGCAGCCTGCTGGGCGAGCTCACCATCGAGCAGACGGTCGAGGCCTGGATCGCGGCGCGCGCGAACTCGGACGCCACGCGCAAGGTCTATGCGCGCGAGGTGGGTCGCTTCCTGGTCTGGCTGCGGCACGAGCGACCGGGCGTGACGCCGGCCCAGCTCGGCGTGCGCGACGCGGTGGCCTTTGCCGAGCTGCTGCGCGACATCCCGCCGCACTTCATCTCGCGCCGCAAGGCGTCTCCCGGCGCGATCGGCTGGGCGCCGTTCCGCGGTCAGCTGACGCCGGCGAGCCGCCAGCAGGCGCTGACCGTGGTCTCGAGCTGGCTGGACTGGCTGGTCGAGGCGCGCCATGTCGAGGCGAATCCGTTCCGGCTGGTCTCCAGGAAGCAGGGCGATGACCAGACGGCCACCGGTGAGGTCAAGGCGATCACGGAAGGCGCGATGCAGGCGCTGCTGCACTACTTCGAGCAGGTAGAGCCCTCCCCGGCCATCCACCGGATGCGCTTCGTGCTGCGTTTCCTGGAATCCATGGGGCTGCGGGCCAGCGAGCTGCTGGCCGCGCGCCTGGGTGACCTGGTCACTCTGCCGGAAGGCCTGGCGCTAAAGGTGCACGGCAAGGGGGCCAAGAACCGGCATGTGACCCTGAACCGGCAGGCGCGCGAGGCTCTCAACGAGTATCTGGCGGCGCGCGGCCTGGGTGACTTCCTGCAGGCGCCGGCCGAGACGCCGATCCTGGCCTCGGCCAGGGACCCGATGACGCCGATCACCTATCCGGCGCTCTACCAGACCGTCAGGCGCTGGCTGGAAAAAGCCGTCTCGGCCAGCGCGCTGCCGCAGCACGAGAAGAGCCAGCTCTACAAGGCCTCGACCCACTGGTTGCGCCACACGTTCGGCACCCGGCTGATCGAGAAGGGCGCGGCTCCCGATGCGGTGCAGTCTTCCATGGGGCATGCGTCGCCGGTGACGCTGGGCCGCTACACGCGTTCGAGCGCGAAGCGGCAGTTCAGCGAGGTGGCCAAGGTGTTCGGGGAGTGAGGGCGCAACCGGGGCATTGGGTCGGCTCGGGTCTCTCACCCTGCCGCCGATCGAAATATCGGAAAACGGTCTTCAGAAACACTCGTCAGAGCCGGGCGATATGCAGGGCGATGCGCTCCAAGATCGCGTCAAAGGGCACCTGGCCAGTGTAGTACAGGCCCTTGGTTTCTTCGTACTTGCGGGCGTAGAGTTGCCGCACCTCCGGATCCGACAGGAGGAACGCCTCGTTGCTGGCGATGTCGAGGTTGTCGGCCTTCGGAAAACGCACTCGCTTGCGATCCTGGTACTCTGACATATCGATGAAGGCTTGTACCTCGGGGCTTTGCAGCAGGCAATACAGGTCGTAGTAGTGGCGCAGGAAGTTCTTGGGGAAACTCTCTGCCGCGTCAGCACCGCCGGCCTGCAGGGCCTGCTGGTTGCGAAACTTGGTGGAGACGGTCTGCAACTTCTCGACGAAGGTGTAAGCCGGGCTGTAGCACGGCACTCCCAGGGCACGGTTGTCGATGAAGGCGACCGTGCTCTTGAGGGCAACGTCCAGCGCCCAGCTGGAAATATCGCAAGGCTGGTTCGGGGCGGTGTCGTCGAAGCCCACTTCCAGCAAGATGCCTTCCTTGACGCCGTACAGATGGTCGGTGGCCACGGGGTAGACCATGCGGATGCCGGCGCTGCGGTACTTGGCATCGTCAAACTCAGGTGCGCGCTCGATGCCGGCAAAGCCTGGCAAGGGGCGAACCTGGAGTTGCTCGGACAACCAGTCAAAGTAGGCCTGGCGGGCCTGGATCTGTGCCGGCTTGTCCTGGTTCTTGCCCACGGGCACGACCCTGTCGGCAGGCGGCTCTATGCGCAGATCGATGTCCTCGGAAAACCGCTGGATGAGCTTGTAGCCCTTGGACAGCGAGGTTCCGCCTTTGAGCTGGAAGGTCCAGCCTTGTTGCTGCAGGCACCACAGGCCGTGCATCAGCCAGTAGTCCTTCTCGATCAGGTAGGGGGCGATGCCCTCTTGCTGCGCGACCTGGCGAATCAGGTCCAGAAAGTTCGGGTGGTCGTGCAGAAAGACGGCTGTCTGCCTCTTTCTCTTGGCGGGGCTGGCCTCAGCCATGTGCAGCGGCCTCCCAGGCGCTCATCAGGCGCCGGGTCCGGGCCGAGCCGTAGGCCTTGACGGCCTTCTGGAGCCGAACGGCGTCGAAGGTCGGCAGCTTGGCCTGCACCCGTTGCAGTACCTGATCATGGTCCTCTGCCAGCTGATCCAAGTTGTTGAGCATATCCACCAGCAGGAATTCACGGTTCACCTGCTTGGGCCTCGGAAAGCTGGGCTTCTCGCGGAAGTCGAACTCCATGCCTGCCAGCTTGAACTTGCCGTGGCGCTTGTGGTTGTAGACCACGGTGGTGTTGTAGAGCTGCGTGGTGCCCAGCCCCAGGCTGTTGTAGCTGCTGGGGTTGAACAGCAGGAAACGGTCATCCTCGAGGAACTTGGCCACCAGGGCTTGTTCGGCGGGAGGAGCCGTGCCAAAAGGGGTTTTCTTGGGCACGTAGTAGAGACCTTGCGAAGCCTTGCACAGCTTGCCCTCCTGCACGAAGCGGCCCAGATCGCGATCCACGCTGGGGAAGTACTCCACCAGATCCTTGCGTCGGTAGACCTGGCCCGCACGGAAGCGAAAACCTGGTTTTGACGGATGAAAGAGTTCCAGATCAGGCGGTTTCATGTATGGAATTTTACTTATATTTCATGCAAATAATCTAACGCGGCTTTGTTGTATTAATC
>NZ_PVLQ01000149.1 GCF_002980595.1 Malikia granosa
CGCCGATGCCCTCAAGCTCGAACAACTGATCCACGCTGCCTGAACCATGAGCGATCCGCTGCCCCCCATTCCCGCCAAGCGCTACTTCACGATCGGTGAGGTCGCCGAGCTCTGCGGTGTCAAGCAGCATGTGCTGCGCCACTGGGAGCAGGAATTCACCCAGCTGCGGCCGATGAAGCGCAACGGCAACCGGCGCTACTACCAGCACCACGAGGTGCTGATGGTGCGCCGCATCCGCGAGCTGCTGCACGAACAGGGCTACACCATCCCGGGCGCACGCAACCGGCTGCAGGAGGCCGAGCTGAACGACAGCACGCCCGTCATGCCGCCCGCTGCGCCCCAGGCCGCACCCGGCCCGGACTGGCGCCTGGTCCGGCAGGAACTGCTCGAGATCAGAAAAATTCTGACCACCGAGTGAAAAGCCGGGTTTTCTGCCTACAATAGTAGTCTTCGGCGTGTAGCGCAGCCTGGTAGCGCACTTGCATGGGGTGCAAGGGGTCGTGAGTTCGAATCCCACCACGCCGACCACAACAAACAGCGGGTTACAGATTGCGAGTCTGTAACCCGCTTTTTTATGTTCTTCAGCTGCGCGTTGTACCAGGCAGGGCCGACTCTGACGGGGCGTCCTCCTGCAGGACAGCAGCCCAGGCAGGCATTTGAATCTCACTTGCAGCGGGGTTTTGCTGTGTGCAAGGAAGCACGCGGCTTCTCCGCAGCGGCTGGGCAAAGCCCTGGCCTCGCACTCCCTCCTTTTTGCCTACGCTTGAGGCCTTGTCCGGCCCCCCTCTCAATGCCCGCGGCTGCGGCTATTTGTGATACCCCCTCGCATCCGGTTCGCTCAAATGAAAAAGAGAGACAGCTTATCCCGAGAGATCAGTGGTAAGTTAGGAAAAAAATGACGCAAAAGACCCACACCTTCAAGAACCTGCCAGTCAAATGGCAACTCGGCATTGGATTCTCTGGTGTCGTTGCATTTTTTGTGGCTTTGTTGCGCAATTCA
>NZ_PVLQ01000015.1 GCF_002980595.1 Malikia granosa
ATTGTGTTAACAGGCCCTAGAACTCGAGGTTGTCGATCAGGCGGGTGCTGCCCAGCCGTGCCGCGCCCAGCGCGACCAGCTCGCCGGGCTGGAACTCGTGGCCCTGCGGGACCTGCAGGTCGACGCGGCGGCGCACCGTCAGGTAGTCGGGCTGCCAGCCGCGCGCGGCCAGCGCCTGCATCGCCTGCTGCTCGAGCGGGGCCAGGTTGTGCTCGCCGCCGAGCACGGCCGCGATCAGGGATTTCAGCGCGAGCGAGAGCTGGGTTGCCTCGCTGCGCTCGGCCTCGGACAGGTAGCCGTTGCGCGAGCTCAGGGCCAGGCCGCTGGCGGCGCGCTCGGTGTCGACGCCATGCACCGTCACCGGCAGCGCGAACTGCTGCACCAGCTGGCGGATCACCATCAGCTGCTGGTAGTCCTTCTTGCCGAACACCGCGTGGCGCTGGCCCTTGGCCTCGCTGAACACGCACTGGAACAGCTTCATGACCACGGTGCTGACGCCGGTGAAGAAGCCCGGGCGGAAATGGCCTTCGAGGATGTCGCCTAGCGCTGCCGGCGCGTGGACCTTGAAGGTCTGCGGCTGCGGGTAGAGCTCCTTTTCCGACGGCGCGAACACGATGTCGCAGCCTGCTGCTTCGAGCTTGGCGCAGTCGGCTTCCAGCGTGCGCGGGTAGCTGTCGAAGTCCTCGTGCGGCAGGAACTGGAGCCGGTTGACGAAGATGCTGGCGACGGTCACGTCGCCCAGCTGGCGGGCATGGCGGACCAGCGCCAGGTGGCCGTCGTGCAGGTTGCCCATGGTCGGCACGAAGGCGGGCGAATCGAAGCGGGCCAGCTGCTGGCGCAGCTCGGCGAGGGTATGGATGACTTGCATGGAGTCTGTGAGCGGAGTCGGTCTGGAGGCGACGGAATGAGGGGTGGCCGGGTTTACCAGGCGTGCAGCCGGTTGTCGGGGAAGCTGCCGTCCTTGACGGCGGCGACATAGGCGGCCATCGCGTCGCGCACGCTGTCGTTGCCGGCCATGAAGTTGCGCACGAACTTGGGCGTCTTGCCCAGGCCCATGCCGAGCATGTCGTGCATCACGAGCACCTGGCCGGCCGTGCCATTGCCCGAACCGATGCCGATGGTGTGGCAGCGCGACAGCTCGGGCGTCAGTTCGGCCGCGAGCAGCGCCGGCACCATCTCGAGTACCAGCATGTCGGCGCCGGCATCCTGCAGTGCCAGCGCATCGCGGCGCAGCCGCTGGGCGTCGCTGTCGCTGCGGCCCTGGACGCGGTAGCCGCCCAGTGCATGCACTGTCTGCGGCGTCAGTCCGAGGTGGCCGCAGACCGGGATGCCGCGCTCGACCAGGAAGGCCACGGTCTCGGTGGTCCAGCCGCCGCCCTCGAGCTTGATCATGTGCGCGCCCGCATGCATCAGCGCCGAGGCGCTGCGGATGGCCTGTTCCTTCGATTCCTGGTAGCTGCCGAAGGGCAGGTCGGCAACGATCCAGGCCGTGCCCTGGACCCGGCGCAGGCCGCGCGCGACGCTCTCGGTGTGATAGCACATGGTCTCGAGCGTGACCCCGACGGTGCTGGAGAGGCCCTGGCAGACCATGCCGAGCGAGTCGCCGATCAGCAGGGTCTCGACCCCGGCGCTGTCGGCCGCGGCGGCGAAGGTGGCGTCGTAGGCGGTCAGCATGGTGATTTTCTCGCCACGCTCGCGCATCTCGTGCAGGCGCGGCAGGCTGACCGGCTTGCGCTGCGGCAGCGAAGCAGCCGTGGGCAGGGTGCCGTAGGGGGTGCTGGCTAGCGTCTCGCTCATGTGTGAATTTCTTCCGATTGTGTCCCGTGAGGCCCAAAGTCTAGTCTATCCGTGGGCGCTTCTGCCGCAGCAGCTTCTTGTCCGCTGCGCCACGCGGGCGCCGCCGATGCGGGACAATAGCGGTCCAGAGCGGTCGTCGATTCCGGAGGGCGTACCGCATGCATGGCCGGCTCCCGCTGCCGGCAGCCAAAGCCCAACAGAGAGCATAGAGAGATGGACAAGGTCATCGAGGTCGATTACGAGCAGCCGGCTTGCACCACGCGCCATGCCTGGGCGCGCGTGCCCGAAGAGCCGAGCCAGCAGGAGCGCGCCGCGCTCAAGGACAAGATCCGCCGCCTGCTGAAGGAAAAGAACGCGGTCCTGGTGTCGCACTACTATGTGCACCCGGACCTGCAGGACCTGGCCGAGGAGACCGGCGGCATCGTCAGCGACAGCCTGGAGATGGCGCGCTTCGGCCGCGACCACGCGGCGCAGACCCTGGTGGTGTCGGGCGTGCGCTTCATGGGCGAGACGGCCAAGATCCTCTCGCCCGAGAAGACCATCCTGATGCCCGACCTCGACGCCAACTGCTCGCTCGACCTGGGCTGCCCGGTCGATGACTTCGCGGCCTTCTGCGACCAGCACCCGGACCGCACGGTGGTGGTCTATGCCAACACCAGCGCGGCGGTCAAGGCCAGGTCCGACTGGCTGGTGACCTCGAGCTGCGCGCTCGAGATCGTCAGCGCCTTGAAGGACAAGGGTCACAAGATCCTGTGGGCACCCGACAAGCACCTGGGCGGCTACATCCAGCGCGAGACCGGCGCCGACATGCTGATGTGGCAGGGCTCGTGCATCGTGCATGACGAGTTCAAGGCCTTCGAGCTCGAGGCGCTGATCCAGCAGCATCCGGGCGCCAAGGTACTGGTGCACCCCGAGAGCCCGGCCGAGGTGGTCGCGCTGGCCGATGCGGTCGGCTCGACCTCGGCGATCCTGAACGCCGCCAGGACCATGGACGCCAAGGAGTTCATCGTCGCGACCGACAACGGCATGATGCACAAGCTGCGCCAGCTCAACCCGGGCAAGACCTTCATCGAGGCGCCGACCGCCGGCAACAGCGCGACCTGCAAGAGCTGCGCGCACTGCCCCTGGATGGCGATGAACAGCCTGGCCGGCGTCGCGCGCGTGCTCGAGACCGGCCTCAACGAGATCCACGTCGACCCCGAGCTGATCCCGCGCGCGCGCCAGCCGATCGACCGCATGCTGGCCTTCACCGCCGCGCACAAGGCTGGCCAGGACGCCGGCGCGCTGGTGCCCAACATCGGCGCGGCATGACGGCGGTTGCCGTCACGGCGCTGATCGACTTCGCCCAGCCGCAGGGCGCAGCGGGCGAGCGCCTGCGCTACGCCTTCGGCGCGCCGCTGCGCCTGCTGCAGGCCGACACGCTGGCCGAGGTCAAGCCGCTGCTGGAACAGGTGCAGGCCGAGGCGCTGGCCGGGCGCTGGTGCCTGGGCCATGTCGCCTACGAGGCCGCGCCGGCCTTCGACGCGGCGCTGCGCGTCCATCCGGCCACGGGGCCGCTGGCCTGGTTCGCGGTCTTCGATGCCGCGCTGCCCTGGCCGGAGGATGAACTGCTGCCGTCCGGCGCCGCTGCAGCCGTCCAGCAGCCGGTCAAGATCCGCTGGGACAGCGGCCCCGAGCGCGCGGCCTTCACGCGCGACATCGAGGCGATCCAGGCCGCGATCGCCGCCGGCGACTGCTACCAGATCAACCACACGGCCCAGCTCGAGGGCCAGCTGCTGCAGGGCAGCCCGCTCGCGCTGTACGCGGCCTTGCGCCGGGCCCAGCCGGGCGGCTATTCGGCCTTCCTCGATACGGGGACGCGCCAGCTGCTGTCGGTCTCGCCCGAGCTGTTCTTCGACTGGGACGGCTCGAAGTTGCTGGTGCGCCCGATGAAGGGCACGGCCGTGCGCGGCGCCACGCCCGAGCAGGACCAGGCCCATGCCGACGCCTTGCTCAGCTCCGCCAAGGAGCGGGCCGAGAACGTCATGATCGTCGACCTGATCCGCAACGACCTGTCGCGCATCGCGTTGCCGCATTCGGTCAAGGTGCCGCGCCTGTTCCACCGCGAGGCGTTGCCGACCATCTGGCAGATGACCTCGGACGTGACGGCCGACAGCCGGCCCGGCACCACCCTGGCCGATGTCTTCGGCGCGCTGTTTCCCTGCGGCTCGATCACGGGCGCGCCCAAGGTGCAGGCCATGCGGCTGATCCATGAGCTCGAGCCGGTGCCGCGCGGCGCCTATTGCGGCGCCATCGGCGTGCTGCGACCGGGTGGCCACGCGACCTTCAACGTCGCGATCCGCACCGTGACGGCGCAGGGCCAGCGCTTAAGCTGCGGCATCGGCAGCGGCATCACCTCGGGTGCCACCGCCGAGGGCGAATGGCAGGAATGGCGCCACAAGCTCGCCTTCCTCGATCGGGCCAGCGAGCCGTTCGAGCTGCTCGAGACGCTGGCGCTGGCCGACGGCCAGCTGCGCCATCGGTCCGAGCACCTGGCGCGGCTGCAGCGCGCCGCCGACCATTTCGGCTATCCGCTCGACCAGGCGGCCTTGCTGGCCCAGCTGCAAGCGCTGGTGGCGGCCCATCCGCAAGGGCTGTGGCGGGTGCGCCTGCTGCTCGACGCGCAGGGCAGGGCCCAGGTCCAGGCCTTCGCGATGGAGGCCAGCCCGGCCCAGGTCACGCTGGCGCTGGCGCCGCAGCCCTTCGAGGCCGCACAGGGCGAGTTCGTGCGCTACAAGACCACGCGCCGCGCGCACTACGACGCGGCTGCGCCGACGCAGCCGGGGGTGTTCGATGCCATCCTGTGGAACTCGCGCGGCGAGCTGACCGAGTGCACGCGCGGCAATCTCGCGCTGCAGATCGACGGCCAATGGCTGACGCCAGCGCTGTCCTGTGGCCTGCTCGACGGCGTCGGGCGCGAGACCGCGCTGCGCGAGGGCCGGCTGCAGGAGGCCGTGCTGCGGGTCGAGGACCTGCAGCGCGCGACCGGCCTGGCCTTCCTCAACAGCCTGCGCGGCTGGATTCCGGCCCGGCTGGCCTGATCACATCTGCTGCACCGCGACCTTGTCGCGCAGCTCGACCTGCTGGTTCTGGTCGTTGACGAACACCAGCTTGGGCTTGTGGCTGGCGATCTGGTCCTCGTGCACCTGGGCGAAGGCCGCGATGATCAGCAGGTCGCCGACGGCGGCGCGGCGCGCCGCCGAGCCGTTGACCGAGATCATGCCGGTGCCGCGCTGGCCCTTGATCGCATAGGTCACGAAACGCTCGCCGTTGTCGACGTTCCAGATATGGATCTGCTCGTTCTCGACAATGCCGGAAGCATCGAGCAGGTCCTCGTCGATCGCGCAGGAGCCTTCGTAGTGCAGTTCGGCATGCGTGGTCTTGACGCGGTGGATCTTGGATTTGAGCAGGGTACGGAACATGGTGGTCTCTGGCAAATGGAGCGCTATTTTGACAGAAGCGCAGAAACGGACCGCCTTGACGGTCCGTTTCCTTGCAAAAGCCTGACGCGGATCAGACCTGGCGGTAGACCTCGGCGCCCATCTTGACGAACTCGATCGCCTTGACTTCCATGCCCTTCTCGATCGCCTGCGACTCGGCCAGACCCTGCTTGGCCGCGAAGTCGCGCACATCCTGCGTGATCTTCATCGAGCAGAAATGCGGGCCGCACATCGAGCAGAAATGCGCCACCTTGGCCGACTCCTTGGGCAGGGTCTCGTCGTGGAACTCGCGCGCCTTGTCGGGATCGAGGCCGAGGTTGAACTGGTCGTCCCAGCGGAACTCGAAGCGCGCCTTCGAGAGCGCGTTGTCGCGGATCTGCGCGCCCGGGTGGCCCTTGGCCAGGTCGGCGGCATGGGCGGCGAGCTTGTAGGTGATGATGCCGGTCTTGACGTCGTCCTTGTCGGGCAGGCCCAGGTGCTCCTTGGGCGTCACGTAGCACAGCATGGCGCAGCCGTACCAGCCGATGGTCGCGGCGCCGATGCCGCTGGTGATGTGGTCGTAGCCCGGCGCGATGTCGGTGGTCAGCGGGCCCAGGGTGTAGAAGGGCGCTTCACTGCACTGCTCGAGCTGCAGGTCCATGTTCTCCTTGATCAGGTGCAGTGGCACATGGCCTGGGCCCTCGATCATCACCTGCACATCGTGCTTCCAGGCGATCTGGGTCAGCTCGCCCAGGGTCTTGAGTTCGCCCAGTTGCGCCTCGTCGTTGGCGTCGTAGATCGAGCCCGGACGCAGGCCGTCGCCCAGGGAGAAGGCCACGTCATAGGCCTTCATGATCTCGCAGATCTCCTCGAAATGGGTGTAGAGGAAGTTCTCCTGGTGATGCGCCAGGCACCACTTGGCCATGATGGAGCCGCCGCGGCTGACGATGCCGGTCATGCGGTCGGCGGTCAGCGGCACGTAGCGCAGCAGCACGCCGGCGTGGATGGTGAAGTAGTCCACGCCTTGCTCGGCCTGCTCGATCAGCGTGTCCTTGAAGATTTCCCAGGTCAGGTCCTCGGCCTTGCCATTGACCTTTTCGAGTGCCTGGTAGATCGGCACGGTACCGATCGGCACCGGAGAGTTGCGGACGATCCACTCGCGCGTCTCGTGGATGTTCTTGCCGGTCGAGAGGTCCATCACCGTGTCGCCGCCCCAGCGGATGGCCCAGGTCATCTTGTCGACTTCCTCGTTGATCGAGCTGCCGAGCGCCGAGTTGCCGATGTTGGCGTTGATCTTGACCAGGAAGTTGCGGCCGATGATCATCGGCTCGGATTCGGGGTGGTTGATGTTGTTCGGGATGATGGCGCGGCCGCGCGCGATCTCGCTGCGCACGAACTCGGGCGTGATCTCGGCCGGGATGCTGGCGCCAAAGGATTGGCCCGGGTGCTGGCGGGTCAGCAGGCGCGCCATCTTCTCGCCCGTCGGGCCGCTGCGTTTCAGCGACTCGACATATTCCTGGCGCTTGAGATTCTCGCGGATGGCGACGAACTCCATCTCGGGCGTGATGATGCCGCGACGCGCATAGTGCATCTGCGTCACGTTGGCGCCGGCCTTGGCGCGGCGCGGCTGGCGCTGCAGGCCGGGGAAGCGCAGCTCGTCGAGCCTGGGGTCGGCGGCGCGCGCGCGGCCGAACTCGCTGCTCAGGTCGGCCAGCAGCTCGGTGTCGCCGCGCTCTGCTATCCAGTTGGCGCGCAATGCGGCCAGGCCGGAGCGGATGTCGATCTGTGCGTCGGGGTCGGTGTAGGGACCCGAGCAGTCGTAGACGGTGACCGGCGGGTTCTTCTCGCCGCCGAAGCCGGTCGGCGTGTCGGACTGCACGATCTCGCGCATCGGTACCCGGAGGTCGGGGCGCGAACCCTGGACGTAGATCTTGCGCGAGTTTGGCAGCGGCGCGATGGCGGCCGAATCCACCTGGGCCGAGGCGGCGAGGAATTTGTCAGCGGGGGCGTTCATGGGGCGGGTCTCCTTCGGTGTGACGGGTTTGCTCCGAAGGTCGCCCCGCTGGCTGGATGGGTTGCCGGCGCAAGCCAGGCCTGGTCATCCGAGACCAAGGGGTAAGACAGCTCTTCTTCCGCCGGTATGAACCGGATCAAGTTCGCGGGTTTGGCGCTGGCCATCTCAGCCCGCAATATGCGGACACCCCGGAGCAGTTGCCATTGTAAGCATTTGCCCACCACTGCGGGGGACGGCTGCCTGGCTGCTGCTCTGGAAGATGGGGGATTCGCTGCCAGCGGTCCAGAATCTCCCAACGGCCCCGACAATCGCGAGTCAACATTGCAACAGGAGTATCCCGCGATGAAATGGTCCTACCTCTGCCTGCTGGTCGCGGGCCTGCTGCCGGTGGTCTGCGCTGGCATCGCCAAGGCCGGCCTCAAGGGCTACGACAACCACAACCCGCGTGCCTGGCTGGCCCAGGTCACGGGATTCCGGGCGCGCGCCAATGCCGCCCAGGCCAACAGTTTCGAGGCCTTCCCGTTCTTTGCCTCGGGCGTGCTGCTGGCGCTGCATGCCGGCGTCGACCCAGTGCGGGTGGACGCGCTGGCGATTGCCTTCGTGCTGGCCCGCCTGGGCTATATCGCCTGCTATCTGGCCGACAAGGCCACGCTGCGTTCGCTGGTCTGGACGGTGGGCATGGGCTGCGTGGTGGCGCTGCATGTGGGCGCGTTGCTGGTGGGGTGAGGGGGCGGACCCCTGGCCCTACACCAGCCCCCGGTTCTAGCGTGCCGGGACCAGCATGATTTTGCAGACCGTCACGGCGGTCGCGATTTCCTTGCCGTCCTGCAGCAGCGTGCCCATGACATGGCAGACCTCGCGCCCGCGCCGCAGCAGGCGGGCTTCCCCCGTCAGCTGGCCGGCCATGGCCGGGCGCAGGAAGGACACGTTCAGGTTCAGCGTGGCCACGCCCTGTCCGGCGCCCAGGGTGGCGTCGACCAGGCTGGCCGTCAGGTCGTCCAGCATCGCGCTGAGCATGCCGCCCTGGACCTGGCCCGCCGGATTCAGGAAGTCGGCCCCGGCCTGATAGGTCGAGGTCAGCGTGCCGGCTGCCGCATCCACGCCCTGCAGGCGGCTGTCCAGCAGATCCAGCACCGGCGCCCTGGCCGCTTCGCCGCGCAACATGCGGCTCAGATAGCCGCTGGCGTCAGCGGTGGCGAAAGGTCCCGTGCTCATGCGTCGTCGCGGATGCCGTTGCGCAGCGTGCCGATGGCATCGACCACGATCTCGCAGATGTCGCCGGGCTTCATGAAGATCTGCGGGCTGCGCTTGTTGCCCACGCCGCCCGGGGTGCCGGTGACGATCACGTCGCCGGGCGATAGCGGGGTGAAGCTGGAGATGTAGGCGATCTGGCGCGGGATGCTGTGGATCATCTTGTCGGTGGTGGTGTCCTGCAGCACCTGGCCGTTCAGGATGGTCTGCATGTGCATGACCTGGCCGGGGGCGATCTCGTCGCTGCTGACCAGCCAGGGGCCGAAGCCGCCGGTCCTGTAGAAGTTCTTGCCTGGCGTCCACTGCGAGGTGGCAACCTGCCAGTCGCGCACCGAGCCGTCGTTGTAGCAGCTGTAGCCGGCAATGTGGTCCCAGGCGTCCTCTTCCTGGATGCGGCGGCCGCCCTTGCCGATCACGATCGCGATCTCGGCCTCGTAGTCGAGGCGGTGCGATTCGGCCGGGCGCAGGATGTCCTGGCCATGCGCCACCTGCGACTCGGGCAGGCGCAGGAAGATCGCGGGCGCCTCGGTCACCTTGTGGCCGGTCTCCTGCACATGCTCGCCGTAGTTCAGGCCGATGCAGAAGATCTGGCCCGGGTTCGGGATCACGGGCAGCAGCTCGAGCTGCGAGAACTTGAGCGTGGGCTGGTGGGTCTTAGCCGCTTCGGCCGCAGCGCCCAGCAGGTCCTTGGCGATCAGGGTCTTGAGGTCAGGCGCCTGGGTGCCGAGGATGGGAGTCAGGTCGAGCACCTCGTCGCCGTCGACGATGCCGTAGGAGGGGACGCCCTGGTTCAGGAAGCTGATGAGTTTCATGGTCTGGTTTTCAAGTGGAGAAGGAAAGGGTCAGCGCAGCCGGGCGGCGATTTCCTGCGCGGCGCGCTGGATCAGCGGGGTGAGCTTGTCGAGGTCGATCACCGCCATGCGCTGCACCGTGGTCACGAGCGAGAGGGCGCCGATCACGCTGCCGTCGGCGTCGTGCAGCGGCACCGCCAGGGCGGCGAGCTGGGGCTCGAGTTCACCGTTCGAGAAGTAGCGGCCGTCCTTGCGGATCTGGCTGTAGTAGCGCCGAAACGTGGGCCAGTCGGTCGGCAGTCCCGCGGCGGCCACTTCGTCCCGATGGCTGTCGAGCAGCCGGTGCAGCTGGGGCGTGGGCAGGCCGGCCAGGATCACCTTGGCGGCCCCGCCCAGGAACAGCGGCCGTGGCCGGCCCCGGCCGTAGCTCAGGTCCGCCGGCATGCTGCCGTACTCGCGGTGGGTGTCGAGCAGCTGGTCGCCGTACAGGCTGGAGACCACGCAATCGAAGCCGGTCTGCTTCACCAGCTCGCGCATGAAGGGAATGCCGCGCTGCAGCACCGGATCGGCCTGGCGGATGTAGTGGTCCAGCACGACGATGCGCGGCCCCAGCGTGAACTGCGCGTCCGGCCCGCGCCGCAGCAGGCCCGCGTCGCCGAGCGTCTTCACGTAGCGGTAGCTGGTCGGCAGGGACACGCCCAGCGCCTCGCTGATGTCCTCGGCGCTCCAGTGCAGGCGCTGGTCGGAGAACAGGTCGAGCACGCTGAGCATGCGCGCGAGGCTGGAGTCGGCTTTGTCGGTCATGGGTGGTCAGGAAAACATCAGTGGACGAGAGCTGCCGCAGCGGGCAGACAGGCACTGATGCTATCGAGCTCGCTGCTCGAGCGGGCCACCCCCATCAGGTAGCGGTCCGGGCGCAGCATCACGGCGCGCACGCCATGCTGCTCGAGCCAGGCCTGCAGTTCCGGGTCTCTGGCCGGCAGCCGGACCAGGCCCTGGGCCTGCCAGCGCGCCTCGGTGTCCTCGCTCACACCCGACAGCACCGACTCGTCGCCGATGACCGCGAAGTTCAGTCCCAGCGCGGCATCGAGCCGGCGGCCATCGGCCAGCAAGGGCTGCGGGAACACCTGCGCCACCGGTGCCTGCTCGCCCTGCCAGATGCCGGGGCCCAGGCGCGGGGCCGGGAACTGAAAGATCTCGGGCTGGCCGGCCTTGAAGCGGGCATCGCGCTCGCGCGCGGCCTGCGGGTCGGTGGTCTGGATGATGTCGCCGAGCTTGACCGCCAGCTCGATGAAGGCGTGCACATGCGGCGAGCGTTCGCTCTCGTAGCTGTCGAGCAGTGCCGGGTCGGCGCGGCCGCGCAGCACGGCATCGAGCTTCCAGGCCAGGTTCGAGGCATCCCGGATGGCCGCGCACATGCCCTGACCCAGGAAGGGCGGGGTCTGGTGCGCGGCATCGCCGGCCAGCAGCAGGCGACCCTGGCGCCAGTCCTCGGCGATGAGCGAGCGGAAGGTGTAGATCACGGCGCGCTCGATGTCGGCCTGCTCGGGCGTGACCCACTTGGCCACCAGCCGCCACAGCGTGTCGGGCTGGACCAACTGCTCGGGGTCGTCGCCCGGCATCAGCATGATTTCCCAGCGGCGACGCTTGCCCGTGACGTTGCAGTAGGTCATGGGGCGGGCCGGGTCGCAGTGCTGCACCGTGTGGTCGGGCAGGCTGGGCACCTCGGTCTTGAGCTGGACGTCGAACACCAGCCAGGACTGTTGCAGTCCCAGGTCCTTCATGGTCGAACCCATCACCTTGCGCACCATCGAGCGGGCGCCGTCGCAGCCGACGACATAGCGCGCCCGCACCGCCTGGGACTGCCCGGCTTGCAGGTCGGTCACCTGCAGGGTGGCGACGTCGGCACCGTCCTCGATCGCCGTGACCTCGTGGCGGGTGCGCACCTGTACCCGGGGGTAGCGGCGCAGGCCGTCGCGCAGCACGGCTTCGAGTTCGGGCTGGTGGAAATAGTGGTTGTTGGCGCAGCCGTGCGGGCCGCGCGCGCTGGTGCCGGCGCGGATCAGCAGGGTTTCGCCGGCGGCATTGTTGAAATGCATGCCCTTGAGCCCCGGGCGCGAGATGGCCTCGACCTCGGAGCGCAGGCCGGCGGTCTCGAACACGCGCATGACTTCGCCGTCGAAGTGGATGGCGCGCGGTAGCGGATAGATGCCGGCCTCGCGCTCGAGCACCAGTACCGACAGACCGTACTGGCCCAGCAGGTTGGCCAGCGTCGCACCCGCCGGGCCATAGCCGATGATGGCCACGTCGTAAACCGTGTTGTTCATGCCTGGTATCCCATGAGTTGCTCCATCTCGGCCTGCCACTGGGCGCGGCTGCGGAACTTGGGCCGGCTGCGTGCCAGCGCTTCGGCGGCGGCCAGCACGGCTTCGTCGCTCTGGGACAGGTCGATCGGCTCGCGCAGCGGCTGCTCACAGTACCAGGGCATGTCCAGGAACACCTCCAGCCGATTGCCTTCCGGATCGCGGAAGTAGATCGACACCGCGTTGCCATGGGTGGCGCTGACGAGTTCGCTCACGTCCGGCTCGGCTGACACGCGGCGCTGCACTTCGCGCAGCGTGGCCAGGTCAGGCACGCGCAGCGAGATCTGGTTGATCACGCTGAATGACAGGTCAGCCGGGCGGCCGCTGGCCAGCACGATCTGGTGGTGCTCGGACGGGTCGCGGCTCAGGAACACCAGCTGCACCGGACCCAGGTCGCCGCGATCGGTCTCGAAGAAGCACAGCACTTCCTTGTAGAAGCGCGCCATGCGTTCCAGATCCTGCACATAGAAGCCCATGTGGCTGAACACCAGCGACTGGCGCTGACTGAAGGGACGGGTCACTGCTATCTCCTCTTAAGAATTTGAGAAATTCTATGATTTAAAAATCATAAAAAACTAGTGGATTATCCTAATATGAGAAAAAACAGTTTTTTAGAGAATGTGACCTGACCGCTAGCCACTACCCAACCGATACAGGAGACTTCTGCATGAACCGCATCACCCGCCGCCTGGGCCTGGCCGCCCTGACCCTGGCCTGTCTCAGTGCCTGGCCTGCCTTGGCGCAGGACTACCCGAGCAAGCCGATCCGGATCATTGCGCCATTCCCCGCGGGCACCGGACCTGATGCCAACACCCGCGAGATCGCCACCGAATTGGGCAAGGTGCTGGGCAGCTCGGTGATCGTGGAGAACCGCCCGGGCGCGTCCAGCATGATCGGCATGGAAGCTGCGGCCAAGGCAGCCCCCGATGGCTACACCCTGGTGATGGGGCCGACCACCGCCCTGTCGGTGGTGCCCCACCTCTACAGCAAGGTGCCCTACAAGGCCGACCGCGATTTCACCCCGGTCAGCATCGTCGGCCTGCTCAACACCGCCTTGACCGCCCACCCCAGCGTGAAGGAGGGCAGCGCCAAGGAGCTGATCGAGCGCCTGAAGAAGCAACCGGGCTCGGTGGTCGCCGCGACCTCGGGCATCGGCAGCTATTCGCATCTGGCAGGGGAGTGGTTTGCCGCCAATGCCGGGGTCAAGATCGATTTCGTGCCCTACAACACCAGCAGCCCCTACGGCGACCTGGTCGGCGGCCAGGTGCAGGTGATCTTCGATGCGCTGCCGGCAGCGATCGGCAATGTCAAGGCCGGCAAGCTCAAGATCCTGGCCATCACTGGCAAGAGCCGTCACCCGAACTTCCCGGAGGTGCCGACCTTTGCCGAGGCCGGACTGCCCGACTACAGCCCCACCGCCTGGATCGGCCTGTTTGCCCCGGCCGGCACGCCAGCGCCTGTCGTCAACAAGCTGGCCGATGCGATGCAGAAGGCCACGGCGCAGAACCCCAACCTGATCGCCAAGTGGCGCTCCTATGGCGGCGAGCTCAAGGCGCAGACGTCGGCCGAGTTCACGGCCTTCCTCAAGCAGGACAGCCAGCTCTGGGGCCAGGCCATCCGTGGCACCGGCATCAAGCTGGACTGAGCCATGAGCAGCGTTCCCATGCTGCTGGCGCTGGAGGAGCGCCGTCGGCAGGCGCTGTTGGCGGGCGACCTGCCCGCCTTGCAGCGGCTGCTGGCCGAAGGGCTGGTCTACGTGCATTCCACCGGAGCCTGCGACCGGCGCGACAGCTACCTGGCCAAGCTCGCGGGCGGCAGCCTGCGCTACCTCGAGCTCGATTTCTCCGAGCTGCAGGTGCAGCTCCTGCAGCAGGCGGCGACGGTCAGCGGCCGCATGAGCGCCCTGGTCAGCAAGGACGGCCAGCGCAAGAGCGTCGCCAGCCTGTTCATGACGGTCTGGGCGTGCGGCGCCGACGGCGAATGGCGCCTGCACGCACACCAGGGCACGCCCCTGCCTGCGGCCTGAGGCCGGCGCGCCACATGCCGAGGCATTCCAAGGTATCCGCGATGCAATCCCGCCTTCCCCTGCCCGAAACCAGCCGCTTCGATGCCGCGCAGCGCGCGGTGCATGACTCGATCCTGTCGACCCGCGGCAACCTCAGCGGCCCCTTCCTGGCCTGGATGCACAGCCCGGCGCTGGCCTCGCCCGCCGAAAAGCTCGGGGCCTTCTGCCGCTACCAGACCGGGTTCGCGCTGGTCGAGTCCGAGCTGCTGATCCTGTGCGTGGCAGCGCATTTCCACTGCCCGGGCGAGCAGCAGATCCACGAGCCGATCGCGCTGCAGGCCGGGCTGTCGCCCGAGGCGATCGCGAACATCCGCGCTGCTGCCAGCCCCGTACTCACGGACGAGCGCCAGCGCCTGCTGCATCGGCTGGCGACCGAACTGCTCGCTACCCACCGCATCGGCGACGCGCTGTACCGCCAGGGCATTGCCGCCTTTGGCGAGCGCGGCATGGTCGAGCTGGTCGGCATCGTCGGCTACTACGCCTTTGTGGCGATGACGCTCAATGCCTTCGAGATGCGGCTGGCCTGACGGCGTCTGGGGCTGGCTGAAGCGTTCAGCAGGCGGCTAGCACCTGCTGTATCGCTGCTATGGATTGGGCCGGCTGGCCGGTGCGCGCGGCCAGATCGCTCATGCAGCGTCGCGCCGGATCAACGCAGCGCTGTAGTCCAGGAACTCACCGAGGTGCTGTGTGATCACGCGCGCGGTGATGGGTAGCAGCAGGCTCTGGTAGTCGTGCACCGCCAGGTTGCGGAATCCGACCATTTTCTGCAGCGAATTGGCCAGCTTCGCTTCGATCCAGCCGGCGCGCGCCAGCAGTTCAAACACGTCACGTGAGCTCTGGGGTAGTCCGAGCTTCTCGCGCCGGACCAGGTGCTGCCCCATGTCGAGCGCCGCTTCGCAGGCGCGCTGGATGTTGAGTACCGCGGCATCCTGGCGCGTGTAGTCGGTGTCGAAATGCTCGCCGGCGGCCGCGTATTCCTCGCGTGCGCGACTCACGCTACGCTCGATCAGCGCTGCTTTGTGGGCCAGCACTTCGTCAGTCATCGGTCTTCCTGACCTGGTAGAGCACTCTTATTTCAGGGCACCAGCACCGTCGGCACTGCCTCGGCCAGCAGCTCGGGGTAGTCGCGGCTGAAGTGCAGGCCGCGGCTTTCCTTGCGCGCCTGGGCCGAGCGCACGATCAGGTCGGCCACCTGCAGCAGGTTGCGCAGCTCGAGCAGGTCGCGCGAGACATGGTAGCTTTTGTAGAACTCGGCGATCTCGGCCTGCAGCAGCGCGATGCGGCGCGCGGCGCGCTCGAGCCGCTTGGTCGAGCGCACGATACCGACATAGTCCCACATGAAGCGGCGCAGCTCGTCCCAGTTGTGCGATAGCACGACCTGCTCGTCGGCGTCGATCACGCGGCTGTCGTCCCAGGGCTTGATGGCCGGGATCTCGGCCACCGGCTGGGCGGCCATGTCGGCCACCGCGGCGCGCGCGAACACCATGCACTCGAGCAGCGAGTTGCTGGCCAGCCGGTTGGCGCCATGCAGGCCGGTGCAGCTGGCCTCGCCGACCACGTAGAGGCCGGCCAGGTCGGTGCGCGCATTGAGGTCGGTGACGACACCGCCGCAGGTGTAGTGCGCCGCCGGCACGACCGGGATCGGCTCCTGGGTGATGTCGATGCCGAGCTCGGCGCAGCGCGCCAGGATGTTGGGGAAATGCTCGTGCAGGAACTCCGGGCTCTGGTGCGAGATGTCGAGGTAGACGCAGTCCAGGCCGTGCTTCTTCATCTCGAAGTCGATCGCGCGCGCGACCACGTCGCGCGGCGCGAGCTCGGCGCGCTCGTCATGCGCCGGCATGAAGCGGGTGCCGTCGGGCAGCTTGAGCAGGCCGCCTTCGCCGCGCACCGCCTCGCTGATCAGGAAGCTCTTGGCGTCGGGGTGGTACAGGCAGGTCGGGTGGAACTGGATGAATTCCATGTTGCCGACCCGGCAGCCGGCACGCCAGGCCGCCGCGATGCCGTCGCCGGTCGCGGTGTCGGGGTTGGAGGTGTAGAGATAGACCTTGCCCGCGCCGCCGGTGCACAGCACGGTGTGCGGCGCGACGAAGGCCTCGACCTCGTCGGTGTCCTCGTTGAAGGCGTAGGCGCCCAGGCAGCGGCGCTCCGCGCCGACGCCGTCCGAGCTGCCCACGGCATGCTTGTCGCTCAGGATCAGGTCGGCCAGCACATGGCTCTCGAACACCTGGACATTGGGCGCCAGCCGCACGCGGTCGATCAGGGTGTGCTGGACCGCCGCGCCGGTCGCGTCGGCCGCATGCACGATGCGACGGTGGCTGTGGCCGCCCTCGCGCGTCAGGTGCAGCTCGCCGTCATGCTGGGTGAACTCGGTGCCCATCGCGCGCAGCCAGGCGATCGCCTCGGGCGCGTGCTCGACCGTGAAGCGGGTCGCGGCCGGGTCGCACAGGCCGGCGCCAGCGACGAAGGTGTCCTGCACATGGGCTTCGAAGCTGTCGTCGTCGGCCAGCACGGCCGCGATGCCGCCCTGCGCCCAGCCGCTTGAGCCGTCGGCGATGGTGCGCTTGGTCAGGATGGCGACCTGCAGATGGGGCGGCAGCAGCAGGGCGGTGCTCAGGCCGGCCAGGCCGCTGCCGACGATGACGACGTCGAAGCGGCGGGTGGTGGGGGCGGACGGGTGTGGGGTGGCGTTCATGGTGGCAAGCTTCAGGCCGGCGTGTAGGCCAGCCGGACATAGATGGGGGCGAAGGCTTCGGCCTGGGTGATCTCGATCAGGGTTTCCTTGGCCAGCTCAAGCATCGCGATGAAGGTGACGACCAGCACCGGAATGCCCTGGTCGAGTTCGAACAGCTCGGCGAATTCGACGAAGCGCCGGCCCTGCAGCCGGCGCAGCACCAGGCTCATGTGCTCGCGCACCGAGAGCGCCTCGCGGCTGATCCTGTGGTGCTGCACCAGCTTGGCGCGGCGCAGGATGTCGCGCCAGGCCTGTTGCAACTCGGCCGGGCTCACGTCCGGCAGTCGCAGGTCCTGCGCTTGCTCGACATGGACGCAAGCGGCCAGGAAGTCGCGCCCGAGCTGTGGCACCTCGGCCAGCTGGCGCGAGGCGATCTTGATCTGTTCGTACTCGAGCAGCCGGCGCACCAGCTCGGCGCGCGGGTCCTCGACTTCCTCGCCGGCGGCGGCCTGGCGCTGTGGCAGCAGCATGCGCGACTTGATCTCGATCAGCATCGCGGCCATCAGCAGGTATTCGCTCGCCAGCTCGAGGTTGCGCGCGCGCACCTGCTCGACATAGCCCAGGTACTGGCGCGTGAGCTCGGCCATCGGGATGTCGAGGATGTTGAAGTTCTGGCGCCGGATCAGGTACAGCAGCAGGTCGAGCGGGCCCTCGAAGGCGTCCAGGAAGACCTCGAGCGCGTCGGGCGGGATGTAGAGATCGGTCGGCAGCGCGAACAGCGGCTCGCCGTACAGGCGTGCAAAGGCCACCGGATCGACCGGTCCGGGCGCGCCGCTAGGCCGGTCGGCCAAGGCTTCGGGCAGCTTGTCGTCCAGGGTGGGCGCGTCGTTCATTCAGGCCCGCGCCGGGGTTCAGCGCAGCGTCGGTTCGGTCTGGTAGACGTAGGGTTGCTGCTTGACGCGGCCTTCGTTGGCGTCGGCATTCCAGTCACGGTCCACGCTTTGCTCCCACAGCAGGGCGCGGCCTTCGCGTTGCTGGGCGTCGAGTTCGGGCCGCTTGGCCTTGAGCGATTCGATGAACTGCGTGGCTTCGGAGGTGTAGTGGGGGCGTGCGAAGAGGCTCATGTCAGTATCGGACCACGGTGTGAAAAATGGGATTCTACCCAGCGGCCCGTTCATGGGCCAGCCAGGGTTTTGCCAATCGCTTGGCGCCAGGCTCGGGAGCTGGCGCCGCTGGAGCCGCCCCGGTCCTGGGGCCGGAGGCGGTCACGACGGTTCAGTGGATGCGCATGCCCGGCTGCGCGCCCGGCCAGGGCTGCAGCACATGGATGCCGGGTTGCGCCTTCTCGTCGGCGTGGCTGGCGGCCAGCACCATGCCCTCGCTGACACCGAACTTCATCTTGCGCGGCGCCAGGTTGGCGACCATCACGGTCAGCTTGCCGATCAGGTCCTCGGGCTTGTACATGCTGGCGATGCCGGAAAACACGTTGCGCGTGCGGCCCTCGCCGACGTCGAGCGTCAGGCGCAGCAGCTTGGTCGAGCCCTCGACCGGCTCGCAGTTCTCGATGCGCGCGATGCGCAGGTCGACCTTGGCGAAGTCGTCGATCGAGATGGTCGGCGCGATCTCCTCGCCGCCCGGGATCAGCTTTTCCGGCTCGGGCGCGGCCGGCGGCTCGAACAGGGCTTCGAGCAGCTTGATGTCGACGCGCTGCATCAGGTGCTGGTAGTTGCCGATGACATGGCCGGCGCCCAGCACGCGGGTCGCGTTGTCGAAGTCCAGCGGCACGCATTGCAGGAAGGCCTCGACGTTGGCGGCCAGCGCCGGCAGCACCGGCTTGAGCAAGGCGGTCAGCACGCGGAAGGCCTCGACGCAGGTGGTGCAGACATCCTGCAGCCGGGCTTCCATGCCTTCCTTCTTGGCCAGCTCCCAGGGCTTGTTGGCGTCGACATACTCGTTGACGCGGTCGGCCAGCGCCATCACCTCGCGGATCGCCTTGCCGTACTCGCGCTCGGCGTAGAGTTCGACGATAGCCGGTACCGCGGTCTGCAGCTGATCGAGCAGGGTCTCGCCGTCGGGCGAGATGGCCGCCAGCTGGCCGCCGAAGCGCTTGGACAGGAAGCCGGCCGCGCGCGACGCGATGTTGATGTACTTGCCGACCAGATCCGAGTTGACGCGGGCCGCGAAGTCGTCCGGGTTGAAGTCGACGTCCTCGTTGCGGCTGTTGAGCTTGGCCGCCAGGTAGTAGCGCAGCCACTCGGGGTTCATGCCCAGTTTCAGGTACTTGAGCGGGTCGATGCCGGTGCCGCGGCTCTTGCTCATCTTCTCGCCGCCGTTGACGGTGATGAAGCCGTGCACATTGATCTGGCTCGGGGTCTTGCGGCCGCTGAAATGCAGCATCGCGGGCCAGAACAGGGTGTGGAAGTAGGTGATGTCCTTGCCGATGAAGTGCACCTGCTCGACCGCCGGGTCGGCGATGTAGCGGTCGTAGTCGACGCCGATCTTGCCCAGGTAGTTCTTCAGCGAGGCCAGGTAGCCGATCGGCGCGTCGAGCCAGACGTAGAAATACTTGCGCGGCGAGCCCTCGGGCAGGTCGGGAATCTCGATGCCGAAGTAGGGCGCGTCGCGGCTGATGTCCCAGTCGCCCAGGCCACCATTGCCTTCCTCGTCCTTGGCGAACCATTCCTTGATCTTGTTGAGCACCTCGGGCTGCAGCCGGCCCGGCTCGGAAGTCCAGTTCTCGAGGAACTCGATGCAGCGCGGGTCGCTGAGCTTGAAGAAGTAGTGCTCGGAGGTGCGCAGCACCGGCGTCGCGCCCGACAGCGCCGAGTAGGGGCTCTTGAGCTCGGTCGGCGCGTAGACCGCGCCGCAGCTCTCGCAGCTGTCGCCGTACTGGTCCTTGGCGCCGCATTTCGGGCATTCGCCCTTGATGAAGCGATCCGGCAGGAACATGCTCTTCTCGGGGTCGAAGAACTGCTCGATGGTCTTGCTGCTGATCAGGCCGTTGGCTTTCAGGTCGCGGTAGATCTGCTGCGCGAGCTCGTGGTTCTCGGGGCCGTCGGTGCTGTGCCAGTTGTCGAACCTGACGTTGAAGCCGTCGAGGTACTGCGCGCGGCCGGCCGCGATGTTGGCGACGAATTGCTGCGGCGTGATGCCGGCCTTCTCGGCCGCGATCATGATCGGCGCGCCATGCGCGTCGTCGGCGCCGACGAAATGCACCTCGTGGCCCTGCAGGCGGCGCAGGCGCACCCAGATGTCGGCCTGGATGTACTCCATGATGTGGCCGATGTGGAAGTTGCCGTTGGCGTAGGGCAGGGCGGTGGTGACGAAGAAGCGGCGATTCGGACTGGGCATGCGGTTTGAACCTGTCGGCGTTGACTAATCCGATGATTTTATCGGTGCGCGCCCTGCGATTGCCCTGGTCCGCGCTGGGGGCATGGGTATCGGGCCTGAGGCGGGATGCGGGCACAATCGCTTCCATGTTCAGCTGGAGAAAAAACTTGGCCATCGACCAACAGGCGCTGCTGGCAGCGCTGCAAACCGTCATCGACCCCAACACCGGCCGCGACTTCGTGTCCAGCAAGGCCTTGAAGAACCTGCAAGTCAAGGGCGACAGCGTCGCCTTCGAGGTCGAGCTCGGCTATCCGGCACAAAGCCAGATCCCGGCGCTGCGCGAGGCGCTGGTCCAGGCCGCGCGCGGCGTCGCCGGCGTCGGCAATGTCTCGGTGTCCATCCACAGCAAGGTGACCGCGCACCAGGTCCAGCGCGGCGTGCAATTGCTCCCGGGCGTCAAGAACATCATCGCGGTGGCCTCCGGCAAGGGCGGCGTGGGCAAGAGCACCACCGCAGCCAACCTGGCGCTGGCGCTGGCCGCCGAGGGCGCGCGCGTCGGCATCTTGGATGCCGACATCTACGGCCCGAGCCAGCCCACCATGATGGGCATCACCGGCCGCCCCGAGAGCCTGGACGGCAAGCTGATGGAGCCGCTGCGCAACTACGGCGTGCAGGTCAACTCGATCGGCTTCCTGGTCGACAAGGACGAGGCCATGATCTGGCGCGGCCCGATGGCGACCCAGGCGCTGGACCAGCTGTTGCGCCAGACCAACTGGGACGACCTCGACTATCTGATCGTCGACATGCCGCCCGGCACCGGCGACATCCAGCTATCTTTAAGCCAGCGCGTGCCGATCACCGGCGCCGTCATCGTCACCACGCCGCAGGACATCGCGCTGCTCGACGCGCGCAAGGGCGTCAGGATGTTCGAGAAGGTCGGCGTGCCCATCCTGGGAGTGGTCGAGAACATGGCAGTCCATGTCTGCTCCAACTGCGGCCATGTCGAGCATTTGTTCGGCGCCGATGGCGGCCAGCGCATGGCGGCCGAGCTCGGCCTCGACTACCTGGGCGCGCTGCCGCTGAAGCTGCAGATCCGCGAGCAGGCCGACAGCGGCTGTCCGACCGTGGTCGCCGATCCCGATGGCGAGGTCGCCGGCCTGTACAAGGCGGTGGCGCGCCAGGTCGCGGTCAAGGTCGCGCAGCGGGCCAAGGACTTTTCGTCCAAGTTCCCGACCATCACCATCTCCAAGGACAGCTGAACCATGCAGGCCGGCGCGCCGAACCGGGTCGAGGTCGCCGTGGTGATGCGGCGCGAGCCCGTCAGCGGTCCGATGAGCCGCTGGCAGAGCTGGCGCTGGGTGCTGGCCGATGTGTTGAGCGGCGAGGCACTGTTGTCGCTCGATGCGCAGGATCTGCCGGCTGCTGCCGGTCCGCTGCCGCTCGAGTCCGCGGCCGGCGCATCGGGCGCGTCGGATCAGGCCAGCCACTGGCTCTATCCGGGTCTGGCGCTCGAGCTTCATCCCGACGATCTCGAGGGCTACTACCTCAACCTGAGCTCGCCCCAGCCCTGTTGCTGGGTGATGTGGCGGCCCGATGAGGCCGTGCTGCCCGATGGCTCTCCCGCGCCGCTGCCGCAGATCGCGACCCTGAGCTACCACGACGCCGGCCGCTGGCTCGACGCGCAGGAGCGGGTCGACCAGGTGCCGGCGCCGGCGGCTGTCGTCGCCTGGCTGGCGGCCTATGTCGAGGCGCGCTACCGGCCCGAGCCCAAGCGCCGCCAGCGGCCCGCCAGCTTCCAGCCGCTGGCCGACCGCTTCGGCAATCCGGTCAGCATCAGCACCGGGGAGCGCCGCCGCCGTGGCGGCAATGCCGCATGACGGGGGACTCCGACGGCTTCCTGGGCCGCTGGGCCAAGCGCAAGGCGCAGGCGCGCTCGGGCGCGCCGCTGCCGCCCGAGCCTGAGTTCGCACCCACAGCGCCTGCGCCCAGGCCCCCAGTTCCGGCATCAGTCCCGGCTTCGTTCCAGGCCCGCGCGACACCGGCCCCAGGCAGCCTTGCCGCCGACCCCGCCGCCTCGCCTGGATCTGCCGGATCGACCGGCCAGGCGGAACCAGCGCTGCCAGCACCCACCCTGCATGACGCGCGGCAGCTCACGCCGGACTCCGACTTCCGGCCCTTCGTCGCGCGCGCGGTCGCGCCCGAGGTCCGCAACGCCGCCTTCAAGCAGCTGTTCAGCGATCCGCATTTCAACGTGATGGACGGTCTCGACATCTACATCGACGACTACTCCAAGCCCGACCCGCTGCCGCTGGCGCTCGCGCGCGAGTTGCTCGAGGCGCATTTCCCGACGCCGTCCAGTACCCGCGCTGCCGCTGCTGCGCCTGACCCCGCCAGTCAGCCAGCGCCGCTGGCCGAGGCGGCTGCCCCCAGTGCCAGCCAGGCCAGCGCCGCCGCCCGGCCCGAGCCCCACCAGGCAGCTGCCGACGCGCTCGATCCCGCACCCGAAGCACCCGCAAGGGCCCAGCCGTCTTCCGATCCCGCCCCATGACCACCCTGATCTGCAACTGCAACCGCACCCTCCCGCTCGACGTGCCGGCCTTGGGTCGCGCCTTGGGCGAAACACTGGTCGAGCACAGCACCCTGTGCCGGCGCGAGGCCCCCGCCTTCCAGCGCGCAGTCAGGGATGGCAGTCCGCAACCCCTGGTGGTCGCCTGCACCCAGGAGCGCCGCCTGTTCAACGAGCTGGCGGCGCAGACCGAAGGTGCGCCCGAGTCGCGTCCGATCCGCTTCGTCAACCTGCGCGAGACCGGCGGCTGGGGCCGCGAGGGCAAGCAGGCCAGCCCGAAGATGGCGGCGCTGCTCGCGCTGGCCCGGCTGCCCGAGCCCGATCCGGTGCCGAGCGTGAGCTTTCGCAGCGAGGGCCGGCTGCTCGTGATCGGTCCGCTCGAGCGCGCCGAGGCGCTGGCCGAGCGGCTCGACGACGCGCTCGAGCTGACCCTGTTTGCCACCGGCGGCGCCGGGCGCCAGGAGCGGCGCCATCCGGTGCTGGCCGGCCAGCTGCAGCGCCTGAGCGGACGGCTCGGCGCCTTCGAGCTCGAATGGAGCGCGAACAATCCCATCGCGCTCGACCTCTGCACCCGCTGCAACGCCTGCATCGATGCCTGCCCCGAAGGCGCGATCGGCCTCGACTACCAGGTCGACCTGCAGGCCTGCAGCGGCCACCGCGACTGCGTGCGCGTCTGCGAGGCGGCCGGCGCGATCGACTTCCAGCGCGCGCCGCAGTCCCAGAGCGAGCGCTTCGACCTGGTGCTGGACCTGCGCGAGACCCCGGCCTTCAGCCAGCACCAGAAGCCGCAAGGCTATTTCCACCTGCCGCCCAAGGCCGATGCCGAGAAGCAGCTCGCCGCGCTGCTGAGCCTGCGCGAGCTGGTCGGCGAGTTCGAGCAGCCGCGCTTCGTCCAGTACCAGTCCCGCCTGTGCGCCCATGGCCGCAACGGCAAGACCGGCTGCAGCGCCTGCATCGACATCTGTTCGGCCTCCGCCATTTCCAGCCGCAGCAGCGGCGCCGACCGGGCGCGGGCCCAGATCCAGGTCGATCCGCACCTGTGCGCCGGCTGCGGCGCCTGCAGCACGGTCTGCCCGAGCGGGGCGCTGTCCTACGGCTACCCCAGCCTGGCGCACCAGGGCGACAAGCTGCGCCGCCTGCTCTCCACCTATGCCCGCGCGGGCGGGCGCGATGCCGTCCTGCTGCTGCACAGCGACGAGGCCGGCAGCCGTCTGATCGACGACTGGGGCCGCGCCGCCCGGCTCGACCGCAGCCTCAACGGCGTGCCGGCGCGCGTGCTGCCCTGGCCGCTGCGCCATGTCGCCAGCCTCGGCATCGAGTTCTGGCTCTCCGCCATCGCGCAGGGCGCCAGCCAGGTCTGGCTGCTGGCCACCGACGCCGAAGCACCCGACTACCTGCGCGCGCTGCGCGAGCAGCTCGAAGTCGCCCAGTCGCTGCTGGCCGGACTGGGCTATGCCGGCGAGCATTTCCGCCTGCTGCAGGCGCGTGATGCGCGCGACATCGCCGCGCTCGACGCCGAGGCGCAAGCCGCGCCGGCGCAGGGCGTGCGCGAGCCGGCCCGCTTCGCGCTGCAGGCCGACAAGCGCGCCACCCTCGAGATGGCGCTCGAACAGCTGCAGCGCCAGGCGCCGCTGGCCCGGCTGCCGCAGGCCATCCCCTTGCCGGCGGCGGCACCGCTGGGCACCGTGCGCGTCGATGCCGATGCCTGCACGCTGTGCCTGAGCTGCGTCAGCGCCTGCCCGGCCGGCGCGCTGCAGGACAACCCCGGCCAGCCCCAGCTGCGCTTCACCGAGAAGAACTGCCTGCAATGCGGCCTGTGCGTGCGCACCTGCCCCGAGCAGGCGATCACGCTCGAGCCGCGCCTGCTGCTCGAGCCCAGCCGGCGCGAGCCGCGCGTGGTCGCCGAGCAGGCGGCCTTCCACTGCATCCGCTGTCACAAGCCCTTCGGCACCGAGCGCGGCATCGCCGCCATGATCGCGCGGCTCGGCGCGCACCCGATGTTCCAGGGCGCTGCCGCCGACCGGCTCAAGATGTGCGGCGACTGCCGCGTCATCGACATCCACACCGGGCCCGAGTCCCGCATTACCGACCTGTGAGCCCCGCGATGAACCCCATGCCCCAGTCCTCCGCCCTCGACGAGGAAACCGCCCGCGCCGAGCTCTACGGCTTGCTGGCTGCGCTGTTCTACGCGCCGCCCGCGCCCGAGCTGCTGGCGCAACTGCGCGTGGCTCCGACCGAGGCGCCCAGCGCCGGCGCCTACCTCGAGGAACCCTGGCGCGCGCTGGTCGGCGCCGCCCGCGCCGCCGATGATGCCGCGATCCAGGACGAGTTCGATGCGCTGTTTGGCGGCGTCGGCAAGCCGGCGGTCAGCGTCTACGGCTCCGAGTACCTGAGCGGTTTCCTGAACGAGAAGCCGCTGGCCGCGCTGCGCGAGGACCTGGCCCGGCTCGGCCTGGCGCGCGACGCCGCCATGCCCGAGACCGAGGACCACTTCGCCTGCCTGTGCGAGGTGATGCGCTACCTGATCGCGGGCGACGAGGTCGAGGTCTGCAACCTGACCCAGCAGCAGGCCTTCTTCGCGCGCCATCTCCAGCCCTGGACCGAGCGCCTGTGCGACGCGCTCGCGGCGCAAGCCCTGCCTTTCTATGCCGCGCTGGCGGGCTTCACGCGCGCCTTCATGGCCGTCGAGGCCCAGGGCTTCGACCTGCTCGACTGAGGCGATCCCGGGCCGCCGAGCCCGCTTTGCTGCAGCGCAGGATTGCCGCCGGTCCCGGCCAGCGCTACAGTAACATATGGATGCCGTGCATAAGTGTGGTCACGGCCATTGCAGTCTCGCAGGCTGCCGGAGAACCATATGAAGAACGATTCCTCCAATTCCGGCTTCAGCCGCCGGCGCTGGTTTGCCGGCGCCGGCACGGTGGGTGCCGTCGCGGCCGTGGCCGCCGTCCTGCCCGGCACCGGCCTGGTCGCCAAGGACGCCAGTCCGTCCGATCCGGCCCAGCCCGAGCCGAGCGGCTACCGGCTCTCGGCCCATGTCCAGCGCTACTACCAGACCACTCGTCTCTGAGCTGGCCTCCTTCCGCAGGCCTGAGCAGGCCTCTCATCCACGGGCGAGGTGATTCCATGATGTTGACCCGAAAGACCACTCGCGGCGCCAGCGGCGCAACTTCCCATGGCGGCGCCCTGGTGCAGCGCCTGCAGCACGGCCTGGCGCAGGCGCTGCCGACGATGGACCGGCGCGGTTTCCTGCGCCGCTCCGGCCTGGGCCTGGGCGTCGGCCTGGCGGCTGGCCAGCTCAGCCTGGTGCGCAAGGCCGAGGCCGCCGCTGATGCCAAGGCCGATGGCGCGCGCAAGATCGAGGTGCGCCGCACCGTCTGCAGCCATTGCTCGGTCGGCTGCGCCGTCGATGCCGTGGTCGACAACGGCGTCTGGGTGCGCCAGGAGCCGGTGTTCGACTCGCCGATCAACCTCGGCTCGCATTGCGCCAAGGGCGCCTCGCTGCGCGAGCATGGTCATGGCGAATACCGGCTGCGCTACCCGATGAAGCTGGTCAAGGGCAAGTACCAGCGCATCAGCTGGGACCAGGCGCTGAGCGAGATCTCCGACAAGATGAAGGCGCTGCGCGCGGCCAGCGGCCCCGACAGCGTCTACTTCATCGGCTCGTCCAAGCACAGCAACGAGCAGGCCTATCTGCTGCGCAAGTTCGTCAGCTTCTGGGGCACCAACAACTGCGACCACCAGGCGCGCATCTGCCACTCGACCACCGTCGCCGGCGTGGCCAACACCTGGGGCTACGGCGCGATGACCAACTCGTACAACGACATGCAGAACAGCAAGGTCGCGTTGTACATCGGCTCCAACGCCGCCGAGGCGCACCCGGTCTCGATGCTGCACATGCTGCACGCCAAGGAGCATGGCTGCAAGATGATCGTGGTCGATCCGCGCTTCACCCGCACCGCGGCCAAGGCTGACGAGTACGTGCGCATCCGCTCCGGCTCCGACATTCCCTTCCTGTTCGGCATCCTGCACCACATCTTCAAGAACGGCTGGGAAGACAAGGCCTACATCAAGGACCGGGTCTGGGGCATGGACAAGGTGCGCGACGAGGTGTTGTCCAAGTGGACGCCCGACAAGGTCGAGGAGGCCTGCGGCGTCAAGGAGGAGCAGGTGCTGCGCGTCGCCACCCTGCTGCACCAGCACCGCCCCGGCACCGTCGTCTGGTGCATGGGCCAGACCCAGCACACCATCGGCAACGCCATCGTGCGGGCCTCCTGCCTGCTGCAGCTGGCGCTGGGCAACATCGGCAAGAGCGGCGGCGGCACCAACATCTTCCGTGGCCACGACAACGTGCAGGGCGCGACCGACGTCGGCCCCAACCCCGACTCGCTGCCGGGCTACTACGGCCTGGCCGAAGGTTCGTGGAAGCATTTCGCTGCCGCCTGGGGCGTCGATTACGAGTGGATCAAGGCCCAGTACGCCGAAGGCCAGATGACCAAGCCCGGCATCACGGTCTCGCGCTGGATCGACGGCGTGCTCGAGAAGAACGAGCATATCGACCAGGGCCCGAACCTGCGCGGCGTCTTCTACTGGGGCCATGCACCCAACTCGCAGATGCGCGGCCTCGAGATGAAGCGCGCGATGGACAAGCTCGACCTGCTGGTGGTGGTCGATCCCTATCCGTCCGCCACCGCCGCGATGGCGGCCATGCCGGGCGATGCCGCCGACCTCAATCCCGACCGCGCGGTCTACCTGCTGCCGGCGGCGACCCAGTTCGAGACCAGCGGCTCCTGCACCGCGTCCAACCGCTCGCTGCAGTGGCGCGAGAAGGTGATCGACCCGCTGTGGGAGAGCCGCAGCGACCACATGATCATGTACCAGCTGGCGCAGAAGCTCGGCTTCGACCAGGAGCTGGTCAAGAACGTCAAGCTGCAGCAGGTCAAGGGCCAGGACGAGCCGGTGATCGAGGACATCCTGCGCGAGATCAACCGCTGCGTCTGGACCATCGGCTACACCGGCCAGAGCCCGGAGCGTCTCAAGGCGCACATGCGCAACATGCACGCCTTCGACGTCAAGACGCTCAAGTGCAAGGGCAAGGTGGTCGATGCCGAGACCGGCTACGACCTGACGGGCGACTATTTCGGCCTGCCCTGGCCTTGCTACGGCACGCCCGAGCTCAAGCACCCGGGATCGCCCAACCTCTACGACACCTCGGTGCACGTGATGGAGGGTGGCGGCAACTTCCGCGCCAACTTCGGCGTCGAGAAGGACGGCGTCAGCCTGCTGGCCGAGGACGGCTCGCACTCCAAGGGCGCCGACATCACGACCGGCTACCCCGAGCTCGACCATGTGCTGCTCAAGAAGCTGGGCTGGTGGGACGAGCTCACCGACGCCGAGAAGGCCAAGGCCGAGGGCAAGAACTGGAAGACCGACTCCAGCGGCGGCATGATCCGCGTCTTCATGCAGAACCACGGCTGCCACCCGTTCGGCAACGCCAAGGCGCGCGCCGTGGTCTGGAACTTCCCCGACGCGATCCCGCAGCACCGCGAGCCGATCTTTGGCATCCGGCCCGACCTGGTCGCCAAGTATCCGACCCATGACGACCAGAAGAACCGCTGGCGCCTGCCCATCCTCTACAAGTCGCTGCAGCAGAAGAACGTCGAGGAGAAGCTGCACGAGAAGTTCCCGCTCATCATGACTTCGGGCCGCCTCGTCGAGTACGAGGGCGGCGGCGAGGAAACCCGCTCCAACCCCTGGCTGGCCGAGCTGCAGCAGGAGATGTTCGTCGAGATCAACCCGGCCACCGCCGCCGCGCGCGGCATCCGCAATGGCGGCCGGGTCTGGGTCAGCAGCCCGACCGGCGCGCGGCTCAACGTGCAGGCGCTGGTGACCGAGCGCGTCGCGCCCGACACCGTGTTCCTGCCCTTCCACTTCTCGGGCCGCTGGCAGGGCAAGGACCTGCTCGAGCATTACCCCGAGGGCGCGCACCCGATCGTGCGCGGCGAGGCGGTCAACACCGCGACCGGCTATGGCTACGACATCGTGACCATGATGCAGGAAACCAAGACGCAGATCTGCAACGTCGAAAGGGCTTGAGATGGCACGCATGAAATTCATTTGTGACGCCGAGCGCTGCATCGAGTGCAACGGCTGCGTCACCGCCTGCAAGAACGAGCACGAGGTGCCCTGGGGCGTCAACCGCCGCCGCGTCGTCACCCTCAATGACGGCGTGCCGGGCGAGAAATCGATCTCGGTCGCCTGCATGCACTGCAGCGACGCGCCCTGCATGGCGGTCTGCCCGGTGCAATGCTTCTACCGCACCGACGAGGGCGTGGTGCTGCACGACAAGGATGTCTGCATCGGCTGCGGCTACTGCAGCTACGCCTGTCCCTTCGGCGCGCCGCAGTTCCCGGGCCAGGGCACTTTCGGCGTGCGCGGCAAGATGGACAAGTGCACCTTCTGCGCCGGCGGTCCGGAGGAGAACGGCAGCCAGGCCGAGTTCGAGAAATACGGCCGCAACCGCCTGGCCGAAGGCAAGCTGCCGGCCTGCGCCGAGATGTGCTCGACCAAGGCGCTGCTCGCGGGCGACGGCGACGTGGTGGCCGACATCTTCCGCACCCGGGTGGTGCAGCGCGGCAAGGGCGCCGAGGTCTGGGGCTGGGGCACCGCCTACGGCAGCAAGCCGGCCAAGCCAGGAGACGCCTCATGAAGCCGAAGCTGCTGACCCTGGGCGCCTTGTGCGCCGCCTTCGCGCTGTCGGCCTGCGGCGAAAAGCCGCAGCAGCTCGGCGGCGGCATCAAGTCCGACCAGCCAGCCCATCAGGGCGTGGGCCAGAGTCCCTATGCGCAGCCGGGTTGGCAGGCGGGCGATGCCAACGGCTGGACCCAGCAGCTGCGCGCCCGCGCCCAGTACGGCCAGAACGAGTACAGCCGCACCAGCCAGCCCTGAACCGGAGCGAGCCATGAACCGGATTTCCTTCCATGCCCACGCGCCGCTGCGCGCCGGCCTGCTCGCCGCGCTGCTGCTGACGGGCGGTGCAGTGCTGGCCGCCGAGCCAGGGCCAGCGGCTGCAGCGGCGCCTGCGCCCGTTGCCGCGCCGGCCCCGCTGGCTGGCACGCCTGCCATCCGCAGCGCCAACATCCTGACGCTGCAGGATGCCAGCGCCGAGCCCGGCTATGCCGAGCAGAGCAATGCCCAGCGCGCCCAGGTCCAGCCCGGCAACAACGCGCCGGTCTGGCGCCAGGTCGGGCAGGGCGTCAGCGGCACGGTCAACATGCCCTATGCCGAATATGGCACCCTGATCCAGCCCACGGTGCAGTATCCGGGTGTGCGCAAGGCCAGCGCCGGCGAGGCCTGGCGCCAGCTGCGCAACCAGGTGCTGCTGCCCTACGGCGCCGCCCTGCTGCTGATCGTCGCGCTTGCGCTCGGGCTGTTCTACTTCGCCAAGGGGCCGCTCGGCCAGGAGCATCCGCCGGGCCAGGGCCAGCCGATCGAGCGCTTCACGCCCTTCGAGCGTGCCGCACACTGGAGCAACGCTGCCGCCTTCCTGACGCTGGCGCTGTCGGGGCTCGTGATGGCGTTCGGCAAGTTCTTCCTGCTGCCGGTGCTGGGCAGCACGCTGTTCGGCTGGCTGGCCTATGCGCTGAAGAACCTGCACAACTTCATCGGGCCGCTGTACGCGGTCTCGCTGCTGGTGATGATCGCGACCTTCGTCAAGGACAACATCGCCAACCGGGCCGATTTCCAGTGGCTGCTGCGCGCGGGCGGCATGCTGGGCCAGGGACAGGTACCCTCGCACCGCTTCAACGCCGGCGAGAAGGGCATCTTCTGGTGGGCCGTGACCATTCCCGGCCTGCTGCTGGTCGCCTCGGGCCTGGTGCTCGACAAGCTGGTGCCGGGGCTGGACTATTTCCGCGCCGACATGCAGCTCGCGCACATGGTCCATGCCGCGCTGGCGCTGCTGTCCTGTGCGCTGATCGCAGGCCATATCTACATGGGCACGGTCGGTACGCGCGGCGCCTACCGCGCCATGAGGACCGGCTATGTCGAGCCCGGCTGGGCCCGCGAGCACCACGAGCTCTGGTACCAGGACATCCAGTCCGGCAAGATCCCGGCCCAGCGCAGCCAGAAGGCTGCCGCCCGGCCGCAGGTGCCGATCTCCGTGAATCCCGTCTCCAGGAGCCCGTCATGACAGCGACACCCGCGAAACTTCTCCTGCTGCTGGCCTGCCTGCCGATCGCCGCGCTGGCCAAGCTGCCGACGCCCGAGCTCAGTCCGGAGGAGCAGGCCAAGGCCGCCGAGACCAAGGCCAAGGCGGCGCATCAGGCCAAGGTCGATGGCTACCAGACCTGCCTGGCCTCCGAGAAGGCGGCGGCGCATTACTTCAAGACCCATCCCCAGGCGGCCAAGCCGGCGGCAGCGCCCGCCTGCACCGACCCGGGTCCCTTTGTCGCACCCGCACCGGCGCCTGCTGCGGCCAGCGCAGCGGCAGCCCCCGCTGCCCCGCCCGCACCGGCGGCCAAGACCAGTGCCAAGAAGCCCTGAGGTGGAAGGAGCCTTCATTGCCGCCAGCGCTGACGGTGCGAGCGCTGCCGCCGCATCGAGTCCGGCGCCCAAGGGCCTGCCGCGCCAGCCCAGGCTGAGCCAGGCCAGCGCGCCGCAGACCTGCCAGGTCACGGTGCATGACGAATTCGGCCAGGCGCGTGAGATCGCGATTCCGGCCGAGCGCGACCTCACCATCTATGTCGACAAGCGCGAGTTGGTCACGCTGATGACGCTGGGCGCCCATCCCGAGTGGCTGGTGCTGGGCTATCTGCGCAACCAGCGCCTGCTGCGCTCGGTCGACGAGATCGAGTCGATCACGGTCGACTGGGAGGTCGGTGCCGCCGCGGTCAAGACCCGCCACGGCATCGCGGCGATCGAGGACCGCACTTCGCGCCGCGTGGTTACGACCGGCTGCGGCCAGGGCAGCGTCTTCGGTGGCCTGATGGACGAGGTCGACCGCATCGAGCTGCCGCCCGAGGCCCGGCTGCGCCAGTCCGACCTGTACGCGATCGTGCGCCAGATCCGGCAGCAGGACTCGGTCTACAAGCGCTCGGGCTCGGTCCATGGCTGCGCGCTGTTTCGCGGCCCCGAGCTGCTGCTGTTCGTCGAGGATGTCGGGCGCCACAACGCGGTCGACACCATCGCGGGCTGGATGTGGCTGCAGGACCCGGCAGCGATGCAGGGCTTCGACAAGGCCTTCTACACCACCGGCCGGCTGACCAGCGAGATGGTGATCAAGTCGGCCCAGATGGGGATTCCGGTCGTGGTCTCGCGCAGCGGCACGACCCAGATGGGGCTGGCCGTGGCCGAGCAGGTCGGGCTGTGCGCGATCGGCCGCGCGACCAACGAGCGCTTCCTGTGCTTCTCGCATCCGCAGCGGCTGCTGCGCGATGTCGAGCCCGGCAGCGAGCCGGCGCGCTCGGCGGCGCGTCTGGCGCAGCCGGCCTGAAGCGCGCGCCGTCCCGCTGGCCTGGCGCCCGACCGCCATCCGCTCAGCAGCGGATCGGACGGCGCTTCTGGGTATAGACCTCCTCCCAGATCTCGGTCTCGACATAGTGGTTCTTGTCGATCTGGTCGGCCACCTCGTAGAGCGAGAACTGCATGTTCTGCAGCTCGGCCAGCAGGTCTTCCAGCGGCCGTTTCTCGCCCAGTCGCTCGGCCACCTGATGTCCGAGCAACTGCATCACGTCGATGGTCATCGGCATCACGTAGAGCATGTTGTCCTTGATGCCGGTCATCAGCTCGCGGTCGTACAGCTCCTCGTCCCAGTGCGCCAGGGTGGTGCCTGGGCCGTAGTCGGTCTCGACCCGGTAGTTGGCCAGCGCTGGCAGCCTGGCCACGGACGCGGGCGTGAAGCGGCCGGTCTGCGGGTCGAACAGGGTCAGCCAGCGCTCCCAGCCCATGCCCAGCGTGTGGCCGATCTCGTGGATCAAGGTGCCGGCGATCTCGACATCGCTGAAGATGCCGAGGAAGTTGGTGTTGAACTCGACCGCGCCGTAGACCACGCCCTTCTCGGCATAGGGTTTCCAGGCCCGCGCGATGGTGTTGCCGAAGCTCGTGAAGACGCCGATCCGGATCACGATCGACTGCTGCGGGATCAGGTAGCGGTTCCAGAAGTTGCAGGCCAGCCGGGCCAGGGCCTCGAGCTTGCCGCTGCTGTCCGAGGTGATCTTGTAGGTGATCAGCGTGGTCTTGGCTACCGGAGCCGCCGGTTCGAGGTAGGCGCTGTAGCACCAGCCCTCGAGCGCGCCGCAGCGGATGTAGAACCATTTCTGCTCGACCTTGAGTTTCTCGACCTTTTCGCCGCGCGGCAGCACGCCGACTATCGAGCCCTTGAGTTCGGGGCGCTGGCGCACGTTGAGCGCCGTGGCGGTGACCTGGTACTGGTTCATGCGGATACTCCTCGGTTGAGACAGGCTGGCTCCATGGCCGGCGGCTGGCGACAGCTCAATTCCCGGTTGGCGCCTGGGTCAGGCGGTAGACCATCTGCATGATGGCCTTCATCTGCGGCGCCGACTTGTAGGCGTAGTGGCTGCCGCTGTAGCCCCACCAGTCCCAGCAGCCCTTGGGGTTGTAGGGCCTGGAGGCCGACGGGTTGACCTGGGGGTAGAGCACCAGCATGTGGTTGCTGTCGGCCCAGCGGTTGTAGCCGGCCTCGGTGTAGAAGCGGTCGCCCACCGACTCGGCCGACTGCGCGCAGCCGTGCAGCGCGACATGCACCTTGCAGCCCGCCCCCGCCTCGCTGCAGCTCTGCGGCACATAGAGGTAGCCGGTGTCGGCCATGCTGGTGGCGCTGTTGGCATAGGCGCGCTGGTCGAAGGCGACGATCTGGCCCCTGGGCTTGTCAGCCGCTGCGCTCAACGGGCCGTAGATCTGCTGCAGCAGGGCGCCGGCCTGGTCGTAGGACTGCTCGTGCCCCTTGTCGCCGACCTCGCAGTGGCTGATGTAGGGGCTCTCGTTGGCCGCGCAGTCGTTGCCCTGGCCCGGGGCGATCACCGCGTGGCCGGCCGGAAAGTCGTTCACGTACTTGAGGTTCTGCGGCTTGACCCCGACCTGTTCCAGGAAGGCCACCGTGGCATCGACCGCCGGCTGGCGCTGGATCTTGTCCTCGGTGCCGCTGAACACGTAGACCCGGTCGTCCGCCAGGTGGCTGAGCGGATCGATCTTGCGCGCGCGCGCGAAGTCCTTGGCAAAGCCGGCCATGATGGCCGGGTTGGGCGGGAAGAAGGGCACCTGGCCCATGCAGAGGCTGGCGTAGGCGATGTTGTTGGCCGCGCAGTAGTAGGGCCCGCCCGCGATCACGCCAGCGCCGACGATGTCCTTCGAATAGGCCACTTGCAGCTGCACCGCCATGTAGGCCCCGGACGAGAGCCCCGAGACCGAGGTCTGGGTCGGGTCGGCGCCATAGGCCTCGAGTGCTGGTGCCTTGGGCTCGGCCAGCGCGCCGGCGCACAGCAGCGGCAGGCAGAGGGCGGCCAGCATCCGGCCCAGTCCGGGCTTCTGGCCGCAGGGGCTTGCCGTGGTGGTCTTTGTCGGTGATTTCATGTGTTTTCCTCCCTGGCGGGACGATGCGGCAGCCGGCTGCCTTCACGTCCTGGGGCGTCGATGAAAAGGGACACCCGCCGGTCATCCTAATGGGATAAGGTAGATCTGACAATCTTTGGCTGGGTGATGCCGAGAGCCCTCGTTTTCTTTTTCCGCCTGGACTGGTCCGCCGGATAATCTGGGTTTATCCATGCTCCTGAAGGGAGCCTGCCATGTCCGATCTGTTTGCCCAAGAGCCCGTAGCTCCCCTGGCTGAAGCCCTTCGCCCCAAGACCTTGGACGAGGTCATTGGTCAGTCGCATTTGCTGGGTGACGGCAAGCCCCTGAGGCTGGCCTTCCAGTCGGGCAAGCCGCACTCGATGATCTTCTGGGGGCCGCCGGGTGTCGGCAAGACCACCTTGGCCCGGCTCACTGCCACCGCCTTCAAGTGCGAGTTCATCGCCCTGTCCGCGGTGTTCTCGGGTGTGAAGGACATCCGTGCGGCCATGGAGCAGGCCCAGCAGAACCTGGCCATGGGCAAGCACACGATCCTGTTCGTCGACGAGATTCACCGCTTCAACAAGTCGCAGCAGGATGCGCTGTTGCCCTATGCGGAAAGCGGTCTGGTCACCTTCATTGGCGCCACCACCGAGAACCCGTCCTTCGAGGTGAACTCGGCCTTGCTGTCGCGCGCCCAGGTCTATGTGCTGCAGTCGCTGTCCGACGAGGAACTCAAGCAGTTGCTGCAACGGGCGCAGGAGAAGGCGCTGGGCGGGCTGGAGTTCGACGACCTGGCGCGGGACACCATCATCGGCTATGCGGACGGCGATGCCAGACGATTCCTGAACCTGCTGGAACAGTGCCAGACGGCTGCCGGTGCCGCCGGCGTGAAGAAGATCGATGCCGACTTCGTGCAGAACGCCCTGACCTTGAATTCAAGGCGTTTCGACAAGGGAGGCGACAGCTTCTATGACCAGATCTCGGCCTTGCACAAGTCGGTGCGGGGCTCCCATCCGGACGCCGCGCTCTACTGGCTGACCCGGATGCTGGACGGCGGGGCCGATGCGCGCTATCTGGCGCGGCGCATCGTGCGCATGGCCTGGGAGGACATCGGCCTGGCCGATCCCAGGGCCATGCAGATCGCCAACGATGCGGCACTGACCTATGAGCGGCTGGGCAGCCCCGAGGGCGAGCTGGCGCTGGGCCAGGCCGTGATCTACCTGGCCGTCGCGGCCAAGAGCAATGCGGGCTACAAGGCCTACAACGCTGCCAAGGCCTTCGTGAAGCAGGACAAGAGCAGGGAGGTGCCGGTCCATCTGCGCAATGCGCCCACGAAGCTGATGAAGGAACTGGGCTACGGCCACGAATACCGCTATGCCCATGACGAGCCCAATGCCTATGCGGCGGGCGAGACCTACCTGCCCGACGGCATGGCCGAGCCGGGCTGGTATCAGCCGGTGCCCAGGGGGCTGGAGCTCAAGATCGGCGAGAAGCTGGCGCTGCTGAAGCAATGGGATGAGGCGGCCTGGAGGGATAAATGACAGATGTCGGCTTCGCGTCCGGCAAGAGCTACCTGCCCAAGGGCCCGTCAAGTCCCTGCTTCCACCGTCCGGTCGAGCGCGGACTCGAGATCCGGATCGTAGCCAAGCTGTGCGAGCGGCAAGAGTTGAACCGCCTGCCGCGCGAAAAATTAGAATAGATGGTTTGTGCGCAGGCCGCGCACGCCGCAACCCCCATCCAGCCCCATGACGCAAGAACACCACGCCCCCCAGGCCGAAGACCACAACCAGCTGATCGCCGAGCGCCGCGAGAAGCTCAAGGGCCTGCGCGAAGCGCAAGCCGCCGGTGGGGGCGCTGCCTTCCCGAACGACTTCAAGCCGCAGCACCGTGCCGAGCAACTGCAGGCCGAATACGGCCACCTGAGCAACGAGCTGCTCGAGCCGTTGAAGGTGCGCGTCAGCGTGGCCGGCCGCATGATGCTCAAGCGCGTGATGGGCAAGGCCAGCTTCGCGACCGTGCAGGACTCGTCCTTCGGCCCGACCGGCGGCCGCATCCAGGCCTACATCAACAACGAGGGCGTCGGGGCCGAGGTGCACGCCGCCTTCAAGCACTGGGACCTGGGCGACATCATCGCGATCGAGGGCGAGCTGTTCAAGACCCGCACCGGCGAGCTCACCGTCAAGGCCGACAAGATCCGCATGCTGACCAAGAGCCTGCGTCCGATGCCCGACAAGTTCCACGGCATGCAGGACCAGGAGATGAAGTACCGCCAGCGCTATGTCGACCTGATGATGGACGAGCAGGCACGCAAGCGCTTCATGGCGCGCAGCCTGGCTGTGACCAGCATCCGCGAGTTCATGGTGCAGAACGACTTCCTGGAAGTCGAGACGCCGATGCTGCACCCGATCCCGGGCGGCGCCAATGCACGTCCCTTCGTGACGCACCACAACGCGCTCGAGCAGGACATGTACCTGCGCATCGCGCCCGAGCTTTACCTGAAGCGCCTGCTGGTCGGCGGCTTCGAGCGCGTGTTCGAGATCAACCGCAACTTCCGCAACGAAGGCATCAGCGTGCGCCACAACCCCGAGTTCACCATGATGGAGTTCTACGCGGGCTACTGGAACTACCTCGACCTGATGGTGTTCACCGAGGAGCTGATCCGCCATGCCGCCCAGCGCGTCTGCGGCGGCGCCAAGCTGAGCTACCAGGGCCGCGATGTCGACCTGGAAGCACCGTTCGAGCGCCTCACCATCCGCGAGGCCATCCTCAAGCACACCGAGGCCGGCGACCAGGTTGACGACCGCGACTGGCTGATCGCGCAGCTGCGCAAGCTCGGCATGGACCCGGTCAAGGACCGCCTGGACAGCCGCAGCCTGGCCGGCCTGCAGGTGATGTACTTCGAGGAGACGGTCGAGGACAAGCTCTGGAACCCGACCTTCATCTGCAACCACCCGACCGAGATCTCGCCGCTGGCGCGCGCCAGCGACAACGATCCGAGCGTGACCGAGCGCTTCGAGCTCTACATCACCGGCCGCGAAGTCGGCAACGGCTTCTCCGAGCTCAACGACGCCGAGGACCAGGCCGCGCGCTTCCACGCCCAGGTCTCGAACAAGGATGCCGGCGACGACGAGGCGATGTACTACGACCACGACTTCGTGCGCGCGCTCGAGCACGGCATGCCGCCGGCCGGCGGCTGCGGCATCGGCATCGACCGCCTGATCATGCTGCTGACCGACAGCCCGAGCATCCGCGACGTGGTGCTGTTCCCGGCGCTGCGCCGCGAGAGCTGATCGCTGCGGCCGGCCATCCCTGGCGGGTGGCCGTTTCACGCCCATGCAGGGGATCGGTCCCCAGGATTTCTTAGAATGACCCTTTTCATATCTGGGGCATTGCCATGCATGGGGCGAAATACAGAATCTGGGTCCAACTGCTGCTGACCATCGCGGCAGCCCTGGTCGTGGTCTGGTCGGGCGTGATCGTCTGGCAAGGTTATGCCTACCGCGAGGCCGCGATCAAGCAGGCCGAGGATTATTCGCTCAGCATGCACAGCGCCACCATGGCCGGCCTGACCGGCATGATGGTGACCGGCACGGTCGCGCAGCGCGACGTGTTCCTCGACCAGGTCAAGCAGCTCGGCACCATTCGCGATGTGCGGGTGCTGCGCGGCGACAGCGTGATCCAGACCTTCGGTCCCGGCAACGACAAGGATGACCGCCAGCCCGATGCCGCCGAGCAATGGGTGCTGAAGAACGGCCAGCCGCTGGTCCAGGTCGAGACCGATGCCCAGGGCGAGTACCTGCGGGCGATCCGACCCGCCCTGGCCAAGCCCAACTACCTGGGCAAGAACTGCATGCAATGCCACCTGGTGCCGGAGAACACGGTGCTCGGCGTCGTCGGCATGAAGGTGTCGCTGGAAAAGGTCAATGCCGAGCTGGCCGACCAGCGCTTCAAGTCGATCCTGATGGCGGTCATCACCAGCATCCCGGTGCTGATGCTGATCTATCCCTTCATTCGCCGCGTCGTGACGCAGCCGCTGGCGCAGGGGGTCGAGGTGGCCAAGGGCATCGCCGACGGGGACCTGACGCAGGCGATCAAGGTCGATTCGGGCAACGAGATCGGCGAGCTGCAGCAATCGCTCAAGGACATGAACGCCAGCCTGGTCCGTGTCGTGGGGCAGGTGCGTGCCGGCACCGACACGATCTACCAGGCCGCGAGCGACATCGCCACCGGCAACGCCGACCTGTCGGAGCGCACCGAGGCGCAGGCTGGCGCGCTCGACCAGGCGGCCGTGTCGATGCGGGAGCTGACCACCATCGTCAACCAGAACGCCGACAGCGCCAGCCAGGCCAACCAGCTCGTGCTGGCGGCGTCCGAGGTGGCGCACCGGGGCGGGGCGGTGGTGTCCGAGGTCGTCGACAAGATGGAGGCGATCAATGCTGCCTCGAGCCGGATCGTCGACATCATCGGCGTGATCGACTCGATTGCCTTCCAGACCAATATCCTGGCGCTCAATGCCGCGGTGGAAGCGGCCCGCGCCGGCGAGCAGGGGCGTGGCTTTGCCGTCGTCGCCTCCGAGGTGCGCAGCCTGGCGCAGCGCTCGGCCAGCGCGGCCAAGGAGATCAAGCAACTGATCGACGCCTCGGTCGAGCAGGTGGGTGCCGGGCGGGCGCTGGTGCATCAGGCCGGCAGCACGATGCAGGATGTCGAGGCGAGCATTCGCCAGGTGACCGAAATCATGGGCCGCATCGCCATGGCCAGCGCCGAGCAGACCACCGGCATCGAGCGCGTCAATGGCGTGATGTCCGAGATCAACGACGTGACGCACCAGAACGCCGCGATGGTCGAGCAGGCCTCGGCCGCAGCGAAGTCGCTGCAGGACCAGGCGGCGCACCTGGAGGAGCTGGTCGGGGTGTTCAAGCTGTCCGCCTCAGCCTCTTGATTCCCGCTTCCTGAATCCCGCGGGCGCGCTCGGCATCGAGGTCGCAGCGCTCCGCCCCGATCGGTTGCCAAGGCATGGCCTTCCCATCGGACAGTGCCTCCGCTACGATGGACTCGAAGGGGAGGGTTCAGACTGCTGGCCTGGCTGTGGCAGCCAGGTGGTCAGGCCGCGTCCTCCCCTGGATAACAAGACCAGGCCGTCCAAGGGAGGAAGAATGCACAAGCAGCTGGGAAGGGCTCCGTCAGGCGGACGGGACGAGGGGCGGGTCAACAGGCGGCTGGCGCTGCTGGGCCTGCTCGCGCTGGCGGGTTGTGGCGGTGGCGGAGCGGCCGCGCCGCTGACCTTGAACGAGGCCGCCCGCCGGGTCGCCGACCTGAGTTCCCGCATGGACCTCACGGCGGCCGAGGTCGCCAGCCTGCAGACCGAGGTGCAGGCGAGCGGTGTGCAAGCCAGGGCGATCGAGAGAATCTTCGTCGACGGGGCCGGCTTCATCGCGGCCTCCGACAAGGCGCTGTCCGCCTTCCTGGCCGAGGTCGCGGCCCTGAAGAAGGTGGCCGAGCAGTTGCAGCTCGATCCGAGCAATGCCGCGCTGGCCGATGCGCTGGCGCTGGCGGCCCAGAAGGTCGATGCGCAGGCGATCCAGATCGAGTCGGCCTCCGACGGCATCCTGGGCTTGCTGGCGGACGCCAGGATCTCGGTGGCCTCGAGCCGCGCGGACCGCCTGGCTCCGGCCTATGACGCCTCCACCTGTCGCGGCCTGCTGGAGCAGCTGGGCCAGATTGCCCAGGCGATTGCCAACAACCAGAACAATCTCAACGCGCTCTCGACCCAGCTGGCGGGCGACCGGCAGCGGCTCCAGAATGCCCAGGCACAGCTGCCGCAAATGCGCAGCAACCTCGAGACGGCCCGGCTCAGGGCGCTCGATGCCGTCGAGGCGCTCAGGGTGGCGTTGCTCGCCGTAGGCGCGGCGTGCGCGAGCGGATCGATCCGGGCCTGCGCGCTCGCGGTGATAGCCCTGGACCAGGCGGCCAGCCGGGCCCAGCGGGCATCATCGAACTATGCCAGGGCGCGCGATGCCCTGCGCGATGTGGAAAACCGCATCGCGGCCTTGACCACGGGCATCGCCAATGCCGAAAACGCGATTGCCAACCTGCAGGCCGCGATCGCGATACTTGAGCGGGATGCGCAGGCGCTGAATCCGCAGATCCAGGAGGCTTGTACCTCGGGTGGGGTCTGGATCGGCTTCTGACCGCAGCGGGGGGGGGCGAAGCGGTCCGCCGTCAGCGGCAGGCTGGGGCGGCTGCCGTCAGGCGTAGGCCTCGAGCGTCTTGCGCATCTTCTTCATCGCCGCAACCTCGATCTGGCGGATGCGCTCGGCGCTGACGCCGTATTCGGCCGCGAGTTCGTGCAGCGTCATGCCGCCCGAGCCGTCGTCGTTGACCTTGAGCCAGCGCTCGGCGACGATGCGGCGCGAGCGCGGGTCGAGCGCATCGAGTGCCTCGCTGATGCCTTCGCTGGCCAGCAGGTCGCGCTGGGTGGCCTCGAGCACGGCGGTCGGCTCGTGGCGCGCATCGGCCAGCCAGGCGATCGGGCCGTAGGCTTCCTCGCCGTCATCGCCCGGGCTCGGGTCGAGCAGCAGGTCGCCGCCCGACATCCGGGTTTCCATCTCGATGACTTCCTCCCGCTTGACCTTGAGTTCGCGCGCGACGACGTCGATCTCGTGCTCGCTCAGGCGCTCGCGGTGGGTATCGGCATCGACCGCGTCGGCCTTGAAGCCCTGCTTCATCGAGCGCAGGTTGAAGAACAGCTTGCGCTGGGCCTTGGTCGTGGCGACCTTGACCATGCGCCAGTTCTTCAGGATGTATTCGTGTATCTCGGCCTTGATCCAGTGCAGCGCGTAGCTGACCAGGCGCACGCCCTGCTCGGGGTCGTAGCGCTTGACCGCCTTCATCAGGCCGACGTTGCCTTCCTGGATCAGGTCGCCGTGCGGCAGGCCGTAGCCCAGGTACTGGCGCGAGACCGAGACCACCAGGCGCAGATGCGACATCACGAGCTTGCCGGCGGCCTCGAGGTCGCCATGCTTTTGCAGCCGGCGCGCATAGTCGCGTTCTTCCTCGGCCGAGAGCAGGGGGAGGCGGTTGACCGCGCTGATGTAGGCGTCCAGATTGCCCAGCGGGGGCAGCGTCAGCGAACTCCGGCCCCAGCCGCTTGCGGGTTGGGCCAGGGCGTGGGTGGTGGCGATGGCGGTCATGTCTTGGCTTCCTCCTTCCCTTGTGGGGATGCTCGAATATTAGCACTCTGTTGGATCGAGTGCTAAGAGGAAAGTTCCAATCCCGCAAGGCAGATTGGGGTCATTGCCGGCTTTTGCAAGCCTTGCCAGCCTCAGGGCAGCAGCAGCCCGGGCAATCCGGTCGCCAGCACCGGCAGCCAGGCGATCGCCAGCGTGCCGAGGAAGATCGCCAGCAGCGCGGGCAGCACGGCCTGGGCGACATAGCGCACCGGCTTGCCGAACATGGCCGACGAGAAGTAGATGTTCATTCCCGCCGGTGGACACAGGAAGCCCATCTCCATCGCGGCCAGGAAGATGATGCCGAAGTGCACCGCGTCGATGCCGTAGCTCAGGGCCACCGGCAACAGCAGCGGCACCAGCACCACGATGGCGGCGAAGATCTCCATCAGCGCGCCTGCCAGCAGCAGGAACAGCGTGAGGGCCAGCAGGAAGACGAACTTGTTCGGGATCAGTGCCTGCACCGCCTCGATCGCGGCGTCCGGGATGCCGGCATCGATCAGGTAGTTGGTCAGTCCGAGCGCCATGCCCAGGATCAGCAGCACGCCGCCGATGATCTGGGCCGATTCGCTCAAGGCCTGGCCCAGCAGGCGCCAGTACAGCTCGCGGTGCGCCAGCGCCTGGGTCAGCACGGCGTAGAGCGCGGTCAGCGCGGCGCTCTCGGTCGGCGTGGCCAGGCCGCTGACCAGCGAGCCGATCGCGACGAAGGGGGCCAGGATTTCCCACTTGGCGCTCCAGGCTGCCGCCAGGATCAGGCGTCGGTCGCGCGGGGCCGCGGTGACTTGGCTGGCCGGGAGGGCCGAACTGGCAGCTTCAGAGGCCTGGCCGCGCCTGAGGTAGCCACCGCAGATCAGCAGGAAGCCCACCATCACGGCTGCCGGCAGCAGGCCGGCCAGGAACATGGTGTTGATCGGCACCCGGGCGATGATGGCGTACATGATCAGCGGCACCGAGGGCGCGAGCAGCACGCCCAGCGCGCTGGCGCTGGTGACCAGGCCGATGCCGCGCCGCTCGGGGTAGCCGGCCTGCTTGAGCAGGGGCAGCAGCAGGCCGCCGAGGGCCAGGATGGTGACGCCGCTGCCGCCGGTGAAGGCGGTGAAGCAGGAGCACAGCACGGCGGCCGCCAGCACGGTGCCGGTCACGCCCTGGCCGAACAGCGCGACGAACAGGTCGCCCAGCCGGCGCGCGGCGCCGGTACGGGCAAACACCAGCCCGGCCAGCGTGAACAGCGGCAGCGCGGGTAGCGAGGGGTTGACGGTGATCTGGTAGTGCGACAGCGCGACCGAGGCCAGCGGCATGCCGTCCTGCCAGAACAGCAGCAGCGCCAGTCCGCCCAGCGCCGCGAAGATCGGTGCCCCGGCCAGCAAGGCGGCCAGCAGCAGCAACAGGCCGGGCCAGATCGGCAGCGCGCTGCCGTCGAACTGCCAGGCCAGCAGCAGGCCGGCCAGCGGACAGAGCAGGCTGCCCGCCAGCTTGCCCCAGGCCATGGGCAGGCAGCGCGCGCCCAGCTTGAGCCCCAGCAGCGCGAAGCCCAGCGGCATGCTGGCCTGCACCCACCACAGCGGGATGCCGTATGCCAGCACATGCGAGACCTCCATCTCGCTGGCGACCAGGCGCCAGCTCGCCACCGCCAGCATGCCGCAGACCAGCGCGGCCACGGCATGGGAGAAGGCGTGCAGCAGCGGGTTCGGACGGGCGCCGTCGACGCGGGCGCCACCGGCCAGCGTCGTCAGGTGGCCATGCCGCTCGGCGGCGAGCGCACCGAACATCGCCAGCACCAGGCCCAGGTGCTGGACCAGCACCGGGGCGTTCTCGATGCCGCGTCCCATCAGCGGGCGCAGCAGGATCTCGACGGCCGGGATCAGCGCCATCAGCACCAGCGCCAGCGAGGACAGCAGCTCGTCGGCGCGCTCGATTCGCTTCAGGCGGGCAGAAAATGCAGCGCTCACGGTCACTTGCCCTTGCCGGCGCGGTAGGCCTTCAGGTGGGCCATGACTTCATCGAAGGTCTCGGCCGGCACCATGGTGCCGCGGATGCGCGGGTAGAGCTGTTCGGCCAGCGCGGTCCATTCCTTCATCTGCTCGGCATTCGGGCGGTGCACGACCAGGCCGCGCTTCTTCATCGCATCGACCGCTTCCTCGACTTCCTGCCTGGCCTTGGCGCGCAGCTGGACGCCGGCCTTCTCGCTGGCGCTGCGCAGGGCATCCTGGGTGGCGGGGTTCATCTCGTCCCAGGACTTCTTGGTCACCACCAGGGCGCCGACGATGGGTGCCCAGTTGATCTCGAGCATGTGCGGTGCGCTGGTGTAGATCTGGGTCGCGAGCGCGAAGTAGGGCGTCGAGGGCACGACGTTGATCATGCCGGTCTGGATCGCCGGCAGGATGTCGGTGGTCTCGAGCGGCACCGGGGTGTAGCCCAGGCTCTTCATGATGCCCTGCTGGTCGGGCTCCGAGCCCCAGGCGAAGAACTTCATCTTTTTGTAGTCGTCGGGGCGCAGCGCGGCTTCCTTCGAGAAGAAGCGGACCCAGCCCGCGTCGCCCCAGGTCAGCACGACGAAGCCCTTGTCGAGGAACTTCTTCTCCATCGCCGGGCGCATCTTCTCGCGCACGTAGTCGACTTCCTCCCAGTTGCGGAACAGCAGCGGCATGACCTGCAGCGCGGCGATCGAGGGCTCGATCTCGCGCAGGCCGACCACCGACAGCAGGGCGCCCTGGAGCTGGCCGATGCGCATGCGGCGCGCCATCTCGGCCTCGCCGCCCTGGCTGCCGTCGGGATAGACCAGGTACTTGCCGTTGCCGCCCTGGGCCGCGCGCCAGCTTTCGCCGATCTCGAGCAACTGGCGGTGATAGAGCGAGTTCTTCGGCACCAGGGTGCCGATGCGCAGCGACTGGGCCGCCGCGGGCAGGCTGGCGAGCGCGGCGACGGCGAGCAGGGCGGAGGAAGCGATTGTTTGCCAGCGGCGCTGGCGTGGGAAGTTGGTCATGGCTAGGGCTCGGGTCAGAACAGGTCGTCGGCGCTTTCCAGCAGCCATTGGGCACGCTGCTGCATCACCTGGTTGGACAGGTCGCTGCGCCGGGCGCTGGCGGCCAGCCCCTGGCGCAGCAAGGCCTCGAAGGCGGTCCGGTCGCCGGCGGGCAGGGCGATGGTTTCGGCCTTGGCGACATAGGGGCCGGCGTTGCGGCCGGCACCGGCCGCGATGGCCTGGTCGAAATAGCGTTCGGCCTGCTCGCGCGAGCCGCCGGCGCGCGCCGCCTCGAAGTTGCCCATCAGGCTGGCGAGCGCGCCGTCGCCAAAATTCGGTTCTGCCTGCCAGGCCAGTCCGGCCAGGCGCACCGCCAGCGGCAGGTCGGCCACCACCTCGGGATCGTCCTTGGACAGCGAGATATAGGCGCCCCAGGAGGCGGCCGCCCAGTAGGCCAGGCCGGCTTGCGATTCGGCGATGCGGGGCCAGCGCTGCGGATCGGGCTGGGCCAGGGCCTGGGCAAAGCCAGGCCGGGCCTGCTCGAGTGCGGCCATGGCATGGCGGTGCGCGCGCAGGTAGAGGCGTCGGGCGCGCTGGTCGAGCTGCTGCGCCTTTTTCGCGTCCTGCGCGGCCAGCTTCTCGGCCTCGAAGGCGACGAAGGCATAGGCGTACTGGGTGAAACCGGCCGCGACCGCTTCGGCCAGCTTGGTCTGGCCCGGGGATTCGCGCAGCAGCGATTCCGACAGCTTCAGATAGAAGGCGCTGGCCTCGCGCGCGAGCTCGAGGTCTTCCTCCTGCGCCTGGCCCTGGCTGGCGAGCGCGTCGCCCACGCCCTGGACGATGAGCTGGCGTGGCGAACAGGCGGCCAGCGCGCAACACAGCGTCAGCAGGGCCAGCGAGAGAAAACGGTTCAGGTAGCCGCAAGGCATGGTCATTCGGCTCCCTGTGGGGCAGTCGACAAACGATGGGGTCGCGCAGGGTCGGCCTGCTCGATTCAAGCCGTCGAATCTATCTGGGCTGCGTGAAGAAATCGTGACTCGTCAAGCGCGGCGCCGCCGCGCCATGCCGCCCTGCAGTCCCAGCTGGCGCCAGCTGCCGCGCGCTACCGTTCCTCAGGTCGCTGGGGGAGCCGGCGGAGCCGGTGGGGCAGTGGGCAAGGGCCTGGCGGCCTTGCCGGCACCGGGGCGCTGGGCATGGTAGATGCCTTGCGGGCCCGAGCAGAGGTAGCTGGCCGCGCAGCCCAGGGCCGCCGGCATGCCCAGCGCGGTGCCGAACAGCTCGATGGCCATCAGCGTGCAGGCCAGCGGCGTGTTGGCCGCGCCGGCGAACACCGCGACCAGGCCGACCGCCGCCAGCAGGTCCAGCGGCAGCTGCAGCAAGGGCGCCAGCGCATTGCCCAGGGTGGCGCCGATGAAGAACAGCGGCGTGACCTCGCCGCCCTTGAAGCCGGAGCCGATCGAGGCGATGGTGAACGCGAGCTTGCCGACGAAGTCCCAGGCTGGCAGCGGCTGCTCGAAGGCCTGTCCTATCACCGGCAGGCCCAGGCCCAGGTAGCGCTCGGCGCCCAGGCTCCAGGCGAGCGCGGCGATCACGCAGCCGCCCAGCAGCGGGCGCAGCGGCGCCCAGGCGATGCGGCGCTTGAACTGCGCGGCCAGCGCATGGCTGGCACCCGCGAACAGCCGCGCCGTCAGGCCGAACAGCGCGCCGGCCAGCAGCAGTGCGCCCAGCTGCAGCAGCGACAGTTGGCCGAAGGGCGCGACCGCGTAGTGCGAATGGCTCGCGCCCCATAGCAGCGCGACCCGGTCGGCCAGCAGCGCGGCGACCAGGCAGGGCAGCAGGGCGGCATGCTGCAGCCGACCGATGGCCAGTACCTCGAGCGCGAACAGCGCGCCGGCCAGCGGCGTGCCGAACACCGAGCCGAAGCCGGCCGCGATGCCGCACATCAGCAGCACCGGGCGTTCCTCGCGCGCCAGCCGGAAGGCGCGCGCGAGCTGGTCGGCCAGCGCGCCGCCCATCTGCACCGCCGTGCCTTCGCGCCCGACCGAGGCGCCGAACAGGTGCGAGACGACGGTGGCCAGCAGCACCAGCGGCGCCATGCGCAGCGGCAGCGTCTGGCGCGGCTGGTGGATCTCGTCGATCAGCAGGTTGTTGCCGCCGTCCGAGCGGCCGCCGAGCTTGAGATAGGCCCAGCCGACCGCAAAGCCCGCCAGCGGCAGGCCGGCCAGCAGCCAGGGGCTGGCCAGGCGCGTGGCCGTGGCCCAGTCGAGCGCGTGCAGGAACAGCGCCGAGGCGCTGCCCGCCAGCAGCGCGACCGCGGCGGCCAGCAGCAGCCCGCGCCCGAGCGCGCTCAGGCTGGCGATGGGCGGGAGGCGGGAATGGGCGCGATCGGGCTTCATGGGAGGCCCCGATCTTATCGGCAGCGCTTACCCGATCGATCCGCCGAGCCCCGGAGGAGACCGGCTGCTGCCAGGCCGCCGGCCGACCTAGAATGGCTTGTGCCGCATTCAGGGAGTGCTCCATGCCGATTGCCGCCATCACCGCTGTCACGGCCAGGGCGGGTCGATTCCGGTCGACCGGCTTCATCCGTCCCAGGCCTCGCATCCCTTGCCTGCCGGCCTGGCTGCTGCTTGCGTCGGCTGGCCTGTGGCTGGCTCCGTCGGCCTGGGCGCAGGATGGCGCTGCCCTGCGCGCACGCCAGTCCGAGCTGCGGTCGGCCCTGGCCGACAGCGCCTTCGGCCGCCCGCTGCTGCTCGAGTCGGTGCAGCGCGGCGACCGCCTGAGCGGCGAGATCCATGCCGTGATCGCGCAGCCGTTCGCGCTCGCGGCGCCGGCACTGCAGTCGCAGCAGGCCTGGTGCGACATCCTGATGCTGCACCTCAATGTCAAGCATTGCCTGGCGCTGGGATCGGGCGCCGACCGCCGGCTGCAGATCGCGATCGGGCGCAAGCATGAGCAGCCGGTGGAGGACGCCTTCGACCTGGGACTCGGCTATCGCATCCTGACCAGCCAGCCCGACTACCTGGCGCTGCGGCTGGAGGCCGCCGAGGGCCCGCTGGGCACGCGCGACTTCCGCCTCATGCTCGAGCTGGCGCCGCTGGCCGAGGGTGGCAGCTTCCTGCGGCTGAACTATTCCTACCGCCATGGGCTGGCGGCCCGGCTGGCGCTGCAGGGCTATCTGGCGACCCTGGGCCGGGACAAGGTGGGCTTCAGCGTCGTCGCTCGCAAGGCCGATGGCAGCCCGGTCTACATCGAAGGCCTGCGCGGCGCGGTCGAGCGCAACACACTGCGCTACTACCTGGCGGTCGAGGCCTATCTGGACGCGCTGGCCCTGCCGGCGTCGCAGCGGACCGAGCGCCGCCTGCAGGCCTGGTTCGACGCGACCGAGCGCCATGCGCGCCAGCTGCACGAGCTCGACCGCGACGACTACCTGGCGATGAAGCGGCGCGAGCTCGCGCGCCTGGCCGCCGACCGCGCGGCGGCGAACTGAAGGCCCGTCCATGCCGCCACCGACCCTGCGCCTGTTCCTGGCCCTCTGGCCCGATGCCGAAGTGCGCGCGGCCCTGCGCGAGCAGGCGCTGTGCTGGGGCTGGCCCGACGCCGCCCGGCGCTACGACGAATCCGACTGGCACCTGACCCTGCATTTCCTGGGCAACTTGCCAGCCGAGCGGCTGGCCGGGTTGCGCGCCGGCCTGGCAGTCGAGGTCGAACCCTTCGAGCTGCTGCTGGACCGGGCCGAGCTGTGGCGCGGCATCGCGGTGTTGACCTGCGAGCAGGTTCCGCCTGCACTGCTGCGCCTGCACCAGGCGCTTGGCCATGCCATGCAGTGCCTGGACCTGCTGCCCGATGCCAGGCCCTACCGGCCGCACCTGACGCTGGCGCGCTCGGCCGTCGGGGCGCAGCTGCCGCTCGAGCCGCCGCGGATCGCCTGGCCGGTGCGGGGCTATGCCCTGGTCCGTTCCACGGCTGATCCGCGCTGGCGTTACGATGCGGTGCAGCAATATCCTGTCCATCGATGCAAACCCGAACCTCCCTCGATCCGATGACGCTGCCGCTCCGCAAGACTCGCTTCGCTGGTGCTGCCGGCTGGGCGCTGGGCGGACTGGCGCTCGCGCTGGCCCTGGTGCCCGGATGGGCGAGGGCCCAGACCGCCATGGCCAAGCCGGGCGATGCCCCCGCTGTCGTGACGCCGCTCGAGCTGCCACAGCAGTGGTCGCAAGCGCCGGCCATCGCTGCCGGCCGGACCCGCACTGCGCCTGGCCCGACCGGGCTTGCGCTCTGGTGGCGCGGCTTCGGCGACCGCGAACTGGTGGCCCAGGTCGAGCAGGCGCTGCAGGCCGGCACCAGCGTGCGCAGCGCGCGGGCCGCGGTCGAGCAGGCGCGTGCGTTGCGCGATGTCGCGCAGGCCGGCCGCTGGCCCGAAGTCGGCGCCAGCGCCTCGGTCCAGCGCGGCCGCAGCGGCGATGCCGCGGTCGGCAACAGCTGGCGCGCCGGGCTCGACGCCGCCTGGGACCCCGACCTGGCCGGCCGCCAGCGTGCCAGCATCAGTGCCAGTGAGGCTGAGCTGCAGGCGGCGCGCTACGACCTCGAGCAGGCGCGGGTCGACCTGGCAGCCGAGGTCGCGCTGAGCTACATCGAATTGCGCGGCCTGCAGGCCAGGCTCGCGATCGCGCGCGCCAACCTGGCGGCGCAGGAAGATACCCTGCAGATCACCGACTGGCGGGTGCAGGCCGGCCTGGCCTCGTCGCTCGATCTCGAGCAGGCGCGTGCCGCGGCCGAGCAGACCCGGGCCCAGATCCCGGCGCTGCGCGCCAGCCTGAGCAAGACCGCGCACGCGCTGGCGCTGCTCGGCGGCCAGGTGCCGGCGGCCAGCCAGCCGCTGCTCGAGACGGTGCGGCCGGTGCCGCTGCCGCCAGCGGATCTGGCCCTGTCCTTTCCGGCCGATACGCTGCGCCAGCGCGCCGACCTGCGCGTGGCCGAGCAGCGGGTGCTGGCGGCGCTGGCGCGGGTCGAGCAGGCCGATGCGGCGCGCTGGCCCAGCTTCCAGCTCGCCGGTTCGCTCGGGCTGGCGGCGGCGCGGCCGGCCGACCTGTTCGAGCTGAGCTCGCTGACGCGCAGCCTGCTGGCGGGATTGAGCGCCTCGCTGTTCGATGGCGGCGCGGCGCGCGCGCAGGTGCGCGCCCAGCAGGCCGCGCTCGAGCAGTCGCGCCTCGGCTACGAGACCGCGCTGCTCGCCGCGCTGCAGCAGGTCGAGGACGGGCTGGCCGCGCTGGCCGGCGACCGCGAGCGGCTGCTGCGCCTGCAGGCCGCGGCCGAGGCGGCCGCCAATGCCGAACTGCTGGCGCGCCAGCGCTATGCCAGCGGCCTGATCGATTTCCGCACCGTGCTCGACACCCAGCGCACCCTGCTGTCCGCGCAGAGCGAGCTCGAGACCACCCGCGCCGCGCTCAGCGCCGACCATGTGCGCCTGTACCTGGCGCTCGGTGGCGGCTGGACGCCCGATGCCGCCTCCCATCCCTGACTCCCATGACCACCCCTGACGCCTCCGCTCCGTCCACCCCCGATCCCGTCGCCCAGCTGCTCGGCAATGACCGCCCGCCGCGCGGCTGGCGCCGTCCGTTCTGGTGGGTGCTGGCGCTGGTCCTGCTCGCCCTGGCCGCGGGCCTGTACTACTGGTCGGGCCGCCAGGCGCAGCAGGCCCGGCCCGCCTATGTGACCGAGCCGGTCGGGCGCGGCGACCTCACGTTGACGGTCTCGGCCAACGGCACGGTGCAGCCGACGCGCTCGGTCAACATCGGCAGCGAGTTGTCGGGCACGGTGCGCCGGGTTTCGGTCGATGTCAACGACAAGGTCAAGCAGGGCCAGCTGCTGGTCGAGCTCGACACCGCCAAGCTGTCGGACCAGGTCAGCCGCTCGCGCGCCGCGCTGGCTGCTGCCCAGGCCCAGCTCGCGCTGGCCACCGCCACCCTCAAGGAGTCGCAGGCCAGCCTGGCCCGGCTGGAAGAAGTCGCGCGCCTGTCGGGCGGCAAGGTGCCGTCGGCGGCCGAGCTCGATGCCGGCCGCGCCGCGCTCGATCGCGCCCGCGCCAGCGAGGACAGCGCACGCGCCGGCATCAAACAGGCCCGCGCCACCCTCTCGACCGACGAGACCAACCTGTCCAAGGCCTCGATCCGCTCGCCGATCGAGGGCATCGTGCTGTCGCGCGCGGTCGAGCCCGGCAACGCGGTGGCGGCCTCGCTGCAGGCGGTCACGCTGATGACGATCGCCGAGGACCTGCGCCGCATGCGGGTCGAGGTCAGCGTCGACGAGGCCGATGTCGGCGCGGTCCAGGTTGGCCAGAAGGCGCGCTTCAGCGTCGGCGCCTACCCGACACGCCAGTACCCGGCCGAGGTCACCCGGGTCGCCTTCGGCCCGACCAAGACCGACAACGTCGTCACCTACACCACCTACCTCGAGGTCGACAACCAGGACCTGAGCCTGCGCCCGGGCATGACGGCCAGCGCCAACATCGTCGCGACCGAGCGCCAGGGCGTGCTGCTGGTGCCCAACACCGCGCTGCGCTTCACGCCGGTCAACGGCCAGGCCCAGGGCGGCGGCGTGCTGTCGATGATGATGCCGCGCCCGCCCACCAGCGCGCGCAAGACCGCGCGCGCCGACAGCAAGGCCGGCGCCAAGAAGGTCTGGGTGCTGCGCCAGGGCCAGCCGGTCGCGGTGGCGGTCGAGGCCGGCATCAGCGACGGGCGCATGACCGAGGTCGTCGGCGGCGAGCTCAAGGAAGGCGACCAGGTCATCACCGACCAGCGCGGCAGCGGAGGCAAGCCTTGACCTCGACCGTCGCCACGCCAGGCCGTGCCGACCCGGCCCAGCCGCTGATCCGCCTGCGCGGCATCAGCAAGACCTATGGCTCGGGCCAGACCGCATTCCAGGCCTTGAAGAGCGTCAACCTCGACATCCAGGCTGGCGAGTTCGTCGCCATCATGGGGCCGAGCGGCTCCGGCAAGTCGACCACGATGAACATCCTGGGCGGGCTCGACCAGCCCAGCGGCGGCCGCTACCTGTTCCGCGGCGTCGAGGTCCAGTCGCTCGCGCGCGACGAGCGCGCGCGGCTGCGGCGGCGCTACTTCGGCTTCGTGTTCCAGGGCTTCAACCTGCTGGCGCGCACCTCGGCGCTGGAGAACGTCGAGCTGCCGCTGGTCTACCGCGGCGAGCCGGCCGCCAGCCGCCATGCGGCGGCGCAAAAAGCGCTCGAGCAGGTCGGCCTGCTGCCCTGGGCCGGCCACACGCCGGCCGAGCTCTCGGGCGGCCAGCAGCAGCGGGTCGCGATCGCGCGCGCGATCGTCACCCAGCCGCAGGTGCTGCTGGCCGACGAGCCGACCGGCAACCTCGACAGCCAGCGCGGCCACGAGATCATGGAGCTGATCCAGCGCCTGAACCTCGAGCAGGGCATCACGGTGCTGATGGTCACCCACGAGGCCGACATCGCGGCCTATGCCGGGCGCATCGTGCGCTTCGTCGATGGCCGGATCGAAAGCGACCGCCTGAACCCGGACCGGGTCGGGCTGCAGCCGGTGCGGGCCGATGCGGCTGCCACGGAGGCGCACTGATGTTCTTCACCACCTTCGTGCTGGCCTGGCGCTCGATCCGGCGCAACCTGCTGCGCAGCTTCCTGACCGTGCTCGGCATCGTGATCGGGGTCGCGGCGGTGATCACCATGGTCACGCTGGGCCAGGGCGCGACGCTGGCGATCCAGAACCAGATCGCGGGCCTGGGCAGCAACCTGCTGCAGGTGCGCCCCGGCCAGCGCCTGATGGGCGGGCCCGGCAGCACCGGCTTCTACGGGCCTTCCTTCCGCGAGTCCGATGCCGAGGCGATCGCGACCCAGATCGGCGGCGTGCGCGCGGTCGCGCCCGAGGCGCGCACCAGCACCACCGTGGTCGCCAACGGCCGCAACTGGAGCAGCAGCGTGATCGGCAGCCACAACGGCTGGCTGCAGACCGGCAACTGGCAGCTGCGCGAAGGGCGCGAGTTCAGCGCCGACGAACTGCGCGCTGGCGCTGCCGTCTGCCTGATCGGCGAGACGGTGCGGCGCGAGCTCTACGGCAGCCGCAGCGGCGTCGGCGAGCAGCTGCGCGTGCGGCAGATGTCCTGCGAGGTCATCGGCCTGCTCGAATCCAAGGGGCAGGGCGCCTTCGGCAACGACCAAGACGACCTGGTGCTGCTGCCGATCAGGACGCTGCAGCGCCGCGTCACCGGCAATACCCGGGTCCAGACCCTGCTGGTGTCGATGCAGGACGGCAGCGACGCGGCGCGCGTGAGCGCCGGCATCACCGAGCTGCTGCGCGAGCGGCGCAAGCTCGCCGAGGGCGACGACAACAACTTCAACGTGCTCGACACCAAGCAGCTGGCCGATACCCTGTCGGGCACGACCCGGGTCATGACCACCCTGCTCGGCGCGGTGGCGGCGGTCAGCCTGCTGGTCGGCGGCATCGGCATCATGAACATCATGCTGGTCAGCGTGACCGAGCGCACGCGCGAGATCGGCCTGCGGCTGGCGATCGGCGCGCTCGAGCGCGAGGTGCTGCTGCAGTTCCTGGTCGAGGCGGTGGTGCTGTCCAGCCTGGGCGGCCTGATCGGCATGGCGCTGGCGGCGCTGGCCAGCTTCGGCCTGGCCGGCGTGATGGACATGCCCTATGTGTTCCAGCCCGGCATCAACCTGCTGGCCTTCCTGTTCTCGGCCGGCATTGGCGTGCTGTTCGGCTATTTCCCGGCCCGGCGCGCGGCGCGGCTGGATCCGATCGAGGCGCTGCGCCACGAGTGAGGCGCCGCTTGCCCGGCGCGCCCGGGCCAGTCGACGTCGCTTGCCTTCCTGTCTCCCGGGATGTTACAGGGATAACCCTGGGGCATTGCCCGGGACATCGATCGCGCGGGCCCGAATCCATAATGGACAATAGTGGCAAGCCGGGCATGACAATTGCCTGTCCGAAGCCGACCGAGTCCCGAGACAGAAGTCCAACGCATGAGCCTGATGCCCGCCTTCAAGCGCACCGCCAGCCGGGTCCTGCTGGTGGCCCTGCTGTCCGGGCTCTCGTGCGCCGCGCTGGCCGGGCGCGAGGTGCGTCTCGGGGTCTACGAGAACGACCCGAAGATCTTTTCCGACGCGAAGGGCCAGCCCTCGGGCATCTTCGGCGAGCTGATCCAGGAGATCGCCCGGCGCGAGGACTGGACCCTGGTCCCGGTGCGCTGCGCCTGGGACGACTGCCTGCAGGCCCTGCAGGAAGGCCGCCTCGACCTGATGCCCGATGTCGCCTACAGCGAGGCGCGCGCGCGCCTGTTCGACTTCCACCATGTGCCGGCCCTGAACAGCTGGTCGCAGCTGTACCGGCACGAGGGGTCCGGCATCGTCTCGATGATGGACCTGCAGGGCAAGCGGGTGGCGGTGCTCGACGGCTCGGTGCAGCAGGACTACCTGAAGTCCCTGCTCGAGGGCTTCGGCCTGCGCACCGAGCTGGTGCCGGTGTCCTCGCTGCGCGAGGGCTTTGCCCGCGTCGAGTCGCGCGAGCTCGATGCCGTCGCGGCCAACCACCATTTCGGCGACCGCAACGCCCGTGCCTATCAGCTGCAGGAAACGCCGATCATGTTCCTGCCTTCGCGCCTGTTCTTCGCGACCGGACGGGAGCGCAATCCCGAGCTGCTGGCGGCGATAGACAAGCACCTGGCGCAGTGGCAGAACGATCCGTCCTCGCTCTACTTCACGCTGCTCAAGCGCTGGGGGCTGCCACCCGAGCCGTCCCGGATTCCACCCTATCTCTGGTGGAGCCTGTTCAGCGTGGCCGGCCTGCTGGTGCTCGCGCTGGGCGCGGCTGCCTGGCTGCGGCGCGAGGTCGCGCGCCAGACCGGCCGCTTGCGCGCCAGCGAGGACAAGCTCGCGACCATACTCAACAGCGTCGATGGCTACATCTTCATCAAGGACAGGGACGGGCGCTACCAGTATGTCAACCAGAAGGTGGCTGAGCTGTTCGGACATCCGGTGGACGCGATCATCGGCCGGGGCGACGACGCCTTCTTCGATGCCCCGACCGCACAGGCCTTGCGCGTGATCGACCGGCGCGTCATCGAGGATGGCGAGCGCGTGGCCGGCGAGGAGGTCAACACCACCCAGGACGGAGGCTGCCGCCTCTACTACGCGGTCAAGCTGCCGCTGCGCGATGACCAGGGCCGGATCTACGCGCTGTGCGGCATCTCGACCGACATCACCGAGCTCAAGCAGGCGCAGGCCGAGCTCGAACGCTACCGCGCGCATCTGCAGCAGCTGGTCGATGAGCGCACCGCCGAGCTCGAGGCCACGACCGCCGCCCTGCGCGAGGCCGGCGCCGAGCAGCAGGCCATCTTCGATGCCGCCACGGCCGGCCTGCTGGCGGTCAAGAACCAGCTGATCCACCGTTGCAACCGGACCCTGGAGGAGATGTTCGGCTACGCGGCCGGCGAGCTGAACGGAAAGAGCACCCGGATCTTCTGTACCGACGACGCGGCCTGCTCCGAGTTCAGCGCGCGCCTGGATGCGACGCTGCTCGAGCAGCACCGCTTCATCGAGGAGCGCGAACTGGTGCGCCGCGATGGCAGCCGCTTCTGGGTCCGCCTGTCGACGCAGGCGATCTATCCCGGCGACCCGGCGGCGGGCTTCTTCGGCATGGTGCAGGACATCACGGCCGAGCGCGAGGCGTTCGCGGCGATGCGCCGCGCCAAGGAGCTGGCCGAGCAGGCCACCCATGCCAAGGCCGATTTCCTGGCCAACATGAGCCACGAGATCCGCACGCCGATGAATGCCGTCATCGGCATGACCTATCTGCTGCAGAAGACCGCGCTCACGCCGCAGCAGCTCGACCACCTGCACAAGATCCAGTCCTCCAGCCAGCACCTGCTCGGCGTGATCAACGACATCCTGGACTTCTCCAAGATCGAGGCCGACCGGCTGAGCCTGGAGCAGATCGAGTTCGAGCTCGAACCGGTGCTCGGCAATGTCATCAACCTGCAGGCCGAGCGCGCCGCGAAGAAGTCGCTCGAGCTGGTGCTCGAGCTCGCGCCCGAGGTGCCGACCCGCCTGGTCGGCGACCCGCTGCGACTTGGCCAGGTGTTGATCAACCTGGTCAACAACGCGGTCAAGTTCACCGAGCGCGGCACGATCCGCCTGTGCCTGCGGCTGCAGCAGCGCGACGAGGCTGGCGTGCGGCTGCGCTTCGAGGTCAGCGACACCGGCATCGGCCTTTCGCCCGAGCAGCAGGCGCGGCTGTTCCACAGCTTCGAGCAGGCCGACAGCTCGACCACGCGCAAGTACGGCGGCACCGGCCTGGGGCTGGCGATTTCCAAGCGCCTGGTCGAGCTCATGGGCGGCGAGATCGGCGTCGAGAGCGTGCTGGGCCAGGGCTCGAGCTTCTGGTTCACGGTCCGGCTCGGGGTCGTCAGCGGCGTGTCGCAGCAGCCGGCGCTGCAGCCCTGCCTGCGCGACCGGCGCATGCTGGTGGTCGATGACAACGAGCCCGCGCGCGAGGTGCAGGCCGGCATGCTGCGTTCGATGGGCTTTCACGTCAGCGCGGTCGAGTCCGGGCCGCTGGCGCTGGCCGAGCTCGAGCGCAGCGAGCAGGCCGGACAGCCCTACGACATCGTGTTCCTGGACTGGAAGATGCCCGACATGGACGGATTGGCGGTCGCGCGCGCGATCGCCCGGCTGCCCCTGCGCCAGCAGCCGATGGTGCTGATGGTCACCGCCTACGATCGCGACGCGCTGCTGCAGGCCGCCGCCGATCTGCGCCTCAGCGACGTGCTGGTCAAGCCGGTGACGCCCTCGATCCTGCTCGACGCCGTCATGCGCCTGCTCGGTGCCCGGCAGGCCCAGCCTGCCAGCCTGGCCGAGGGCGGCGGTGCTGCGGCCCTGGATGCCTCGGTCCTGCGCGGCGCCAGGGCCTTGCTGGTCGAGGACAACGAGGTCAACCAGGAGGTGGGCCAGGCGCTGCTGGAAGAACTCGGCTTGCAAGTCGAGATCGCGCCCGATGGCGCGGTCGCGCTGGAACGGGTGCAGCGCCAGGCCTACGAGGTCGTGCTGATGGACATGCAGATGCCGGTGATGGACGGCCTGAGCGCGACGCGCGCGATCCGCCAGCTCGCGGCGCTCGACGAGCTGCCGATACTGGCGATGACGGCCAACGCGATGGCAGGCGACCGCGAGCGCTGCCTCGAGGCCGGCATGCAGGACCATATCGCCAAGCCCATCGATCCCAATGATCTCAAGGCCAAGCTGATCCAGTGGATCAGGCCGCGCGCTGTGCCAGCAGTTGAAGTCGTCGAAGCAGGTGAGGCAGCTGGCGCGACCGGCGCCAGCCTGCCGGCTGCGGCGCCAGGCTCGGCCTTGCGCTTGCTCGAGGGCATCGCCGGGCTCGACGCCGCCCAGGGCCTGCGCCAGCTGCAGGGCCGCGAGCTGCTCTACCTCAGGCTGCTGCGCAAGTTCGTCTCCGGCCAGGCCGACCTGCCGGCCCGCCTCGCGGTCGCGCTCGCGGCGGGCGACTGGGCACAGGCCGAGCGCCTGGCGCATACCCTCAAGGGCGTCGCGGCGCAGCTCGGCGCGCTGCCGCTGCGCGATCTGGCCGAGCGGCTGGAGCTGGCGCTGCGCGAGCGCCAGGCGCCGGCCCTGATCGAGCCGCTGCGGCAGGCGATCGAGCACAGCCTGCCGGCGCTGGTCGCGGCCATCGCGGCCCGCCTGTCGTCGCCGGTTGCGGCAGCACCCGCCAGCGGCTTCGATCCGCGGCGCTGGCAGCAGCTGCGCGAGCGGCTGACCGGCCTGCTGGAGCAGGATGACAGCGAATCCGAGGCCCTGCTCGAGGCCGAGGAGGCCTTGCTGCGCGCCGGGCTCGGCGATCGCTTCGAGGCCGTGGCGCAGGCCATCCGCGGCTTCGATTTTCCGGCCGCGCTCGCGGCCATGCGCGATCCGGCATGAGGTTAGACTTCGGGGCCATGGCCGCCAGCCGGCCCGTCAAATCCCGTCTGGGGCATCAATCAAGTGGATAGGCAGGTTTTCGCATGAGCATCAAGAGCGACAAATGGATCCGGCGCATGGCCGAGCAGCATGGCATGATCGACCCCTTCGAACCGGGCCAGGTGCGCCAGGTCGATGGCAAGAAGGTCATCAGCTACGGCACCAGCAGCTACGGCTACGACATCCGCTGCGCGCCCGAATTCAAGGTATTCACCAACATCCACAGCACGGTGGTCGACCCGAAGAACTTCGACGAGAAAAGCTTCGTCGACTTCCACGGCGACTCCTGCATCATCCCGCCCAACAGCTTCGCGCTGGCGCGCACGGTCGAGTATTTCCGCATCCCGCGCAACGTGCTGACGATCTGCCTGGGCAAGAGCACCTACGCCCGCTGCGGCATCATCGTCAACGTCACCCCCTTCGAGCCCGAGTGGGAAGGCTATGTGACGCTGGAGTTTTCCAACACCACGCCGCTGCCGGCCAAGATCTACGCCGGCGAGGGCTGCGCGCAGGTGCTGTTCTTCGAGAGCGACGAGGTCTGCGAGACCAGCTACAAGGACCGCGGCGGCAAGTACCAGGGCCAGCATGGCGTGACCTTGCCGCGCGCCTGAGCGGGCCGTTCCAGACATGAGCGCCGAGCAACTGCTGTCCTTCGGCCTGCCCGTCAGCGGCGCGCCCGAACTCTCGCACCCCAAGCCAGAGCGCCTGCTGCGCGGCAATCCGCTGCGCGAGACCTGGAACGCGCTCGACGCGCCCTTGAATGGCGCGGGCGAACTGAGCACCGGCGTCTGGCGCTGCGAGCCGGGTCAGTGGCGCATTGCCTTCGGCCCGACCGAGCAGGAAGTCTTCACCGTCCTGGAAGGCCGTTGCCGCCTGCACCGCGAGGACGGCAGTTTCGTGGAGGCCGGCCCGGGCCAGGCGATCCGCATTCCGCCCGGCTTCACCGGCTCGTTCGAGGTGCTCGAGCGCATGACCAAGGTCTACTGCATCGTCAAGTAGCGGCTGGCCGCTCTGCTGGCTGGCCGGCAGGGCGCAAGGTTTTCCTGCGGATGACGGCGGGAGTTATATTCCCATCAGTTTTCCCATGGTGGCGTCCGGCTTTTTTCCGGAGGAGGTTCTTGTTTGTTTCCCTCAAAGACCTTCAGGGTGGCCCGTTTCCCTGCATCCATCAGGATTGGTCTGATCTACTTCGTCCTGGCCAGTCTCTGGGTCTGGGGCTCTGACTGGCTCGCCTTGCAGTTGCTGGAGGATCACGCCCTGGTCGTGCAGGTCCAGTCACTCAAGGGCGAGCTCTTCGTGCTGTGCACGGCGGCCCTGCTGTTCTGGCTGGTGCGACGCGAGGAGGGAGCACAGGCCGCGGTCCGGGGCGAACTCGAGCGCACCCGCAACCAGCTGGAGCATTTCGTCGATACCAGCGCCTCGATCATCTATGCCTTGACGCCCGATCTCGGCGCCAAGGCGGGCTGGCGGCCGGTCTATGTCAGCGCCAATGTCTGGCGCCTGACCGGCTATCTGCCCGCCGACTGGCTGGACCGCAGCGGTTTCTGGTTCGAGCATCTGCACCCCGATGACCGGTCCCAGGTGCGGCAGGCCTGGCAGCAGCTGCAGCAGCTGGGCACCTTGAGCCTGCGCTATCGCTTCCAGCACCGCGACGGCAGCTATCGCTGGATCGACGACCAGCTGCAGCTCTACTGGGGCACGGATGGCCAGCCGTTCGAGATCGTCGGCAGCTGGCGCGACGTGACCGAACAGGAGCAGGTCCAGCAGGCCTTGCGCGACCGGCAGGTCAAGCTCGACACCTTCCTGGCCCATGCCCCGGCCGCCCTGGCGATGTTCAACCGGGACATGCGCTACCTGCTCGCGAGCCAGCGCTGGGTGCAGGATTTCCAGCTCGGGGCGGCGGGAGACCTGGTCGGACGTTCCCATGACGAACTGCTGCCCGAACTGCCGCCACAGTGGCGGCAGGCCTACCAGCGCGCCCTGGCCGGCGAGACGGTGCAGCGCGAAGAGGAACCCTGCCGCTTGCCCGACGGCAGCGAGCGCTGGCTGCGCTGGAAAGTCCAGCCTTGCGAGTCGGTCGACGGGCGGGTCGAGAGCATCGTCATCCTGGCCGAGGACATCACGGCGCGCAAGCTGCGCGAGCAGGCGCTCGAGCTCAATGCCAGCCTGTTCATGAACAGCTCCGAGGGCATCGTGATCTGCGACGGCAGCAAGCGCATCCTGTCGGTCAACCGGGCCTTCAGCGAGATCACCGGCTATGCGGCCGGCGAGGTGCTGGGCCAGCTGCCCATGCTGCTGCGCTCCGGCCAGCAGCCGCGGGCTTTCTACCGAGACATGTGGCGCCAGATCCGGCGGGCCGGTCGCTGGCAGGGCGAGATCCTGAACCGGCGCAAGGGCGGCGAGCCCTTCCTGGCCTGGCTCACGATCAGCCTGGTGCGGGACCAGGACGGCCGGGTGCGCAACTACTACGGCATCTTCCACGACATCACCCAGCGCAAGCAGGCCGAGGACCGGATCAGCCAGCTGACCCACTACGATGCCCTGACCGGCTTGCCGAACCGGGTGTTGCTGCGCGAGCGCATCGAGGCCGAGCTGGCCCAGGCCAAGCGTGAACAGGAGCCGCTGGCGCTGATGTTCATCGACGTCGATCGCTTCAAGTACATCAATGACTCGCTCGGGCACCGGGCCGGTGACGCCTTGCTGGTCGAGATGGCGTCCCGGCTCGAGCAGGCCGTCAGGCAACAGGACACGGTGTCGCGCATGGGCGGCGACGAGTTCACCTTGCTGCTGCCCCAGATGGATGCCGAGCAGGCGGCGTATCTGGCGCAGGCCATCATCGCGCGCATTTCCGCTCCCTGGCAGTTCGAGGGCCTGGAGCTGATCGTGACACCGTCGATCGGCATCGCGATGTTCCCGGGCGACGGACAGGTGGTCGATGCCTTGCTGCAGGCCGGCGATACCGCCATGTACCGGGCCAAGGGGGCGGGTGGCGCCAACTTCCAGTTCTACGAGCCCGGCATGCAGCTGAGCGCCAGCCGCACGCTGCAGCTCGAGAACGCCTTGCGCTGGGCCCTCGAGCGCCATGAGCTCGAGCTGCATTACCAGCCACAGATCGAACTCAGCACCGGCCGCGTGACGGGCTGCGAGGCCTTGCTGCGCTGGACCCATCCGCAGCTGGGGTCGGTGGCACCGTCCGAGTTCATGCCGATCGCCGAGGCCAGCGGCCTGATCCTGCCGATCGGCGAATGGGTGCTCAGGACGGCGGTGGCGCAGAACAAGGCCTGGCAGCAGGCGGGCCTGGCGCCGGTGGTGATGGCCGTCAATGTCTCGGCGGTCCAGTTCCGCCAGACCCAGTTTCCCGCGCTGGTGCGGCTTGTGCTCGAGGAAGCCGGCCTGGAGCCGGGCTGGCTCGAGCTCGAGCTGACCGAGAGCGTGGTCTCGGCCGACCCCGAGGCAGCGATCCGCATCATGAAGCAGCTCGATTCGCTCGGCTTGCAGCTGTCGGTCGACGACTTCGGCACCGGCTATTCCTCGCTGTCCTACCTCAAGCGCTTCCCGATCGACAAGCTCAAGATCGACCAGAGCTTCGTGCGCGACCTGGGCAGCGACCCGGACAGTGCCCTGATCGTCTCGGGCGTGATCGCGATGGCGCGCGCGCTGGGCCTGAGGACCACCGCCGAGGGCGTCGAGACCGCCGAGCAGGCGGCGATGCTGGCGCACGAAGGCAGCGACGAGGTGCAGGGCTACTGGTATGCCAGGCCGATGCCGGCCGAGCAGTACGAACGTTGGCTCCAGGACTATCTGGCGACGACGCGGGCTCCAGGCATTGTTTGAACTGAGGATGGACGAGGTGTTTGCATGACTTGGGATACTTGGCTGGCTTTTTTCCTGGCCTGCTGGCTGATCAGCCTGTCGCCCGGCGCGGGCGCGATTGCCTCGATGTCGTCGGGGCTGAATTTTGGCTTCCGCCGTGGTTACTGGAACGCCATCGGCCTGCAGCTGGCGCTGGTGCTGCAGATCGCGGTGGTCGCGGCCGGTGTCGGTGCGCTGCTGGCCACTTCCGAGCTGGCCTTTGCCCTTATCAAGTGGTTCGGTGTGCTGTATCTGCTGTACCTGGGCTGGAAGCAGTGGAGCGCGCCGCCCAGTGCGCTTGCCTCCGAGCCGGTCGATCTCAGGCGCGGGCGCCCGCTGGCGCTGCTGCTGCGCGGCTTTGTCGTCAACGCGAGCAATCCGAAGGCGATCGTCTTCATCCTGGCCGTGCTGCCGCAGTTCCTCGATACCAGCCGGCCGCTGCTGGCGCAGTATCTGCTGATGACGCTGACCATGGTGGCGGTCGACCTGGTGGTGATGGCCGGCTACACCGGGCTGGCGGCCAGGGTCCTCAAGCTGCTGCGCGAGCCGGGGCAGCAGCGCCTGCTGAACCGGGTCTTCGGCGGCCTGTTCGGCGCGGCTGCCACCTTGCTGGCCACGGTCAAGCAGGCGGCGCATTGAGCTGCTCCGAGGCCGCGGCACAATAGCGGGCTTTCCTTCACCCACTCATTGACAGGACAGCCAGATGGCCTTCGCCGACAACCTCAAGCAACTCCCTTCCATCGCCCAGCTGGCCGCGCTCGAACTGATCGACGCCGCCGGTGCCGTCGCCGCCAGCATCGAGAACAAGCCCGGCAAGGCCGGTTCGCTGGCGGTCTACCATGCGCTGGCCGCCAAGCATGGCGCGATCAACGTGGCTGCCGCCCGGGAAGGGCTGGAGATTTTTGCCGAGCACACGGTGGATGCGCGCGCCAACCCGGGCAAGCACCCGAACATCGACCGCCTGCTCGAGGTGATCGCCTCGGGCCAGGGCTATTCGGTCAAGCTGGTCGCGGTCTGATTGCCAGGCGCCTGGGCGGCAGACTGAGCCTGCCGCTCAGACCGCCATCGGTGCCGTCAGCGGCGCATGGTGCTGGTAGCCGTGCAGACTGAAGTCGCCCGGCTCGATCTTTTCCAGCCATTCGGGCTGGTACTGGCCGGTGACGGCATAGTCCGGGATGCGGTCCGACAGCAGCAGCTGCGGCGCGGGCAGCGGCTCGCGCGTGAGCTGCTGCTGCAGCATGGGCACATGGTTTTCGTAGATGTGCGCGTCGCCGATGAAGTAGCTGAACCATTTCGGCTTGAACCCGGTCAGGCGTCCGACCAGGTGCAGCAGCGCCGCGCCCTCGGTCAGGTTGAACGGCGTGCCCAGGCCGATGTCGTTGCTGCGGATGTAGAGGCAGAGCGAGATCTCGCGCGTGCCGGCATTGGGCAGGAACTGGTACAGCAGGTGGCAGGGCGGCAGCGCCATTTCTTCCAGCTGGGCCCAGTTCCAGCCGTGGAAGATGATGCGGCGGTCGCTCGGGTTGTTGACGATGGTGTCCAGGCATTGGCGCAGCTGGTCGACCGCCTTGTAGAGCACGACCTGGCCATCCGCCGTGTCGGCGATGCGCACATAGCCGCGTCCCAGCGCGTCCGCGATCTGTCCCGTGGCCGAGGCGGGCAGGGCCTTGAACGCCGGCCAGTTGCGCCATTGCACGCCGTAGACCGGACCCAGGTCGTCCTCGCCCAGGCGGTAGGGGTTGGCCAGCCAGGCGGCGTTCTCGTTGGCGTTCTGGTCCCAGACCTTGCAGCCGAGCGCGCGGAACTCGGCCGCGCTGCGGTAGCCGCGCAGGAAGCCGACCAGCTCGCCGACCGCCGACTTGAAGGCGAGCTTCTTGGTCGTCACGGCCGGGAAGCCCTGGCTCAGGTCGAAGCGCATGGACGCGCCCGGCAGGCTCAGGGTGCGGATGCCGGTGCGGTTGGTCTGCCAGCTGCCTTGCTCGAAGACGGTGCGGACGAGGTCGAGGTATTGCTTCACGGCGCTGGCCTCAAAAGCTGACTATTTTAACGCCGCCATGGCGCCCACCGTTCAGCCAGGATTCTGCGTCAGCACCCGTCCCGGGTTCATGATGCCCTGCGGATCGAGCGCGGCCTTGATGCGGCGCATCAGCGTGAGCGCGACCGGATGCTTGTACTGCGGCAGCGTTCCGGCCTTCAGGCTGCCGATGCCATGCTCGGCGCTGATCGAGCCGCCATGGCGCCGCACCGAGTCGAACACGATGTGGTTGATGCGGGTCTCCTGCTCGCGCAGGAAGGCGGCCGGGTCGCCGCCCTCGGGCGCTTGCACGTTGTAGTGCAGGTTGCCGTCGCCCAGGTGGCCGAAGTTGACCAGTCGCACGCCCGGGATCTCGACGGCCAGCTGCGCATCGGTCGCGGCGCAGAAGGCGGGAATCGCCGAGACCGGCAGGCTGATGTCGTGCTTGATGTTCAGGCCTTCCTCGCTTTGCGCCAGCGAGATGCTCTCGCGGATATGCCACAGATTGTGCGCCTGGGCCAGGCTCTCGGCGACGACGGCGTCGCTCACGCAGCCCTGCTCGAACGCGGTCTCGAGCAGCGCCTCGAAGCGCTCGCGCGCATGGGCCTCGCTCTCGCTGTCGGAGTTCTCGAGCAGCACGCACCAGGGATGGTCCTGCCACAACGGCACGCGCAGCTGCGGGTAATGCTTGTCGACCAGCGACAGCGCGAAGCGGCTCATGGCCTCGAAGCCGGTCAGGCCGGCGCCGAGCTGGCGCTGCGCCAGCCCGAGCAGCTCGACCGCTGCCTCGACCGACGGCACGGCGGCCCAGGCGGTCAGCCGGGCCGCCGGCTGCGGGTGCAGCTTGAGCGTGGCGGCGGTGATGATGCCCAGCGTGCCTTCGCTGCCGATGTAGAGGTCGCGCAGGTCGTAGCCGGTGTTGTCCTTGCGCAGGCCGACCAGGCCGTCCCAGACCTCGCCCTGCGGCGTGACCACCTCGAGGCCCAGGCAGAGTTCGCGCGCATTGCCGTAGCGCAGCACCTGGGTGCCGCCGGCATTGCTGGCCAGGTTGCCGCCTATGGTGCAGCTGCCCTCGGCCGCCAGGCTCAGCGGCAGCAGCAGGCCGGCGGCCTCGGCCGCCTGCTGGGCTGCCTGCAGGATGCAGCCGGCCTCGAGCGTCAGCGTCAGGTTGGCGGCGTCGAGCGCGCGCACCCGGTTCATGCGCTGCAGGCTCAGCAGCACCTGCTGGCCGCTGGCATCGGGCACGCTGCCGACCACCAGGCCGGTGTTGCCACCCTGCGGCACGATCGAAACCCCGGCGGCGGCGCAGGCCTGGACCACGGCCGCGACCTCGGCCGTGCTGCCCGGGCGCACCACGGCCAGCGCGCGGCCGCGGTGGCGGCGGCGCCAGTCCTGTTCGTAGGCCGCCAGGTCGGTGGCCGGGTCCTCGTGGGTCAGCACCTGCTGGGCGCCGACGGCCGCGCGCAGGGCGGACAGCAGGTCTGGGTGGTCGTTCATGTCAGTGCATCTCTCTGGTCGAAGGTGCTGTGCCGGCATCGCCATCCGCGGCGGCGGCCAGCGCGGCCCGCGCCGCCTTCAGCCGCAGCCGGATATGGACGGTGCAGGCGACGAACAGGCCCAGGCAGAGCAGCAGCTCGAGCCCGGCCAGCCAGGCCGACAGGCCCTTGTCGCTCCAGGCCCGCACCGAGCCCTCCATCACGTAGAGCCAGACCAGCAGGCTCAGCGCGCGGTAGGTGTACATGCGGTTCTTCAGCAGTCCGGCCAGCGGCAGGCACAGCGGCAGCACCTTGAGCGCCCAGGTCGAGCCGCCCGGGCGCAGCGGCGCCAGCCACAGCTCCCAGGCCAGGCCGAGCACGATCAGCGCCAGGGTGCAGGCGACGGCAGCGCGGCGCGCGAGGTCGACCCCGGGCGGGGTCGGGAGTACGATGCCCGGCGGGGCATCAGGCATCGGGTCGGGGCGGGTGTTCTTCATGTCTTGTCTTGCAGCGATGGCATGATACCGGGGATGAAAACCCCCGCGCGCGCGCGCCAGTCCGGCCGCCTGCATTTGCTCGACGCCTGGCTGCCCGCTTTGCTGCAGCTGCTGGGCCGCTTTCCCTGGCGCAGCACCGCGCTGACGCTGCGCGAGCGCTTCCGCGAGGACCGGCTCGGCATCACGGCCGGCAGCCTGACCTTCACCACCACGATCTCGCTGGTGCCGCTGTTCACCGTCGGCCTGGCCATCTTCAGCGTGTTTCCGGTCTTCGGCCGGTTGCAGGCGCAGCTGCAGCAATGGCTGATCCAGAGCCTGATCCCGGACCAGATCGCGCGCCAGGTCAGCAACTACCTGCTGCAGTTCTCGCAGCAGGCCGGCAAGATGGGCTGGGCCGGCGCGATCTTCCTGTTCGTCACCGCGCTGATGCTGGTGCTGACGATAGACCGCAAGCTCAACGACATCTGGCGCGTGCGCCAGCCACGTTCGCTGACCCAGCGGGTGCTGATCTACTGGGCGGTGCTGACCCTGGGTCCGCTGCTGCTGGCCGCCAGCCTGAGCCTGAGCTCCTATGCGGTGTCGGCCTCGCGCGGCTGGGTCAGCGCGGTGCCGGGCGGGGTCCAGCTGGCACTGGGGGCGATCGAGTTCCTGCTCGGCCTGGCGGGCATGGCGGCGCTGTACCGCTTCGTGCCGAACGCGCCGGTGCGCTGGTCCCATGCCTTCGCCGGCGCCTGCCTGGCATCGACCGCGATCGAGCTGGCCAAGCGCGTGCTGGGCTGGTACTTGGTGCAGGTGCCGACCTATTCGGCCGTCTACGGCGCCTTCGCGACCGTGCCCATCCTGCTGATCTGGCTCTACACCGGCTGGGTGATCGTGCTGCTCGGCGCCGTGCTCACCGCCTACCTGCCCAGCCTGGTCGGCGGCATCGAGCGCCACTCCGACGCGCCGGGCTGGGAACTGCAGCTCGCGCTCGAGCTGCTGGCGGCCCTGGAGCGCGCGCGCCGCGAGGGCCGGCGCGGCTGCAGCCTCGAGTCGCTCGCGCGCGAGCTGCGCGTCGATCCGCTGCAGCTCGAGCCGCCGCTGGAGGCGCTCGAGGCGCTGGACTGGGTCGGTCGCCTGAGCGAGGCCGACGGGCGCCATGTGCTGCTGGTCGATGCCGCCCGCACCCCGCTGGCCCCGCTGCTGCAGGCGCTCTGCCTGCCGCTGAACGGCGCCACCCAGGCGTTCTGGCGAGCCAGCGGCTGGCCGGCGCTGACCCTGGCCGACGCCCTGCCGGCCCCGGCGGCCTGAGCGGCGCTGCAGCCAGCGGGATTTCCCCTGCATGGCGGGCCTTCGCGGGCGCGATTTGTGGGCTATATTTGTGTCGGGTGCGATGGTGCGCCCAAGGAGCAGAACAACATGAAAGTCAGCGATATCCTGCGCGTCAAGGGCGGCACCCTCTACACCGTCTCCCCCGAGGAGAAACTCTCGCACGCCATCGAGACCATGGCCGAGTTCGACATCGGCTCGCTCGCCGTGATGGAGAATGGCCAGCTGGTCGGCATGCTGACTTTCCGCGAGGTCATCAAGACCCTGGCCCGCAATGCCGGCACGGTCGCCGGCAAGACCGTGGACAAGGTGATGGACCGCAATCCTTCGACCTGCACCCCCGAGACCGAACTCGAGCAGGTCCGCCCGCTGATGCTCGAGAGCCACACCCGCTACATGCCGGTGATGGACGGCAAGATGCTGATGGGTGTGATCAGCTTCTACGACGTTGCCAAGGCCATCGTCGATACCCAGAACTTCGAGAACAAGATGCTCAAGGCCTATATCCGCGAATGGCCGGAGCAGGAAGTCGACGAGAAGTCCTGACCTTCCCCGCACTCCCACCAGAATTTACATTCTGGTCACAGAACAGTCTGCCGTCCCGGTAGACTGTTTTTTTGTTTTTGAATACTTATATTGATCATGGCAACGAATAAACAGCGGCTTTTCGCGGTCACTGCCCTGGCAGCGGCAGCGGCTCTCGGGTTGACAGGCTATACCGTCACGAACAACAAGATCATCTGGCAATACCTGGGACAGGTCGGTACGCCGACTTACGGCAACCTGCCCTACGACACCGACGACGGCGAGCCCAAGCACTCGGCCTACACGACCAACCTGGAGAATCTGCCGATTCCCGATCTGCCGAAGACCCTGTTGAGCCGCATCGCCGTCATGCTGCCCGAAGCGTTCAACATCAACAACAACACCCGGGTGAGCCTGGGCTCCGACGAGCAGACCAACCTGGTGCTCAAGGCCGGCCTCGAGTCCGACATCTATGTCAGCTTCCTGTCCGAGGGCGCCGGCTACCGCAACAGCGTGGGCTACTTCACCTATGACCCCGCGAATCCCCCCAAGTCGCCGGCCGACGTCAAGAGCGAACTGATCCTTTTCCCCAACGCTTCCCAGGACAACGAGACGCCCTTCAAGGTCGCGACCTCCAGCAAGGCGAGCACCGTCAAGTTCCATGTCAGCACCGGCAGCAAGCCCGTGGGCGTGGGCTTCTTCATCGTGGCCGACGGCTGGAGCGGCAGCCGTGACCTCAGGCTTGCCGGCGGTCAGAACGCCAGCGGCACCACCCGCACCCCGGGTGTCGACGAGAACAGCAGCCGCAAGATCTACTATTCGCTCAAGGCGCTCAACAACCTCGAGCCCGACGATGACCGCAACCTGCGCCAGCACGCCATCCTGCTCAACGAGGAAATGGTGGCCGGCAGGAATGGCGCGCCAGCGTTCCAGCGCCTCGTGTTGGGCTTCGAGGACATGCTGCGCACGGGTGGTGACCACGACTTCAACGATGTGCTGCTGGCAGTGCACGTGACGCCGGCAGGGCCCGAAAACATCACCAACCTGGCCAAGATCAGCAACATCGTTGCCGACAACAAGGACAGCGACGGCGACGGCGTCAAGGATACGAGCAGCAACTCCAAGGACCCGATCGACGCCTATCCCCTCGATCCGACCGCGGCAAGCTACAAGGACTACCCGAGCAGCACCGGCTGGGCCACGCTGGCCTACGAGGACAACTGGCCCAACGAGGGCGACTACGACCTCAACGACATGGTCGTGCGCTACCGCAGCCGCGAGATCAAACATGCGGCCGGCAAGGTCTCGCGCCTCGAGATGAACCTGCGCCTCGATGCGCGCGGCGCGGGCTTCCGCAACGGGTTCGCGCTTGCGCTGCCGGGCATCCTGCCTGACGATGTCGAGTCGGCCACCCTGACCACGATCAACACCAACAACCAGGCTTCCGAGCAGACGATCGCCCCGCTCGACAAGAGCATTCACAAGCAGGCGGTGTTCGAGATCTTCAAGGACGCCTACGCCTTGCAGGCCAGCCAGTCGGACAGCAACTGCAAGTCGCTGGGCTTCTACAACGCGGCGGCGGGCTGCCCGATCGGCGGCTTCACCGAGTTCAAGCTGGTCGTGAAGATGAAGACCAAGACCAGCGGTTCCCTGACCGACCGCTCGCCCCTGTATGCCGGCAGCTTCCCGAGCGTGCCCTACGACCCCTTCCTGTTCCGCACTGAAAAGCCGGGCATTGAGGTGCACCTGCCGGGCAAGAAGCCGTCGGCCCGCGCCGACGCCAGCCTGTTCAACACCGGGGTCGATGCCAGCAAGCTGGGCACCAGCTACACCTACATGACCAGCAAGGGCCTGCCCTGGGCGCTCAACATCCCGGCGCTCTGGGATTACCCGGCCGAGGCGGTTCGCGTCGAGACGGCCTATACCGACTTCGTCAGCTGGGCGGCGTCGGGCGGCAGCAAGAGCCAGACCTGGTACGTCACGCCGAGCGACAAGAGTGCGCCGACCTATGGCAAGACCGACAAGGCCAGCCTGCAGGCCGCCAAGACCTTCCGCAACGGTCGCTGAACCCCATTTCCCACAGTGGATGGCCGGTCACTGACCGGCCGCTAGGAAACATCATGATTTCTTTCAAGAAACAACTCGTTCTGGCCGCTGCGACGGTGCTTCTCTCGGCTTGCGGTGGTGGCGGTGGTGGCAGTACCGGTACCGACAGCAAGCCCGCCAGCAACTCCCTGAACGATCCCCAGGTGCAGGCCTCGATCAGCACCGCGGTGAGCAATGGCTTCAACTGGGAAGTGGTGCCGGCCGCGGCGACCGTGGCGGTCCAGGGCACTGCAGTCGAGAACCTGCGCGTCAACGTGTCGCGCTACACCGAGGAGGCCCAGGATGGCCAGACCCTCACCCTGCGTGGCGAGTCCCTGGGTTCGGGCATGACCGATGCCGCTGGCAAGGTCGATCTCGGCGTGCTCAACCTGCCGGCTGGCAGCAGCGACATGGTCCTGGTCGAGCTGTTCGACGACCAGCGCCCGGAGCTCGGCGTGCTGGCTTCGAGCAAGGTCAGTGCCGACAAGATCTCGACCCTGGTCTTCCAGCTCAAGGTCTGATGTCCTGCCGGCATGCCAGCGGCGAGCGCGACGGCCATTCGTCTGACTGGGCGGATTGCGCCGCTCTCGCGCTGGCAATTGCCGCCGCTCTGGGATAATCGACAACCATGAGCGGCAACACCTTCGGCAAACTCTTCACCGTCACCAACTTCGGCGAATCGCACGGCCCGGCCATCGGCTGCGTGATCGACGGCTGTCCCCCGGGCATGGAACTGTCCGAGGCGGACATCCAGCATGACCTGGACCGGCGCCGGCCCGGCACCAGCAAGTTCGTGACCCAGCGCAACGAGCCGGACCAGGTCCGCATCCTGAGCGGGGTCTACGAGGGCCGGACCACCGGCACCCCGATCGCGCTGCTGATCGAGAACACCGACCAGCGCAGCAAGGACTACGGCAACATCCTGCAATCCTTCCGGCCCGGCCACGCCGACTACGCCTACTGGCACAAGTACGGCATCCGCGACCCGCGCGGTGGCGGCCGCAGCTCGGCGCGGCTGACCGCGCCGACGGTGGCGGCCGGCGCCGTGGCCAAGAAATGGCTGCAGCAGGCCTACGGCACGACCTTCAAGGGCTGCATGACCGCGATCGGCGAGGTCGAGATCGGGTTCGAGAGCTGGGACCATGTGCCGAACAACCCCTTCTTCGCGCCGGTCGCCGACGTGTCCGCGCTGGAAGACTACATGGGCGAGCTGCGCAAGTCGGGCGACTCCTGCGGCGCGCGCCTGCGCGTCACGGCACAGAAGGTGCCGGTCGGCCTGGGCGAGCCGCTGTACGACAAGCTCGATGCGGACATCGCCTACGCGATGATGGGCTTGAACGCGGTCAAGGGGGTCGAGATCGGCGCCGGCTTCGCCAGCGTGGCGCAGCGCGGCAGCACGCATGGCGACTCGCTGACGCCCGACGGCTTCCTGAGCAACAACGCCGGCGGCATCCTGGGCGGCATCAGCACCGGCCAGGACATCGAGGTGTCGATCGCGATCAAGCCGACCAGCTCGATCCTGGTCCCGCGCGCGACCATCGACCTCGAGGGCCAGCCGACCGAGCTGATCACCAAGGGCCGCCACGATCCCTGCGTCGGCATCCGCGCCACGCCGATCGCCGAGGCGCTGCTGGCGCTGGTGCTGATCGACCATGCGCTGCGCCACCGCGCCCAGTGCGGCGACGTACGAGTCAGCACGCCCGACATCGCCGCCGCGCGCTGACAGGTTTGAGCCGGGGGCGCGAACTCTGGCCCTTCGCCGCGCTGTCGGCGAGCTATTTCGCGCATATCGGCTTCTTCAATCCCTACCTGCCGCTCTGGCTCAAGGAGGCCGGCTTCGGGCTGTTCGCGATCAGCCTGCTGACCTCGATGCAGTCAGCCACGCGCCTGTTCGCGCCCTATGCCTGGGGCTGGCTGAGCGATTACACGGGTGAACGGGTGCGGCTGCTGCGCCTGTGCTCCATGGTCGCGCTGGCCTGCAGCGCCGGACTCGGGCTCGAGCTGGGCCTCTGGGGCCTGGCTGGCTTGCTGCTGCTGATGTTCACCCATACCAGCGCGATGATGCCGATGAGCGAGGCCGCGCTGGCGCAACTGGTCAGCCGCGCCGGCGGCTTCGACGCCCGCCTCTATGGCCGGGTGCGGCTGTGCGGCTCGGCCGGTTTCCTGCTCATGGTGCTGCTGGCCGGCGCCTGGTTCGACGCCCGTGGCATGGCCAGCTTCCCGGCCTGGACCGCCGGCACGCTGGCGCTGGTGGTCGCGAGCTGCTGGTGGCTGCCCGACCGGCGCGAGCCTGCCCATGCTGGCCCGGGCTCGGAGCGGGTCTGGCCGGTGCTGCGCCGGCCCGAGGTGGCCTGGTTCTTCGCCTCGGTCTTCCTGCATGTGATGGCGCATGTGGCCCTCTATGTCTTCTTCTCGCTCTACATCGACTCGCTGGGCTATGGCAAGTCGGTCATCGGCCTGCTCTGGGCCGTTTCGGTGCTGGTCGAGATCGGCTGGTTCTTCACCCAGGCGCGCTGGCTGCCGCTGCTGGGTCATGGGAGCTGGCTGCTGCTGGCGGCGGGGCTGGCGCTGCTGCGCTTTGTCGTCACCGCAGCTGGCGGGGACTGGCTCTGGCTGCTGTTCGTGGCCCAGCTGCTGCATGCCATCACCTTTGCCGCCCACCATTCGGTCTGCATCGCGCTGCTGGGCCAGTATTTCCCGGCGCGGCTGCGCGGCCGCGGCCAGGCCCTCTATGCGGTGCTGGGCTATGGTCTTTCGGGCGTGATCGGCGGCCTGCTCGGCGGCCTGGTCAGCACGCGCTGGGGCGTCGGCAGCGTGTTCTGGTTCGCTGCCGCCATGGCCTTGCTGGCTTGCGGCGCGGCCTGGCAGATGCGGGCCGCGCAGCGCCGCTTCAGACCAGCGGCGCGCTGATGCGCGCGATCATGGCCCGCGTCTCGGGGCGCACGCCACGCCACCAGGCGAAGGCCTCGGCCGCCTGCTCGACCAGCATGCCGGCGCCGTCGGCGAGCTGGCGCACGCCGGCCTGCTGGGCCAGCCTGAGGAAGGGCGTCAGCCCCTTGCCATAGACCATGTCGTAGGCCAGGCCATCGGTCTCGAAGGCCGAAGCCGGCAGCGGCGGCAGCGCCGCGCTCAGGCTGGCCGAGGTGGCATTGATCACGACATCGAAGCGCTGGCCCGCCAGCGCCTCGTAGCCGCCGCCCTGCAGGGCCGCGCCGGCGCCGCTGGCGCGCAGGGCCTCGACCAGCTGCTGCGCCTTGTCGACCGTGCGGTTGGCGACGAACAGCTGCACCGGGCCCTCGCGCAGGATCGGCAGGATGGCGCCGCGCGCCGCGCCGCCAGCGCCCAGCAGCAGCACCCGCTTGCCCGCCAGCGGCTGGCCCAGGTTGTACGTGATGTCGCGCACCAGGCCGACGCCGTCGAAGTTCTGCGCATAGACCCGGTCGCCCTCGAACTTGAGCGCATTGGCCGCGCCGGCGGCACGCGCGTCTTCCGACAGGTCGGTGGCATAGGCGCAGGCATCGAGCTTGAACGGCACGGTCACGTTGAGTCCCTTGCCGCCGGCGGCGCGGAACTGGTCGACCGTGGCGGCGAACTGGCCCAGCGGCCCTTCGAGCGCGATATAGACCAGGTTTTGGCCGCTTTCCTCGGCGAAGGCCATGTGGATCAGCGGCGACTTGGTCTGGCTGATGGGGTTGCCGATGACGGCGTAGCGGTCGGGATTCTGCGTGGACATGTCAAGCCAAGATTGAGCTGGAAAGAGGTTCCATTCGATTGTCGCCGAAGCGCGGCAATGCTCAGTGTTTTTGAATGCGGTCGATCCGTGCGCTGAACCTGCCGCGCCCGGCCTGGCGCTACAGTCAAGACATCGAGGCCCCGGCCTGGCTTTTCCTGGATTCCGCTCTCATGACCCATTCCCCGCTGCCCGTCCTGTTCGTTTCGCATGGTTCGCCGATGTTCGCGCTCGACCCCGGCCAGACCGGTCCGGCCTTGCAGCGCATGGGCGAGCGCTTGCGCGAGCGCGGCGACCTGCGCGCCGTGCTGGTGCTGTCGCCGCACTGGATGTCGCGCGGCATCGAGGTCATGAGCCATCCGCAGCCCGCGACCTGGCATGACTTCGGCGGCTTCCCCGAACCGCTGTACCGGCTGCAATACCCGGCGCCGGGCGCGCCCGAGCTGGCACAGCAGGTGATCGAGAAGCTGCAGGCGGCCGGCCTGCCGGCGCAGGCCAACCCGGAGCGTCCCTTCGACCATGGCGCCTGGGTGCCGCTGCGCTTCCTGCTGCCGGCGGCCGAGCTGCCGGTGCTGCAGCTGTCGCTGCCGGTGCAGATGGGGCCGCGCGAGCTGTACGCGCTCGGCCAGGCGCTGGCCGGCCTGCGCGAGCAGGGCGTGCTGATCCTGGCCACCGGCAGCATGACGCACAACCTGCGCGAGTTCATGGGCGGCCGGCCGGAACAGGACGCACCGGCCGCGCCCTATGTGCAGGAGTTCGCGCGCTGGGTCGAGCAGGCGCTGCTGGCGCAGGACCGCGAGCGCCTGTTCGACTACCGGCGCCAGGCGCCGCATGCCGTGCGCGCCCATCCGACCGACGAGCATTACCTGCCGCTGTACTTCGCGCTGGGCGCGGCCGGCTGGGGCCAGCCCGGCGCGGCCGAGCCCGAATACTTCAACCGCGAGGTGATGTACAGCTACCTCGCGATGGACGCGATTGCGTTCGCCTGAACGCAGACTGAACGAAAAAGACCGCAGCCGCCCCAGGGCAGCCGCGGTCTTGCGCGGTTTTCGCGGCAGCGTGATCAGTTGATCAGGCGGGCGACGAAGATGTTGCTCGACTTGTCGCTGGCGACATGGTCACCCGCGATCAGGATCTTGCCGTCGGCCTGCAGCGCGATCGCTTCGGCCGAGTCGTTGCCGCTGCCCAGCGACAGGCTGACCACGCCGTCGGGCGTGCCGTCGCTGCTGTCCTGGCCGAAGCTGCCGTCGAGCGAGCCATTGCTGTTCAGGCGCGCCACGACGGCATTGGTCGAGCCGTCGGCCGCGGTGTTGGAGCCCGCCACCAGGATCTTGCCGTCGGCTTGAACCACCAGGCCCTTGAGCTTGTCGTCGCCATTGCCGAACGACACGGCGACCGCGCCGTCGGGCGTGCCATCGGCAGTGCCGGCGCCGAAGCTGGCGTCAAGCGTGCCGTCGCTGTTGAGGCGGGCCACCGCGACGTTGCTGCTCTTGTCCGCGCCAATGGTCACGCCGCCGACCAGGATCTTGCCGTCGGCTTGCAGCGCGACGGCCTTGGCCTTGTCGTTGCCATTGCTCAGCGAGACGGCCACCACGCCATCCGGGGTGCCGTCCGCGTTGCCGGCGCCAAAGGTCGCGTCCAGGCTGCCGTCGCCCTTGAGCCTGGCCACCGCGATATTGCTGCTGCCATCGCTGCCGACGGTGTTGCCGGCGATCACGATCTTGCCGTCGGCCTGGATGACCACCGCCTTGGCTTCATCGTTGCCAGCGCCCAGCGACAGGCTGACCACGCCGTCCGGCGTGCCGTCGGCCGTGCCGGCGCCAAAGCTCGCGTCCAGGCTGCCGTCGGCGTTGACGCGCGCGACCACCATGTTCTGGCTGCCGCCGGTGTTGCTGGTGGTGTCGCCCGCGACCACGATCTTGCCGTCCTTCTGGATCGCGATTGCGTCGACGGCGTCGTCGCCGGCACCGAACGAGAGCTGGACCACGCCGTCCGGCGTGCCGTCGGCATTGCCATCGGCGCCGAAGGTCTTGTCGAGCGTGCCATTGGCGTTCAGGCGCGCCAGCACCACGTTGCTCGAGCCGCCGACCGGGGTGCTGTTGCCCGCGACCACGATCTTGCCGTCGGCCTGGATCGCCACCGCCTTGGCGTCGTCGCTGCTGGCGCCCAGGTCCAGGTTGACCACGCCGTCGGGCGTGCCGTCGCTGTTGCCATCGGCGCCGAAGCTGGTGTCGAGCGTGCCGTCGCTGTTGAAGCGCTCGATCACGATATTGCTGCTGCTCCCGCCGGTGCTGGTGCTGCTCCCGACGACGATGAGCTTGCCGTCGGCCTGCACGGCCATGCCCTTGGCGAAGTCGTTGCCGCTGCCCAGCGACAGGCTGACGATGCCGTCAGGCGTGCCATCGCTGGCCTTGCCGAAATGCTGGTCGAGCGAGCCCGCCAGCAGGTCGTTGCCGCCGCAGCCGGTCGCGAGCGCCGCGACCATCAGGCCGGTGGCGACAGCCATCACCGGACGGCTGAACTGGCGCAGGCGCTCCAGGCCGCTGCGCTGGGAATGAAGTGAGCTGTGCATGGAAAAATTCCTATGAAAAAAACCAGAACTTCATTAGATGGGACAATTGATCCCGAAAAATGATCGGTCCATAAGTGAAAAGTATGAATTCAGCCGTTTGTGCTCGTGCGGTCGTCATCGGCGGCGGCTGCCGCTGGCTGGATTCGTTCCGCTCCGGCCTGGCTGCCGGCCCAGCTGGCTGGCGTCGCTGGCTCGGGCTCGGGCTGACGGCGGCGCTGCTGCTCGGGTCGCCGCTGGTCCGCGCCGACGACTGGGCCGGCTATCCGCAACGCCCGATCAAGCTGCTGCTGGGCTATCCGGCCGGCGGCGGCGGCGACCTGCTCGGGCGGCTGTTTGCCGCCCGGCTGGGCCAGGAGCTGGGCCAGCCGGTGGTGGTGGTCAACAAGCCCGGGGTCAGCGGGGCGCTGGCGGTGGCCGAGCTGGCGCGCACGCCGGCCGACGGCTACACGCTCTACCTGGCCGACACCGGCCTGCTGCTGGTTTCGCTGCTGCACGAGGGCAGCTGGCCCGATCCGCAGCAGCTGACGCCGGTCAGTCCGGTGGCCTCGCTGGCCTTCGCCTGGCTGGCCCATGCCTCGTTTCCGGCCAGCAACCTGCGCGAGCTGATCCTCGAGCTCAAGGCCCGGCCCGGGCATTACAGCTACGCCTCGCCCGGCGTCGGCACGATCGCCCATCTCGGCGCCGAGCTGTTCGGCCAGAGCCTGGGGCTGGAGTTCAACCATGTGCCCTACAAGGGCGGCGGCCCGATCCTGGCTGACCTGGCTTCTGGCCAGATCCAGCTCGGTGTCCTGAGCCTGCCGGCAGCCATCGCCGCGTCCAGGAGCCAGCGCGTGCGCTTGCTGGCGGTCACGAGCGCCAGGCGCGTGCCGGCCTTGCCCGAGGTGCCGGCGATCGCCGAGCTGCTGCCGCGCTTCCAGGCCGTGACCCAGGTCTTCCTGCTGGCGCCGGCTGGCCTGCCCCAGGCGCCGGTCGACAAGCTCAATGCCGCCGTGACCCGGGTTCTCGAGTCGCCAGCGCTGCAGGCCGAGTTCGCGGCCCAGAGCGCCGGCGTCCAGACCGGCAGCCCGGCCGAGCTGACGCTGCTGCTGCGGCGCGAGTCACGCCGCTGGCGCGCGCTGGCGCAGTCGCTCGGCTCGCGGATCGACTAGGGCCTGTTAACGCAATCGAAGGACCTCGGCGATGAACGCGACGGTGATGAAGGCCGCAAACATCACATCGGTCTTGTCATAGCGGGTGAACA
>NZ_PVLQ01000150.1 GCF_002980595.1 Malikia granosa
AGCTTGCGCCCGGTCAGCTTGTGCGCGTCGTCGAGCAGCAGCACCGCCTTGCTGTCGTGGACCCAGTGAATCAGGGCATCGGCGCGCTCGAAGGCGCGCAGCCTGGCCCAGGGGCGGCCGTGGTGTTTCTCGGCCCAGGCGATGACGCGATCGTCCTCACACCAGCGCTGCAGCGGCTCGGTGGCGCGCAGAAAGAGTTTCTGCTGCTTGGCCCAGATCTCGGCGGCCTTGTCGTTGAGCTTGGCCAGCCAGCGGGTCTTGCCGCTGGCGTTGGCGCCCGCGATGAGCAGGTCCTTGCGCACGGAGAGCACCCGCTCGTCGAGGATCGGCCCGTACTTGCGGGCCCGCTCGCGCACGATCGGCACGCGTCGGGTCGTACCGTCGGTCCATTTTCCGTTTGGACGCATCAGCAGCATGTGCATGGCTCCCTCCCTCCCTTTCACCGAACCGGCCAGGCGAGTGGCCCGAACAGGCGCAAGTTAAAAGCCTACCCCCTGTGCAGCCGGCCGGATTCGTGAAGGGTCCGGCTAAGGGGTAATAGACCTACTAGCCCTGGATGCGCTTTTTACCATAAACAGGCGTGCAGGAAAAACGGACGTTTTTTCTGCTGCTGAACAGGCGGGGGGTGCCGCTTGCGGGGGGCGCAGCCCCCTGGGGGGTCGAGTCGGGCAAAACGGGCCGTAGGGCCGTTTTGAGAGAGGGGGGCAGCATGCCCCCCTGCCGAGGGTGAGAAAACGCGCCTTGGCGCGGTTTCGAGGGCCGCTTGCCGGCCCTGGGGGGGCGCGCGGAGCGCGCATCTTTTCCCCCCAGCAGGGGGGACTGATTGAATTCCTGGTTCAGCACTTGTTCAGCACTTGAGCCTGTCGGCTTTCAAGCTGCCAGCAGCGGCTGCTGTTGCCAGTTGGCCTCGCGCGTGCGCTTAACTTCGTAAAGAACTTAGTAATACCTTTGTAAATACCTTTGTAGGAGTTTTCCACAGGGCAAAAAATTCAATATTGACAGTAGCTTGCAGCGGTTTTATTTCTTGAAAGGTGAGGAAATACGCGTGAGTGGTGAGGAAAAACGCGGGAAAGGTGAGGAAATACGCGTGAGAGTGGAGAAAAAACGCGCGGTATCCACAGAAAAATCACTTGAAAGGTGAGAAAAAACGCACGTTTTGCACAGGCTAGATGTCCTGCTTTAACTTGCTCCATTTCGATACGAATCTGATAATTCAGTGGTTTAATAAAAATTAAGGTGAGGTGAGGTAACCCGACTCATGTATGAGGGGTTACGCGGATAATCCACAGGGAGTCTCACAAATGGACAAGGGCATGGACACGGACACGGACACGGACACGCGCGCGAGCTTGCACGGACAGCCACTGGCTTTCCTGCCGCACCACCAAGAGGAAGCCGAGCAAGCCGCCCGAGGCATCGGCGGCAGCCTGACGATGAGCCGGGCCCTGGCAGAGTCCGCGCACGGGCTGACGCTCAACGAGGCGCGGGTCATGATGCTGGCCATGCGCTGCGTCGACCCTCGGCTAACCCCCTTTAAGTACGCACGCAACGGCTACGTCAAGGTCAGGGTGACGGCGGCTGAGTTCGCGCAGTTGGCCGACATGAAAGTGCCGGCGGATGGCTACACCCCGCGCGCCGCCTACGAGGGCCTCAAGGCGGCTTGCGAGAAGCTCTACGAACGCACGGCCAGCTGGACGGACGGCAAGCGCAAGGTCCACATGCGCTGGGTCTGGAAGGCCACCTATCACGAGGGCGAGGCCTGGGCCGAGGTCTGTTTTGCCCCGGACATGACCCAGCACATCTTCATGCTGGGCGAGAAGTTCGTGCGGTACCGACTCGAACTCGCGCGGGGACTGCGTTCGGTCTACTCGACCAACCTGCTGCGGCTGCTGATGACGCAGAAGGACACCGGTTACAAGACCATCACGCTGGAGGACTTCCGGGCCAGCATGGAAGTGCCGCCCACTTACCGGTATGCCGACATCAAGCGCTACGCGATCGTGCCGGCGGTCAAGGAACTCAACGAGAAGGCGGATCTGCTGATCACCTGGGGCGAGACCAAGCGCGGCCGGGCGGTCTACAGCCTGCAGTTCAAGTTCAAGTTCATGACCCACGACAGCCTGGACGATCAGGCACTGGAGCAGGCCAGGCCGACCGAAGCGACGCAAGAGGTTTTCCCCGAATTGAGTGCCTAAGCCTGTGGATAGGGCCGCTTGGAGCGGCCCAAGTCTTTATGTGAGCACGGTTTTTTTGCCGTGCTTATTTTTTGGGCAAAGCAAGAAGGGAGGCTTTCGGCATCACTTGGCGTTTTCGACATGGTGCCTATGACCCCTAGCTGACACTTCACACCACAGGGACGATTTCAAAAGAATTTTTTATGATTCTTTAAAAATTCTAGTACGATTTACTCAAGTCATCAAGGAGTGAATCATGAGTAAGTTACTTGAGCTGATCAAGGAATCCAAGAAATCCCAGAAGGAGGGCGTCGTCGCGATCACGCTACGTCTGCCGGAGCGACTCAACTCTGTCGTGGAGGCGCTGGCTGATCAGTTGTCCCTGTCGCGGCATGAAATACTGATCAAAATGATCGAGGATGGCGCGGCAAGCGCGCTGAACGCGCTCAAGCTCGACGAGCCCGATGAGGAAGACCGTGCGGAAGTACAGGAGCCGAAGGAGCGCCGCTTCTACCTGCTCAACACCAACAAGCGCAATAGTTTGGACGACCACGAGTGGATGCTTCAACAAGGCGTGGCTGCAGCTTTTTACGACCCTTGGAAGCACTACATTGACCAACTCCAGAAGGGTGACGTCGTTTTTCTCTACTCGAATGGCGAAGGGATCGTCGCCTACGGAACCACCACCGGTGACGTCATTAAACAGGATCACAACGGGGACCCGGAGGCAACCCACTATCAGCAACTTGATGGTTTTACGATGCTGAAGAAACCCCTGCCGGCGAGTGAAATCAACCAGATCTTGCGCCTGAACTTTGTTTATTTAAGGACTATGTCACCGATGAAGGACGGGAAGCGGGTGCTTGACCGGCTTATGGCCGAGCGCTGAGTTACTGATCTGGAGCCCTGCCGAGATACCGACATGCCTTGCTGAACAGGAAACGCCACGTGCGCCCGGGACCTGGAAAAATGAGGGAGCCCCCTTGGGGGGCGGATGGGTGGGCTGGGCGGGGGCTAATGCCCTGTGCGGCCGCCAGGCCGCACAGGGCCCCACGCGAAGGGCGAAGCCCGCAGCGCTGACTAGGCCAGGGCGTGGGCACGCCGGGAGGCCGGGGCCGGCGCGCGGGCGTAGGGCGCGCAGCGACCGGGGAGCACGCGCGCCGGCCCCGGCCAGCCCCAGCGAAGGGCCGTTGGCCGGCCGACCGGGACGACAGGGACCGGCCACCGAGCGAGCTGGGCGAGCGAATGGCCGGGCGCTGGCGGCGCGGACAGGGCCGGCCAACGGCCCGCAGCGGGCTTGCGCCGACCGGCACCGAGCGAGGCCCTTTAGCCCTCGCGACAGGCGCAGCCTGGCGCGCTGACCAAACGGGGAGCCCCCTTGGGGGGCGGACGGGAGGGCGGGCGGGGGCAGTGACCCCGCGCCGGGCGCAGCCGGGCGCGCTGACTGAAGCCGGTCCATCACGCCAGCCAGTAGGCCAGTGCGGCGGCGCGGGCGGCGGGCGCGCAGCGACCGGGGGAGCCCGTGACGCCGCGCTGGC
>NZ_PVLQ01000151.1 GCF_002980595.1 Malikia granosa
CCCGCCACTGTCGTGGCGTCATGACCTGCTCGCCGCCGGCGTACTGGCAGAGCTACACAAAGAGGGCTGGACAGTATTCCCGGAACGGGAGATTAGGCAGCGACAAAGCGACTTGGCCAAGTACCCTGATGGAATCGCTGTAAAGGGGGCTGACGTCGCATGGCTGGAAGTTGAACGTGCGACTAAGACAGGGCCGAACGGACGCCAGCTAGTAGCCGCGCTGTGCGCTGCGGGAGAAGGCACAGCGAGCGCAGTCGTCGGACACAAGCCGACAGTCGCTCTGGTCGCATATCAGCCCGACGCGATAGACACGCGTGGCTGCGCAATCAACCACCGAGCGCGCATCACGACCGCAGTCGCCAACGCTACCAAGACAAAAGTCAAGATGATGTGGGCCGCGTGCGAACTGCGGGGGCCGGCTGGTCTCGGCAAAGTGACGTTCGCGCGAGAGACGATTGAAGCCGACCTCGCAGGCGCAATCCTAAAACGGATGGAGTGGCGAGAGAATCCTGAAGAGGAGGGCGTCTTGGTCGCCAGCTACGGTGAACGGCTGGGAGCTGTCTGGGAAGAGGAAGACGGCTTCTGGGGCTATCAAGTCGACAGTCGCCCCGGTGGACTTGCGGACACCGAAGCAGACGCAAAGCGAGCGTGCGCAGTGGAGATTGCATCGATGAGCAAACCTACGTCGAAAGCGAAGTAGTCCCAGCGTTCATTACCCCTACCCCAGGTTCCGGAGTTCCACGGCTTCGCCGTTCCACCCCGGGCGAGTGGAGAAGGGATACCGTTTGATGTTCTTCCTCTTGAGGACACATGCCGGAGCCTGTGAACAGCCCACGTGACTCCGGACTAGCTGGAGCGCAGAGCCCCCTCTTTTGGGAGTGACGCACAGCACCCGTTTTTTCTATATCGCACAGCCTGTCTTTTTGGGTTCCCTACGGGCTACCCGGTGGGCTTGAGGCCCACTGCGGCTTCGCCACTTCATACATACGCACGGTACCTATTCCGGTCCGAATCAAGCGCAGGACTTCCGGGCGACCTCGGCGCTCTTGTAGCCGACCTCTGCGGCGACCTCTGCCCACGACTTGCCTTGGGCGCGCAGCAGGCGGGCCGTGGCGCGCTTCTGCTCCGCACCAGCGCTGACGGTAGCCAGGTACTCAGCACGAGTCGGGCCACCGGCTGCGTCACGCTGCTCGGCACGGCGCTGTGCCTCGCGCTCGGCATGACGCCGCGCAGCCTCGCCCCGACTGACGATGGTGGCCAGCTGCCGCTCCTCGTCCGGCGTGATACCGAAGCGCTGGATGAGCGTGTCGTTACGCCAGCGGTAGCGCGGGTCCACTAGGTGGCCGTTGAACTCGACCTTCTCGCCCTTCGCTAGTCGCTTCATGCGGTCGATGACAGCGGACGCTGAGCCGTTGACCATACTGGCGGTCCAGTGCGGCGCGAACTCACGCCCGAGCACGCGCAGCTCGTCATAGAACCGGGGTACGTTAGGCACCGCCTGCGCCAGGAACGAGGCGCCGACGAAAACGGCCAGGTCGCGCGAGCCGTCCGGGGCGCCCTTCGTCCAGCCGCGAAGGTCGGCCAGCTTCCGCAGGTCATGCAAGCGGTCCCAGGCCAACTGAGCGCCAATGAACGGCCGCAGGTTGCTCAGTGCCGCCGTGTCGATAGCCGTCAGGTGGCCCTTGGTGCGAGTCGCCGGCCGCTGCTTCGTCTGGGTGGGGTCAGCCTCACGCGCTGCGCGATCCTCGCGCAGCTTCGTTAACTGCTCGCGCGTGAACTCCAGGAGAGAGTCGGCGAGCTTGTCAAAGTCGTACCGCGTGCCGGTGTTGTGCACGACCCGGACGACTTCACCGCTTTTGCTGTTGACCGTGTGCACCAGGCGCAGCACGCGAGAAGCATCGAGGGCGTTGGCGTCCGAGCCAAGGTCAACTAGGCGCCGGCCGATTTCACGTTGCACCAACGACCAACGCGGCAGCGCACGGGCGGGCAAAGGCGCATCGAGCAGCCATTTCGCCTGGAGCCCTCGACCGGAGAAGATGACAAGCGAAGGCTGCGGCAGGCCGGCTGTCTCGCACAGCCGCAGCAGACGCTCGAGCTGCGCTTCCGCGCTCAGCCCGGCAAGCTCGGGAAGCTTGTAGGTGTCAAGGTCAACGAACAGCAAACCGACGCGCATGAAGTGCAGCAAGCGCCTGGTCGGTGCCCAGAACTCGGCCTGCGAAATCCATGTATCAATAGACTTGTCGCACTCAGCCAGGACGAAGCCCATCGAGTCGACCGGGTAGGAGCGCTGCCGCTTCGCGGTCATGCCCTCGGGCTGGGTGAGCAGCGAGAAGTACGCGGTACGGCTGTCCGAGCGCAGGTAATGAGCTGGCTCAATCCAGCTTGAGAATAAGTTGTCGTCGTTTTTCTTCAGTGCAGACATGTTTGCTCCGTCCATGTCCGCGCATCGCAGCTATACTTTTGCATATCGGACATTCCGAGCGCCTCGAACCCCTGTGCCGCCAAGCTGTAGGGTCCGAGGCGTTTTCTTTTGTGGTGCAGTCTGCCGACCTCCGGCAGACCGTCAACATCGTATAGCGTACGGCTTCAGCATTCGCTGCCGACAGCCCAAAATTCCTCCCTATTGCCGATAAAGTGGCTTATCGGATTGTCATATTGACAATGATAAGTTGCCATAATGAAAAAAAATAAGGGGGAAATAATATGGCAGAATCAGAGTCCTCTAGTGACAATACCAGGGTAGAAATCGAAATTCTGAGAAATAGGCTAGAAGAAGCAGAAGAAACAAATCGATGGCTGACGTGGACACTCGCGGCCACCCTATGCTTCACGTTTTACGTGTTGTGGCGCTTCTCGTAGCCATCGAGGCAGGCTTACCAGGAAAGGCTGGGCGTCACCGTTTCCTCGGGGCCTGCGCACTCCCAGGCGCAGAAGCCGACGCGCTGCTGTAAAGCAAGGCCTTCAGTTCTGCCACCTGGTCCAGCAGATGCTCACGGTCGCGCTGGTGCGCGGCGTCTTTGAGTTCCGCATCGCGGCGTGCGAGCTCCGCAGCTTGCTCGAGCTGCTGCTTGAGCGCCGCCGTCTCAGCCTGGGCGAGCGCGAGATGGGCGCTGAGCTGCTGCACATGCTCACCGACTGCATCGAGCTTGACGCCTTCGCTTTCGATTTGCTCCGCGAGCGACTCCTCGCTTTTCGCGAGGGCTTCGCGCAGTTCGTCAACGTCAGCCAACAAGGCTTCATGGTCGCGGGTCAAGACTTCCAGCGAAGCCGCGAGCTGGTCACGCTCGGCTGCGGTCCGGTCCAGGCGGGCGAACGTGAGCGTCTGCGCGTGCGACCAGGCCGCAGACCAGATTGCGTCCACGAGAGCCGTGGGAGCCGCAGGCGGGGCTGCGGTATCGAGTGCTACAGCCGGAGCGGCTCGCTCGGCGCGAATCTCATCCAGCAGCTTCTGAATTGTCGTGTTGCCGCCGCGTCCGAGGATGGCGCGAATCGCGGAAGCGTTCGTGCGGTTCGGGTCCGTGTCGCCCAGCGCGGCAAGAACGTCTTCGCGAGTGATGCGGGCAGTAGGGGTAGGGGTCGAGGTAGTGGTGGTATCGGTCATAAGAGGCTCCGGTAAAGTTGGTAAATTACAGTGTAAAGTAAATACCGTATATTGTGGTTAATTACAGTAAAAAATATACTGATTGAACGGTAAATAAGCGCAGGCCAAGTAGCCGGGCGGGGGTGTTGGCAGGAGCCGCTGGGTCGAGGCCGCGAGCTTGGAGCCTTGGCGACAGGCGGCCGAGTACCCAGCGGGGCGCAGCCCAGCCGCTTCCAGCGGCTGCGGGAGCCGCCGTATCGGGCCCGGACGACGAGCCAGGACCTACGGTCCAGGTCGGCCGGGAGCCGGTGCGGTGGGGCAAGCAACGAAGCTCCAGCTGAGGCGTGAAGCCCGGTCCAGGCGGCAGTCTGGTCGGTCCAGGCAGAAGGCCTGGTAGGGGAGCCGCTTGGGCCACGGACGCAAGCCAGGAGCTTTAGCGACAGGCGGCCGGGGAGCCAAGTGGGGGCGAAGCCCGCCTCCCGACCCCGCTTGCGGGGCGGGGAAGGGGCTTACGAAAGACGACCTGCTAGGGGGCCACGCCGGACCGCTTGCGGGCCGGTGGGGGCAGGTCGGCGGTGGCCACGAGTGCTTGCACTCGGGGACATGAGGAAGCCGCTTCCCCGCCCCGCGAAGCGCCCCCAGCTTGCTGGGGGTGGCCCTTGGGCCAGGTCGGGGAGGCCCACGAGGGTCACGCTCAGGCGTGGCCCGCTGTAGACCTGCTCTGGCAGGTCGTGAAGGCAAGTCCGGCAAGGAGGCCCCTTGGGGCCGACCCAGGACGCGTAGCCGGCAAGGAAGCCCCTTCTAGGGGCTGACCCAGGCGAAGGTAAGGGCGGCAAGGAGCTTTAGCGACCCAGCCCGCGCAGCCCTGCTCGGCAGGGCGTAGGCAAGCCCTCTAGGGCGCGAGCCGGCTTCAGTCCGGCGAAGGGCTGCTCTGACCCTGCTTGCGGCCCTACGTCGCGCCCCGCTTATTTCGGGGCGGTGTCGTAGTCAGCAGCAGGCGCAGGGCCGTAAGCAGGGTAATAAGCGGCGCAGCGTGCCTATACGAAGCATCTTCAACACGAAAGGTGCTCATGGACGCATACGCAAAAAGTAGAACGAATGACCTCATTGGGCTGGGCTGGCTGAGCCGGTTCGGATGGCTCAGAACAGCGGAGCTCGGCAAGCTGCTCTGGCCCAAAAGCAAGGGCGCCCGGCAACAAGCCGACCGACTCGCTAGGCGATGGCTTGAGCGCCGGCTGGTGCTCGCACGCGAACTCCCAGAGGGAGCCGGCCGGGCGCTCGTACTGGCGACAGCCGGAGTAAGGCTACTCGCCGAAGTAGATGCCTCGGCAAATTCTGGCAAAGACATCGGCATAGTGACTGGCGAGACGTGGCG
>NZ_PVLQ01000152.1 GCF_002980595.1 Malikia granosa
GACACCTTGAAATCACTCGGCAGCGTGACCACCGTCGTGACACACATGGCCACGAACAACTGAGTGGCCCACTGTCTGCAAGAAAAGCGCTCTAGCATCATCGGCTAATAAGGTAATCGGTTTATGAATTTTTTCGTCAGTTGTGCCAGCTGATCGGACGAATTTCCTGCCAGCTGGCATGCTGATTGAAACCTAAATTCAATTGAAGTAGATAAATGGTTTTTTGGATACGCCGGGTGAATCAAGCGTCTCGTCAATGACCAGAGAAGTAACCACCTTGCGTTCCCACAAATGTGCCTTACGTCGTTGGGGACGATTCATCCTCATGCGTGTCCACCAACTGGGTGTCGCCATCCCGTGAATATAATGGTTGAAATTCTTCCGTTTTTTGGTCAAAGAACCCGCAATTCCTTCAAGACCCATATAGTAGTCAGGAATTCTGAGCAGGATGTTCATGTCTTTGGTTGTGCGAGACATTTGTGTTGTAGTTATATGTTAGGAGTTAATTTCTAGAGATGAAGATGATAATTATTGCATTTATAATTTTGGATGCATGCCTTGCTTCATCTTGCTGCGTTTACAGCCGCTAACACAACTG
>NZ_PVLQ01000153.1 GCF_002980595.1 Malikia granosa
GGGCGTTTTTTCTTGGGTCATGCTCGCGCCTCGCCGGATTGGGATTGAATCCAGGCGTTGACCTTGGACGCCTCCCAGGCGGTCACGCGATCAGACAGGCGGATCGGCTCGGGGAACTTGCCGGCCTTGACCCAGCGCCACAGGGTTGCAGGGCTGACGGGGATCAGCCCGCGCTGGCCCTTGTGGCTGGCCAGCTCGTTGATGCGTATCAGTTGGTGTACTTGCATTTCATCTCCATCGCGTCACCGTGACGCAGTTCGAGATGAAATGTCGGCTTATTTTCTATCGATTTTTACGGCTGGCATGCTAGCCGTTACGGCTGGCACGCTACCCGTTACGGCTAGCACGCCAGGCGCGAAATCAATCAGACGCGACGCGATCGAAGCGTTTCGTAGATCAGGCGTTCGGGATCTTTAGATGCATCAGCCAAGTTTGGGGGGATCCGTTTAACCAGTTGCTGAGAGATGCTTTTATCAGATCTTTGCATGGCTGCTGCTTCCTGTATCGCCCATTCTTTCAGACGATTTGTTGCAGTGTGTCTCCTCTGGGCTCCGATGCTGCCAATTTCTGACATCCATTTTTTGTTTTGAAAATTTGGTGATTCTTTGTATAGGGTTATTTGGCAGTATTGGGTTGATTCAATTAGCAACTCATGATATGAAAATATTTCCCCTGAGGGGCTTTGTTGTATTAATCAAT
>NZ_PVLQ01000154.1 GCF_002980595.1 Malikia granosa
ATTGATGACACGCCCTAGCTTCAACACGGCCTTCGCGACGTTCGTCTCCAGCGGGTGGCTCAGCACAGTGGTCCAGGTCTCTCGCAGCTTTTCCGCAGGGGTAGCGAGCAGTTCCAAGATGGCTGGCCATTTGGCTATGAGGACGTTGGCGAAGGTCCGGAATGGTGCTGGGGAGGACGCCCGTCGTGTCAGCAGAACAAGCGCTCGCTGTAATTCGCCAACTTGACCCTCGGCGAACTCCAGCCGTACCGTGCTGCCAGCTGCAAAGACCTCCCAGTGACGGTCCGCCAACCTCACCACCGACTCCCGTCCGGAATACTTGTCGAAAAGGGTCATCAACGCGGGGGCAGCGGGCCACTTCCAGTCCAAGGGAGATTTCCCACCATGCTCGGACTGAGGTTGCGGGAGGGCGATTTCAATGGCGTGGTTCACGCAGAAATCCCCCGCATAAGACTAGTCTTTTCAGCAAACAGTGTGTTCCATGCTTGCATCAAGTCGTCCTGAATCGCCGCACGTGCGTAGTGCTCAGGCATGGCTGACCTCGCTGACCATCCGAAGAACGCCCGCATCCGTTGGATTGCCAACTCGCGGTCGGGGTTCAGCTCCATAAACATCGTGTATCTGGCCGTGGCGCAGGTGTGTCGCAGGTCGTGAGGCGAAATGTTCGTCTTGCCGCCAGATCTATCGAAGAGGCTTTGGATTGCCTCGGGTGCCAGGGCATCCGTCAGTTTCCTGAAGACCTTACTTAGTGCCTCGGCAGAGAGCGGGGCCCCCGCCTTGGTGGTCAGTAGGAAACCATGTCCGGCATCGGTAGGTCGATGCTCGGCGGCGAAGTGCTGGTAGAGCAGAGCTAAGTCCTCTGACACCGGAATTTGCCTGTGGGATTCCAGAGTTTTGATGCGTGGCGTGGTCGACCTCGGATCGTTCTCGAACACCGTGGTGATGTCAAGCCAACGAACCACCTCTCCTGACTCCGGGTCCACGTCTTCCTTCAAGGAGTCACAGGCCAACAGCAGTGCTTCGCCACGACGGAGCCCAGCCAGCAGCATTAGGTTGACGATGAGCCAGTTCCGCACGCGCGTTTGATACCCCTTGAAAGGATTTCGAGGCGAGCTGGGATGCGCTACCTCAAGGAGGTCCAGCAGCGTTGTTTTCGGCAGCGCACGAATGAAGCGGAAGCCACCGAGACGGGGGGCGCGCATCCTGCCCATGGCTGCCAGCATAGAAGCAGCTGCGGCCCACTCTGGGTTACTAGGCGCTAAGCGTTTGGCCAGCGATTGCACGAATGCTCTGACTACGCCCCACCGCTGAACATCAGTCGTGTTGTAGGCCGGGTCTGAGGTTGTCGTTAGATAGAACGACTCCACCATGAGCATCACGCCCTCAGCGTCCCGAGTGCTCATACCCTCGTCGAAGGCGTCGGCACCGAAGCGTTCGTCACAGTACCGATAAAAGCTGTCCAGATGCTGGAGGTACAGCTTTCGCGTGCTGGTCGCCTGAGAACTACTCGTGAGGCCTAGGGACCACGCCGTGGACCATAGTCTTGGCATGTGTCTCACGGGGTCAACGATGACATGTTCAGGAACTGCTTGAGTACGGACGAGCACTGGAGATAACGGTTGGGGATACCTCTACGTACAGAGCTTTCCCTCTAATTGAAATGCAACACTGGCCATGGTACCTCTTAATCGACGAGTGCTTCCTCGACCTCTCCGGCCTGCCGCCGGCCACCCAGGGTCAGCAGGAGCTGGAACTGGGCGATGACGCCGTCGTCCACGAGCGGCGCCAGGCCCGGCTCATGCGCGCGCTCGACGCGGTCAACGACCGCTTCGGCCGCGGCACGCTCACGCTGGGCAGCGCCGGCCTGTGCCAGGAAGCCAGCCCGCGCTGGACCATGCGGCAGGAGCGCCGCACGCCGCGCTACACCACCTGCTGGGACGAGCTGCTGACGGTGTCGGCTTAGAGCAGCGGTGTCCTGACATGTCTGACTCACGCCAAGAGAAAATCTTGTATCTCGACTTCCTCACCAGTTGCGTCCGCGTGCCCCCCTTGCTGCAAACTCCTGCCTCATGACCTCTACCCTGCCGCCGAACGAATCGCTGACCGTCGAGTTCAAGAGCGACCTCAAAAGGTTGCCCGACCGCGAACTAGGGCCTGTTAACGCAA
>NZ_PVLQ01000155.1 GCF_002980595.1 Malikia granosa
GGCACCTTGAAATCACTCGGCTGTGGTCGTCGCAGACCTACATTGTCAGAGAGACTGGCTCAGGCCTCTCGGGCACCTTGAAATCACTCGTCTTCTGACTAATCTCGCATTCATCCCATTTATTTTTTGGACGTCTGGCCGTTTCCTCAAGAAAAAGAACCAAGTCTTGCACGTCCCACAAAGGAATCCCTAGGCTTGACAAAAATCTATCTTGATTAGAATTTTTTTGCGAGGCACCAATAGCCCACTCCGGGTCATCTGATCTTTCCGTCAAGAAAGCCAAATCTTCTTTACTCAAAAGAGTTTTTATTTGAGCCCGACGAGCCTGAAGCAGGGACGAGACGGGCGCATGTCGTCCCGTGTAGGTTGGGACAAGCGGAGAGGTTCTCATCTCCCCGATGATGGCTTCTCGAATGAGCCGATACCGCTCAGGCAGAGGATCATCATTGTTCGGCAGGACCGAAAGAAATTCCCCCGTCAGCAATCCGAGATCACGAATAGGCGCCAGCGACTTAGCAACCAAAACAGCAATTTGTTTGAAAATCGGTAGATTTTCGGGTGAATTCTTGATGCTCGCGCGACTGAGTTCAGGAATAAATGGCCCGTGAAGATGAAACCTCAACCCGGATGTCTCTTTCTCGGCAGGGAAGAAGACGGAAACCTTACCCCTTTTGGCAGAAGTTATCTTAAACTGATGCGATATCGGCTTTTTTTCATCAAACGACTTAATATCACCGACAAACGTCATCTCATAGGCTACCGCAACTTGCTGCCTCTCGATTCCTTCCGCTGCCGAAGAGAACTTTTCGAGCTCTTGAACTGGGGCGGTGAAGGAGTGATTTCAAGGTGCC
>NZ_PVLQ01000156.1 GCF_002980595.1 Malikia granosa
GACACCTTGAAATCACTCCTCTGCAGACATAGCGCCAGGTAATGGTTTTGATGGACTCGGCAACCGCCCGGCCTGCGTACCAGAATCGATCTGGGCGCATAGCAAACAGGTAAATCGAGCAACCCAGCGCTCCCAGCAGGGCGAGAAGTTGGGCTGCTGCGACCGACCAATGTGGGATGCTGACAATCGAGAGGATCGCTGCAACCACGAGCGTGACGAGATGGACCCGGAGCGCACCAAAGAACTGCTGCTGCGACTTCAAGGATAGATCATCGGCGGATCGATACAAGGCGGGGAAGTCTTGTTCCTGCATGTGGGTTTGCCCTTACTTAAAGCCCAATTGCTTGTAGACCTTGTCCTTGTAGTGATAGTCATCGTTCTCGTGCATCTGGTAGTTCTCCAGCGCATACGCCACGATTTTGGGAGAGAACGGCACAAAGATCGCGCCGATATTTCGGATGATTGGCGGGCATGTGGCGTCCACGACCCGACGCGACCCATCGAGATTAATTCCGATGATCCGGCAGCCCTTTTCCCTCGCTACCTCCATCTCCCAACGTACGTACTTGTGCTTAGAGCGGGTGTCCTGTCCGATGAGAACTGCAAACGTACCTGCCATGTCGATGCGCTCGCGGCACTTGCGCCTGATATACGCCTCGTCTTCGGAGTTGATTTCCTTACCAAGCTGGCAATTGGCGAAGTTGAAGTCGATGTGCTCGTTCTCTTTCCACGCGAGCATCAAGCGGTAGTAGTGAATGTCGGTGCTGCTGAAGCCGACGAAAGTCCTAGAAAGCCCCATCCTGTCACCCCTGAAAGGTTGTTTCAAACTCACGGCATGGTAGAGCTTAAACGGATTTAAGCTCGAGCCATCCCACAGATGTCCGCCTAGTCTGAACTCACCGTTTCCGGCAACACTCTGCGAGGTGCATTGAATGACCGACTTGGAATGGATCGCTGCCGACCGTTGAGTATGGAGCGATGGGCCGCTCTCAGCCTGATGCACTTCTTGGGGAAAAATAGGTCAAGGACTGCACTTGGCCGATAGGAACACCAACACAGTTGCGCTGGCGCTAGCTTTCTTCGGCTACATCAGCGCTCATTGCTGTTGCCACTGCGCGATTAGGTGGTGGATTGGCGACGCGAATCAGTGGAGGTTTTGTTGTGCGAACGCATTGTGGATTTGCTGCAAAAACTCAACCCAGGCAGGTCGGCTCCGACCTGTCAATCTGCCGTTCCGTCTGACATCTTGACGACGCGCAAGGGCAGATGCGTTACTGGACGCTCGGCGTTGGCTGCTGAAAGGCTGTGTACCGCGTCGCCCACCGCCTTGTAGTCTCGCCAGAACCGCTCAAGTGCAGGCCCGCCTCCGGCCATTTGAACCGCGCGGATGAGGCCGGCGTGGGCTGCCACCATATGCGTGAGCTGGGCTTCCAGCCGCTTGATGTCCTGCCGGTAGCCTGCGGCCTGGTCTTGCAGACTGCCGGCGCCCCCACCTCCTGCGACGATTTTGCGTACTCCTTGCTGCTGTGCCTGGGCCGCAGCGATGAGCGCGCTTCTAGCCTCATTGCGCGTGAACGCTGAAGGGTTCTTCAACGTGCTGTGGCGCCGTGCCACCTCCCGCGCCGTGATGTCGATGTTGTCGGTGAGTAGCGTGTTGAGGATGTCGGCCAGCTCCTCGTTCTTGGGGTCTAAGAGCAGCCTCATTTGAAGATGTCCTCTTTCAGGGTGGAATGGTCGATGCCGTCTGCGAAGACGGATTGGTTCGGTTGGGCGTGAAGCGCAGCCGACACACCAGCAATCAGCCGCTCGGCATGGGCAATCTGGTTCTTGCGCCCCACGGTGGTGGCCGGCTTGCAACGAGCCGCGTCCCGCATCGCCACGAGCTTCGAGCGAAGGTCTTCAAGAGTCACCCGGTGCTCAGCGACCCCGCTGGCCGTAAAGTGCTTGCACTGGTCGAAGCACTTGAGGTGTCGAGTGCAGGGATTGACAGAGAAGCTGTTGGTGCAGAAACCGTACGGCGTGACGTGGAAGCCATCTGCGTTGGCCGCCAAGTAGATGAAGGCTGCTTCATCACCGCTCTCGTGCTGGATGCGCTTAAACGATTGCCCCAAATGGCTTTGCAGCGCCATACCACTGACGACCATCTTGCCCACCAATTCCTTGGCGCTTCCTGCGGGAAGGACCTTGGACGCTGCAGGCGGCAGTTTGACGAAGCTCAACTTCTCTGCGAGGTTGCGATGGTCATACTCGTAGCTCTGAGCGACGGTCCGTCGACCGAACTGGTGCGTAATGATGGTGTCAGGCACATTCTTACGGAACATCTCTGTGTTCATGAGATGCCGAAGACTGTGCGGCTTGATTGACATCAACTTCGACTCAGGCGACCGTCCGTACACACTGAACATCGACCGGCCTGCATGACGTCCTAGCGCGATGAGCATTCCCGGGTACAGCATCGGCTTGATTTCTGTGTCCTCTTGAAGGGGAAGCTGGAGCGGGTAAGTTCGTCCTGCCGTACTCCGCCCCAGGCTCAGAAATAGGCGGTCGCTGGTCCAAACTGGCCGCCCGGAGGAGGTACGAAAAATCCGGCAATCCGAGTCAGGAAATCGGCTGGGGTTCTGCTGTTGCAGGCGCAGCAGCTCTCGGACGGGGCCGACAATCTCTACCATCTCAGTGACCGTTGAGACCACAACATCTTCGAACATCGCGGGCACATGCTGGTGTGCCTCAACAAGCAGATTTGGGGCGCCGTCGATGTGCTTCTCGGCGTAATAGTGCAGTCGCAAGGAGCGTGAGACGCCGCCCACCGTTCCGGCCGGGCGGCCGGTGACTATGTCGAGGTGTTCATCCCAAACCAAGCAGTCGGCGGGTATCGTCAGCACCTCCTCGATTCGCAGTCCCGTGAACAGAGCCAGTTTCACGACACCGAAGCGAACTGCGTCCATGTAGGTCTGGGGCGTCTCCTGGAAGACGATTCGCGTCAGTTCAAGTAGCGCGGAAAGGTCCGGTAGCTTCTCGGCGTGCTGGCGTTCCTGCAGCGAGCCGAGCAACGCTGACGACTCCTTCCTTTTTAGTTCCGGGCGGACTGGGCAATGAACGGAGATGAGGTTCTCGTCGATGTACCTCGCGACCGTTGAGAAGTCGCGCGCCGGCTTGTCGGACCAGGCCTTAAGGCCCAAGACGGCGTCAAAGTTTTCACGTGAAAGCTCCCACGGCGGGCATCGAACCAGAGAGAAGAGGCGACGAGCAGCTCTGGCTATTTGTTGTGTGTCGCCGGTCGAGCGGCCGCTGCTGCAGTGCTCGACGATTAGGGCTTTGATGAAGTCCTGCACGTCTTCACCGAGCACCGCGCCTTCCGGCAATTGGCTGGGGTGCCATCCAGTTGAGGCCGCCATCGCGGTCAGGTCGCGCGACACCGCAAAGCCACAACTTCCAGGGACGTGGAGGTCATGGCTTTTGTTCAACTTGCGTAAGTCCCAGTCCGTGTTAGACGTGGCGGCGCCGTTGCTGTCGAGTTCGATGTGCCAGTCAAGTCCGTGCGATGAAGCGACACGACGCATCCGGTCGATGAAGCTCAGATAGGCCTGCGGCGGTGGCGTCAGTTGAGGCGAGAGGATGTGGATGGTCATCCGTGGTTCTTGGGTCGGTCATCAATCAGGGTTAACGCCTGCTGCGCCCCCGCCAGCGCGCGCGTGAGTTGCCGGTAGGCCGGCGTCTCATCGGAGATTCCCTGCTTTAGGTACAGGCGGACTTGGTCGCGCATCCCTTCGATAGCTTCGACGTGGGACTCCCGGTCTAGGGATGGCATGAACTTCGGACAGCCATAGCAAGACGTCACCGGGTTGTAGGCGCAGCTGCTCTGACCCGCTTTGCACAGTCCCACGCCAGCAACCAGCCGATACCCCACCACAGCGCCAATCTGCTGGTCCTCAGGAGCCAGCTGTATCTCGTCGGCTGAGACGAAACTGCCGGTCGATATGTCCAAGAGGCTGTTGTAGAGTTTCGACGCACCGAGCGCCGTGTTGATGAGCTCGGCTTGCTTGAAGCTTGCCCGGATGTAGTGCGACGCGGCCTCTGCGCTCTTGTGGCCGAGGAACGCTTGGATGCTAGCCCTATCATGCCCCGCATCGGCGAGCGTTTGCGCCCCGGTGTGACGGAGCGAGCGCGCCGTGCTGTCCAGTTGCACGGAGAACCGCTTACAGAGAACCACTGCCCTGTCCCAGAAGGTAATTGGTCCGGTTGCGTTGAATAGCCGCTGCCGCCCGTGAGCGAGCGCCGTCGCGTGCAGCCTCGCGACGAGCGGAACCCACTCCGGTTTGACTTGGCGTAGCAACTCGAATTCGTTGCCTGGTGTTTGCTTTGCAGCATGGAACGAGAGCACGCAAGCAAGGTCGTCGCTTGCATCACGGAAGAAGCGGACATGCGTCACGTCGAGGCACAGCGCCTGAACTGGTCGCATACCGTGTTGGTAGGTGATAAGCAGTGCGACAGCGCCCTCCACCTGTCTGTCGGTCAAGTCGTCCTCGCTCGCCGCCGCATCCAGAACTCGAACAATAGCTGCCTGGGCGTCAACGGAAGCCACACGCTCTCTCTTGCCGATGCTTCGCTTGTTCTGCCGTAAGCCTTCCTTCACGAAGGTGTCCAAGCTCTTCACGAGAGGCATGTGAACTGCTCGCCAGTGGCCGGCGCCAGCCTTGCAAGCTAGGGCGTGTCATCAAT
>NZ_PVLQ01000157.1 GCF_002980595.1 Malikia granosa
TTTGAATATTGCAACAAAGCCATTTTATGGCATTTGATTCATTTTCGTATTTTGATTTCATATTATTAAGTACATGTAATGATTCCTCTGCTGTGGTTTCGAAGTTTTCAAAATTTTTGATTCTTGTATATATCGGGCCAGCATTTGTTATTGATTCTTCACTAAACTCATGCCTTATTTTGCTGCAAATTTCATTTCGAAGGCTGAAATTTTCATTGGTCGGTCCTAGGTAGAGTCTGGTGCTTAAAAGGACTGATCTTGTGTTGTTTGGATTGATTCTTGCTTCTATTTGAAAGTAGATGTTTCTTTTGCTGTATTGGCCTCTTGTAGCGGTCGATGAGCAAATTCCATTGACTAGAAAATTTTCTACGTTAGTGTCAAGAATACTGAATTCAAGATATTTTCTGCTTGAGGATTCAAGTCTGAGAGCGTGATTTTTGGATGAACCAAATATAACCCTGAATTCTTTTGATATCTTTAATCTTGGATCGTCGTCGTAACTTCTAATGTAATCAAAAGCCCTGGGGTAGAGTAGTTGTAGCTTGTACTCGGGACTGTTTATTTTTGAGTTTTTTATGCTCCTTACTTTTATTTTGACTTCTTCTTTTGTGAGTTCGTAGAATTCGAACGCCTTGTCTGTTTTTTCCTCATCCTTTTTGATTATTTCTATGTAGTCTTGTAGAATAAATTTAAGATATGTTGAAAGAGTTTCTTCGGACTCGGAAAGTAATGCGATGATTGCAGGTGCCACCGTGTTTCCATAGGTGACGTTTGCCCACTCATTTTGGTCGTTCGGTTCTTCGTCATTTAATGTTAAGTAGACAAATTTTTTGGTACCTGGAAGTTGATTGTTGATTTGTTCTCTGTAGTTTTTTAGCTGATCTGGTGCTTGAGTTGCTTGTATTTTATTTTCAATTGCAATTACCAGTAGTTCGTTGTTTTTTGGTATTTCCAGAAGAAGGTCGAGCCTGCCATTTTCTCTTAGGGTGTACTCGATAGTTACTTTTGTGTATTCCAGATTGAGATTAATTAAATCTAGTCCGCCGACTCCATTTGCCGATAGTCTTCTAATGAATTCCCATAAAAATTTCGTTCCCATTCGATGTGATTCGTTGGGGTCCAGGAGGTAGCCCAGGAATTTGGTGTGCTTGATTTCTCTGCTTTTCATGTCTGTGGCATGAAAAATGTTGAATTTTGCAAGCTCTTTGTCAAGTTTCACAAAGTTCGGATCACTTAGAATTTCGTCGATTGTTGTCATGATGTGATTTATTTGGAGGACTTTTGATTACTAAGTTTTCTGAAAG
>NZ_PVLQ01000158.1 GCF_002980595.1 Malikia granosa
AGACACCTTGAAATCACTCGGTCCAGGTCCAGTGCATACGGTAAAACCTGAAATCACCCACTGGGGTGGAAATATTCATCATCCGTTTCAATCTGGAGTTTGCAGCACCACGGTTCTGACGCCTCAAGGCTATACCAGCCAATTGTCCGGTACCAGCTTTTCTGCTCCAATAGCGTCGGCACTGTGCGCGCACACTTGGCAAGCTTTGAGTGGCCACCGGGAGTTCAACCCATCTCCGGCAATGGTAAAGGCGGCAATGATTCATGCCGCGCAACTGGAAAATCGTGAGTATAGTCCGTTGGAGCGCCGCTATTATGGTGTTGGACTTCCACAAGATGTCATGAGCACACTGTATGATCGGAGCGATAGCTTCACGCTGCTATTTGAGGCGGATCTGATTCCCGGAAAAATGCGATGGCGCAAGACGCCATATCCAATCCCGGCATCTTTGCGATCGAATGGAAAGCTCCGAGGAGAGGTGATTATCACTGCTGCCTATCAGCCAGTCCTGGATGCAAACTGGGGCGCCGAGTATGTGCGCACCAACCTAGAGCTGAGTTTCGGTGTGCTTAACACGGCTAAAAATACAATACAAGGTAAGGTTCCACTCGAAATGGAGCCGGGACAGCACAGCTTTGAAAAACAATTGATAGAAAACGGTGGAAAGTGGTCGACGGTAAAGCTGCACCGAAAAACCTTTCCGGACGGAGTAGCGGGTGATGTATGGGCGCTGCAGGCCAAACTGCAAGTGCGTGCTGCCCAAGACAAGCCGGATTTTCCAGTCAAGGCCTACATATTTGTCACCCTTCGTTCTGTGGATGGTGACACCTCGGTTCACGCCGATGGTCTGAATGCTTTGCGTGCCACGCAATGGGTACAGCAGTCGCTGCCTGTTCGAGTTCCTGTGCAAGCAAGTTGAGTTTAGCTCAGCTCGGGCTTAATTTGATATTGAATTTTATAGTGGAGATGTGATGAAGAAAGTAATTCTTGCTGCCGTTTTTGCCTTTCCTTTGCTCTCGTTTGCACAAGAGCAAGGGGAGGCCTCAAAGTCATTGCCAGCGACAAAGCTGGAAGCATTTTCCGCTAGAACCGGTATTGTTCTGGTTAAAGGCTACACTGAGATAGGCTCAGTCAATGGAATGGGGCAAGTTTCCATTGATGTTCGCGAGTTTAGAGATGCCAGTAATCCAAAGTCCGCACAATACGGTGTGTCATTTGAGGTAAAGGAGTCTGGTCGTCTTGAGCGGAAAAATACTTCGTATATAGATGAAGATGAGATTGACTCTCTGATCCGTGGCTTGGATTACATTGCCAAGATTGACCGTGGAGTTACTGCATTCGGAAACTTTGAGGCGCATTATAAGACGAAGGGTGATTTGTCTTTTGTCGTGTTTTCGGGAAGTAGCGGGGAAATAAGCCTCGCCGTCTCCAGTGGACGAATTGGGAGGACGTCGGCATATTTGAAGATCAACGACGTTGAGCGTATTCGTTCCATTTTGGGTGAGGCTAAGAAATTAATTTCATCGGCAAAGGCTGGTGGGAAATAATTTACGGTAAACGGCCGCAAGCGGCCATCTTTTGTGCTCATGCCACGTAGCCCCGTCCACCCCACCCACCCGTTTTCCGGGTAAAATCTTTTCGTGCTTCGGCACAAACCGACAGCGTCCGTCCGGCGCTGTCACGGGCTTGGCAGCCCAGTTCAGTTGGCGCAGCAAGCCGCGCGCCGCACTTTGCGACAGCGGCTTTTTTCATGTCCACAGCTGCAAGTGGCAACACGGCATCACCCGATTGCAACTCTTGCCCCTGCGCGCAAGGGTTCGATTTTGGCGGGCCGTGTGGGGACACGCGCAAGCGTGTGCCGGTTCCAACTGCCGGTCTGCCAACCCTGCACGGTCTGCCGCCCATTCTCTTGGCAGGGGATGGAGGCAGGTTCAGCAACCTGTCCAGTTGGAGCCTCATCATGGCTGACACCACCGCAACCGCTGTGCGCTCGCCCGCGCACGTCATCGCCCTGCACAGCCGCCGCGCTGCGCCCATCACCCACACCACCGACCGCGACACCATCGCGCTGCATGTCCAGGCCGTGAACGCCCTGAGCATGGCGCTGGGCCTGATGCTCAACCCGCAAGGCAGGTAACTATTCAGCCCCCC
>NZ_PVLQ01000159.1 GCF_002980595.1 Malikia granosa
CTCACGCCGCTGCTGGGCTGAGCAGCCGGAGCGGTTCGGCCCGAGCGAAGCTGCGGCGAGTGCTGCTCAACGGGCTCGCCCAGCCCCGCGCAGCGCAGGCGGCTTCGTTCCCCCTATCTTGCTTGGGCGCGAAAGCGCGCGCGGCAGCCGTCCTGCTGCCTGGCGGTCAAGCCTTCTTGCTGCGGGTGTCGGGCAGCAACGCGGTGGCCAGTCCTAGCAGCGGCAGGAAGGACGTGACCCCGTAGACCCAGACAATGCCCTTCATGTCTGCCAGCTGGCCGAGTCCGGCCGCTCCGATGCCGCCGATGCCGAACATCAGTCCGAACATGAGGCCGGAGATCAGGCCGACCCGCCCGGGAACCGCCTCCTGGGCATAGACCACCATGGCGGAGAATGCCGACGACATCACCAGGCCCACGATCACGGCCAGCGCGCCGGTCCAGAACAGGGTCGCATGCGGCAGCGCGAGGGCGAACGGTGCCACGCCCAGGAAGGAAATCCAGATCACCGCCTTCCGGCCGATCCGGTCGCCGACCGGGCCGCCGAAGAAGGTGCCGGCCGCGATGGCCGCCAGGAACATGAACAGGAACACCTGGCTGTGCTGCACGCTCAGTCCGAAGCGCTGCATCAGGTAGAAGGTGAAGTAGTTGGTGATCGACGCGATGTAGACGAACTTCGCGAATATCAGGATGCAGATGACGGCCACTGCCCGTATGACCTGAGGCCGGCTCAGCCCCTCGCCATGGCTCCTGGCCAGATTCCTCGCCTTGGCCTGGCCGTGCTGCCGCACCCAGGTGGTCAGGCGCAGCAGGACCAGGATGGCGACCAGGGCCACGACCATGAACCAGGCCGCGGCCTGCTGGCCATTGGGGATGATGATGGCCGCCGCCAGCAGCGGTCCGATCGCGCTGCCCGTGTTGCCGCCGACCTGGAAAGTGGACTGTGCCGTGCCGAAGCGCCCGCCCGAGGCCAGGCGGGCAATCCGCGAGGCCTCCGGGTGGAAGGTGGCCGAGCCCACGCCGACGACGGCGGCCGCCAGCAACAGCATGGGGTAGGAGCCGGCAGTGGCGAGCAGCGCGATGCCGATCAAGGTCATCACCATGCCCGCCGGCAGCAGGTGGGGCTTGGGGTGCTTGTCCGTGTACAGCCCGATCCAGGGCTGCAGCAGCGACGCCGTCACCTGGTAGACCAGGGCCATGAGGCCGATCTGGCCGAAGCTCAGCGAATAGTTGAGCTTGAGCAGAGGAAAGATCGACGGCAGGGTCGCCTGGATCAGGTCGTTGAGCAGATGGGCGAAGGCCGCCCCGCCCACGATGGGCAGCAGGAAGCCTTGTGGTTTCTGGTCGGCCGCTGATGGCGTGGCCGAGGTCGCCGAAGCATCGAGGGTGGTGGTGTGAGCAGACATGGGGGAGTCGAGTCAGGCAGGGGCGGCCGGCGCACGGGACGCCGCAATGGCCGCCCAGCCATGCCGTTCGGCAGGACAAGGAAGCCGGCGATGGGCCAGCCTCCCAGGATCAGGCAGAGGGTACCGCAAATCAGTCGCACCTTGCTGCGCCCAGGGTCGGCAAGCCTGGCCTCCTAGGGCCTGTTAACGCA
>NZ_PVLQ01000016.1 GCF_002980595.1 Malikia granosa
GGCACCTTGAAATCACTCAGATTAGGAGATAGGCCTACTCGGTCTTGAAGTCTGGCCGCTGGCTTCCTTCCCAACAGTTAACAACACTGCTCAATAGAAGAAAGGTTGTGATGAGGTCGCAGACTCGTGACTGTCTTGGCCCCTGCAAACCGGGGCCAAGACAATGTCACTGCGTTAGCCCTTGAATGCCGCTGTGTCTCCAGGACGACGCAGCATCTTGTTGACTTCGTCCTGGTGCAGTTCCTCGTTGACGATCATTTCGCGCGCGTATTCCTCGAGCAGCACCGAATGGCCTTCTGCGATCTTCAGCAGGTCGTAGTAGGCGGCCAGGGCGCTCTTCTCGTGCTCCAGGCTCTCGCGCAGGATGTCGCCGATGTCGTGCTGCTCGGTTTCCAGTAGGGGGCCTATCTTCAGCGAAGGGTGGCCGCCCAGCAGCGTGACCAGTTCCCCCGCCTTGTAGGCGTGCGCCAGGCTCTCGTCGGCATTGCCTTTCATCCATGACACGATGGGGATGCGGTTGTAGCCATACACCATCAGCGAGTAGTGGGTGTACTTCACCACACCAGCGAGTTCGAGTTCCATGATGCGGTTGAGCGCAGCAATGGCGGCTTGGGTCTTGGATTCGTCCATGGTGGTTTCCTTTACGTGGTTGGAACTGTTCACGGCGCAGGTGCATTCTCAGTGGTTTTTACCGCTGTGTCATCCACCGCGATCTGCTGAAGGGAGCGGGCCAGCGAGGAGGTGCTCGGGTTCTCGACGAAGACGCATTGCTTGCCCATGCGCTTGCAGAAATCCTTGACCCGCCAGTAGGCGTTATGACTGATGCAGCCGGTCTGGCAAATCACCAGGTCCGCCGCGGCCAGCACTGAGTCGAGTGCCGCCTGGTTGTCTTCGAGTCCGCCGTCGTGGTGAGCAAAATGGCCACCGGCCTTTTCAATCACCGTCCGGTAGCTCGCCACGTTGCCGTTGCGGCCCCCAACACAGAGCACCGTCTTTTCTCTCAGGTGGAACGTGACAGGGACTTCCTTGACGCTATCGGACTGTCGTTCTGCGGGCGGCAAGGGCGCATCTTTTTTGCTGCGTAGGCTCAGTTCGCGTTGAGCTAGACCTAGCTGCTGTCGTAGCTGAGCGTTTTGCGCTTCGAGCTCGGCTTGGCGGGTGGTGAGCTGCTCGACCCTGGCGCGCAGCCTCGCGGCGTTTTCGTAGTCGGGCAGGGCTGCCTTGAGCTGCTCCATCTCTTGCACGAGCCAGCCGATGCGCGTATCGCGGCCAATCACCTGTGCTCGCTGCTCGACCAGGTGGGCTTGAAGCTGCTCAATCTCGGCCACCTTCTCCGTGAGCACGCGGGTGCAGCGCTCCTGAGCCTTGCCAAGTTCACGGCTGAGCACGCCGTTTTCCTTGATCAGCTCGTTGACCTTGTTCACGTCGACGCGGATGGCGGCCCCGGCCTGATGCTGCAGCATGTGCATGTCCCGCAAGACGACTTCCTGCAATACCTCGTCGCAGCGCGGGTGGGTCAGGGTGGCCCAGAAGGCACCAGGCACATCGACGCCGCTGCGGACCGCCTGAGCCCAAAGGTCAGCCACTGCCCTGGGGGTCTTGCCGACCCTGAAAGCCTGCACGCTTCTGGCGTGCCTTGCCTCCAGCTCCTTTTGTAGGATTTCCGACAAACGATTGCGTGTCGTGCATTCAGTCACTGCACCCACATGAACCTCGTAGTCATCCGCCACAGCCTTGCCACCGAGCGCCTTGTTCACCAGGTGCCGCAGCGTGGCCAGCGGAACACACACACCGACAACCGGGCAGTGGCATTGGTGTGGCAGATCCCAAAGCCGTCTGCGGCGTGATCCGGTGGGGACTGAGAGGGGGCTGGAACATTGCTCGCACATGCGACCTCCTTGCTGCGTTTTAGACTGATCAATGAAGAGCATGGCCGGGCGAGTTTCGGACATGGCTGCCGCCTGTCTGCCTGCTGTCCAGGCGCTGCTTCGCTTGCGACAGCATCTGGGCCAGTGCCTGGAAGGCGGTCAGTTCAAGTCTTAGCGAAAGACAGTCAAGCGAGAGATGGACGACGCCACACTCTGGGCAGACAGACACATGCCCGACAGGGCTACGGGCCAGCAAGGCGTGCTGACAGCTGGACGAAGTGGGCGAGCGCTCCATGCGAACCTCTTGCGACAAATGTGGAAGCTAGATTGTAAACAAGAATCATTCGCAATAAATCTGAGGGCTATGCGTTCTAAGCTGGGCATAGCTGGCACCAGGTGAAGGGGCGGTGACCTTGCACCTCCTCTGCCGACACACAGCAAGGGCAGGCCCTCGGCGCCGTTTTTTTCCAGCTACAGGGCTCAGTCCTTATAGGGCGGGGCTGAGCTCCGTCACCGGTGTGCCGCAGAATGCGGTTCTGGGTTCAATTCCGCGTTTGTCGACAATCCTGTATAGTTCATTCAGGTGTGCCGTTTTGGTGTGCCAACTTTTTTGAAATCTGACCTAAGTCTTTGATTTTTATGAGGTGGTTTTGAGGGTTCGCTTCCCCCCAGCTCCACCACCTACCAAAGATCCCGACCCTTATCAGGTCGGGATTTTTTTTGGAATTTCCAAATGGCGACAACCACTTACGCGCTCAGCCTCGCGAGCGCCGGTTGCGTCATCCAAGCGTGAGTGGGCCGGGTCTGTTGCGGTTACGGCTTCAGGTCAGGGTAATCCCCAGCATCCGTGACCAAACTTGTGGACAAGTTCCGTGGCAACTGTCCAAGTCCTTGCTGTCATTGATCTTTCATGCCCTGATTAAAAAATGGGCAGACCAGTCTCGAGCGGATGCTGGCGTGGTGCATTCCTGTTCCGGCGACCATGGCCTGAATCTGCCTGTCGCTTACTGCAGCGACCGGTCCGCGTCACGCCACCAGCGTTTGGCCAGTCGCTGCAGCCTGGGTCGCAGTGGCAGGAAGGCACGGTAGGCCAGCTCCAGTCTCCACGACATCGGTGGCCAGGCCAGGCACCAGCCCAGCGTGCGCCAGCCCGGCAAGGCCCGCCACAACCGCGCAAATGCGGCACCACCGCTGAGCAGCCGCCCGCCTGCCTCGCGCACGTGGAAGCGGCGCATCGCGGCATCGCACGACAGGCCTTCGCCCAGCGGCGCGCCCGCGCTCACATCCATCCAGTCCAGCCGCTCGGCGCCGGGCAGGCGGCGATAGAAGGCGATCTCGCGCCGGCACAGCGGACAGCTGCCGTCGTAGTAGATGGTCAGTTCAGGGCTGTTCATGGGACGGGTTCAGGCCTCTGGCTGCATCATGCCCCGGGCCAGCAGCGAGCCCGCCCGGTCCACCAGGAAGCCCTCGCCCATGGCGGGGTAGGCGCCGGTCAGTCCGGTCATGATCACCTGGTGCGTGACCCAGACCTCCAGCTGGCCCGCGGGCAGTTGCCGCAGGCGTTCGCGCAGCCGCTGCAGTTGCGGTCCGTGCTGGCCCTGGTCGCGAAAGGTGGAGTTCAGCGCGTACCAGTCCTGGTAGCTGCCGAAGGCCAGCCGGGCCGTGTCCTGGCAGCGGCACCACTGGCTGCTGAGCACGGTCGGCACCGGCAGCCGCTGTTGCTGGAACCAGGTGCCGATCGCCTGTGCCTCGGCCCGGCCAGCCTCGGACAGGTTGCGCTGGGTGCTGCACTGGCCCAGGGTGAAACCTGGCGGATCGCCCAGACCGGCTTCGGTGCTCGCATGGCGGATCAGCAGCACGCCACCCTGTCTGGCGAGCGCTGACAGGGCGGGGCTGTAGGGTTCCCCGCAAGCAGCGGATCCCAGGGCCCACAGTCCCGATCCAAGCAGTAGGGTGCGCCTGTCCATGTTCCATGTTCTCCTGAGTCAAGCACCGCAGGACCTTGGACCAGCCGGGCGAAACCTCCCGCTCGTCATGACCACGGCATCGATGCAAAAGACATGATGTTGCCGCAATGCCCGCTGCATCGCGTGCCTGGGGTCATGTCCTGCAGGCCGTCCCTGCCGCGCTTGCGAGGCATGGTCTCCGGCTTGAACCGCTCCAGCAGGATCTGCTGGGTCGGCTCCGGGGCCTCGAACCGAACCCAGTGTCCGGCACCCGGAATCACGCGGAAATCCCGCTGTGCGTGACCATCAATCAGGCCGCAGAACTGGAGGCGACAGGGTGGGAGCTCATCAGGTGTCCTTGGTATGGATCGCGCCTCGGCGCAGCTGGTCGCGTTCCAGGCTTTCGAACAGGGCCTTGAAGTTGCCCTCGCCGAAACCCTCGTCATTCTTGCGTTCGATGAATTCGAAGAATACCGGACCCAGCAGGCATTGCGAGAAGATCTGCAGCAGCAGCCGCTTTTCACCGTTGGCCGTGGAGCCGTCCAGCAGGATGCCGCGCGTCTGCAGTTCGCTCACGGCTTCGCCATGGCCGGGCAGGCGCTCTTCGAGCATCTCGTAGTAGCTGTCGTTGGGCGCCGTCATCAGGGAAATGCCGGCCAGCTGCAGCGCGTCCACGCTGGCCTTGAGGTCATCGGTCAGCAGCGCCACATGCTGGATGCCTTCGCCGTTGAACTGCAGCAGGAACTCCTCGATCTGGCCGCCGGTCTTGCCCGATTCCTCGTTCAGCGGGATGCGGATCAGGCCGTCCGGCGCGGTCATGGCACGGCTGGTCAGCCCGGTGTATTCGCCCTTGATGTCGAAATGGCGGATCTCGCGGAAGTTGAAGATGCGCTCGTAGAACGCTCCCCAGAACGCCATCCGGCCCTTGTAGACATTGTGCGTCAGGTGGTCGATCAGCTTGAAGCCATGGCCCCTGGGGTGGCGGTCTACGCCTTCGATGAACTCGAAGTCGATGTCGTAGATGCTCTTGCCATCCTCGTAGCGGTCGATCAGGTAGAGCGGTGCCCCACCGATGCCCTTGATGGCCGGCAGGCGCAGCTCCATCGGGCCGGTGGGGATGTCGACCGGCTGGGCGCCCAGCTCGAGCGCCCGTTGGTAGGCCTGGTGCGAGTCCCTGACGCGGAAAGCCAGGCCGCAGGCGCTGGGGCCATGCTCGGCGGCGAAGTAGCCGGCCAGGCTCCTGGGTTCGCGGTTGACGATGAAGTTGATGCCGCCCTGGCGGTACAGCAGCACGTCCTTGGAGCGGTGCCTGGCCACCAGGGTGAAGCCCATCTGCTCGAACAGGGGCTCGAGCACATTCGGGGTCGGCGAGGCGAATTCGACGAACTCGAAACCGCACAGCCCCATCGGGTTGTCAAACAAGTCGGCCATGAAGCATCCTTTCTGGAATATTGCTGAACCAGGAAATCCTACATAGCAGGTCTCGCAAAAACTTCTCATAAATCATAGATGGATTCCCTGGATAATGAAATAATGTTTCCTTGATAAAAGGAATCGCGAAATTTTCATGGACGAGCTCGACGCCATCGACAAACGCCTGCTGGGCTGCCTGCAAAAGGACGGACGCATCAGCAACCAGGAGCTGGCGCAGGCGGTTCACCTGTCGCCGGCGCAAAGCCACCGTCGCCACAAGCGGCTCGAGGAGCAGGGCTATGTGAAGGCCTATGAAGCGCGGCTCGATGCGGCCAAGCTCGGCCTGGGCGTGCTGGCCTATGTGCACGTCACCATGGAGCGTGGCCACATGCGTGAGGTCCTCAAGTTCCGCGACACCCTGATGGCGCTGGAGCAGGTGCAGGAGTGCTATGCCGTGACGGGCGACTTCGACTACATGCTCAAGGTCGTCGCGCGCGACCTCAAGCATCTGTCGGACTTCCTGCTGGGCACCGTGGCACTGCTGCCCGGGGTCAACGGCGTGCGCTCCAGCGTGTGCCTGGACGAGATCAAGTCCACCACGGCGCTGCCCCTGGCTTGACTGGCCGATTCGATGCCGCATTCGCATGGGGCAGGCAAGCCTGACTGGCACCACGCACGGATGGCCCAGCTGCACGGCAGCAGCGTCCCAGGCTGAATGCTATAAATTGGCCTCCCTGACCGCAGGCAACGGCCATCGCAAGGGCCAAACCCTCCGGCTCGTCGCCATGCCTGCGCCACGCCGATTCCCCCCAAGCCACATAACCCATACATGAGCAAGACCATCGTCTATGAAGTCGAGGTGATGTTCGGCGACTGCGACCCCGCCGGCATCGTGTTCTTTCCCAACTATTCGAAGTGGATGGACGGCGCCTCGCTGAACTTCTTCCGCCAATGCGGCCTGCCGCCCTGGCGCGAGCTACAGAAAACGCGCGGCATCATCGGCACCCCGCTGCTCGAGATCCATACCCGGTTCCTGCGCCCGGCCAGCTACGGCGACCGGCTGCAGATCCACACCCGCATCACCGAATGGCGCAACAAGGTCTTCATCCACCAGCATGTGGTCAAGCGCGGCGACGAGCTGCTGTGCGAGGGCACCGAGACGCGCGCCTTCGTGGTCCATCCACCCGAGGAGCCGGACCGCATCAAGGCCATTCCGATCCCCGAGGACATCAAGGCCCTGTGCTCCAGGCGGGAATCTGGATGCAGTGATTCGTCAGCCTGTTGATCGACATCTCCTCCGGGACGATCTATCCACCTGCTGGCCCTGCCTGGCCGGACAATCCCCAGCAACCGTGACCAAGCTTGTGGACAAGCCCGGTGACAGGCAGGCAAGTCCTTGTTGTCATTGGTTTTTCATGCTGCGCTTAAAAAACAGGCATTCCCGGCCTGCTGGGCGGCTGGCATGTGCCGCCACGACGAAGCCTCCATCGATTGCTGGCGCTGCCGGCGTCATTCCGGCGTCGAGCCCCGGCTCAGGCCGGCTGCGCTTCGCCGGCTTTCCAGCAGCGCTGCGGCCAGCCTTGTTGTTCGGCCAGCGCGCGCAGCTTGGCATCGGGGTTCACGGCCACGGGGTGGGACACGGCCTGCAGCAGCGGGATGTCGTTGGCCGAGTCGGAGTAGAAATGCGATTCGAGGATGGTGTCGCTGCTCAGCGGAAGGCCCAGCCAGTCTTGTACGCGGGCGATCTTGTGCTCGCGAAACGAGGGCTGGCCCAGCATGCGCCCGGTGGCCTGGTCGGCTTCGATTTCCACTTCCGATGCAATCGTGTGGATGTCCAGCACCCGGCCCAGCGTCCCCACCAGCACCGAGTTGGTGGCCGTGACCAGAGCCAGGCGATGGCCGGCGGCGCGGTGGGATTCCAGCGCAGCCAGGGCAGCAGGCGCGAGGCGGGGCACGAGCTCGCTGTGAACAAAGTGCTCCACGATGGCTTGCCACTCGCTGATGCGGCGGCGGCGCAGCAAGCCGATGTGGAAATCCATGTACTCGGCCATGTCCAGCTGTTCGCGGGCGTAAAGCGCCATGTACTGCTGTTGGCGCTCGATGGTGTCGGCTTCCGCCAGGCCTCGCTGCGCGAGGTGGTCAAGCCACAGGATGTTGGTATCCCCGTCCAGCAAGGTGTGGTCGAGGTCGAAAAGCGCGAGTTTCATGAGGTCCTTCAGTCCAGCCACTTGCCGTGGGCATCGTAGCAAGGGTAGCGGCCAGCAAGGTCGCCCATCACCACGGCATGGTTGAGGCATTGTCCCTCGTGACGGCCCGAGACCCTTGAGGCCCGCGCGCTGCCCTGCCAGGCAGCAGGGTGATCGCGGGCTGCCTGATAAGATTCGTCGACTATCGTGGCGTCGCCGCTCTTCAGCCTGCAGCGGCTTGCACCAGCAGGCCCATCTGTCATGGCGCAGGCAGTTCTCTTGTCTGGCGCTCCCTTGCACCACAAGGCCTTTGACCCGGCCCCGAGGATGAATTCCATGTCTACCGAAACCCTCTCCCGCTGGATGCACGACCATGTCTTCGACGTCGGCAGCGAGGCGGCCGAACGCAGCACGCGGATCGTGATGTGGATCACCGTCGTCATGATGGGGGTCGAAATTGTCGCCGGCTGGTGGTTCAACTCGATGGCACTGCTGGCCGACGGCTGGCACATGAGCTCCCATGCCTTGGCCATCGGCCTGTCGACCCTGGCTTATGCGACCGCGCGCCGCTATTCCAGGGACCCGCGCTTCGCCTTCGGCACCTGGAAGATCGAGGTGCTGGCCGGCTTCGCCAGCGCGATCTTCCTGCTCGGCGTCGCGGTGCTGATGCTGCTCGGATCGGTCGAGCGCATCTTCTCGCCGCAGCCGATCCAGTACCAGGAGGCCAGCCTCATCGCGGTGCTCGGGTTGGTGGTCAACATCGTCTGCGCGGTGATCCTGGGCCAGGCCCATCATCACGACCATGGCCATGCGCATTCCCATGCCCATGATCACCATCATGACCACGGCCACCATCACGACCTGAACCTGAAGTCGGCCTATCTGCATGTGATCGCCGATGCCGCCACCTCGCTGCTGGCGATCCTGGCGCTGGCCGGCGGCTGGGTCTATGGCTGGTCCTGGCTGGATCCGGCGATGGGCATCGTCGGCGCCTTGCTGGTGGCCGTCTGGGCCAAGGGCCTGATCGTCGAGACCAGCAAGGTGCTGCTCGACCGCGAGATGGACCATCCGGTGGTGGACGAGATCCGCGAGGTGGTCGAGGTCGATGGCCCCGACGGTCACACCCGCATCACCGACCTGCATGTCTGGCGTGTCGGCAAGCGGGTCTATTCCTGCGCCCTGACCGTGGTGAGCCATGATGCGGCGCTGACGCCCGATGTCGTGCGCGAGCGGCTGTCGGTGCACGAGGAGATCGTGCACTCGACGATCGAGATCCATCGCTGCAGCGCCGCTGAGCTGGCAGGTCGCGCATGACAGCCTGCTGCAGGCAAGCGCTTGCCGCCAGCGCAATGCTCTGGGCTGCAGCCGCCTTGGCCGGCCCGCCCGTCACGATCACCTTCAGGAACCGCGACGCCACTGCCGATGCCGTCTACCTGCCCAGCGGCAGCAACGAAGCCAGTACCTACGCCAACGCCGAGCCGAAACCGGCCGCCAGGGTGCCGAAATCGGGGTCAGATGCCTATGTCGTGACGAGCCGGCTCAATCCGGACGTCAATTTTGCCCATGTCCGCTACCGCATCGGCAACCGGCAATGCCTGTTCGGCACCAGCTTCGTCAACCTGCCTAAGCCCGGTGGCTACAAGGTGCCGCAGTGGAAGCAGAGCGCCAAGGGCAGTGGCGGCGCCGTCTGCAGCGCCACCATCACCTCGACCCACCTGGACAGCCATGCCTGGTCGGTCGAGTTTGTCATGCAATAGCGGGCCTTATCTGATCTCGTACACCGCCAGCGAGCCGCTCACCTCGTAGCCGGCCAGCAGCAGGGCGTTGCCGGTCGGGCTCTGGGCCGCGGGCACGAAGGCCAGCCCCTCGGGCGACAGGTCGCCGCTGGCCAGGTCGCTGCTGTTCTGCAGCCACTGCACGAAGCGCGGCGCGGCCGGTCGGCTCACGTCATAGATGGCGATCGCGCTGGCACGCTCCAGTCCGACGAAGGCGTACAGCTTCTTGCCGACCTGGCCCACCACCACGCTTTCGGGCTCCGGCCCCTTGTTGTCGAGGCGGCCCTTGACCTGGGCATGGTTGAGCAGGCCGGGCTCGAGCCTGGAGTAGGCCAGGCGCTCCAGCGCCGAGCCGGACTCGTGGACCTGGGCGCCGGTGCGCGCGTCGTGGATCGAGAACGAGCGTCCGCCCAGGGTGTAGAGCTTCTCGTACCGTCCCTGGCTGTTGCGCCCCATGGTGTTGAAGACGGTCAGTCGGCCCAGCTCGGTATTGGCCTGCAGGGCGGCTGCGTCGGGGAAGGCCGTTGCATCCAGCGCCAGGCTGCTCACGCGAGCGGTTTCTCCCGGCTTCTGGAAATCATCCCGGTCATCGCCTTCGTTGGCGGTGATGAAGTACTCCTTGCCCTTGACCCGGAAGGTGGCGATGCCGTCGGGCAGATAAAGGCCCAGCAGGTTCCGGTAGGACTTGAGGGCCAACGGCGGTTTCGCCTGGTCCGAGGCGGCCAGCGCATTGGCCGCCAGCCCATGGTCCTTGACGCCCATCGGCAGCAGGCGCTCGATGCGGGGCTGGCGCAGGTCGACCACCGCCACCGCATTGTTCTCCTGCAGGGTGACATAGGCCTTGCGGCTGTCGGCGCTGATGCTGACATACTCGGGCTCCAGGTCCTGGGCCACGGTGGCGCCGATGCGGCCGATTCGCACCGCCGCCGGCAGCTCGATCGAGCGCTTGGCGCCGGCATTGAAGTCCGAGAAATCGAGCGTGACAGCCTGGTCGGCAGGCAGGCCTTGCTTGATCGCGATGACCGAGAGGCTGCCCAGTGGATCGATGCCGTCGGTCGCGAAGCTGACGCTCAGCTCGCCTTCGTTGGCCACCACCAACTGGCGGCCGTCGGGGCTGAACTTCAGGCCATCGGGCAGGCTGCCCACGACCACCTTCTTGAGGAAGCGGGCATTGCCTTGGCCATCCAGGCGGTAGAAGGCCACTACGCCCGGATCGGTCTTGGGGCTGGCCTGCACCGCGATCGCCAGCAGGTCGCCCGAGATGTCGAGCGACTGCACGCCGCCAGCGCTGAAGCCGGCGTCGTTGACATCGCTGGCCACCGAGGTGATGGCGCCGCTGGCCAGGTTGCTGGCTTGGGTCGGATTGGTCAGGGCGCTGCTGCCCAGGCCGCGCAGGCTGATGCGCTGGAAGGAGGAGGGCTGGCTGCGGGTGTCGACCGTGATGAAGGCCGACTGGCTGGCCGGGTGGAAGACCACGATCTCGGCAGTGCCGGCCGAGACGCCAGCGGCGAAGCGGCCGATCAGCTGGGCCTGGTGCGCTGCCGGGGCGGACTCGCCACCGTGAGCGCCAAAGGCCGACAGGAGGGCCGCTGCGAGCAGGCCACGGAACAGGAACTGGCGGGAGTTTTTCATCGAAGTCGGTGCGGGAATGTTGGACGGCAGGCCCAGACCATGGCCCAGCCTGATGACATATGCGTGACACGGGCTCGGCTCTTGCGCCGAGCCCGTGCTCCGACATCAGTTCAGCGTCAGCTGGCCCAGCTTGAGCAGCTGGGTCTCGCCGTTGTTGTCATCGACGCCATCGTTGTCGTTGACCAGCAGCACATCGCCATTGGCCAGCACCGCCAGGCCCTCGATCTTCTCGACCACCAGGCCCTTGGATGCCTTCAGGTCGGGCAGCACGTCGCGCACCAGGGTCTTGCTCAGCACAGTGCCGTCGGTGGCGCCGCTCAGGTCGATGCGGTAGAGCTTCTTGATGCGGGCATCGGGGCCGCCCTGGTTGTCACGCTCGATGACCAGGAAGCGCTTGTTGCCCAGCGCCGTGATGTCCGACAGGCCGACCCAGCCCTTGTTGGGCGAGGTGACCGCGTCGAGCGGATAGAACATGAACTGCCAGGTCTTGGCAGCCAGGTCATAGACGCCGATGCGCGGGTGCTTGTCGCCGGCCCAGGCGCGCTGGAAGGCCAGCACCAGCTTGCCGTCCGATTCGGCGATGCCCTCGAAGCCGAAGCGCTGCTGCTTGGCATCGATCGCGGCGGGCAGCCGGATGATGTCCTCGATCACGCCGCTGGCCGAGAGCTTGAAGATCAGGTTCGCCGACAGCACCGGACGGGCCGCTTCGCCCACCGTGCCAGCCCCTTCGGAGGCAATCCAGAAGCCGCCGCCCGAGGCGAGCGAAATGCCTTCCGGGTCCAGGTTGACGCTGCCGTCCGCATTCACCAGGGCGGCCAGGTCGGTGGCATCGAAGGCATTCGCATCCTTGGCGGACGGCAGCTGGGTCGCCAGTGCGGCAATCTTGCCGTTCGGATCGGTGATCCGGATCTCGCGTCGCAGGCTGGCGGGCTTGACGCTGGCGTCGATCTCGAAGATCCGGTTGCCGCGGAAGAAGCTGTCATCGATGCCATAGACGACGGACCCGCTGGGCGCGGCCACCAGACCCGACATGGCCGACCAGGGGATGGGCGTGCCATCGGCGCGGTTGACCGACTGCAGCGTCGGATAGGCGGCGGGCGCCTGCTGGTACTGGTAGATGTTGAGCGCGGAGCGCAGCGTCGAGCTGGTGGCGCGGTCATCGAGTTCGCTGGCGGCAATCAGCAGATTGCGCGAAGGAATGGCCAGCACGCCCTCGGGCGCGGCAGCGGCGGGGAGCACCTGCTTGAAAACCGGCTGGTTCGGCTGGCTCATGTCGTAGACGGCCACGACGCTGGAGCGTTCGGAGGCCACGAACAGGTAGTCGGTGCCGTCAAAGCGGCCAAAGGTCACGTTCTCGGGCTCGTTGCCCTTGGCATCGGAGCGCTTGTCGTTGGCGTGGCCGATGCGCGCCATCAGGTGTTCCATCAGGTTGCCGGCATCGTAGGCCAGCTTGCCATCCGTATTGAAGATGGAGAAGCCGCGGCTGCCGCCGTTCAGGTCGCCTTCGTTGGCGGTGGCAAACTGGGTCCTGGAGAGCCAGCTGACGCCATCGGGCTCGCGCAGGCGGTTGGCCTGGGTTTCGCTCAGGCTGAGCACATTGGGACGCGGGGCATCGGTCAGGTCCACCTGGTTCAGCGTGACCGCCCCGGCGCTGAAATGCCGGCTGACCTTGCCGGAGGCCAGATCGACCAGTGCGATGTGGTTGTTCTCCTGCAGCGTGACGACGGCGATGTTGTCGTCGTTGATCGAGACATACTCGGGTTCGGCATCGTCCGGATACAGCGCGGCCAGCCCCTTGAGCTCGACCTGGCGCGTCTTCCAGCTGGCGGGCGCACCCACCGTGTCGACGATGGTCAGGTAGCCCGTCGGCGCCTGGGGCGGTGCACCGTTGCCCAGGGTCTCGTCGCGCTCGTTCTCGATCACCACGGCCATATACCTGCCGTCCTTGCTGCGCGCGACCGAATCAGGCTGGCCTCCGAGCGCGATCTCGCTGACGACGCTGCGCTTGGCAATGTCCACCACCACCAGCTTGCCCGAGACATTGACGAAGTCCTTCGAGGTATTGACCGCCACCAGCGCATGCGCGCCCAGCACGGTGACCGAGGTCGGCTCGCCACCCATGACCAGGCGGCCCAGCGGCTTGGGATTGGCGGGATCCGCGATGTCGACGAAGCCGATCTCGCCCTTGAGGCTGTTGGTATAGACCAGGGTCATGCCGTCTTCGCTGGCCGCCACGATTTCCGCTGCCGTCGGGGTGCTGTCCTCGCAGGAGGACTCCAGCTGCGCGCAGACGGCAAAGGTGGCCGTGCGGTTGAAGAACTTGTCCGGGTTGCTGACCGAAGCCAGCTGAACCGGGGTGTCATCCCCGTCGTTGCAAGCCGTCAGCAGCCCCGACAAGGCGACGCTGGCCGCCAGTGCAATCGCTAGTTTTTTCACAAGCATCTCCAAAGTGCAAAATTTTGCATCGTAGGGAGAACTTGTGAACGTTTCTTGACAGGTCGCGCCAGTTTGACGCCCGGGCCAAGGCGCGTGCGGCAGAAGCGTTCAGCGCCAGCGCCGGATGGACGCGGTCACCACGCCCAGGATCGGCAGCGGCTGGCCTTCTTCCGGGATGAGTTCCGGCCAGGCCGGGTTGGCCGCCAGCAGCCTGGCCTGGCCGTCCTCGAGGCTGAGCTGCCTGATGCAGCGGCTTTGTTGCGCAATTCAAT
>NZ_PVLQ01000160.1 GCF_002980595.1 Malikia granosa
AGACACCTTGAAATCACTCCCAGTAGCCCCAACGATTCACCCGTCACAGGGTTGTGGTCGAAACGCGGAACACCAGCCAGCGCAGTTTGCAGGACAGGGATGTAGTTGATTATCGGCTGCGTCGTGGTAGGCGTGTATGCGGTGACTTGGCTGCGTTGTTCGAGTTGGGCGCCCCAAATGTAGATACCAGAAGTGCCGTCGCCTGTGTAGTTAGCACCGTACAGTCCAAGGTTTGCACCTGTATCCGGGTATCCTGTAAAGCCTAGTGAGATTGTCGAAGATCCTGCGGAGAACGTGACAACACAGCGACGCCATCCACCACCTATATCCGATACAGAAGATGCCAAATATCCAGGAGAGCTTGCTGGGTTGTCAGAGGAAAGAGAAACCAAATCAAATCTTGCAGCTACTCGACCGTTTGCAAGATCAGAAAAATAAAGCTTTGAAAACTCAGCGGCTTTTGCATACACAGACACAGTGTATACATTACCGGCAGGAAGAGAAAGCCCTTGTCTTATGCCGTGATAGTTTTGCGAATTATCAGCAAGCAGTTTTGTTGCTGTGGCTGTACCGTCAGGGGCTACGCTTGAATTACTAACAATAGAAGAATAAGCAAGAACCCAACCAGCCGAACTAAAAAGTTGAGAGCTGATAAACAAGTTCTCTTCCGCCTTCGCCACCGTCTTGCCGTCGTAATAGGTAGCAGCACTTGCGCGGCTGAAGGTGATGCGCGGATCGAGCGCCTTGGCGTTGGCGAAGTCCAGGTTCAGCGAGGGACGGATTGCGGGGAAATTGGATGTGATGGCCATGGTTCAGTCCTCAGTTCGCTTGCGTGATGATCCAGTTGGTGCCGTCGGACACCAGCGTTGCGTATTTGCCGGCCGCGGCGGCCAGGATGGCGGTGCCTGCGGCTCCACCAGCCAGCGGCACCACATTGCTCGACGCCGACACGACGGTGAACGCGGCACGGTTCGTGAGCATGATTTCCCGGCCCAGGTTGGTAGCGGCATCCGGCAGGGTGACGGGGATGCTGGCCGTTCCGTTGCAGATCAGCCAGTGCTCGTTGTCGGCGACCGTGAAGGCCGCCGTTTTGGTCACAGGCGCACGGCGGCGGACCTGGCCTTGGAAGATGCCGCCCTCGATGTTCACGCTGAGGTGCGACTGGTAAGCCATGCTGCCCAGGTCGCCGTTCCTCGGTACCTGATTGGGCGCGGTCCCGATGTCCGACTGCTCGACCAACGGAGTCAGAGCCACCCACAGATAGGTGATCTTGCCCTGGGCATCAGCCAGCGGGATCTTGCCGGGTGCGGGCTGTTCAGACGACCAGATCGATACGTCGACGATGGCATCGAAGAAGCTGGTGTTGCTGGGCAGGTTGCCGGTGCTCGTGGCCTTGCAGATGTACTGCAGGCCGTTGTAGGTCACGATGTCCAGCGGCTGATAGGTGGTGCCGGCGAGGTAGGCGCCGCGCTGGATGGGCTTGATGCGGCCAAGGTTGACGGAAGGCATGGGAGGTCCTTTTCGGAGGGGTCAGTAGGTCACGACCAGCTCGCCGCTGGCGTTGACGGTCATGCTGGTGACGGTGGGTTCGTTGTACGAGCCGATCAGCTCGCCGTTGGCGTTGACAGAGAAGATGCCGATGCCGTTGGCCAACACGTTGCCGAACGCGAGCAGCGCGGCGTTGGCGGCAGCTGCAGCGCTGGCGGCCGAGTTGGCCTGCGTGGTGGCGGTGGCAGCCTGGGCATTGGCGGTGCCGGCATGGGTGCTGGCCTGGGCGGCATAGCCCGAGGCGGCGGTTGCCTGGGCAGTCGCTATCACGGCCTGCTGGGTGGCCAGGGCCTTCTGTGCGGCGGCATCCGAGGCGCTGGTGCCGGCGGCGAGCTTGAGCTCGTAGGTAGCCTGGCGGTCGGCGCTCGTCTGCGCGCGGTCCAGTCCAGTCTGGACACGATCAAGGCCGGTCTGCGCCCGGTCGGCATCGGTAGCCGCGGCATCCAGGCCGGTCTGCACCCGGTCAGCGCCCGTCTGCACGCGGTCCAATCCGGTCTGGACACGGTCGAGACCGGTCTGCACGCGGTCGTCGGCAGTGGCGTCGGCATCCTGCTGCGCAGCCAGTTCGGCTTGGACGGCGCGGTCGCGCGCGGCCTCGGCACCGAGCCTGGCCTGCTGGGCGGCCGTGGCATTGCCCGCGGAATCAGCCAGGGCAGCGGCGGCTTCTGCCGCCTCCCGGTGCTCTGCTGCGGCGATGGCGTTTTCCGCGGACTGGCCGGCCGACAGGTCAGCGTCCTGGGCCCGCAGGCGGGACGTGGCGGCATCGGCAGCAGCCGATTCGGCGGCGAGCTTGGCATTGGCCTCGCTGGCAGCAGAACGAGTGGCTGATCGGCTGGCCTGGGAGGCGGCCGTGGCAGCCAAGGTGGCGCTGCCGGAGACGTCCACGATGGCGGCCTTGGCCACCACCTCATCGGCGATATCCTTGATTTGCGCGAACCGCTCAGGCACTTCCTGCAGGAAGGTCCCGACATCGGCCTCAAATTCCGGCGTTCCGGCGACCGGTATCTTTGTGAATGGGGTGAAGTTAGCCATGGGCCGAGTGATTTCAAGGTGTC
>NZ_PVLQ01000161.1 GCF_002980595.1 Malikia granosa
GGCACCTTGAAATCACTCGGCATATCCCCAATAGCGTCGACAATCTCGACGAAAACGATCCATTCGTGCGCACGGCTGCGGACTTTCCCATCTCTACCCAGGTGCGCTATCACTCGATCGTGGCCCAGGCCAATGCCGAAGTGGCCCTCGCTGATTCCGATGATGGTCTCGTGCCTTACCGCAGCGCTCATCTTCCCGGGGCGCAATCCGAGAAAATCATCATTTCAGGACACAGCGTGCAACAGAGCGCGGCGGCAGTGCTGGAAATCCAGCGCATTCTGAGAGAGGACATTGCTCTGCGGGAAGCGCATTTCATGCAGCCATAGACAACTGCCATCTGCTGTACGCAGCCGAGCTGATTTGGGCAAGCTTCTATCTTTCAGATGGGCGTAGTGCACTCCTCTGTAATGCGTAGGTCGTAGGTTCGATTCCTATTTCCGGCACCAGATTTAAGCTAACAAGCTGTAAGAGGACACCTAGGTGGTCTGCGCTAACAACCATTCACGGTATTGCTCTGTCCTCTGAACATCCCCGCCACACAAGAGCGAAACCTGCGCGTAGTGCCCCTGCGCTTTCAAGGTTTCGGCAATCGGCCCCCACCATTCATTTGGCTGAGCCAGGGCGGCCTCATGATCCGCCTCGCCCACCCATGCGACAAAAAATTCCGACTGCCATTGCGCCGGTTTTTCAAGCGTATTCACCATCCATCTCCTCAACCATCAGCGGCAGGTCAGATCACTGCGCTGCGCCATCGCCGCAGTATCACCTGCTTGGATGACGACCACGCCGGGAATGGTCGTGCTCTCCACCATGATTCGGGTGGGCGCTGCCGCTTGCATGACCACACACTCATCCGGGTGGATCCACAGCTAGTTACTAAGTTTTCTGAAAGA
>NZ_PVLQ01000162.1 GCF_002980595.1 Malikia granosa
CAAAAAGGCAAGAAAAGCCACTTAAAAACCCCCCCCCGCCACCCCTCAGCCGGCCAGCCCGACAGCGACACGACGCGCGATTACGCGCAGGGCATCACGCTGCGCACGCTGGTGGCTGGCGGCGAGGTCCAGATGATCTACCAGGTCAAGCTCGAGCGCCGCAATGTCTCGGACTGGAAATCGTTTTTTGTCGAGCCATACGAAATCCGCGCGGATGTCTTTTTCGGATTCCAGTCTCGGTCCGACATGACGATCGAAATCAGCGTACCAGGTCGAAATCCGCAGGTTGGTGCGTTGATCGTGGGGAATTTCGTTGAATTGGGACAGGTACAGCTCGGAATTCGCGCCGGGGTCGATGACTACAACCGCTACGACACCAACCAGTTTGCGGAAACCTCGATCACGCAGATCGGTTTCCTGAAGACCTCTTCGTACTCCATTGCCGTGCCTCGATGGGCCATCAATCGGGCGCATAGCACGCTGACATCCGTGATGGGCCGTCAGACGGTATTCATCGCGAGCGACGATTACCAGCTGGCTCCGACCACGGTATTCGGGCGTTGCAGGAACTTTGAAATGACACTCGATTTGCCGACCGAGGCAATTTTCACGGTAGAGACACAGGGCGTGACGCTCTGACGAAAACAGGAGGGCCCATGGCGAGTGATTTCAAGGTGCCCG
>NZ_PVLQ01000017.1 GCF_002980595.1 Malikia granosa
ACGTACAGGATGGCGTTGACCACCTCGAAGTTGTCCAGCCGCACGTTGCCCCGCTGGCGTGGCAGCAGTGGAGCGATCTGTTCGAATTGCTCGCGAGTCAGTTGCATCGCAACAGTTTCGAGCCAAGTCCACTGCCTTGTCAACTTGCGTTAACAGGCCCTAGGGTTTTCCCGCGGCTCAACTGTCGGCCGCTTGACTGCCGGCCTTGACGTCTCCCGCAATGATCCGTAGCGCCGATGCAGGCAAGTCCTTGCCGCATCACCCGATCGATCGCACCGATCCATTCGCTGATCATTTGCCGGAGACCTGAACCATGAGCAAGCCCAAAGTCATCGTGACCGTTGCCCCCACCGGAGGCATGGCCAACAAGAAGATGAACCCGAACCTGCCGACGCAGCCGCAGGAAATCGCCGACGACGTCTACCGCTGCTACAACGCGGGCGCCAGCATGGTGGCCGTGCACGCGCGCCGCACCGACGACCAGGCGACCTGCGAGCCGGCGGTCTACTCGCGCATCAACCAGCTGATCCGCGACAAGTGCGACATCGTCCTGAACAACTCCACCGGTGGTGGCATCGATGGCGACATGGTGCGCGAACTGCCCAACGGCCTGTGGGAGATCATATGGGAGGAGCGCCTCAAGGGCATGATGGCCGAGGGCGTCGAGATGTGCACCCTGGATGCCCAGACCGTCATCGCCAGCTTCGACCAGAAGGAAATCCTGGTCGCCACGCCGCCGTCGCGCATCCGCCAGATGGCGCAGATGATGAAGGAGCGCGGCATCAAGCCCGAATGGGAGGTGTTCAGCCTGCATGACATCGTGCAGGACGTACCGCGCGCGCTGGCCGAGGGCGCGGACGACGAGCGCCCCTTCATCAACATCGTCATCAACGCCCGCGCCTTCCAGGGCGGACTGCCCTACACGCCCAAGCTGCTGCACACCCTGGTGGATTACCTGCCCAAGGGCTGCGTGTTCAACGTCAGCGGGATCGGTCCGGCGCAGTTGCCGGCCTCGATGCACGCCCTGCTGCTGGGCGGCCATGTGCGCGTGGGCCTGGAAGACAACCTGTACTACGAGCAAGGCGTGCTGGCCACCAACGTGCAACTGGTCGAGCGCCTGGTGCGACTGGTCCGCGAAATGGGCTTCGAGCCGGCCACGCCGGCCGAGGCACGCGAAATCATCGGCCTGCGCCCGCTGCGCTGAAACCAACCCGGATACATCATGCAAGTCATTCAAGCCCACCCATTTGAAACGGCGGAACAGTCCGTACTGCGCCCGCGCGCTTCCAGGCTGATCGCTGGCCTGGCGCTGGCCTTGCCGGCGCTGTTCGGTGCAGCCGCTGCGCAAGCGCAGACAGTGACGATCAAGTTCTCGCATTTCCTGCCGGCCAACTCCAACTTCAACCAGAAGGTGGCCCTGCCCTGGTGCGCCGCGATCGAGAAGGATTCGGGCGGCCAGCTCAAGTGCCAGCTGTATCCCTCGCTGGCGCTCGGAGGCACGCCGGCCCAGCTGGCCGACCAGGTCAAGAACGGCGTCGCCGACGTGGTCTGGACCTCGCCGAGCTATTCGACCGGCCGCTTTCCGCGCACCGAGGCGCTCGAGCTGCCGTTCACCCTGCCGGGCGATGGCCTCAAGGGTTCGCGCGCCATGTGGGAATATGTCCAGAAACACGCACAGGCGGAATACAAGGACTACAAGCTGCTGGCCATGCACAGCGGCTCGAACCTGGTCATCAGCACCGCCAGCAAGCCGATCATGTCGGCCGATGACCTCAAGGGCCTCAAGCTGCGCAGCCCGTCGCGCTTCTCGGCGCTGTTCCTGTCGGCGATCGGCAGCACGCCGGTCACCATGCCGCTGGCACAGGTGACCGAAGGCATCTCCAAGGGCGTGATCGACGGCGCCATGATCCCCTGGGAGGTGCTGCCGTCGGTCAAGGTCGACGAAGTGACCAAGTACCACATCGAAGGCGCAGCTACCCAGCCGGGCTTCGGTCAGGCACCGATGGCCTTCATGATGAACAAGGCCAGGTACGACAAGCTGGCGCCGGAACTCAAGGCCGTGATCGACAGGCACAGCGGTCAGGCGCTGGTCGAGCTGGCCGGCAAGGTCTGGGATGAAGGCAATGCCGAGGCGCGCAAGAAACTTGCCGCCCAGGGCAACAAGACGCTGGTGATCAAGGACGCCGACTACAACGCGCTCAAGAAGGCTACAGCCTCGGTCGAGGCCGACTGGATCAAGCAGGCGACCGCCCGCGGCCTGGACGGCAGCCTGCTGGCCGCCGAAGTCCACGCCATCGGCGACAAGCATCTGCGCAGCAAGTGATGCGATCGGCCCCCGCCCGCTTCCGCAGCGGGGGCCACGGGCGGCGGCCGCTTGCTACGGCCCGCCTGTGCCGTGTCTTATTCGTCCGGCGTGAAGCCCGAGGCCTTGACCACCGGGCCCCACTTGTTCAGCTCGCTCTTGACGATGCGGGCGAAATCGGCCTGGGTCTGGCCGTCGACATCGAAGGACATCTTTTCCAGCGCGTCATTGAGCTGCTTGGCCTTCAGCGCCTTGTTGACGGCCGCATTGAGCTTGGCCACCACCTCGGCCGGAGTCTTGCTCGGCACGAACACTGCAAAGTACTCATCGGCGGCGACATCCTTGAAGCCGCTCTCGGCCATTGTGGGCACGTCCGGCAGATAAGGCGAGCGCTTGCTGCCGCTGACCGCCAGGATGCGCAGGCGACCGGAGTTGGCATGCGGCAACACCTCGGACAGCACGTTGACCCCGGCCTGGACCTGGCCGCCGAGCAGGTCGCTGACCAGCGGTGCACCGCCCTTGTAGGGGACATGGTTGAGCTGCACCCCGGCAGCGCGGCCCAGCATCACGCCGACGAAATGCGGCGTGGCGCCGGCGGCAGGCGAACCGTAGTTGGCATCCTTCGGGTTGGTCTTGACCCAGGCAATGTAGTCGGACACCGTCTTCACGCGGGCCGGCACGGCCGAACTCACGCTGAAGGCAAAGGACACCGTGGCAGCCGAGGTCACCGGGATGAAGTCGGCCAGGGTGTCATAGCCCAGCTTCTTGTAGACATGCGGGTAGATGGTCAGGATCGAGGCCGGGGTCACCAGGATCTCGGAGCCGTCGGCCTGGCCAGCCTTGACCGCCTGGGCGCCAATGCGGCCCGCGGCGCCCGGCTTGTTCTCGACGATCACGGTCGGCGCGTAGCTGCCGGCGAGCTGCTGGGCCAGCTGGCGCGCCACCGCATCGGCCGCGCCGCCGGCCGGGAAGCCGACCACGATCCTGGCGGGCTTGTCGATCACGGTCTGGGCCTGGGCCAGCGGCGCGAAGGCGGTGGTGGTGGCGGCGGCGACGCTGGCAATGATGAGGTGGCGGCGATGCAACATGGGGTTCTCCTGTCGGATTGTTGTGATGGACGCCCGCATGATCGATCCAACCGTCAATGGCGACAGTCTGCGCCACGACAGTTCACACTGGGGTTAACACCCAGTCCAGCCACTTTCTTCGAGGACTGGAAAGCGCGCCGAGCAGCCGGGTAGGCCAGCAGGGGGGGTAGTCACCGGATCGGGGACTTTTCAGCCCCTCACCACCCGCAGCACCTCTTGGCCATAGGCCTCGAGCTTCTTCTGCCCCAGACCCGGAATCCCTTCGAGCTCGGACAGGCGCTGCGGCTGCTGCTCGGCGATGGCGCGCAGGGTCGCGTCGTTGAAGATGATGTAGGCCGGCAGGTTGTGCTCGCGCGCGACCTGGGCGCGCCAGGCCTTGAGCGCGGCCAGCGTCTCGCGCGCGGCCAGCGTCAGCGTGGCTTCGGCCGCAACCACGCGCTGGCGCGCAGCAGTCCGGCTGCGTCCGCCCGGTTGCGCCGTCTGCACCCGCACGAAGACCTGCTCCTCGCCCTTGAGGATGGCGCGCGCGGCCTCGCCGAGGCGCAGGGTGTTGAAATGCTCGGCATCGACCCGGATCGCCTCGCGCGCGATCAGCTGGCGCGCGAGGCTGCGCCACTCGCTCTCGCCGAGGTCGGCGCCGATGCCGAAGGTGCTCAAGGCCGCGTGGCCATGCTGCTCGACCTTCTCGGTCTTCTTGCCGCGCAGGATGTCGATCAGGTGGCCGGCGCCAAAGGCCGCGCCTCCGGCCTGCTGCACCCGGTAGATGCAGGACAGCAGCTTGCGCGCGGCCTCGGTCGCGTTCCAGGTCTGCGGCGGATGCAGGCAGTTGTCGCAGTTGCCGCAGGGCTGGGACTTCTCGCCGAAATAGGCCAGCAGCCGCACGCGGCGGCAGTCGGTCGCCTCGGCCAGCGCCAGCAGCGCCTCGAGCTTGCCGCGCAGCACCTGCTTGAATTCCTCCGCCGCCGGGCTTTCGTCGATCATGCGGCGCTGGTTGACCACGTCCTGCAGGCCGTAGGCCATCCAGGCGTCGGCCGGCTCGCCGTCGCGGCCGGCGCGGCCGGTCTCCTGGTAGTAGCCCTCGATGTTCTTCGGCATGTCGACATGGGCGACGAAGCGCACGTCGGGCTTGTCGATGCCCATGCCGAAGGCCACGGTCGCGACCATGATGAGGCCCTCCTCGCGCAGGAAGCGGTCCTGGTGCCGCTGGCGCGTGGCCTGCTCCAGGCCGGCGTGGTAGGGCAGCGCGTTGAAGCCGGCCGCCGCGAGCTGGGCCGCGACATCCTCGACCTTGCGCCGCGACTGGCAATAGACCACGCCGGCGTCATGGCCGCTGGTGCCCATGTGCTCGTTGCGGATGAAGCGCTGCAGCTGCTGCAGGCTGTCCTTCTTCTCGACGATGGTGTAGCGGATGTTGGGCCGGTCGAAGCTGGAGACGAAATGGCGCGCCTCCTCCAGCCGCAGGTGATGCACGATGTCGGCGCGCGTCAATTCGTCGGCAGTGGCGGTCAGCGCGACGCGCGGCACGTCGGGGAAGCGCTCGTGCAAGGTGGCCAGGCCGCGGTAGTCGGGCCGGAAGTCGTGGCCCCACTGGCTCACGCAATGCGCCTCGTCGATCGCGAACAGGCTGAGCAGGCCGCGCTCGTGCAGGGCCTGCAGCTGGGCCATGAAGCGCGCCGTCGTCAGGCGCTCGGGCGCGGCATAGAGCAGCGTGATCTCGCCGCGCTGCAGCTGGCGCTCGATCTCGGTCGCCTGCTCCTGCGACAGGCTCGAGTTGAGATAGGCCGCGCTGACGCCGGCCTCGATCAGCGCGCCGACCTGGTCGTGCATCAGCGCGATCAAGGGCGAGACCACGATGGTCACGCCCTGCCCCGCGCGCTGGCGCAGGATCGCCGGCACCTGGTAGCAGAGCGACTTGCCGCCGCCAGTCGGCATCAGCACCAGCGCGTCGCCGCCGGCCGAGACATGCTCGACGATGCCGGCCTGCGGGCCGCGGAAGGCCTGGTAGCCGAAGACCTCGCGCAGGACTTCCAGCGCCGCAGAGGACAGATCGGTGCTCAAGTGCGGTGCTCCAGGAAACGCTTGCGCCAGAAATAGAAGGCCAGGCTGACGGCGATCACCACCATCGCGGCCAGCGCCCACCAGAAACCCGCCTGCAGGTGAAGCAGCGGGATGAAGTCGAAGTTCATGCCGAAGATGCCCGCGATCAGGTTCAGCGGCAGGAAGATGGCGGTCAGCACCGTCAGGATGCGCATGATCTCGTTGGTGCGGTGGCCCTGGGCATTGAAATGCATCTGCACCGCGACCTCGGCGCTCTGCTCGAGCCGGCGCACATGGTGCACCACGCGCTCGATATGCTCGAGCACGTCGCGGCTGCGCACCTTGAGCAGCTCGTGCGCGCGCTGGTCGGCCGGCAGCGCGGCCTCGGGCCAGCTGTCGAGCGCCTCGATCCAGTCCTGGATCGCGCTGCGCTGGTCCTCGCAGATCTCGTCGAGCTGGTGCAAGGCCAGCCGCGCCTGCAGCAGGCTGCCCCAGTTGTTGAAGCGCGAATTCGGGCTCAGCAGCTCGGACTGCCAGTGGTCGAGCTGGCGCGTCAGCTCGCGCCGCAGCTCGAGGTAGCCGTCGACCATCTGGTTGACCAGGCGCAGCATCAGGTCGCCGCTGCTGCTGGGCATGAAGCGGATCGCCGCGCTGCGCCCGGGCTCGGTGACCTCGGCCTGGCCGCTGGCGGTCAGCGCCAGCAGGCGGGCGGCATAGCTGTCGCGCACCGCGCAATCGGTCGGATGCACGGTCAGCAGCACCTGGTCGAACAGCGCGAAGCCGACCGGGCTGGTATCGATGCGGCGCAGCACCGGCGGACCGCCGCGGCGCGGCAGATTCTCGAGCGCCGGGCTGTAGGGATCAGCCTCGATGTCGCTGCGGCCCTGGGCCAGTCGGCGGAACACCAGCAGGTCGTACTGCGCGGTGTAGTCGTAGTGCGAAGGCAGCTGGTTGTTGAGCAGGTCGGACAGGTGCAGGTCGACCAGCGCGCTGCCGCAGAGCTGCTGCAGGCAGGCCTGGACCTCGGCCTGCAGCGACTCGAATTCGCGCCGCCCGAGCGCGATCCAGAGGAAACCGTGTTCAGGCAGCGCCGTCGGCAGGACGGCGCTTTCGCGGATGCTGAGCTCGGCGAGGTGGAAGACGCGCATCGGAGCGGAGCAGCCTCAGGCCTGCTGGCGCAGCAGGCGGGCGGCGTCGCGGGCGAAGTAGGTCAGCACGCCGTCGGCGCCGGCGCGCTTGAAGGCCAGCAGCGACTCCATCATGACGGCGTCATGGTCGAGCCAGCCGTTCTGCGCGGCGGCCTTGAGCATCGCGTACTCGCCGCTGACCTGGTAGGCGAAGGTCGGCGCCTTGAACTCCTCCTTGACCCGGCGCACCACGTCGAGGTAGGGCATGCCGGGCTTGACCATCACCATGTCGGCGCCTTCGGCCAGGTCGAGCGCGACCTCGCGCAGCGCCTCGTCGGTGTTGCCCGGGTCCATCTGGTAGACCTTCTTGTCGGCCTTGCCGAGGTTGGCGGAGCTGCCGACCGCGTCGCGGAACGGGCCGTAGAAGGCGCTGGCGTACTTGGCGCTGTAGGCCATGATACGGGTGTGGACATGGCCGTTGGCCTCGAGCGCCTGGCGGATCGCGCCGATGCGGCCGTCCATCATGTCGGACGGGGCAACGATGTCGACGCCGGCTGCGGCCTGGGCCAGCGCCTGGCGCACCAGCACCTCGACCGTGGCATCGTTGATGATGTAGTTCTGGCCGTCGAGCAGGCCGTCCTGGCCATGGCTGGTATAGGGGTCGAGCGCGACGTCGGTCATGATGCCGAGGTCGGGCAGCTCGGCCTTGAGGCGGGCCACCACGCGCGGGATCAGGCCGTCGGGGTTCCAGGCCTCGCGGCCATCGGGGGTCTTGAGCGCCGGGTCGATCACCGGGAACAGCGCCATCACTGGAATGCCGAGCTCGACGCATTCGCGCGCCACCGGCAGCAGCAGGTCCAGGCTCAGGCGCTCGACGCCGGGCATGGAGGCGACGGCCTCGCGCCGGCCCTCGCCCTCGAGCACGAACACCGGGTAGATCAGGTCATGGGTGCTCAGGTGGTGCTCGCGCACCAGGTTGCGGGTGAAAACGTCACGACGCAGGCGACGCGGACGCGACAGGGGATAGGGTGCGATGTGAGTGCTCATGGCGGGTATTGTGGCAAATGTGGGATCGGGGTCAGACCGGGTCGACATGGGTCAGGATATTGAGCACCGGATGCCGCTCCAGCACGCGCGCCTGCACGGCCTCGGCGATCTCGTGGCCCTGGCGCACGCTAAGGTCGCCATCGATCTCGAGATGCACGTCGACCAGCAGCATGTCGCCGGTCTTGCGCGTGCGCAGGTCGTGCACGCCGAGCACGCCCGGAGTGGCGAGGATCTCGCTCCTGATCGCCTGCCTCTCGGGCTCGGAAGCCGCGTGATCGGTCAGGTCGTTGAGCGCGCCCCAGAGGAATTCCCAGCCCATCCTGAGCACCATCAGGCCGACGAGCAGCGCCGCGATCGGGTCGAGCAGGCCGTAGCCCAGCAGGTTGCCGCCGATGCCGAGCGCAACCACCAGCGAGGAGGCGGCGTCGGAACGCGAATGCCAGGCATTGGCCTCGAGCAGGCTGGAGCGCAGGCGGCGGGCGACCGCGAGCAGGTAGCGGAACAGGCCCTCCTTGGCGGCCAGCGTGAACAGCGCGACCCAGAGCGCGACCCGGTCCACCTGCGGGATCGAAGCCGGTGCGAGCAGCTTGACGCCGGCCGACCACAGCATGCCGACGGCGACGGCCAGCAGCAGGGCCCCGACCACCAGCGAGGCGGCATTCTCGTAGCGCTGATGGCCATAGGGATGATCGGCATCGGGCGCCTTGCGGCTGTACTGGATCGCCAGCAGCACGACGAAGTCGGACAGCAGGTCGGACAGCGAATGGATGCCGTCGGCCACCAGCGCCTGCGAGGCCGCGAACAGGCCCACCACCACCTGGGCCAGGGTCAGCGCCAGGTTGACCGCCACGCTGATCCAGGTGCTGCGCTGGGCCTCGCGCCCGCGTTCGGGATGGTCCCAGCCGGCTCCCGATTGCTGCCACTCATTGATTCCCATGCAAGGCCCTTGCTCCGACATGCCGGCGCGGACGGCCGCGCCCGCGCATCCGGCCACTATCTTAAGTATGCGCGCGTGACAGGACTGCAGGCCAGGGTCCGTCGGAAGCATGGTGCATCGACTGTGGCCAGGCAAGGTTTTTACGTAAAAATATTACGTCATTGATTTACTTATTTATGGTGCAACCAGCGTCAGGCCAGATGATCTGCGTGCTGGATGTCATTTCTCTGTCGCACGAGGCGGGATTTCAACAGCCCGATCCGGCGCAGAAAACCCCTCGGCCCGGCTCAGACCAGCCAGGCCGGCCCGGCAGGTCGCTTCCAGACTTTGTGCCTGCCGCCGTAGCGCGCCAGCGTCTGTTGCGAGGGCCTGCGACAGGGCCGCGCCGAGACCGGCGGGCCAGACGCAAGTCGGCAGGCCAGGCAGTTCCCAGGCGTCCAGGTAGGCGGCCAGCTTGCGCGACTGGCCGCTGCCGCCGGTCGGAACCAGGCTCAGGCGCGGCAGTCCGAAGGCAGTGGCGACGATGCGGGCATGCAGACTGCTCGCGACGCAGGCGCGGCTGCCGGCGATCAGCGCGCAGAGATCCCACAGCCGGCCCGACGGCAGGATGCGCAGCGATGGCGCCGGCAGCCTGGCCGCCAGGCGCCGCAGCGTCGCGGGATCGTCATGCCAGGGCGCCAGGCCGGCGCAGAACAGCACCAACCCCATGCCGGTCGCGGCCAGCAGCGGCTGCAGTTGGACGGCCAGCAGGTCCAGGCAGGCATCGTCGGCCAGTTCGGGACCGAGCTGCAGCGCCAGGTAGCCGGACGGGAAGGCCGCGCGCACGGCGGCGATCTCGCCCATGTCGGCGCGCTGGCGGACCTGCCGGCCGAACAGCTCGGCGACCCGCACCGCCGGGTCGGGCAACAGGCGGGCGGCCATGCCGGCCTGGGCCAGGGTCACCTGCGTGATGCGGTCGCGCACCGAGACGAAGGACGCCGCGCGCAGCGCGGCCAGCACCTCGGCGCGCAGGGCCTCGGGCGCCTGCGCCAGCCCGACGCCGCCGACCCCGGCGAAGGCGGTGCGGCACAGGCCAGGCAGGCGCACGGACGAGGCGACATAGGGCGCCAGCGCAGTCCCCACGCTGCCCCTGACCCAGTCCGCGCGCTCGGCGGGACGCGGCTCCAGGTAGGCGATCACGGCCTGCACCTGCTCGGGCGCCAGCAGCATGACGGCGGCCTGCCAGGCGCTGCAGTCGAGGATCTCGCCGCCGACATGCAGCAGGTCGGGCCGGCGCGGCGCGAGTTCGGCCAGCAGATCCGGCAGGGAGCGCACGGCCAGGCCGTCCCAGCGCCGCAGGTCGCGGTCCGCCAGGCCGGCGAAATGCAGCTCGCGCCCGGGCCACTGAGCGGCGGCAACCCGGGCCAGCAGCAGGTCGCCAAAGTTGTGCCGGTCGAAGGCACCGAACAGGATCAGGGGACGGTCCATGCCCCATTCTGGCCGGCAAGGCGGGGCTTGTGCAGCCTGCTGGCCAGACTCGCCAGACAAGCCATGCCGGATCGCAGGCCGCTCCCATGCAGCCTCGTGCGCCAAAAAAAACGGCGCCCCGCAGGGCGCCGTCTCATTCCACTTCAGGCCTCGATCAGGCAGCGGCCTTGACCTGCAGGCGCCAGGCGTGCAGCAGCGGCTCGGTGTAGCCGCTCGGCTGCTCCTTGCCCTTGAACACAAGGTCGAGTGCCGCCTGGTAGGCCGCGCCCTCGGGGTTGGCGACCAGGCTCTTGTAGGCCGGATCGCCAGCGTTCTGCTGGTCGACCTTGGCCGCCATGCGCTCGAAGGTCGCGCGCACCTGGGCCTCGCTCACGACGCCATGGTGCAGCCAGTTGGCCATGTGCTGGCTGGAGATGCGCAGCGTGGCGCGGTCTTCCATCAGGCCGATGTCGTGGATGTCGGGCACCTTGGAGCAGCCCACGCCCTGGTCGACCCAGCGCACCACATAGCCCAGGATGCCCTGCGCGTTGTTGTCGAGCTCCTGCTGGCGCTCCTCGGCGCTCCACTTGGCCTCGGCGACGACCGGAATGGTCAGCAGGTCGGCCATCAGCTTCTCGGCCAGCGCGGCATCGCGGGTGTCGCCGCTGGCCTCGATCTGCTGCTGCACCTCGGCCACGCTGACCTGGTGGTAATGCAGCGCGTGCAGGGTGGCGCCGGTCGGGCTGGGCACCCAGGCGGTGTTGGCACCGGCCTTGGGATGGCCGACCTTCTGCTTGAGCATTTCGGCCATCAGGTCGGGCATGGCCCACATGCCCTTGCCGATCTGGGCCCGGCCGCGCAGGCCGCATTGCAGGCCGATCAGCACGTTGCGGCGCTCGTAGGCGGCGATCCAGGCGCTGCCCTTGATGTCGCCCTTGCGCATCATCGGGCCGGCCAGCATGGCGGTGTGCATCTCGTCGCCGGTGCGGTCGAGGAAGCCGGTGTTGATGAAGGCGACCCGGCTGGAAGCGGCGGCGATGCAGGCCTTGAGGTTGACCGAGGTGCGGCGCTCCTCGTCCATGATGCCGAGCTTGACGGTGGAATCGGGCAGGCCGAGCAGCTGCTCGACGCGGCCGAACAGCTCGGCGGCGAAGCCGACCTCGGCCGGGCCGTGCATCTTGGGCTTGACGATGTAGACGCTGCCAGTGCGGCTGTTGCGGATGCCGTTGACGCCATGGCCCTGCAGGTCGTGCAGCGCGATCGTGGTCGTGACGACGGCATCCATGATGCCTTCGGGGATCTCGCGCACGCTGCCGTCGGCATCGGTCCAGAGGATGGCCGGGTTGGTCATCAGGTGGCCGACGTTGCGCACGAACATCAGGCTGCGGCCGTGCAGCCGCACCTCGCCACCGTTCGGCGCGGTGTAGAGGCGGTCCGGATTCAGGCCGCGCGTGAGCTGCTGGCCGCCCTTCTCGAAGGTCTCGGTCAGCGTGCCCTTCAGGATGCCGAGCCAGTTCGAGTAGCCCAGCACCTTGTCCTCGGCATCGACCGCGGCGACCGAGTCCTCCAGGTCGAGGATGGTCGAGAGCGCGGCTTCCATCACCAGGTCGCTGACGCCGGCGGCGTCGCTGGAGCCGATCGCGGTGCTGCGGTCGATGATCAGGTCGAAGTGGATGCCGTTGTGCTTGAACAGCAGCGACTTCGGCGCGGCGGCATCACCCTGGTAGCCGGCCAGCTGGGCGGCGTCCTTCAGGCCAGTGACGCTGCCGTCCTTCAGGCTGACCTGCAGCGCGCCATTGGCGACGGCATAGCCGGTCGCGTCATGGTGGGAGCCGGCCGCCAGCGGCGCGGACTGGTCGAGGAAGTCGCGCGCGAAGGCAATGACCTTGGCGCCGCGCACCGGGTTGTAGCCCTTGCCCTTCTGGGCGCCGTCGGTTTCGGGGATGGCATCGGTGCCGTAGAGCGCGTCGTACAGGCTGCCCCAGCGCGCGTTGGCGGCGTTGAGCGCGTAGCGCGCATTGGTGATCGGCACCACCAGCTGCGGGCCGGCCTGGGTCGCGAGCTCGGCATCGACGTTGGCGGTCGTGACCTGGGCCTCCGGCTGCGGCAGCAGGTAGCCGATCTGCTCGAGGAAGGCGCGGTAGGCCGGCATGTCGGCGATCGGGCCCGGGTAGGCCAGGTGCCAGGCATCGAGCTCGGCCTGCAGGCGATCGCGCTCGGCCAGCAGCGCGCGGTTCTTCGGCGCCAGGTCGGCGACGATGGCGTCGAAGCCGGCCCAGAAGCGGGCGGAGTCGATGCCGGTACCGGGCAGCACCTGGTCTTCGATGAACTGGTGCAGTTCCTGGGCCACCTGCAGGCGGTGGATGGTGAGGCGGGCGTTGCTGTTCGAGCGAGCGTTCATGTTCAAGTCTCCAGACGGTTTCGACCGACAAGCCAGGCAAGGTCCATGCCGACTTGTCCACAGCCCCAATGTATGCGAGTTCCGTGACTGGATTCGACGGCAGTTTGCAATTTCAGTCGTGACTTTTTCTTACATAATCCACAAAATTATCCCAAGACTCATCGATAAAAACCACCAAATCACGGGCCAGCATGGACAAGCTCAAGGCGATGGAAACCTTTGTCGCGGTGGCGGCGCGCGGCAGCCTGGCCGCGGCGGCGCGCGCCGAGGGGGTGGCACCGGCCGTGATCGGGCGCCGGCTCGACCTGCTCGAGGAGAAACTGGGCGTCAAGCTGATGCTGCGCACCACGCGCCGCATCACGCTGACGCACGAAGGGGGTGCCTACCTGGAGGACTGCCAGCGCCTGCTGGCCGAGATCGCGAGCGCCGAGGCCAGCGTGAGCGCCGGCGGCGCCCGGGCCAGCGGCCGGCTGCGGCTGACCGCGCCGGCCGGCTTCGGCCGGCGCCATGTCGCGCCGCTGGTGCCGCTGTTCCGCGAGCTGCACCCGGATGTCGCGATCTCGCTCAACCTGAGCGACCGCGTGATCGACCTCGCGGGCGAGGGCTATGACTGCGCGGTGCGCGTCGGCGACCTGCCCGACTCGTCGCTGATCAGCGTGCGGCTGGCCGACAACCGGCGCCTGTGCGTGGCGGCGCCGCGTTACCTGCAGCGCCACGGCCGGCCGGAGCATCCGCAGGAGCTGGCGCGCTTCGACTGCCTGGTGCTGTCATCCGATGCCTCGCAGACGCGCGGCTGGGCCTTCCGGCTGCCCGGGCGCGGCGGCAAGCCGGAACAGCTGGTCCACCTGCGGCCGGACGGACCGTTCGACTGCACCGACGGCCAGGTGCTGCACGAATGGTGCCTGGCCGGGCATGGCATCGCCTGGCGCAGCACCTGGGAGGTGGAATCCGACATCGCGGCCGGGCGCCTGGTCACCCTGCTCGATGACTACGCGGCGGCGCCCAACGGCATCTATGCGGTGTTCCCGCAGCGCAAGCACCTGCCGCTGCGGGTGCGGCTGTGGGTCGATTTCCTCAAGGCGCGCTACGGCCAGCCAGGCTTCTGGCAAGGACGCGGCGGCTGAACGCGGCCAGCGGCAGGCCGGCGAACAGGCCCACGCCATCGGCCAGCCAGTCGGCCCAGTCGCCGCTGCGCCAGCCGGTGGCGGCCTGGGCCAGCTCGATCGCGCCGCCGAAGGCCAGCAGGCTGAACACCAGCAGGCCGATCCGGCGCGGATAGGCCAGCGCGCCGAGCAGCGCCAGCGTGGCGAAGGCCAGCGCATGCTGCGCCTTGTCCCAGAAGGTGAAGGCCTGCTTGGGCAGATAGGCGGTGGGCGACAGGGTCAGCGCAATGACGATCAGCACCAGCAGCCAGAAAATCCGGCGGGCCCAGCGCTGCAAGGGGTCGCGGGCCGGCGCTGCGGCCGGACCGAGGTCGCGCTTCATTCCTGGCCGGCCTGTTGCAGCCGCTCGCTCTTCCAGTAGACATCGTCGCCGCCGTTCATGCGGTTGAGCACGCGCGCGAGCACGAACATCAGGTCGCTGAGTCGGTTCAGGTACTGGCGCGGGGCTTCGTTGATGGCCTCCTCGTTGCCGAGTGCCACCACCTGGCGCTCGGCGCGGCGGGCCACGGTGCGGCAGACATGGGCCAGGGCGGCGGCGCGGCTGCCGGCCGGCAGGATGAACTCCTGCAGCTTGGGCAGCTGGGCGTTGTAAGCGGCCAAGGCCTCGTCGAGCGTGAGCACAGCCTCGGCCTTGAGCAGCTCGTAGCCCGGGATGCTGAGCTCGCCGCCGAGGTTGAACAGCTGGTGCTGGATCTCGACCAGCAGCGCGCGCACATCGGCCGGCATCTCCTCGCACAGCAGCAGGCCGATCTGCGAGTTGAGCTCGTCGACATCGCCCATCGCGTGCACGCGCAGGCTGTTCTTGCTGACGCGCTGGTTGTTGCCGAGTCCGGTGGTGCCGGCATCGCCGGTGCGGGTAGCGATTTGCGTGAGTCGGTTGCCCATGGCGGTTCCGTTTCGTGAGGGATGACGTGAGGGGACCCGAGGCACCGGGCCTCAGGACTTGGACCGCTTCTGTGCGGCCGGCTTGTTCTTCCTGGCGCTGCCCTTGGCTGCCGGAGCGGCCTTGGCACGCCGGGCCTGGCTGGACTTGGCCGACGACTGGGTCGACTTGACTGCCTTGGCGGCCTTGGCAGATTTGCCACCGGCAGCGCGCAGGGCAGCCTTGCCGGTCGCCGCCTTGCCGGCCTTGGCCTGGAGCGGCTGGCAGACTGGCGGCTTGGCCTGGCGCGACTTGGTGGCGGCTTTGCCGGCGTTCTTGCCAGCGCTCTTCGCGGCCTTGACCGGACGGCAATCCTGGCTGGCGACCTGGCGTGCCGGGACTGGCGGCACGGCCGCGTGGCGGACCTGGGCCAACGGCAGGGCCGATGCCGCGGCTGGCGCCAGGGCGGCGGTGGCTGCTGCTGCTGCCGGCGCCGCATGGCGGCCCAGGCCCTGCTCGAGCGCCTGGACATCCTGGTTGGCGCTGGGGCGCAGCCGCAACAGCTCGCTGCTGCCGCTGCGCAGCAACAGGCCGCGGTCCCAGCGGAAGTTGTCCACCATCATCAGGGCCGAGTTCAGGAAGGCCTCGGAGCGCGGCGGCTTGTCGCAAGTCCGGTGGTTGCTGCCGTATTTCGAGACCCGGAACAGCCCCTGGGCATCGCGCTCGACCCGGCCCGAGAAATAGTTGCAGCCGCCATCGACCCAGAGCTGGCCGTTGGGGCGCAACACCAGCCGCGGGGGACGCGAGCTGTCGGACAGCAAGGGTTGGCCAGCCAGCTCGACCACGTCCCAGGCCTGCTCGAAGGGCTGGGCCAGGCCGGACGGCAAGGTCTGCGCCAGGGCATCGACCGGCAGCGTGGACTGCTGCGAGCTTGGGGACGGCTGCGCCCCGGCGACATTCAGGTAGGCCAGCGCCAGCAGGCCTAGCCAGCGGACAGATGCGGAGCGGAATCTCATAACAATCCTGTGCGGGAGCAACCCATGCCAACCCGCGACGCAGGTCCGATTCTCATTTTCTCAGATTGAAGATCGACATCGCCCGGTGCAGGGCTTTCATTCGCCCGGGCCGCGCAGCCGCTCGATCAGGCCGTTGAGCTCGTCGAGCGAGCCGAACTGGATCGCGAGCTCGCCCTGCTGCTCGATCTGGCCGTGGCGCTTGACGCGCTTCCTGATCCGGACCTCGACCGCCGCGGTCAGCAGGTCGGACAGCTGTTCCTCGACCCGCAACAGGTCGCGCGACTTGGCGGCCTTGGTCGTCGGCGCCGGGGTCTCGGAGCCTGCGCCGAGCTTGCGCACCAGGCCCTCGGTCTCGCGCACCGACAGCTTGCGCGCGTTGATCTGGTGCGCGGCGCTGATCTGGGCCGCGCGCTCCAGACCCAGCAAGGCGCGCGCATGGCCCATGTCGAGGTCGCCCGCCATCAGCATGGTCTGGACCGGTTCGGCCAGGTTCAGCAGGCGCAGCAGGTTGCTGGCGGCGCTGCGCGAGCGACCGACAGCCTGGGCTGCCTGCTCATGCGTGAGGCCGAACTCGCTGACCAGGCGCTGCAGGCCCTGGGCCTCCTCGAGCGGATTGAGGTCCTCGCGCTGGATGTTCTCGATCAGCGCCATCGCGGCGGCGGCCTCGTCCGGCACGTCGCGCACCAGCACCGGAACCTGCTCGAGGCCGGCCAGGCGCGAGGCGCGGAAGCGCCGCTCGCCGGCAATGATCTCGTAGACGGGCCGGGTTCCACGTGGCACCGCGGCCAGGCCCTGCTGCTGTTGCCAGGCCGCCAGTCGGCGCAGGCCCTCGGCCTCCGCGAGCGGGCGCACCAGGATGGGCTGCATGATGCCCTGCGCCTTGATGCTCTCGGCCAGCTCGTAGAGCGCGCCTTCGTCCATGCGCGTGCGCGGCTGGTAGCTGCCCGGCACCAGGTCGCTCAGGGCGAGCTGGCTCGGCAGGTCGGCGCTGGCCGCATCGAGGCTGGTGCTCTCGTCGAGCTTGGGACCGAGCAGGGCTTCCAGGCCGCGACCGAGTCCCTTGAATTTTTTCGTCGCCATGAGGGGCTCCATCTTCTGTCAGGCTGCGCCAGCCAGCCAGGGCTGGAGCAGCGCATGGCCTTCGGGCCAGTCGCCCAGGCCGGAATCGGCATTCAGGTGGCCGCGCGCGCCGGCATCGACCAGGCGGCTGCCCCAGTCCCGCGCGAGTTGCTCGGCACGCTCGAAGCGGCAGCGGGGATCGTCCCGGCTCGCGACCAGCAGGCTGGGAAAAGGCAGCGGATCGCGCAGGATCGGCGCCCAACCCGGCAACGCCGGCGCCAGGTCGGGCTGCTCGACATCGCCCGGCGCCACCAGCAGCGCGCCGCGCACCTTGTGCGCATGGCGCGAGAACCTGGCCCAGGCCGCCACCAGCACGCAGCCCAGGCTGTGCGCGACCAGCAGGACCGGCCGCTCGCTGTCGATCACGGTCTCGTCCAGCCGCGCCAGCCAGTCGCCGCGGCGCGGCTGCTGCCAGTCATGCTGCTCGACGCGGGCGTAACCGTGCAGCGCCTCCCAGCGGCTCTGCCAGTGGTCGGGGCCGCTGCCCTGCCAGCCCGGCAGCATCAGCACCTGCGGCGCGACTTGGTCGGCATTCGCCTGTTTCACGTGGAACATGGCTCAGAGGGTCTGGATGCGCTCGACCATCTCGCGCGCGAACTCGACGAAGGCCTTGCTGCCCTTGGCCGAAGGGTCGAACACCACGCCCGGCAGGCCGTAGCTCGGCGCCTCGGCCAGGCGCACGTTGCGCGGGATCACGGTCTGGAACACCTCGTCGCCGAAATGCTCGAACAGCTGGTCGCTGACCTGCTTCTGCAGCATGGTACGGGCGTCGAACATCACGCGCAGCAGGCCGATCACCTTGAGCTCGCGGTTCAGGTTGGCGCGCACCTGCTTGATGGTGTTGACCAGGTCGGACACGCCCTCGAGCGCGAAATACTCGCACTGCATCGGCACGATCACGCCATTGGCCGCACACAGGCCGTTGAGCGTCAGCAGGCTCAGCGAGGGCGGGCAGTCGATCAGCACGAAGTCGTAGTCGGCCGCGACGGCCGCCAGCGCCTGCTTGAGGCGCTGCTCGCGCTGCTCGAGGCTGACCAGCTCGACCTCGGCACCGGCGAGCTCGCGGTTGGCGCCCAGCACGCGGTAGCCGCAGGCCTCGGCAGCGACGGCGGCCTCGGCGACCGTTGCCTCGCCGAGCAGCACGTCGTAGACGCTGAGCTCGAGCTCGCGCTTGTTGACGCCCGAGCCCATGGTCGCATTGCCCTGCGGGTCGAGGTCGATCAGCAGCACGCGCTGGCCGATCCTGGCCAATCCGGCAGCGAGGTTGACGCAGGTGGTGGTCTTGCCGACGCCGCCCTTCTGGTTGGCAATGCAAAAGATCTTGGCCATGGTGGGACTAGCTAAAACGGGGAAATTGCAGGAAGAAGCACAGGGCGCGCGGGTGGAGGCGCGGTCCCGAGGTTGGCGTCGAGTTTAAGGGCTTTCCCGGATAAGGACTGCGACAAGGCGGTGACGGTTGGACGCAGCGACCGGGACGCCAAGGCGGATCGAAGGCCGGATGCCGCAGGCTGGGCTGGCGCCCGAGCCTGCGAGCAGGGGCCCGGATTCAGTCCGCCTTGGGGCGGATCCAGATGATGCAGCGCTCGGCGTCGAGTCCCGGCACCTGCAACTGTTCCACGTGGAACAGCTCGAGATCGGGTGCCAGCGCGGCGATCTCGTCGACCGGATGCTTGCCCTTCATCGCGAGCCAGACGCCCTGCTCGGCCAGCGCCTGGCGCGACCAGCTGGTGAAGTCGAGCAGCGAGGCGAAGGCGCGCGAGCTCACGACATCCCATTGCTGCTTGAGGTTCTCGACCCGGGCGTGGATGCCGTGCAGGTTCGGCAGCCGCAGCGCGGCGGCGATCTGCTGGATGAACAGCGCCTTCTTGGCCACGGTGTCGACGCAGCTGACATCGAGCTCGGGGCAGACGATCGCGAACACCGCGCCCGGCAAGCCGGCGCCCGAGCCGACGTCGAGCAGGCGCGGCTTTTCCAGCCCGGCTGCGGCCAGATGGCGCCGCAGCGGTGCCACTGCGGCCAGGCTGTCGAGCAGGTGGTGCGTCAGCATCTCCTGCGGGTCACGCAGCGCGGTCAGGTTGTAGACCTTGTTCCACTTAGCGACCCAGTCCTGGTAGGCCAGCAGCTTGGCCACCTGATCGTCGCTCAGCTCCAGGCCCAGGTCTGCGATGCCGGCGCGCAGGCCGGCTTCCAGCGGATGTGCGCTCATGCCTGCACCTCGCCGTTCTCCGCGCTGGCAGGCAGCTCGGCAAAGCCCTTGAACTTGCCGCGCTTGAGGTGGATCAGCAGCAGCGAGATGCTGGCCGGCGTGATGCCCGAAATCCGCGACGCCTGGCCCAGGGTCTCGGGCCGGTGCTTGGCCAGCTTCTGGCGCGCCTCGATGCTGAGCGCGGCAACCTGCAGGTAGTCGAGCTCGGCCGGCAGCTTGAGATGCTCGTAATAGGCGGCGCGCTCGACCTCGCCCTTCTGGCGCTCGATGTAGCCCGAGTACTTGGCCGCGATCTCGACCTGCTCGACCACCGCCTCGTACTGGTCGTCCAGTGTTTCACGTGAAACCGGGGCTGGCGCGCCGTCCCGGCCCTTGGCGGCGAAGCGGCCGCCTTCCATCGCCATCAGCTCGGCATAGCTGACGCCAGGACGGCGCAGCAGGTCGAACAGCTTGTATTCGTGGTCGATCGCCTTGCCCAGCACGCGCTCGGCCTCCGCCGCCGACAGCGTGGCCGGATTGGCCCAGGTCGACTTCAGGCGCTCGGTCTCGCGCGCCACCGCGTCGCGCTTGCGGTTGAAGGCGTCCCAGCGCGCATCGTCGACCAGGCCCAGGCGGCGCCCGGTCTCGGTCAGGCGCATGTCGGCGTTGTCCTCGCGCAGCTGCAGGCGGAACTCGGCGCGGCTGGTGAACATGCGATAGGGCTCGGTCACGCCCTTGGTGATCAGGTCATCGACCAGCACGCCCAAGTAGGCCTCGTCGCGCTGCGGACACCAGGCGCCCTCGCCGCGCACCTGCAGCGCAGCGTTGATGCCGGCGAACAGGCCCTGCGCCGCGGCTTCCTCGTAGCCGGTAGTGCCGTTGATCTGGCCGGCAAAGAACAGGCCATTGATCTGCTTGGTCTCGAAGCTGCTTTTCAGCTCGCGCGGATCGAAGTAGTCGTACTCGATCGCATAGCCCGGGCGCAGGATGTGGCAATGCTCCAGGCCCTTGATCGAGCGCACCAGCGCGAGCTGGATGTCGAACGGCAGGCTGGTGCTGATGCCGTTGGGATAGAACTCGTGCGTCGTCAGGCCCTCGGGCTCGAGGAAGATCTGGTGGCTGTCCTTGTCGGCGAAGCGGTTGATCTTGTCCTCGACGCTCGGGCAGTAGCGCGGGCCGACACCCTCGATCTTGCCGGTGAACATCGGGCTGCGGTCGAAGCCGCTGCGGATGATCTCGTGCGTGTGCTCGTTGGTATGCGTGATCCAGCAGGGCAGCTGCTGCGGGTGCATGGAGGCATGACCCATGAAGCTGAACACCGGCACCGGCTGGTCGGCCGTGGTCGAACCCGGCATGCCGTCGCCCGGCTGCTCGGTGCACTGGCTGAAGTCGATGCTGCGGCCGTCGAGGCGCGGCGGCGTGCCGGTCTTGAGCCGGCCCTGCGGCAGCTTGAGTTCCTTCAGACGCGCCGACAGGCTGACCGAAGGCGGGTCGCCGGCGCGACCGCCGGCATGGTTCTCGAGCCCGACATGGATCTTGCCGTCGAGGAAAGTGCCGGCCGTCAGCACCACCGTGCGGGCGCGGAAACGGATGCCGATCTGCGTTACCGCGCCGACCACGCGGTCGCCCTCGACCATCAGGTCGTCGACCGCCTGCTGGAACAGCGTCAGGTTGGGCTGGTTCTCGAGCATGCGGCGGATCGCGGCCTTGTACAGGATGCGGTCGGCCTGGGCCCGGGTCGCGCGCACCGCCGGCCCCTTGCTGCCGTTGAGGATGCGGAACTGGATGCCGCTCTCGTCGGTCGCCAGCGCCATCGCGCCGCCGAGCGCGTCGACCTCCTTGACCAGGTGGCCCTTGCCGATGCCGCCGATCGAGGGGTTGCAGCTCATCTGCCCCAGCGTCTCGATGTTGTGGCTCAGCAGCAGGGTCTGGCAGCCCATGCGCGCGGCGGCGAGCGCGGCCTCGGTGCCGGCATGGCCGCCGCCGACGACGATGACATCGAATTCCTGGGGATATAGCATGGAAAATGGAGTAAGTCGGAGCCTGCGCTCCCGGGAGGGACAGGCGCAATTTTACCGACGCCCTCCATTTCCTGCCCAGCCATCCGCACCAGGCAGGTTTCACGTGAAACAATGCCTGCCACCGATCCCGCGGACAGGCCCTGTCCAGGCGGGCCAGACCGCTTCCCATGACAGCCAGCATCCACAGCCATCGACCGCCCGCCCTGAACTGCCGCCCCGGCTGCGCCGCCTGCTGCATCGCACCCTCGATCAGTAGCCCGATGCCCGGGCTGCCGCAGGGCAAGCCAGCTGGTGTCCCCTGCCCTCATCTCGACGCCGAACTGCGCTGTCGCCTGTTCGGCCAGCCCGAGCGGCCCGCCGTCTGCGGCTCGCTGCCGCCGAGCCACGAGATGTGCGGCGAGTCGCGCGAGCAGGCGATGGTCTATCTGCAAAGGCTCGAAGCCGCGACCTGCCCGGACCCGGACTGACACCGGGGCGACAGGTCGCGGCCGCCCGCACCAACTTGCATCGCGGGCACCGATCCTGACCGTGCCAGGCAGTGATGCGCACAAGCCTGGGGAACAGGAGTACCCAATCCACGCATAGATTGTGTACAAAGCTGGCATGGCGCTTGCGTGGTTGGGGACATGAGCCTCACCACGCCCCCTGCCAATTCCGCACTCGAGCTGGTCGGACTGACCAAGCGCTATGGCAATGCCTTCACTGCGGTCGATGCGATCGACCTCAGGATAGCGGCCGGCAGCTACTGCTGCCTGCTCGGCCCCTCGGGCTGCGGCAAGAGCTCGACCCTGCGCATGATCGCCGGCCACGAGACGGTGTCCGAAGGCGACATCCTGCTCGGCGGACGCAACATCACGCAGGCGCCAGCGGCGCAACGCGGCACCGCGATGATGTTCCAGAGCTATGCGCTGTTCCCGCACCTGAGCGCGCTCGACAACGTCGCCTTCAGCCTCAAGATGCGCGGCATGGGCAAGGCCGAGCGCCAGCGCAAGGCGCAGGAGCTGCTCGAACGGGTCGCGCTCGGCGCGCTCGCGCAGCGCAAGCCGGCTGAACTGTCGGGCGGACAGCAGCAGCGGGTCGCGCTCGCCCGCGCCCTGATCACCCAGCCCAAGGTGCTGCTGCTCGACGAGCCGCTGTCGGCGCTCGACCCCTTCCTGCGCGTGCAGATGCGGGCCGAACTGCGCCGCTGGCAGCAGGAGCTCGGGCTGACCTTCATCCATGTCACCCACTCGCAGGAAGAGGCCATGGCGCTGGCCGACCAGATGGTGGTGATGAACCAGGGCCGGATCGAGCAGGCCGGCAGCCCGCGCGAGATCTTCAACCAGCCCGCGACCGAATTCGTCGCCCACTTCATGGGCGGCCACAACGTGATCGACAGCGACGGGCAGCGCCTCGCGATCCGCTGCGACCGGATCGCGGTGCATGACATCGCGGTGCCGCCGGACCAGCGGCCCAGCCTCGAGGGCCGGGTCTGCGACATCGAATACCAGGGCAGCCATGTGCTGCTCGGGGTCGAGACCCTGGACGGCGCATCCGAGCCACGCAAGAAGCTGCTGGTCACGCTGCCGGAAGCCGAATTCCTGCAGCAGCCGCTCGACCTGCGCCAGCCGGTGCGGCTGTCCTGGCGCCCCGAGCAGGCCCATGTGCTGGCCGCATCCGGTCTCTGAAACCGTTTCCCTCCCCGTTGCCTGACGGCCTCAGGTTCTCCCATCCTCTTCAGGAGCTTTCGTCCATGAGCCACGACACCGACAAGACCCGCAGCGAACCCCAGCGCCGCCAGATCCTCAAGGGCGCTGCCGCCGTGCTGGCCAGCGGCATGTTCCCGGCCATCCACGCGCAGGAAAAGATCACGCTGCGCTACCTGGGCACCGCAGTCAACCAGGACAAGACCATCGCCGAGAAGTTCGAGGCCGACACCGGCATCAAGATCCAGTATGTCGCCGTCACCACCGACGAGGTGGCCAAGCGCGCCATCACCGCACCGAACAGCTTCGACCTGATCGACACCGAATACTTCAGCCTCAAGAAGATCATCCCGACCGGCAACCTGCTCGGCATCGACAGCCGCCGCATCAAGAACGCCGACAAGATCACCCCGCTGTTCACCCAGGGCACGGTGGCCGGCAAGGTGGTCGGCGACCAGGGCACGGCGCCGAAGAAGGTGATGTACCTGGAAAAGCCCGACAGCAGGAAGTTCGCCAGCGCGCCGACCCCGTTCATGACGCTGATCCCGACCGTCTACAACGCCGACACGCTGGGCATCCGCCCCGACCTGATCAAGCGCCCGATCAGCTCCTGGGCCGAGCTGCTCAACCCCGAGTTCAAGGGCAAGGCCGCGATCCTCAACATCCCCTCGATCGGCATCATGGACGCCGCGATGGTGGTCGAGGCCATGGGCCTGTACAAGTACCCGGACAAGGGCAACATGAGCAAGGCCGAGATCGACCTGACGATCAAGACCCTGATCGAGGCCAAGAAGGCCGGCCAGTTCCGCGCGCTCTGGAAGGACTTCAACGAGTCGGTCAACCTGATGGCCTCGGGCGAGGTGGTGATCCAGTCGATGTGGAGCCCGGCCGTGACCGCCGTGCGCACCAAGGGCATCGCCTGCAACTTCCAGCCGCTCAAGGAAGGCTACCGCGCCTGGGCCGCCGGCTTCGGCCTGCCCAAGACCCTGTCGGGTCGCAAGCTCGATGGCGCCTACGAGTTCATCAACTGGTTCCTCGACGGCTGGGCCGGCGCCTACCTGAACCGCCAGGGCTACTACAGCGCCGTGCTCGACACCGCCAAGGCCAAGATGGAAGCCTACGAATGGGCCTACTGGATGGAGGGCAAGCCCGCCGCCAAGGACATCAAGAACCCGACCGGCGAGGTGCTGGCCAAGGCCGGCAGCGTGCGCGACGGCGGCAGCTACGAGCAGCGCATGGGCAGCATCGCCTGCTGGAACGCGGTCATGGACGAGAACGAGTACATGGTGCGCAAGTGGAACGAATTCGTCGCGGCCTGACGGCCTGAAGGTCAGCCATGAGCACCGCCGCCTCCGTTTCCACCCGCACCGACCCGGGCGTCCATCCCTGGTGGCAGGCGCTGCCTTTCGCGGCGGTGTTCCTGGCCTTCTTCGTGATCCCGCTCGGGCTGGTCCTGATGGTCAGCTTCTGGGACTTCAACGAATACGAGTTGCTGCCGGCCTTCACCTGGCGCAACTATGCCTCGATCTGGGAAGGCTGCGGCCGCCTCAACGAGTACGGCGACTTCTGCGTCACGCTCTCGACCTACCTGTCGACGCTCAAGTTCGCGCTGCTGAGCTGGGCGCTGACGCTGGTGCTGGGCTTCGCGCTGGCCTATTTCCTGGCCTTCCATGTCCATTCGGTCGGCATGCAGACCCTGCTGTTCGTGCTCTGCACGGTGCCGTTCTGGACCTCCAACGTGATCCGGATGATCGCCTGGGTGCCGCTGCTGGGCCGCAACGGGCTGCTCAACCAGGGCCTGCAGGCGAGCGGACTGAGCGGGCAGCCGCTCGAATGGCTGCTGTTCTCGGACTTCTCGGTGCTGCTGGCCTATGTCCACCTCTACACCATGTTCATGATCGTGCCGATCTTCAACTCGATGATGCGCATCGACCGCAGCCTGCTCGAGGCCGCGCGCGACGGCGGCGCCAGCGCCTGGCAGACGCTGTGGAACGTGATCGTGCCGCTGTCGCGCACCGGCATCCTGATCGGCTCGATCTTCATCATCACGATCGTGATGGGCGACTTCGTCACCGTCGGCGTGATGGGCGGACAGCAGATCGCCTCGATCGGCAAGCTGATCCAGGTCCAGACCAGCTACCTGCAGTTCCCGCTCGCGGCGGCCAATGCGGTGGTGCTGCTGCTGACCGTCCTGATGATCATCTGGGGCCTGACCCGGGTGGTCGACATCCGCAAGGAGCTCTGACATGGCCGCCACCTACCGCGAACCCCGCGCGCCCGGCTTCTGGCCGCTGGCTCTGCTGTTCGGCGCCTTCGTGCTGTTCCTCTACGGCCCGATGCTGACCATCTTCGTGCTGAGCTTCCAGGGCCCCGAGGGCGGCCTGACCTTCCCGATGCGCGGCTGGTCGCTGCACTGGTACCGCCAGCTCGCCGAAGGCCTGGGCGTGGTCGACATCGGCGCCGCCTTCCGCCGCTCGCTGGCCCTGGGCGCCGTCGTGATGGGGCTGACCGTGGCGCTGTCGCTGCTGGCCGCACTGGCTTTTCGCAAGCGGCTGCGCGGCAGCAACCTGCTGTTCTACGTCACGATTGCCAGCCTGATCATGCCGTCGATCGTGGTCTCGCTCGGCATCGGCCTGCAGTTCCGCCTGCTCGACAGCGGCATCAAGCAGCTCGCCGGCGCCTGGGGCCTGGACGACTGGCTCGAGACCTTCACCACCAGTCTGGGACTGTTCAGCTCGGCGCTCGGCGCCCACCTGACCTGGACCCTGCCGTTCGGGCTGCTGATCATGTTCGCGGTCTTCAACCGCTTCAACCCGGCCTACGAGGAAGCGGCGCGCGACCTCGGCGCCAGCCCCTGGCAGACCTTCCGCCATGTGGTGCTGCCGCTGATCGGGCCGTCGGCGATCGGGGTCGGCATGTTCGGCTTCACGCTGAGCTGGGACGAGATCGCGCGCACCTCGCAGGCCATCGGCGACGTCAACACGCTGCCGCTCGAGCTGCAGGGCCTGACCACCACCGTCACCACCCCCGCGATCTACGCGCTCGGCACCGTCACCACCGTGGTCTCGTTCGCCGTGATGGCACTGGCCATCGGCGCGACGCGCGCCCTCAAGCGGCGCCAGGGCGGCTCGCGCTGAGCTCCGACAACAAGCCGCCATGCAGCAAGTCCAAGCCATGAGCCCATCACCAGGACGCCAGCGCCGGTTGCTGGTGATCAACCCCAACACCAGCGGCAGCATCACCGAGCGGGTGCAGCAGGCGATCCAGGCCGAATCGCCGCCGGATGTCTGGACCGAGGCGGTCACGGCGCGCTTCGGCCCGCCCTATATCGGCGACCCCTGCGGCTATGCCGTGGCCGCGCACGCGACGCTCGAGAGCTGGGTCCGGCACTCGAACCAGCATGCCCTGGGCCCGGACGGCATCGTGATCGCCTGCTTCGGCGACCCGGGCCTGCTGGCCCTGCGCGAGCTGGCCAGCTGCCCGGTCACGGGACTGGCCGAGGCCGCGCTGGCCCAGGCCGCCGGCTTCGGCCGCTGCGCGATCCTGACCGGCGGCCGGGCCTGGAAACCGATGCTCGAGCGCCTGCTGCCCGAGCTCGCGCATGCCGACCGGGTCCAAGGCATCGAGACCGTCGAGCTCAGCGGCGCCCAGATCCACGCCGACCCGCAGGCGGCCGAGGCCGTGCTGCTGCAGGCCTGCCAGCGCATCGAGCGGCAGTGGCCGGTCGACAGCCTGATCCTGGGCGGCGCCGGCCTGGCCGGCATGGCGGCGCGGCTGCAGGGCCGGCTGCAGCTCAGGCTGGTCGACAGCGTGGCCGCCGCCGCGCACCAGGTCTGGCTGGCGCCGCCCAGCCTGGGCCGTGGCGCCCCACCCTGGCTGCTTCAGCCTTCACCACGGAATTCCTGACCATGAACGCGCAACTGCACCTGATCGACCATCCGCTGATCCAGCACAAGCTGAGCCTGATGCGGTGCAAGGACACCAGTACCAAGAATTTTCGCCAGCTGGCGCGCGAAATCAGCGCCCTGCTGGCCTACGAGCTCACGCGCGACATGCCGACGCAAACGGTGCGGATCGAGACCCCGCTCGAGGCCATGGACGCGCGCATGATCGACGGCAAGAAGATCGTGCTGGCCTCGATACTGCGCGCCGGCAACGGCCTGCTCGAGGGCATGCTCGACATCCTGCCGAGCGCGCGCGTCGGCCACATCGGCCTCTACCGCAATCCCGGCACGCTGGAGGCCGTGGAGTACTACTTCAAGATGCCGCAGGACATGGCGGAGCGCGACGTGATCGTGCTCGATCCGATGCTGGCCACCGGCAACTCGGCGGCGGCGGCGGTCGAGCGGCTCAAGGCCTGCCGGCCACGCTCGATCCGCTTCGTCTGCCTGCTGACCTGTCCGGAAGGCATCGCGCGCTTCCACCAGCAGCACCCTGAGGTGCCGATCTTCACGCCGGCGATCGACCGTGGGCTGGACGAGCATGGCTACATCGTTCCGGGACTGGGCGATGCGGGCGACCGCCTGTTCGGCACCCAGTAGCAAGGCCAGGCAGGGGAGCCAACCGGCGCGCAGCGATGTTTCACGTGAAACAACTGCCGCGCAGCCACCGCCTGCGCCGGAAACAGCAGCAGCCACGACTAGGCAGTCCGCGCAGCGCCTAGTACCATTGAGCCGGGAGGGGGTAGGTTCGAGCTGCCACGGGCCAGGCGCTTGATCTGCGCAGCGGGTGGCCAGGGTCGACAGGGACCCGAAGTGCAAACAACGATGTCCATCCGGTTCACGCTATCGAAAGTCGGTCGGCGCCACCTGCTCGCGCTCGGCCTGTGCTGGGCCGGCCTGCTGCTGCCGGCCACCGATGCCTTGGCCGGCGAACGCATCCTGCATGTCGTCAGCGACGACAACTACCCGCCCTACCTGTTCCGCGATGCCGACGGCCAGGTCCAGGGCTACCTGGTCGACTACTGGAAGCTGTGGCAACAGAAGACCGGGGTCCAGGTCCGGCTCAGCGCGCTGCAATGGGCCGAGGCGCAGCGCCAGCTGCAGCAGGGCGAAGCCGACGTGATCGACCTGATCTACCATACGCCAGCGCGCGAACCGCTGTTCGACTTCTCGCCGCCCTACGCCCGGCTGCCGGTCAACATCTACAGCCATGCCTCGATCAGCGGCATCAGCAACCTGCTGACGCTCAAGGGCTTCCAGGTCGGGGTGCAGAAAGGAGACGCCTGCATCGACGAGCTGACCGAGCAGGGCATCAACTCCTTGCAGCCCTACGACAACTATGCCGCGCTGCTCGCGGCGGCGCGCAGCGGCGAGATCAGGGTCTTCTGTCTCGACGAGGCACCGGCCAACTTCTACCTCTACCGGCTCGGTGCCGAGCAGGAGTTCAAGAAGGCCTTCGAGCTCTATGTCGGATCGGCCCGGCGCGCGGTGCGCAAGGGCGATGACGAAAAGCTGGCGCTGGTGCTGCGCGGCATGCAGGCCATCAGCCCCGAGGAAGACACCAAGCTGCGCAACAAATGGTTCGGCATCCCGCTGAACCCGAGCGATGCCGCCATGCTGCGCTACCTACGGCTCGGCGGCGGCATCCTGGTCGGCATCATGCTGCTGCTGGGCGGCTGGGTCTGGACGACAAGGCGGGTCGTCAAGCGCAGGACCGCCGAGCTGGCCGAGAGCGAGGACCGCTTCCGCACCTTGTTCGAGGACAGCAGCCAGGCCATCATGCTGACCGAGGCCAACCGCATCGTTGCCGCCAACCGCGCCGCAGTCGAGATGCTGCGCATGGAGAACCCGCAACAGCTGATCGGCCAGAGCAGCTGGATGATCTCGCCGCCCTGCCAGCCCGACGGGTCGCGCTCGGACGAGAAGGCGCTCGCGATGAGCCGGATCGCGCAGGAACGGGGCTTTCACCAGTTCGAATGGGTGCACCAGCGCGCCGACGGCGAGACTTTTCCGGTCCAGGTGCTGCTGACGACGATCCGGCGCGGTGGCAAGCAGCTGATGCATGCGGTCATCAACGACATCACGGCGCAGAAGCAGGCCGAGCAGACCTTGGCCGAATACCAGCAGCAACTCGAGCGCCAGGTGGCCGAACGCACTGCCGAGCTGGCCGCGACGACCGAGCGGCTGCGCAGCGCCAATGCCCAGATGCATGCCATCGTCGACGCGGCCAGCGCCGCCATCCTGCTGGTGCGCGATCGCGTGATCCTGCAGTGCAACCGGCGCACCGAGGCCATCACCGGCTATGACTGCGCCGAGCTCGAGGGCCAGTCGAGCCGGCGGCTCTACTGCGACGACGAGAGCTGGCAGCGCGAGTGCGATGCCATCTACCCCAGGCTCAGCGATGGCCGGACCAATGTGACCGAGCTGCAGCTGCAGCGCAAGGACGGCAGCCGCTACTGGGCCAGGCTGTCGGCGCGCGCGATCGACCGGGCCGATCCGACCGCCGGCATCGTCGCGCTGATCGAGGACATCACCGAGCAGCGCGCGGTCAGCGAGGCGCTGCAGCTGGCGGCTTCGGAACAACAGGCCATCCTCGAATCCGCCAGCTCGGGCATCGTGCTGCTGAAGGACCGGATCGCGACCCGCTGCAACCGCCGCATGCACGAGATCCTGGGCTGGCCCGATGGCGCACTGGTCGGCCAGCCGACCCGGCTCTGGTACGCGACAGAGCAGGACTACCGGCAGATCGGCGCGGAAGCCTATGCCGACATCTGGCAGGGCCTGACCCACCGCCGCGAGCAGCTGATGCAGCGCCGCGACGGCAGCCCGGTCTGGACCCGCATCGTCGGGCACGCGATCGATGCCGGCGACCGGGCACGCGGCTCGGTCTGGATCATCGACGACATCAGCGCCGAGCGCTCGGCGGCAGAAGTGCTGCGCCAGGCCAACGAGAAACTGGGCGTGCTGTTCGAGGCGGCGCCGGTCGGGCTGCTCTATCTGAGCGGCGACCGGCTGACCTCGATCAACCGGCGCTTCACCGAGCTGTTCGGCTACGCCCAGGACGACATTCCGACGCTGAACGACTGGTGGTCGCGGGCCTACCCCGACCCGGCTTACCGGCAACAGGTGCAGCAGACCTGGTTCGGCTTGATCGAACAGGCCCAGGCCGGCGACGGCCAGGTGCAGCCGCGGGAATACCGCGTCCGCTGCAAGAACGGCGATGACCGCAGCCTGCTGATCGGCGGCCAGCTGATCGAGGGCGGCATCATCGTGACCCTGACCGACATCAGCGCGCTCAAGCAGACCGAGCTCGAGCTCCAGCTCGCCAAGGAGGCGGCCGAGAACGCCGCCCGCGCCAAGGCCGACTTCCTGGCGAACATGTCGCACGAGATCCGCACGCCGATGAACGCGGTGATCGGCATGACCCAGCTCGCGCTCAGGGCCGATCCGCCGCCGCGGGTGCATGACTACCTGCGCAAGATCCAGTCCTCGAGCCAGCTGCTGCTCGGCGTGATCAACGACATCCTGGACTTCAGCAAGATCGAGGCGCGCAAGCTGCGGCTGGACCGGACCGGCTTCGAGCTCGACCAGCTGCTCGACGATGTCGCCACCATGGTGTCCGAGAAGGCCGCTGGCAAGGGGCTGGAGCTGATCGTCTCCGCCGCCAGCGAGGTGCCGGCCCACCTGATCGGCGATCCGCTGCGGCTGCAGCAGGTGCTGCTCAACCTCGCCAACAATGCGGTCAAGTTCACCGAGCGCGGCGAGGTCGAGCTCCGGGTCGAGCTGCAGCAACGCCAGGCTGACAGCGTCGAGCTGCGCTTCGAGGTGCGCGATACCGGCATCGGCATCTCGCCCGAGCAGCAGGCGCAGCTGTTCCAGAGCTTCCAGCAGGCCGACAGCTCGACCACGCGCCGCTACGGCGGCACCGGCCTCGGACTGGCGATCGCCAAGCGGCTGGTCGAGCTGATGGGCGGGCGCATCGGCGTGAACAGCCTGGCGGGCCAGGGCTCGACCTTCTGGTTCACCATCCGCTTCGACCTGGATGCCGACTGGCCGGCCAGTCCGCGCAGCGCGCCCGCGCCTGGCGAGCTCAAGGTGCTGCTGGTCGACGACAACGAGCAGGCGCGCGAGGTCATCGCCGAGCTGATCACGAGCCAGGGCTTCAAGGCCGTCACGGCCGCTTCCGGCAGCGAGGCGCTGGCCGAGATCGAACGCGCCGATGCCGCCGAGCAGCCCTACGAGGTCGTGCTGCTGGACTGGAAGATGCCGGGCATGGATGGCATCGCGCTGGCGCGCGAGATCCGGCAGCGCGCGCTCAGGCAGGCACCGCTGCTGCTGATGGTCACGGCCTACGACCGCGACGAGGCCCTGCCACGGGCCAGGGACGCCGGCATCAGCGAGGTGCTGACCAAGCCCGTCAGCCCCTCGGCGCTGTTCGATGCGCTGATGCGGCAGATCGGCAGCCTGGGCCAGCCGGCCAGCATCGAACTGTCCGATGGCCTGCAGCTGTCCGCCCAGCTCGCGGGCGCGCGGGCCCTGCTGGTCGAGGACAACGAGCTCAACCAGGAAGTCGCGACCGAATTCCTGCGCACCCTGGGCCTGGAGGTGGACCTGGCCCCCGATGGCGCAGTCGCGCTGCAGAAAGTGCAACAGCAAGCCTATGACGTGGTGCTGATGGACATGCAGATGCCGGTGATGGACGGCCTGAGCGCGACGCGCGCGATCCGCCAGCTGCCCGGACTGGACGCGCTACCTATCCTTGCGATGACCGCCAACGCGATGGCCGAGGACCGCGAGCGCTGCCTGGAGGCCGGCATGAACGACCATATCGCCAAGCCGATCGCGGTGCAGGAGCTGATCGACAAGCTGCGGCGCTGGGTCAGGCCGGTAGCGGGTCGCCAGCCGGCAACGGCGCCGGCCATGCCGGCCCGGGCACGCGGCCCCGCGCCCGGCTGGATCACCGAGCTGGCCGCCATCGACGGACTCGATGCCAGGCTGGGACTGGAGCAGCTGCTGGGACGCGAGGCACTGTACCGCGACATCCTGTCCCGCTTCGTCACCAGCCAGCGCGGACAGGCGGATGCGATCGCGCAGGCGATAGCCGCCGGGCAGCGCGACGAGGCGCAGCGGCTCGCGCACACGCTCAAGGGACTGGCAGCGCAGATCGGTGCGCGGACGCTGAACGAGCAGGCCGCCCGGCTGGAAGAGGCGCTGCGCCAGGGCCTGCCAGACCTGGCGCCGCTGCTGGCGGCCATCGGTCATGAGCTGCCCGGATTGATCGACGCGATCAGCGCCCATCTGCCGCCAGCCGATCCGCCTCCGGCCGAGGCCGGCTTCGATCCGGCGCAATGGCAGGCGCTGCGCAGCCGCCTGCTCGAGCTGCTGCGGGAGGACGACACCGCCTGCGTCGCGCTGTTCGAGCAGCAGCAGGCACTGGCCCAGGCAGCGCTCGGGCCGGAGTTCCAGGCCTTCGCCAACGCCATCATGGACTTCGACTTCGCAGCCGCGCTGGCCAGGCTCGAGTCCCTGCCCTGAGCGGTCGGAGCACCTGTTTCACGTGGAACAATGCCTGGCGGACCAGGGTTTTCCGGTGCCGGGAGCAGGCGGCGCGACAGCGCCGCACACGATATGGACCGATACTACGCAGGCCATGAAGTTCACCTACCCGCTCATCGCTGCCGCGCTGGCAGCCACCACCGCGGCCACGGCTGCCGGAACGGCGCAGGCCGCCCACACCGACTGCCCGCAGCATTTTGCCGGCGGCCAGCCGCCGCAGATCGTCAACCCCAAGTTCAAGCCGCGCACGCAGGAACTCTGCTTCGAGGCCTTCGCGGTACTGCACTCTGGGCTGAGCCGCACGCCGCTGTATGCCGCCGAGCGCCTGACGCGCAAGAACCTGGAAGCCGCCAAGGCGCTGTCGCGCAAGGACAGCTTCCACGCCGAGGACCGGCTGCCCGAAGGCGACCGCGCCGAGCTGTCGGACTACGCGCGCTCGGGCTACGACCGCGGCCACATGGCGCCGAACGCCGACATGCCGACGCGCAAGGCGCAGGCCGAGTCGTTCTCGCTCGCCAACATGGTGCCGCAGGTGCACGAGAACAATGCCGGCGTCTGGGCCGGCATCGAGGCGGCGGCGCGCGAGCTGGCCCGCGAAGAGGGCGAACTCTACGTGATCAGCGGCCCGGCCTTCATCGGCAAGGACATCCAGCAGATCGGCCGCGTGCTGGTGCCGACCCATGTCTGGAAGCTGCTCTACAGCCCGAAGCAGCAGCGCGCCGGCGTCTACCTGGTCACGAACGACAAGACCAAGGAATACGCAGTGCTCAGCGTCGCCGAGCTGCAGAAGCTCGCCGGCATCGACCCCCTGCCCGGCCTGCCGGCACAGGCGCGCGAGCAGGCCATGAGCCTGCCAAAGCCGCAGGGCAATCGCGGCGGCGGCAAGAAGAGCCAGCCGCAGCAGGAAGACGAGTTCACGCTGCGCGATGCCTCGCGCCTGCTGCTCGACCTGCTGCAGGGCATCCTGGGCAAGTGAGGAACCAGGCCTGTTTCACGTGGAACAGGCCCTGGACGCTCAGAGACCGAAACTCGCGCCGGCCCCAAGCAGGGTCGCCACGCCAAGCACGGCGAAGACCGCGGCTGCGATCGAATGCACCAGCTTCATCGGGATCTTGTTGGCCAGCTTGTCGCCGACGAAGACCGCCGGCACGTCCGCGATCAGCATGCCCAGCGTGGTGCCGATCACGACCAGCAGCGGGGTGGCGTAATGCGCCGCCATCGCGACGGTCGCGATCTGGGTCTTGTCGCCCATCTCGGCCAGGAAGAAGGTGACCAGGGTGGCGCCGAAGACGCCGAAGCGCTTGGCGATCTGGGTTTCCTCCTCCTCGATCTTGTCCGGGATCAGAGTCCAGACCGCCATCGCGATGAAGGAGGCACCCAGCACCCAGCGCAGGATCTCGGGGCTGATCGAGGCGGTGATCCAGGCACCCAGCGCACCCGCCAGACCGTGGTTGACGACGGTCGCGGCCAGGATGCCGAGGATGATGGGCAGGGGTTTCTTGAAGCGCGCGGCCAGGATGAAGGCCAGCAGCTGGGTCTTGTCGCCGATTTCAGCCAGGGCGACGACGCCAGTCGATACGAGAAGGGATTCCATGAATGTTCCAAGGCCGGTACAGAGACGATTGACCACGACGCATCCCCGGCCAGATCGGAGGCATCATGATCAAAGGTCTTGCCAAGCTCGGAAACCGCTTGCGCCATGTCCTGCGGGACAAGTGTGTTGACGCAAGCCTCTTCAGGCTGAAGAGAGGCTACTCCCCAATGAAGCCCCGATTATAGAAGCATGGGCGGTCGGCGCGAGGCCGACGCGCCAGCCGCTTGCTGGCACACTTGCAGCTGCAATGGTTCCCGCGCATCATGCGCGGCAGAAGGAGGCCGAGATGGACGACGAATTCCCCCCCTATGGCAATGAAAGCGACCTGGTCCGCATCGGCGGACTGGAAATCGAGAACCGGCTCGACCGCCTGGTGCTGACCGGCGACCTGGTGCTGAGCCGCGACCGCGCCGGCCTGGCGCTGGCGCGCGAGCTGCACGCGCTGCTCGGGCGCGCGATCGCGACGCTGGAGTCAGACCCCGGACTGCCGGAGCGGATCGAGGTCCTGCCGGCACGCGTGGTGCCCAACCCTTTCGCCTGAACGCAAGCGGCAGCCACGGCGCTGCCGCCCCGTGACGGGACGGCAGGAACAGGATCAGACGGGAAACAAGCCCCATGCCAGCATGGCCAGGTCGAGCCTGGACGGCAAGCGCCAGGCTGATGCTTTAAATAAGCGGGCAAAGACAGGGGATTTGTCGACTTCGACCCAGTGCCATCCGGAGGATGGCCGGCCTGGGATCGATGCTTCCGATGAGGTTCGGAACTACCTGGAAATTGGTTGCGCGGGCAAGATTTGAACTTGCGACCTTTGGGTTATGAGCCCAACGAGCTACCAGGCTGCTCCACCGCGCGTCAAGAGGATCTATTCTAGCAGAAGAACCGTGTGCGCGGCAAGAGCAGCCAAAAATGGCTTCAGGCCTTCTTGATGAACTCGGACTTGAGCTGCATCGGACCGAAGCCCTCGATCTTGCAGTCGATGTCGTGGTCGCCCTCGATCAGGCGGATGTTCTTGACCTTGGTGCCGACCTTGATCACGGTCGAGGAGCCCTTGACCTTGAGGTCCTTGACCAGCGTGACGGTGTCGCCGTCCTGCAGCAGGTTGCCGTTGGCATCCTTCCAGACCTTGGCGGCTTCCTCGGCCGGCGCGGCATCGGCCAGGCTCCACTCGTGGCCGCATTCGGGGCAGATCAGCTGGCTGCCGTCCTCGTAGCTGTACTCGGACTGGCATTTCGGGCAGGGGGGCAATGAGCTCATGAGGTTTCCTTGTTTGACGGCTTGTTAACATACCAGAACAGCGGCCCCTGCCCGCAGCACGCCCCCCCAACAGATGTCGATCCACTATGCCCGAAAATTGACCGGAAGCCGGCGCAGTGTGCAGGGCAATCGCCAGCTCGGCATGGTGCTGGCCTTCGTCGCCGGCGCCGCCAACGCGGGCGGCTTCCTGGCCGTGCACCAGTACACCTCGCACATGACGGGCATCGTCTCGGCGATGGCCGACCACCTGGCGCTCGGGCAGTTCCGCGCCTACCTGACCGGCTTCGGCGCGCTGCTGTCCTTCATCGCGGGTGCGGCCTGCAGCGCGATCCTGGTCAATTTCGCGCGTCGGCGCCGCCTGCACAGCCAGTTCGCGCTGCCGCTGATGCTGGAGGCGCTGCTGCTGCTCGCCTTCGGCGCGCTCGGCGAACGGCTGTCCCATATCTCCGGCCTGTTCGTGCCGCTGACGGTGATGCTGCTGAGCTTCATCATGGGGCTGCAGAACGCGCTGATCACCAAGCTCTCGCATGCCGAGATCCGCACCACCCATATCACCGGACTGGTGACCGACATCGGCATCGAGCTCGGCAAGATGGCGTACTGGAACTCGTCCGACCCCAGCCTGCCACCGGTGCGCGCCAACCCGGACCGGCTCAGGATCATGCTGCAGCTGGCGGTCTGCTTCTTCGTCGGCGGCGTCAGCGGAGCGCTGGGCTTCAAGCAGATCGGCTACCTGGCCACCCTGCCGCTGGCCCTGCTGCTGCTGGCACTGGCCGGCGTGCCCGCGATCGACGACCTGAGCCGGCTCTGGCGCAAGCGCTGAACGGACCGGGCCGCGAGCCCGTCCGCTGGATCGCCGGGCTGGCAGACGGACTCAGGACATCCTGGCGGCGATCAGGGGCGGCAAGCGGAAGGCGGAGGTCGCCTTGACCAGGTCGACGGCCTTGCTGTCCAGGCTGCTGGCGGCGCTGGCCATTTCCTCCACCAGGCCGGCATTCTGCCGGGTGATCTGGTCCAGGTTGGTGACGGCGCTGCCGACCTGGGCCACGCCCTGGCTCTGCTCCTGGCTGGCGACGGTGATCTCCGCGACGACCTCGGTCACCTGCCTGATGCCGGAGACGATGTCGGCCATGGTCTTGCCGGCGCTCTCGACCAGCGCCGCCCCCTGCTCGACCCGCTGCACGCTGTCGGTGATCAGGGACTTGATCTCGCGCGCCGCCGCCGAGCTGCGGCCAGCCAGGCTGCGGACCTCGCTGGCGACGACGGCAAAGCCGCGGCCCTGCTCGCCGGCACGGGCGGCCTCGACGGCGGCATTGAGCGCCAGCAGATTGGTCTGGAACGCGATGCTGTCGATGACGGCGATGATGTCCGAGATCTTGCGCGAGCTCTCGTTGATGCCCTGCATGGTATCGACCACATTGCCGACCACTTCGCCGCCATAGGCAGCGACCTGGCTGGCGCTCTGGGCGAGCTGGTTGGCCTGGCGGGCGTTGTCCGCGTTCTGGCGCACGGTGGAACCGAACTCCTCGACCGAGCCCGCCATCGCTCCCAGCGAGTGGGCCTGGGTCTCGGTGCGCGCAGACAGGTCCAGGTTGCCGGCCGCGATCTGTTGCGAGGCGGCAGACACGGCGTCGGCATCCCGGCGCACATCGGCCACGATCTCGATCAGGCCGTCCTGCATGCGCTTGACCGCCGCCAGCACGCTGCTGTTGTCGTCCGCGCGCAGCGGGATCTGGCGCGTCAGGTCTCCGGCGGCGACGGCATTGAAGATGTCGCGCAATTCCCGCGGTTCGGTGCCGAGGTCGGCCGCCAGGCTGCGCTCGATCAGCAGGGCCGCCGTGACCGACAGCACCAGCGCCAGCAGGACGCCGGCGATCAGTCCGTTGCGCTGGGCCACGTAGGAGTCGTGGGCCTCGCTCAGCAGGGTGTTGGAACGATGCTGGGCGAACTCGGCGTAGTCCTTGGACGCCTTGATCAGCCTGGCCAGCAGGGGACGGCATTCGTCGTTCATGCGCTGGATGGCCGTTTCGTGTTCCCCCTCGAGGGCCAGGTCCACGATGCCCAGGGCGACCGGTGCATAGAGCTTCTCGGTCGCCTCGATCGCATCGATCAGCCGGCGCTCCTCGGGCAGGGCATCCGCCCCCTCGGCCAGCTGCTTGAGCCGCGCCAGCGCCTCGGAGACATCGGCATGCGCCTGGTCGACCGCGCGCTTTTCCTGGTTCAGGTCCTCGAACCGGGTCACGAGCACCAGGTTGCGCGCCGCGATCGCACGCTGCTCGACCCCCTCCCGGATACGCTCGGCGGCATAGAGGCGGGCATTGATGCCGTTGACGAGAAGCTCGAAACGCTCATTGGCGTTCGACAGCAGCATGATGCCAGCCGTCGATATGATGATGACGATCGCAATCAGCGCACTGAAAACCAGCACCAGCCGGCTTCTAATTGATAAATTTGCCACGGCATTTGTCCTAGGGGTTGTCAGGTGTCGACATTATGAAAACCGAACCTGAAAACTGCCGGCCAGGGGTCATTGCTCATCCCGCCAGCCGCCGCGCCGCGAACCGGTATGATTTGGGTTTCGGGTGCGTTCGCTCGGTTGCCGGGCGACGTTGAACGGGAAGCCGGTGAAGCTGCCCCAGGCAGCCAGTCCGGCGCAGCCCCCGCTGCTGTAAGCCTGACGACTCCGCCTGTTGCCACTGTGTGCAAGCATGGGAAGGCGCGGAGAAGGATGAGGGCAAGCCAGAATACCAGCCCGGAAAAACCGCCAGCACCATTCCCCGGGGTGACGGGAAGAGCGGCCGCATCGCCTGGGCAGTAGCCCGGCAGGCGGCCTTTTTTCATCTCCCGCCTGGTGCCGTTTCCGGAACCATTCGACGGGAGGATTCGAATGCATGTCTTTGCTCACCACCGCCTGCCCGGGCCAGCGCCCGAGCGGCCTGCCCGCTCACCGGCCCTGAAGGCCGGCAGCCCGCCCTTGCCGCGGACGGCCCGCTAGCCGACCGCCCATCGCCATTTCGGACCGACCGCCCCGGCTGCTGCCGGCAGGTGGCAGGTCCCCTGTTTTTTTCTGCATCACCTCCATGGACGTCATCAAGCGCAACGGCTCGCGCGAAGCCTTCGACTTCGCCAAGATCGAGCGACTCAACGAATTTGCCACCCAGGGCCTCAATGTCGACCTGGGCCTGTTGCGCAGCCAGATCAAGCTGCTGGTCTACGATGGCATGCACACCCACGAGATCTTCCAGGCGCAGAACAAGGCCGCCGCCGGCCTGATCTCGACCGAGAATCCGGACTTCACCTTCGTCGCGGCGCGCTACCTGCTGGCCGAGACCATGAAGCATGTGACGCCCGATGGCCGCTACCCGGCGCTCGCCGAAACGATCGCGCGCGGTGTCGCCGCCGGTCGCTACGCGCCGCGCATGGCCGAGGCCTTCGACCTGGAGGCGCTGGCCGCCGCGATCAAGCCCGAACGCGACTACCAGTTCGACTACTACGGCCTGCAGAACCTGGTCGACCGCTACCTGATGCGCGACCGCGAACAGAAGCTGATCGAGCTGCCGCAGCATTTCTTCATGCGCGTCGCGATGGGCGTTTCGCTGCAGGAGGACAACCCGACCGCGCGCGCCGTCGAGTTCTACGATCTGCTGTCGAGCTTCGACTACATGGCCTCGACGCCGACGCTGTTCAACTCGGGCACGGTGCACTCGCAGTTGTCCAGCTGCTACCTCAACACGGTCAACGACCAGATCAGCGCCGACATCGACGAGGGCGAGCACCGCTATGCCTCGATCTTCGGCACCATCGAGGAATCGGCCCGCCTCTCCAAGTACGCGGGCGGCATCGGCACCGACTGGACCCGGGTGCGCGCGGCCGGCTCGCATATCCAGTCGACCAACGGCAAGAGCTCGGGCGTCATCCCCTACCTGAAGATCTACAACGACACCGCGGTCGGCGTGAACCAGGGCGGCCGGCGCAAGGGCAGCTTCGCGCCCTACCTCGAAGTCTGGCATCCGGACTTCTGGGACTACTGCGAGGTCAAGAAGGAATTCGGCGACGACCGGCTGCGCGCGCACGACATCTTCCCGGCGGCCTGGATCGCCGACCTGTTCATGGAGCGGGTCGAGAACAACGGCATCTGGAGCGAGTTCCAGCCCGAGCGCTTCCCCGAGCTGCACGAGCTCTACGGCGACGCCTTCAAGGCCCGCTACGAGCAGCTCGAGCGCGAGGGCAAGGCCTACAAGCAGCGCCCGGCGCTCGAGGTATGGAAGCGCATCCTGACCAACCTGTTCGAGACCGGCCACCCCTGGATCACCTTCAAGGACGAGTGCAACCGCCGCAGCCCGCAGGACCATGTCGGCGTGGTGCACAGCTCGAACCTCTGCACCGAGATCACGCTCAACACCAGCGACACCGAGACCGCGGTCTGCAACCTGGGCTCGGTCAACCTGGCGCGCCATGTCAAGGGCGGCCAGCTCGACGCCGACAAGCTCGCGCGCACGGTCAAGACCGCGCTGCGCATGCTCGACAACGTGATCGACCTGAACTTCTACCCGTCGGACCGCGCCAAGGCATCGAACCTGCGCCACCGCCCGGTCGGCCTGGGCCTGATGGGCGAGACCGAGGCCAAGGTCGCCTGCGGCATCGATTTCGCCAGCGCCGCCGGCGTGGCGTTCTCGGACCGCGCGATGGAGCTGATCAGCTTCCACGCGATCCAGGCCTCGAGCGAACTGGCGCAGGAGCGCGGCGCCTACGAGACCTTCCCGGGCTCGAAGTGGAGCCGCGGCCTGCTGCCGATCGACACCGCGCGCCGCCACGAGACCAGCCTGGGCGAGGCGGCCTGGGCCGGCCTGCGCGCCCAGGTCCAGCGCAACGGCATGCGCAACAGCAACGTGATGGCGATCGCGCCGACCGCGACCATCAGCATCATCACCGGCACCACGCCCTGCATCGAGCCGATCTTCGAGATCGAGCGCTCGGAAAAGAACATGAGCGGCCAGTTCAAGGTGGTCGATCCCTGCGTCAAGTACGGCCGGCCCGACCTGCTCAAGACGGTGTGGGAGATCGATCCGGGCTGGATCCTGCAGAGCGCGGCCGCGCGCCAGAAATGGATCGACCAGTCGCAGAGCGTCAACATCTTCGTCAAGCAGGGCACCAAGGGCCGCGAGCTGGCCGAGATCTACCTGAGCGCCTGGAAGCTCGGCCTCAAGACCACCTACTACCTGCGCGGCCAGACCAAGACCAAGGAAGTGGCCAAGCCGGCGCTGGCCAATGCCGCGCTGCCGGCCGGCGACGTGGCCGAGGCCGAACTGCCGACCAATTTCTGCTCGATCGACAACCCGAACTGCGAGGCCTGCCAGTGAGTACCGCCGTGACCCCGAACAACACCACCCGCATCACCAACGAGCGCCGCATCGCCTTCGGGCCGCAGGACCAGCTCATGAACATGTCGCGGACCAAGTACAAGTGGGCGACCGAGATCTACGACCGCATGGAGGCCAACACCTGGTTCCCGAAGTCGATCCCGCTGGTGGCCGACCGCGAGACCTACCGCAGCGGCGCGCTCAACGCGCGCGAGCGCAATGCCTATGACAAGGCGCTGGCCTTCGTGTCGAACCTGGACGGCATCCAGTTCAACAACCTGATCCACAACATCGGCCAGCACATCACGGCGCCCGAGGTCAGCCTGGCGATCGCGCGCCAGGCCTCGGAGGAAGGCGTGCATGTGCGCAGCTACCAGTTCCTGATCGAGGCGGTCTCGCTCGACCCGGAATCGGTCTACATGATGTTCGAGCATGACGGCATGCTGGCGAAGAAGAACGAGTTCATCATGCGCAGCTCGGCGGTGCTGAAGGACGAGCCGACCCCGGCCAACTTCGCGCGCGCCATCGTCGGCAACGTGATCCTGGAAGGCATCTACTTCTACTCGGCCTTCCTGGTGTTCTACACGCTGGCGCGCAACGGCAAGATGCTGGGCAGCGCGGACATGATCAAGTACATCAACCGCGACGAGGGCGAGACCCATCTCGACCTGTTCACCAACCTGCACCACGCCTTCCAGGCCGAGAACCCCGAGCTCTACGACGACCAGTTCCGCCACGATGCGATCCAGCTGATCAAGGACGCGGTCGAGCTGGAAGTGGCCTGGGGCCAGTACATCATCCAGGGCGGCATCCTGGGCCTGACCGACGAGGTGGTGGAGAACTTCGTCAAGGGCCTGGCCAACAAGCGCGCGCTGGCGCTCAACCTGGGCCTGATCTATCCGGGCGTGGTCAATGCCGTGCCCTGGTTCGACGACTTCAGCAAGCCCAACGGCACGCGCAGCAACTTCTTCGAGAGCAAGCCGACCGACTACGCGACCGACGGCCTCGAGTGGTAATCTGAGCCATGGCCTACGGCATCACCGACCTCGCGACCTTCATCCTCGGCACGGTCTTCATCGTGCTGCTGCCGGGGCCGAATTCGCTCTATGTGATGACGCTGGCCTCGCGCCACGGGGTGGCGGCTGGCTACCGGGGCGCGGCCGGCATCTTCACCGGCGACCTGGTGCTGATGCTGCTGTCGACCGCCGGCGCAGCCTCGCTGCTACGCAGCACGCCGCTGGCCTTCATGGTGGTGAAGTACGTCGGCGCGGCCTACCTGGCCTGGCTCGGCCTGGGACTGGTGCGCGCGGGCTGGCAGCAATGGAAGGCAGGACTGGCCGCTGCGGCAAGGCCGGCGGCATCGAGGCTGGACCCGGGCCGCCCGTTCCGGACCGCCTTCCTGATCAGCCTGATGAACCCGAAGGCGATCCTGTTCTTCGTCTCCTTCTTCATCCAGTTCGTCGATCCGGGCTATGCCCATCCGGCGCTGTCCTTCCTGCTGCTCGGGCTGATCGTCCAGGCCTGCAGTGCGCTCTACCTGAGCGCGCTGATCTTCGGCGGGGCGCGGCTGGCCGAGCGCTTCGGCCGTCACCAGCGCCTGGCGGCCGTCGGGATGGGGGCGATGGGCGCACTGTTCGTCGGCTTCGCGCTGCGGCTGGCGAGCGCTTCGCTGGGCTGAAGCCCGGCCTGGGCCTGCGCCGACAGGCCGGCCCGGGCTAGCGGCTGGCCTGGAACAGCACCGCCAGCAGGTCCGAGGGCGTCACCATGCCGACCACGCGCTGCTGCTGGTCGAGCACCGGCATGTGGTGCAGGCCGCCATCGGCAAAGGCCCGGGCCAGCTCGGGAATCGGCTGCTGCGGGCTGGCAGTCACGACCCGGGTGCTCATGATGTCCTCGACGCGGCGGGCCTGGCTCAGGCGCGGCAGGCGCCTCGGGTCGGCCGTGGTCTGTCCGACGACGAAGTCGGTCAGCGACAGCAGGCCGAGCAGCCGGCCTTGCTCGTCGGTGACCGGCAAGGCGTTGATGTGATGGCTGGTCAGTCGACTCCAGGCCAGGTCGATGCCGTCCTGCGGCCCGATCCGGATCACGTCGCGCGACATCAGGTCCTGGCAACGCATGTCGCCCCAGCGCCGGTTCTGCGCCTGCAGGCTGGCGCGCACCACGATCTCTTCCAGGTCCTCGCGGTCGATGTCGAGCCGTTCGCCGAACGAGGCAAGCGCCAGGTCGAGGTCCTCCTTCAGGCTGCCGCGCAGGCTGGGCGCCGGATCGCGGGTGCCACGGGCACGGCCGCCGGCTCCGCCGCGATGCGGATAGCGGTGGCCGCTCAGGTTGTTGAACAGCAGCGCCACCAGCAGCATGAAGGCGGAATTGATGCCGACCGGCCAGAACACGAAGCCATAGCCCAGCAGCTGGATGCCCGGGCTGCCGAGCACCGCGGTCAATGCCACCGCGCCCCCGGGCGGATGCAGGCAGCGCAGCGCCAGCATGGCCGCGGCGGCCAGGGCGCCGGCCAGCGCGGCCACCGGCACGCTGTGGCCAAGCAGCTTGGCGCAGCTGACGCCGATCAGCGCCGAGACCAGGTTGCCGCCCAGGATGGACCAGGGCTGGGCCAGCGGACTGGCCGGCAACAGGAAAAGCAGGACGGCCGAAGCCCCCATCGGGGCGATGAACCAGGGGTCCATGCCGCCCAGGGCCTGCTGGCTGAGCCAGCCGGTCAGCCACAGGCCCTGGCCTATGCCCAGGCTGCCGAGCCAGAGCTCCCGCAGCCCCATCGGCAGGGCCGCGGGACAGCAGGCCCGCAAGCGATCCCACAACTGAGTCACGGCAATCAGGCCTGGGTCGATTTCAGTTCAGCGCCGCGGCAGGACCGAAGAACTCGAAATGGGTCTGCGCCGGCGGCACGCCGAGCGCCTCCAGCTGGCGCTTGACCAGCGCCATGAAGGGCTTGGGACCGAGGAAATAGGCGTCCAGGTCGCGGCTGGCCGGCAGCCAGTCGGCCAGCCGCTGCAAGTCGAGCAGGCCGACCGCATCGACCTGATCGGCAGCATCGGCCTGGTCGTAGCAGTAGAAGCGCTGCAGCTGGGGATGGCGGGCGGCCAGGCCATCGACCGTCTCGCGGAAGGCGTGGCTGGCGCGGTCGCGGGCGCAGTGGATGAAATGGACCGGGCGCTCGGTGCCCAGCGCCGCCTCCAGCATGGCCAGGGTCGGGGTGATGCCGACCCCGCCGCTGATCAGCACCAGCGGCTTGTCGCTGTCGCGCAGCACGAAGTTGCCGGCCGGCGGGAACAGCTGCAGCACATCGCCGACCGCGACCTGGTCGTGCAGATGCTCGGACACCCGGCCACCGGGCTCGCGCTTGACGCTGATGCGCAGTTCGCTGCCGTTGGCGGCCGACGAGAGCGAGTAGTTGCGCCGCTGCTCCTGGCCGTCGAGGACCAGGCGCAGGCCGATGTACTGGCCCGGCTGGTGCGCGATCACCGGGCCGCCATCGACCGGGCTCAGGTAGAAGGAGGTGATGACGCTGCTCTCGGCCTGCTTGCGCGTGACGCGGAAGGCGCGCTCGCCGCGCCAGCCGCCCGGGGCAGCCTCGATCGCGGCATAGGTCTGCTCCTCGGCGCCGATCAGGATATCGGCCAGCTGCTGGTAGGCCGCGCCCCAGGCGTCGATCACGGCATCGGTGGCGATCTCGGCCCCCAGCACCTCGCGGATCGCGCGCAGCAGGCAGGCGCCGACGATCGGGTAATGCTCGGGCTTGACCTGCAGCGACACATGCTTGTGCACGATCTGCGCCGGCAGATTGCCCAGCGCCTCGAGGCGGTCGATATGCTTGGCATACATCAGCACGCTGTTGGCGAGCGCGCGCGGCTGGTCGCCGCTGGCCTGGTGGGCCTGGTTGAACAGCGGGCGCACCTCGGGATACTCGCCGAGCATGATGCGGTAGAAATGCTGGGTCAGGGTCTCGCCGCCGGTTTCAAGCAACGGGACGGTCGATTTCACAATGGCGCGCTGGGCGTCGGTCAACATAGGAGCTCCTCATCGGTGGGTTCGGTCAGGCCGGCTGGCCCTGCCCTCTCAAGGCAAGCGACATGCCAGGCGCAGGGGCGATACCGATCAAGCACTTGGCACGGACCGAGTCATATCGACTCAAAGTCTGTTAGAGTCATATTGACTACATCTGGTGTAAAAATGACTCCATCCGAATGGCTCAATGCCGTCGTGCCGCTGGTCGCCAACCTGCCGCAGAAGATGCCGGCGTCCGAGCGCTACCGGCGCCTGCTGGAAACGGTGCGGCGGCTGTTTGCCTGCGATGCGGTCGCGCTGCTGCGGCTCGAGAACGACTTCCTGCTGCCGCTGGCCATCGACGGCCTGAGCCCGGACACGCTGGGCCGGCGCTTCCGCATCGCCGAGCATCCGCGCTTGCAGCGCCTGCTCGAGGCCGGGCAGGCGACCCGGTTTCCGCCCGACAGCCCGCTGCCCGATCCCTACGACGGCCTGGTCGAGGCCAGCCAGGGCCAGCTCGAGGTGCATGACTGCATGGGGGTGGTGCTGCAGATGGAAGGCGAGCCCTGGGGCCTGCTGACGCTCGACGCGCTGACGCCGGGCCGCTTCACGCCGGCCCAGGTCGAGAGCCTGGGCGCCTTTGGCAGCTTCGCCGCCGCCACGGTCGCCGCCGCGACCCGCATCCAGCGGCTGGAGCAATGGGCCGAGAGCGAACACCTGCAGGCCGAGCGCTACCGGCGCGCCGCCAGCCAGGCCAGCCGACCCTTGCTCGGCCAGAGCCCGGTGTTCCGGCGCATGCTGAAGGAACTCGACCTGGTCGGCGCCAGCGACCTGACGGTGCTGATCACCGGCGAGACCGGGGTCGGCAAGGAGCTGGTGGCGCAGGCGCTGCACCAGCGCTCGGCCCGGCGCGACCAGGCCTTCGTCAGCCTGAACTGCGCCGCCCTGCCCGAGACCCTGGTCGAGAGCGAGCTGTTCGGCCATGTGCGCGGTGCCTTCACCGGCGCGGTCACGGAGCGGCAGGGCAAGTTCGAACTGGCCGATGGCGGCACCCTGTTCCTCGACGAGGTCGGCGAGCTGTCGCTGGCGGTGCAGGCCAAGCTGCTGCGCGTGCTGCAGAGCGGGCAGCTGCAGCGGCTCGGCTCCGACCGGGAGCACCGGGTCGACGTGCGCCTGATCGTCGCGACCAACCGCGACCTGGCCAGCGAGGTGCGGGCCGGCCGGATGCGGGCCGACATCTACCACCGGCTCAGCGTCTACCCGCTGCCGGTGCCGCCGCTGCGCGAGCGCGGCCGCGACGTGCTGCTGCTGAGCGGCTTCTTCCTGGAGGAAAACCGCTGCCGCCTCGGCATAGGCAGCCTGCGGCTGGAGCCGGACGCGCAGGAGGCGCTGCTGGCCTACGACTGGCCCGGCAATGTGCGCGAGCTCGAGCACCTGATCGGGCGCAGCGTGCTGAAGGCGCTCGGACGCCAGAGCCCGCGACCGCGCATCCTGAGCCTGAGCGCGCAGGACCTGGGCCTGCCCGGCCCCGACCCGATGGCGCGGCGCTGGGATGACGACTCGAGCTCGCTCGGCGCCCCGGCGCTCGCGCCGTCCGCTGCCCCGGCCCCCGGACTGCGCCAGGCCGTCGAGGCCTTCGAGCGCCGCCTGATCGAGCAATGCCTGCAGCGCCATCGGCACAACTGGTCCGCCGCCGCCAAGGAGCTGCAGATGGACCGCGCCAACCTGGCCCGGCTGGCCAGGCGGCTGGGCTACAACAGCCCGCCGCCGGCCAGCGGTACGTCGTGCGGCCGCGGCGCCGACAGGCCGTAGACTCGGGATCTTTTGGACTGCCGCCGATGGACCCCGCTTTTCGACAAGGTGCCCGCGAGGGCCTGCGCACCGTGCTGCCGTTCTCGGTCGGCACCCTGCCCTGGGCCATCGTGACCGGGCTGGCGATGCGCTCGACCGGGCTGAGCGAGCTCGAATCGATGGGCATGAGCCTGCTGGTGTACGCCGCCACCGCCCAGCTCGGCGCGCTGCCGCTGATCGCCTCGGGCGCGCCGCTGTGGCTGATCTTCCTGACCGGACTGGTGCTGAACCTGCGCTTCCTGATCTTCAGCGCCAGCATCGCACCGGCCTTCCACGACCGGCCCTGGGCCCAGCGCCTGGCCAGCAGCTACCTGCTGACCGACAGCGCCTTCACGCTGCTGTCGCCGCGCCTGCTGACGGCTGCGGCCCCGCAGTGGCGCTGGGGCTACTACATCGCGCCGGCGATCTACGGCTGGCTGCTGTGGCATGTCGGGGTGCTGATCGGCGTCTTCGGCGCCGACATCCTGCCGCGCGACTGGTCGCTCGAGTTCATGGCGACGATCGCGCTGATGGTGATGCTGGTGCCGATGGCGCGCACCCGCCCGATGCTGCTGGCGGCGCTCGCGGGCGGCATCTCGGCGGTGCTGCTGCGCGGCCTGCCGCTGCGGCTGGGCCTGTTCGCGGCGATCGCGATCGGCATCGCCACCGGCTTCGCGGCCGAACACTGGCAGACCCGGGGAGAAGAAAAATGATCGAAGGCTTCTGGCTCTGGCTCGCCTTCGGGCTGCTGTCGGCAACCACCTTCCTGACGCGCGGCAGCTTCATGCTGCTCGGGGAAAAAGGCCGGCTGCCACCGGCCTTGCAGCGCGCGCTGCGCTACGCCCCGGCTGCCGCGCTGGCGGCGCTGGTGGCGCCCGACCTGCTGCTGGTGCAGAACGAGATCCAGCCCTTCAATCCCAAGCTGCTGGCCGGGCTGGCGGTGATCGCGGTGGCGCTGCGCATGCGCAAGCCCTGGCTGCCCTTCCTGCTCGGCATGGCGGTGCTGATCGGCCTGCGCCAGGGCCTCGGAATGGGCGGCTGAGCCGTCACAAACCAGAGAGGACTCACATGACCTATCCCAGCTCCGACCGGACCCGGGTCTTCGGCATCGCCGGCCATTCCGGCATGGGCAAGACCACCCTGCTCGAGCGCCTGCTGCCCGAGCTGCGCGCGCGCGGCCTGACGGTGTCGCTGATCAAGCACAGCCACAAGGACATCGAGATCGACCGGCCCGGCAAGGACTCCTACCGGCTGCGCGAGGCCGGCTGCCACGAGGTGCTGCTGCTCGGCAACCAGCGCTGGGCGCTGATGCACGAGCTGCGCGGCGCCCCGGAACCCGCGCTCGAGGAGCTGCTGGTCCACATGCAGGCCTGCGACCTGGTGCTGGTCGAGGGCTTCAAGGGTGGCAACTTCCCCAAGCTCGAGGTCTGGCGTGCCGAACCGGGCCGCGAGCCACTGGCGGGCGCATGGCCGGGCATCATCGGCCTGGCGAGCGACGGCCCGCTGCCGGATGGCATCCCGCCGGGGCTGGCCAGGCTGGACCTGGCCGACATCGGCTCGATCGCCGACTTCGCGCTCAGGCACGCCGCGCAGCGCTGAACGCCGGACGGGTCCGGCCGGCACGGGGCCCGCCAGCCAGAACCCGACTGATCAGCGCGGCTGGTAGCCCGCGTTCTGCACCATCTGGCTCCAGGTGGCCCGGGTCGACTGCAGGCGCGCACCCAGCTGGGCCGGCGTGCTGCTGGCGGGGATGACGCCGAGCGCGCTCATCTTGTCGCCGAACTCGGCCGACTTGACGACCTTGGTGATCGCGCGGTTGTAGCGCTGCAGCAGCGCGGGCGGCAGGCCGGCAGGCGCGTACACCGCGGTGAAGATGACCTCCTCGTAGCCCTTGATGCCCTGCTCGGCATAGGTCGGCACATCGGGCAGCTGCGGCAGGCGACGGGTGCCGTTGACCGCGACGATGCGCAGCTTGCCGGCCTGGGCCTGCGGCAGCATGACGGCGACCGAGCCGATGCCGGCAGCGATCTGGCCCGCCACCAGGTCCTGCACGATGGGGGCATCGCCGCGATAGGGCGCCGAGACGAAATCGGTGCCGAGCGCGCGGCCGACGATGCCGACCGCGAAGTCGGGCGCGCTGGCCAGCGCCGGCACGCCGATATTGGCCTTGTCCGGATTGGCCTTGGCCCATTGCGCCAGCACGCGCAGGCCGCTGCCCTTGGTGCCGAGCAACGCGGTGCTGACCGCCATCAGGTCCGGGTTGATCGCGACCAGGCCGACCGGCGCGAAATCGCGCGCCGGATCGAAGCCGGGGTTCAGCAGCGTCAGCGGGATCATGGCCACGGTGTGGCTGTTCGAGACGAACAGGGTGTTGCCGTCCGGGCGCGCCGCCTTCAAGGCCTGGGCGGCGATCTGCCCGCCAGCGCCGGGCTTGTTCTCGACCAGCACATTGCGGCCGAGCTCCTGCTGCAGGCCATGGGCCAGATGGCGGGCGATGGCGTCGGTGCCGCCGCCGGCCGGGAAGCCGACCAGCAGCTTGATCGGCGCGGCATCGGTCTGGGCGGCAGCAGGCTGCAGCAGGGTGGCAGCCAGCAGGCAGGCGCCGGCCAGGCAGGACAAGGGCTGGGACAGGACTGGGAATCTCATGCGGACCTCGTGCGAAGAAAACAGGAAAACCATGGCGACAGGATTCAGGGCGAACCCGGATAGCTGCCCGGCAGCAGGATGTCGCGGCCGACGCGATCGATCCGGGTCTGGCCGCACAGCGCCATCGTGACGTCGAGCTCCTTGTGCAGGATCTCGAGGCAGCGGGTCACGCCGGCCTCGCCCAGGGCGCCCAAGCCGTACAGGAAGGGCCGGCCGATGTAGCAGCCGCGCGCGCCCAGGGCACGGGCGCGCAACAGGTCCTGGCCGCTGCGCACGCCGCCGTCCAGATGGACCTCGATGCGGTCGCGCACCGCGTCGACGATGGCCGGCAGCGCGCGGATGCTGGACTCGGCGCCGTCGAGCTGGCGCCCGCCATGGTTGCTCACGATCAGCGCATCGGCGCCGACCTCGAGCGCCAGCCGGGCGTCCTCGGGGTCGAGGATGCCCTTGAGGATCAGCTTGCCATCCCAGAGGCGGCGGATCCAGCGCACCGCGTCCCAGTCGAGCGTGGGATCGAACTGGCTGGCGGTCCATTCGGACAGCGAGCCCATGTCCTCCACCCCGCTGACATGGCCGACGATATTGCCGAACTGGCGCCGCCGGGTAGCCAGCATGCCGAGCGCCCAGCGCGGCTTGGTCGCGATGTCGAGCAGGTTGGCCAGCGTGGGTCGCGGCGGCGTCGAGAGGCCGTTCTTGATGTCCTTGTGGCGCTGGCCCAGGATCTGCAGGTCCAGCGTCAGCACCAGCGCCGTGCAGCCGGCGGCCTTGGCGCGCGCGATCAGGCGCTCGATGAAGGCGCGGTCCCGCATCACGTAGAGCTGGAACCAGAAGCCCGCTCCAGCCTGCTCGGCCACGTCCTCGATCGAGCAGATGCTCATGGTCGAGAGCGTGAACGGCACGCCGAACTTGCGCGCCGCGCGCGCGGCCAGGATCTCGCCGTCGGCATGCTGCATGCCGGTCAGGCCGGTCGGCGCCAGCGCCACCGGCATGGCGACCTCTTGCCCAACCATGGTGGTGCGGGTGCTGCGCCCCTCCATGTTGATCGCCACCCGCTGGCGGAACTTGATCGCCTGGAAATCGGCCTCGTTGGCGCGGTAGGTGCTCTCGGTCCAGCTGCCGGAATCAGCGTAGTCGTAGAACATGCGCGGCACCCGCTTGCGGGCGAGACGGCGCAGGTCGTCAATGTGGGTGATCGGGGTCATGACCCGAGCTTAAACCAGCCGGAAGCTCACTCACCCATCATCCCGATCCCGCCGGTTGCTGGCCCAGATCGACAGGATCAGCCAGATGCTGCCAAGCCCGGCGCCCAGGAAGCCGAGCAGGCCGAACACCGGCAGGCCGAGCCAGCTCGGGCCGCCCGGCACCGTCATGACGATGGCCGAGCCGATGATCAGCGCCGCGATCACGATGCCGACCACCAGTCGGTTCGCCGCGCGGTCGAGCTGGTTGCCGATCCGGCGCAGGTCGAGCACGTCGATGTGGATGTCGAGCCGGCCCTTGCGCGCCGCGCGCAACAGGCGCGACAGGTCCTGCGGCAGTCCGGTCAGCAGGCCGAGCAGCTCGCTGATGCTGCGCCAGCCGCGCCCGAGCAGGGCCGCGGGCTGGTAGCGTTCGCGCAGCAGCTGGCGCAACAGCGGCAGCGCCTCGCCGGCCATGTCGAAATCCGGGTCGAGCTCGCGGCCCATGCCCTCGAGCGTGACGAAGGCCTTGACCAGCAGGCTCAGGTCGGCCGGCAGCGCGACATGGTGGCGACGCAGGATGGCGACCACATCCGACAGCAGCGCCGCCAGCTTGAGCTGCCGCAGCGGCAGGCCGCGGTATTGCTCGACGAAGGCCTCGATCTCGGCCACCAGCGCCTCGTGGTCGACCGCACCGTCGCCGCTCCAGTCGGTCAGCACGTCGGCGACGCGGGCCGGCTCCTGCTGCACCAGGCCCAGCAGCAGCGCCATCAGCTGCTCGCGCCGCGGCTCGGACAGGCGCCCGACCATGCCGAAGTCGATGAAGGCGATCCGGTTGCCCGGCAGGTAGAACACGTTGCCCGGATGCGGATCGGCATGGAAGAAGCCGTCCTGCACGATCATCTTGAGCACCGCGCGCGCGCCCCGGCGCGCCAGCACCTTGCGGTCCAGCCCGGCGGCATCGACCTCGGCCAGCTTGCGCCCCGGTATGCCGGCGATGTAGTCCTGCACGCAGACCCGCTCGCCACTCCATGGCCAGTGCACGCGCGGCACCACGATCAGCGGCGCGGCCTGCAGCAGCTCGCCGCCGCCGGGCCGGGGCTGGCTGGCGTCGACATCGGCATAGCCCTCGAACTGCTGGGCAATCCGGCTCGCGTTGCGGCATTCGACCGCGAAGTCGAGCTCGTTGCGCAGCGACTTGCCGAACTGCTGCACCACCTGCTGCGGGCTGAAGGTGCGCAGCTCGGGGCTCTCGGACTCGGCCAGCTGCGCCAGCCGCAGCAGCCAGCGCAGGTCGGCCTCGATCACCGGCCGGATGCCGGGCCGGCGCACCTTGACCACCACCTCGGTGCCGTCTTGCAGCCGGGCCCGGTGCACCTGGGCGATCGAGGCCGCCGCCAGCGGCTCCGGATCGAAGGCCGCGAACACCTGCTCGGGCGGACCACCGAGGTCCTCGACGAGCTGCGGCAGCAGCCGCTCGTAGGGCACGGGCGGCGCGCTGTCCTGCAACTGGCTGAATTCGGCGATCCACTCGGGCTCGAACAGGTCGACCCGGGTCGCCAGCACCTGGCCCAGCTTGACGAAGGTCGGCCCGAGCTCCTCGAGCACGCGCCGCAGCCGCTGCGGCGGCGTCAGATGGGTCAGCTCATGGCTGTCGCGCCAGTGCAGCGCGCGGCCAGCGTCCTCGAGCGCGTCGGACAGGCCGAAGCGCTGCACCAGGTCGCCAAAGCCGTAGCGGATCAGGACCGAGGCGATGTCATGCAGGCGGCCCAGGTCGCGGACCGAGGCGAGCGCCTGCCACAGCATCAGGCGTCCTTGCCGCCTGCGCTGCCTGCACCGCCCTTGCCGGCCTGGGCATCGGCCTTGGCCGCCGGCTTGATCTGCTCGGCCAGGCCGCCCAGCACGCCGGCGGCGATCTGGCGCAGCAGGTCGCTGCTGGCCTGGGCCAGCTTGAGCCCGGCGTCGAGCTGGGCCCGGCCAACCTCGCCGAGCTGCTGCGCCGTCGTCAGCCAGCCCTGCTGCAGCTGGGCCCCGACGGCCGAACCGTGCAGGCGGGAATGGGCCAGCAGCTCGGACAGGATGACGCCGGCCGCGTCGCGCGTGCGGCTGGCGGTGGACTGCAGGGTCTCGAGGAACATCTGCTCGAGCTGCTCGAAATCGGAGCGGGCGCGGCTCAGGTCGGTGGCCGAGAAGGCCTGCGCCTTGCCGGCCGCCTCCTGCAGCGCCAGGCTGGCGCCCTGCGCCAGCTGGGCCAGCGCCGCGTCGAGTCCGGCGACGACCTGCTGCAATTGCTCCTTGGCCTGGCCGGTCTGGGCCAGCGCCGGCTGCAGCAGCGGCTGGGCACCCGCCAGCGCGCCATTGAGCACGGCCTGGCTCAGCTCGCGCAGCGCGGCCAGGTCGAACTTGCCGCTGCTGATCTGGGCCAGGGTCAGCTGCCGGACCTGCTCCTGCAGATCCAGGCCCTGCTCGACCGCACGCTTGACATCGGCCTCGAGTTGCGAGGCGGCGCTGTTGCCGGCCTGAGACTGTTCGGACTGCTGTTTCGGGTTTGCCATCGCATGTTCTCCGGGTAGTGGCCTATGAGATTACAGGATATCGATGGCGAGTCTCGCCCATCGCGCCAGGACTGGCAAGAAGGAGGCGCTCGCCGGCTCAGGCGATCAGGCGCACGGCATTCCTGCCATCGGCCTTGGCCTGGTAGAGCGCGAGATCGGCACGCTTGATCCAGCTCTGCGGCGAGTCGTCGGGCCGGCATTGCGCCACGCCGAAGCTGGCCGTCACCTGGCCCACGGTCTCGAAGGGCTGTTCGGCCAGCAGGACGCGCAGCTTCTCGGCCAGGCGGACGGCCTCGTCGGCGTCGCAATGCGGCATCATGACGACGAACTCCTCGCCGCCCCAGCGCGCCAGCGTATCGGCCGCCCGCAGGTTGCACTGCACCAGCCGGGTCAGGCCGACCAGCACCGCATCGCCTGCCGGATGCCCGTAGCGGTCGTTGACATCCTTGAAATGGTCGATGTCGAACATCAGCAGCGACAGCGGCTCGCCGTAACGGCGCGACTGGGTCAGCTCGCGCTGGAGTTCCTGCTCGAAATAGCGCCGGTTCCAGGCCCCGGTCAGGGTATCGGTGGTGGCCAGGTTGCTGAGCTGGGCGTTGGCGATCTGCAACTCGCGGTTGGCGGCCTCGGCGGCGTCGCGCGCCTGGCGCAGCGCCAGCTCGTTGGCCTTGCGCCGGCTGATGTCGCGGGTCACGCCCAGGATGCCGCTCGGGCACTGCTGCTCGTCGAGCAGCAGCGTCAGGCTCGAGGTATGCCAGCACCAGCCGCCCTCGGCATGGCGGATCCGGTACTCGAGGCTGCTGGTCTTCTCGCGCAGGCTGCTATGCCAGGCAGGCCAGTCGTCCGGATGCACGAAGCGGGTGTAATGCTGTCCGATCACAGCGGCGGGGTCGGTGCCGAGCTGGTCGCGCCAGTTGGGCGAGACATACTGGAAGCAGCCCTGCAGGTCCAGGGTGTAGATGATGTCGTTGGCCTGCTCGACGAAGGTGCGGAACTTCTTCTCGCTGATCTTGAGCTCGTCTTCGAGCCGCTGCCGCTGGGCGATGTCCTGCTCGAGCCGGGTCGCCAGGTCGAGCTGGGCCCAGTGGCCGCGCAGCAGCAAGGCGGCAATGCCCAGCAGCAGCAGCGCGGCGAGTCCGATCTTCCAGATCCGGGCATACCAGTCGCGCAGCCAGACCCGGTCATGCTCGCCCTGATAGACGATCAGCGGCAGCCCCTCGACCTTGCGCAGCACGCCCAGCTGCGGCTGGCCATCGAGTTGCGAGACACGGCGGCCGACACTGACATCGACATTGCCTTCGATGAAGGCCCGGATCATAGGACTGTCGATGGACTTGCCGACCACGCCGGCCAGCGCCGGCTTGCGCGCCACCACCTGCAGCTGGGAATCGATCAAAGTGATCACCCCATGGGGGCCGGTGTCGATGCGGTCGAGCAGCGCCGAAAACATCGTGGTGTCGAGCCCGATGACCGCAAAGCCATTGCCCATCGGACCCGGTCCCGGAATGCGCCGGGCCTGGGCCACGGCGTAGCGACCGAAGTTCGACATCACCATCGGCGAAACCACCGATTCGATCGCCGGGTACTGGCGCAACTTCACGCAATAGTCGCGCTCGCTGGCATCGAAGTAGGACTGGAAGCGGGCGTCATGGGTGTAGCGCCGGATGCAGGCCGGGCTGAACAGGCCCAGGCTGTGGGCATGCGGCAAGGTCTGCCGCTTGGCATCGAGCCAGTTCACCCAGCGGGCCCGCTGCTCGGCAGAAACGCGCTCCGGGTCGAGTTCGGACTGCGGAAAGTTGGTGACGACATCGCGCAACAGGTAGTCCGAGGTCTGGAAGGCCCCCTTGACCCATTCGCTGACCAGCAGGGCGTCGTTCTGCAGCCGGAGCGCGGTCCTGGCATAGGCGTTTTCATGGAGGCGCTTGAGCTCCCAGACCGCCATCATCACGACCAGCAGGCAGAACGCGAGGAAAAGCAGCAGGCTGCGCACATACGGTTGCCTGTTCAGTCTTGGCTCAGTCCCCACTGCTTGTCTCTGTTTTTTATTTGAGAAATTTGATTGTAAGCATAAGTTTTGAACGGCGAAAAAAAACCCGCCACGGTGGGCGGGTTTAACTCGGCCGCCACCCTGACCAGGGTGGCTGTGGCAGTCGATTACTGCTTGACGGCCTCGACCTGCAGCACGATGCGGACATTCTTCGGGAAGCCCCAGTCGATGCCGTAGTTGACGCCGAAGGCGGAGCGGTCGATGGTCGCCTCGAAGTCGCCACCGCAGACTTCGCGCTTGAGCATCGGGCTTTCGTAGCAGTTGAACTGGTTGGCCTTGAAGCTCACCGGCTGGGTCTTGCCGAGCAGGGTCAGCTGGCCCTGGACCTCGCTCACCTTGTCGCCGTTGAAGACGAACTTGTCGGACACGAAGCGGGCCTTGGGGAACTGGGCCGCGTTGAAGATGTCGGCGCTCTGCAGGTGCTTGTCGAAGGCGGCGGTGCCCGAGTTGACCGAAGCGATGTCCAGGCTGATGTCGACCTTGCCGGTCTTGGCGGCGCGGTCGAACTCGATCGTGCCTTCCTTCTTGTCGAAGCGGGCGCGGTTGACCGAGGCGCCGAAGTGGCTGATCTCGAAGGTCGCGAAGGTGTGGGTCGGGTCGATGGTGTAGGTGGCGGCCTGGGCGGCACCGGCCGACAGCAGGGCAGCGGCGATCAGGGTCAGGGACTTGCGCATGGGGTGAACTCCAGTAAGGATGAAACGGAAGGAATGGATGGATTTACAGCTTGCCCACGCCGGTCAGCGCGAGCTTGAACTTGACCTGCACCTCGTCGGCCACCATCGAGGTGTCGGCCCACTCGTTCTCGCCGATCTTGAACGCCAGGCGCTTGATCGGGAAGGCACCGGTGGCGGTGGTGACGGCGCCGCTCTGCGTCAGCGTGACGGGCACGACGACATCGCTGCTGGCGCCCTTGATCGCGAGCTTGCCGGCGATCTCGAACTTGCCGCCGCCCAGGGCCTTGACGGCGCCGGACTGGAAGGTGGCCTTCGGGAACTTGGCGGTGTTGAACCAGACCGGCTTGGGCAGCTCGGCATCGGCTTCCTTGCTGATCGAGACGCTGGCCAGGTCGACGCTGAAGGCGATCTTGGTCGCGGCGGGCTTGGCCGGCTCAAAGGCGATCTGGCCGTCGAACTGGCGGAAGCGCCCTTCGACCGGAACGCCCATCTGCTTGCTGACGAAGGTGATCTCGCTTTGCGCCGGCACCAGCTTCTGCTGGGCATGGGCGGGGCCGAAGGCGGCAGCAGCCGCCAGGGTCAGGATCACGGCAAAAAACTTCTGCTTCATGGGAAACGCTCCAGAAAAATCCAGTTCAAACCAGGGGCCGGCTGCGTTCAGCGGCCAAACCACATGCGCTGCAGCAGGCCGTCGCGGTCGATCAGCACATGCTTGAGCGCGCCGGCCACATGCAGGCCCGCCAGCAGCAGCATCGCGACCGCCGACAGCTCATGCCAGGGCTTGATGAACTCGGCCAGCGCCTTGTCGACCGGCACGAAGTCGGGCAGCGGCAGCACGCCAAACAGCACGATCGGGAAACCGGCCGCCGAGCTGTAGGCCCAGCCGATCAGCGGCACCGCGAAGAACAACAGGTACAGGCCATGGTGGGTCGCATGGTGGGCGACCGTCTGCCAGCGCGGCATGGCCTGCTCGATCTTGGCCGGCAGCGCGGGCGGGCGATGGGTCAGGCGCCAGAGCAGGCGCAGCGCGGACAGCAGCAGGATCACGACGCCGGCCCATTTGTGCCAGCTGTAGAGCTGCAGCCGCTGCGGCGAGAACGGCAGGTCGGCCATGTAGGAACCGAGCACGAAGATGCCGATCAGCGCTGCGGCCAGCAGCCAGTGCAGCAGGACGGCAAAGCCGTGGTAGCGGGCGATGGGTGAGGAGGTACTCGACATGCAAACTAGTTTAGGAACTGGGCCTGGCCGGTGGAGACAAGCCGCTTGAAGCCTTGATTCGAAAAATTCGAATACCAATGGGTAGAAAACAACCCGAAATCTGCGCAGGCCGCAGCACCGGGCCGCGCTCGACCGGCAAGCGCCTCAGGAGCGGTAGAGGGAGGCCGCGCCGTCGGGACGGGTCTTGAAGCGGCGATGCAGCCAGTGATACTGGCCCGGCATGGTCCGGACATAGCCCTCGAGCTGCTGGTTCATGAAGCGGGCATCGACCAGGTCGTCGCCGCTCGGATAGCCGGTCCAGGCCGCCATGACCTCGACCTGGTAGCCGCCCGGCACCAGGCGGCAGATCCAGGGCACGACCGGCACGCCAGCGGCCTTGGCCAGCCGGGGCAGCGAGGTCACGGTGGCCGCTTCCTGCCCGAAGAACTCGACGAACACCGAATCGCGCGCGCCGAGGTCCATGTCGGGCAGCAGGCAGAGCGCCGCGCCTTCGCGCAGACCCTTGAGCAGCGGACGCACCCCTTCCCTGCGCGACACCAGCCGGGGCGCGGCGTAGCGCTGCCGGCCCTCGCGTATCCAGCGGTCCATGCCGGGCTTGCGCTGCGGCGCGTAGAAGGTCCACCAGTTGCGCTTGATCGTATGCGTCAGCCGAGTCCAGCCGGCATCCATGCCGTAGAAATGCGGCACGAAGCACAGCACGGCATCACCTTGCTCGAGCTGCTCGACCCGGCCGGTCAGCGCGACGCGCTGCTCGACCAGCTTCGGGTCGCCATGCCAGAGCCAGACCCGGTCGACGAAGCTCTGGCCGAAGCTCACGAAGGTCTCGCGTGCCCAGCGCGCACGCTGGCCGGGCTCGGCTTCGGGAAAGCAGAGCTCGAGGTTGCGCTCGACGATGGAGCGACGCCGGCGCGCGAAGGCCCACAGTGCCAGGCCGAAGGCCGCCCCGGCCGCGCGGAACATCGGCAGCGGCAGTCTGGCCAACCAGCGCTGGGCAAGATCGGAAACGGAACGGACGGGAGAGGTCAAGACAGGCCAGGATGGACGGGAAGCCGCCATTATCCCGAATGCCCTGGCCCGGCAGGGAAATAGGCCTTGTGCCGCACACGGGCAGGGCTGGGTCGGCCTAAACTCGAAAATTGTCCCAACTGCCAAGTTCAAGTTCCATGTCCCACTCCCCCACCCTCTTCGATCCGGTCCAGGTCGGCGCCTGGAAGCTGCCCAACCGCGTCGTGATGGCACCGCTGACGCGCAACCGCGCCCCGGGCGGCATCCCGACCGCCATCATGGCGACCTACTACGGCCAGCGCGCCAACCCCGCCACCGGCGCCGGCCTGATCATCAGCGAAGGCACGCCGGTCTGCGAGCAGGGCTACGGCTACTCCGACACGCCTGGCATCCACACCCCCGAGCAGGTCGAGGCCTGGAAGCCGGTGACCGCCGCCGTGCATGCCCAAGGCGGCCACATCGTCTGCCAGATCTGGCATGTCGGCCGGATCTCGCATGTCGAGCTGCAGCCGAACGGCCAGGCGCCGGTCGCGCCATCGGCCGTGCGCGCCAACGCCAAGTGCTACCTGATCAAGGACGAGAACGGGCAGCGCAGCGGCGGCTTCGTCGACTGCTCGGAGCCGCGCGCCCTCGGCATCGACGAGATTGCCGGCGTGGTCGAGAGCTTCGCCCAGGGCGCGCGCAACGCGATCGCCGCCGGCTTCGACGGCATCGAGATCCACGGCGCCAACGGCTACCTGCTCGACCAGTTCCTGCGCGAGGAATCGAACCGGCGCGATGACGCCTACGGCGGCTCGATCGAGAACCGCTGCCGCATCGTGGTCGAGGTGGTGCGCGCCTGCTGCGACGCCATCGGCGCCGACCGCGTCGGCCTGCGCCTGTCGCCGGTGATGGAAGGCAATGGCGCGGTCTGCGACCCGCAGGCCCAGGCCATCCACGAGCATCTGCTGCGCCAGCTGGCCCCGCTGGGCCTGGCCTTCCTGCACCTGATCGAGGGCCAGACCGGCGGCGCGCGCGACCACAAGCCCTTCGACTATGCCGCGCTGCGCCAGGCCTACCGCGATGCCGGTGGCAAGGGCGCCTGGATGGTCAACAACGGCTACGACCGCTCGCTGGCCGAGCAGTCGCTGGCCGGGGGCGCCGACCTGGTCGCCTTCGGCAAGGGCTTCATCGCCAACCCCGACCTGACCGAGCGCCTGCGCCGCGGCGGCCCGTTCAACGAACCCGATCGCGCCACCTTCTACGGCGGCGGCGAGGCAGCCAAGGGCTATACCGACTACCCGGCGCTGGGCTAAGCGAACGCCGGCTGCTCCTGCTCTGGCAGCTCTGGCACCGGCTGCGCCCAATCGGACGGGAGCCGACCGGCCTCGGCATAGGCCTCGAAGTCGGGGAGCGCCATCGGGACCGAGAACCAGTAGCCCTGGAACAGCCGGCAACCCAGGCCCGACAACAACTGCCAATGCTCGGCGTTCTCGACGCCCTCGGCGATCACCTGCAGGCCCAGGCTGCGGCCGAGCACGAGCACGGTGCCGACGATCGCGCTGTCACGGTCCTGGCGCCCGAGTTCGGCAACGAAGCTCTTGTCGATCTTGATCTGCTCGAGCGGCAGCCGCCTGAGGTACTGCAGCGAGGAATAGCCGGTCCCGAAATCGTCGAGCGCAAAGGCGATGCCGGCTGAGCGCAGCTGGTGCATCTTGGCGCTGACCTGGTCGAAATCCTGCAGCAGCACCCCTTCGGTCAGCTCGAGCTTGAGTCGGCCCGGCACCACGCCGTGGTAGTCGATCAGGCCGAGCACGGTGGCGACGAAACCGGCCTGCTGCATCTGCAGCGCACTGACATTGACCGCCAGCGACCAGCCCGCCTTGCCGGGTTCGCGCGACCATCGCGCCAGCTGGCGGCAGGCCTGCTCGAGCACGGACTGGCCCAGCGGCAGGATCAGCCCGGTGCGCTCGGCCAGCGGGATGAACTCGCCTGGAGCGACCAAGCCACGCTCCGGGTGGCGCCAGCGCACGAGTGCCTCGGCACCGATCAGCCGGCCCTTGCCATCGTGCTGGGGCTGGTAGAACAGCTCGAACTGGCTGCCTGTGATGCCATCGCGCAACTCGCGCTCCTGGGTCGAGGTTTCGGAGAGGTCGGACTGCAGCAGATGCAGCAGGATCAGCAGGGTGCCGATGGCTGCGATCGAGGTGATCCACGATCCAGGTACGCGCAGGCTGTCGGGCAAGGCATAGCTGGTGGGCAGGCCGAACTGCGTCGCGCTCAACAGCACGAACAGCGTCAGGAACAGCAAGGGCAGGCCCTGGCGCAGCAAGGAATTGCCGTGACGAAAGACGACGATCGAGAAGATCGCCATCGGCAGCAGGTAGAGATGGGCGGTGCGCGGCGCGGCCGGCGTCGGCAGGTCAAGGAAGATCGCATGACCGAGCACCACGAGCAGCAGGCCCGGCAGCAGGGTCAGCGCGGCACGATGCAGTTGCCCGGTTCGGGCGAGGCGGCCCCCACGGAGGGCGAGTAGGCACAGAAAGGCATCCGTCGCGACGATCAGCCAATCGCAACGCCAGGCGAAGAACAGGCCCCAGCCCAGCGACAGCAGCAGGGTGACCGCGCTCGAGGCCAGCAGCATGCGGCGGACACGCCGCTGGTGCAGTTCGCTGCCTGAGCCGGGGCTGTCCGAGGAATGGCGCGGCATTCTGGCCTCAGACCGGGCTGTCGATCCGGATCCAGGTCGTCTTGAGCTCGGTGTACTTGTCGAAGGCGTGCAGCGACTTGTCGCGCCCGATGCCGCTCTGGCGGAAGCCGCCAAACGGCACAGTGATGTCGTCGCCGTCGTACTGGTTGACATGCACGGTGCCGGCGCGCAGCGCGCGCGCCACGCCGTGCGCCTTGTTCAGGTCGCGCGTCCAGACCGCCGCCTGCAGCCCGTAGGGGCTGTCGTTGGCCTGGCGCACCGCGTCGGCCGCGTCGCGGAAGGACAGCACGCTGAGCACCGGACCGAAGATTTCCTCGCGCGCGATCCGCATCTCGTTCGTGACGCGGTCGAAGATGGTCGGCTGCACATAGCAGCCACCGGCCACCGGCTCGACCGCCGATCCGCCGGCCAGCAGGCGCGCGCCCTGCTCGCGGCCGGACTCGATATAGCCCAGCACGGTATCGAGCTGGGTCGGGTCGACCAGCGCGCCCATCAGGGTGCCGGGAGCGAGCGGATCGGCCGGCTGGTACTTGGGCAGCATGGCCAGCGCCTTGTCCAGGAAGGCGTCCTTGATCGATTCCTCGACGAACAGGCGCGAGGGCGCGTTGCAGCTCTCGCCCTGGTTGAAGAAGATGCTGCCGACAGCGGCATCGACCGCACGGTCGAGGTCCGGGCAGTCGGCGAACACGATATTGGGCGACTTGCCGCCAAGCTCGGTCCAGGCGCGCTTGAGGTTGCTCTGCCCGGCCATGACATGGATCTGCTTGCCGACCCGGGTCGAGCCGGTGAAGGCGATGCCGTCGACATCCAGGTGCAGCGCGAGCGGACTGCCGGCCTCCGGGCCGTAGCCCGGCACCACGTTGAAGACGCCGGGCGGAATGCCGGCCTCGAGCGCCAGATCGGCCAGCCGCAAGGCGGTCAGCGGGCTTTTCTCGCTGGGTTTCAGCACCACCGAGTTGCCGGCCGCCAGCGCCGGCGCGATCTTCCAGGCCGCCATCAGCAGCGGGTAGTTCCAGGGCACGATGACGCCGACCACGCCGAGCGGCTCGCGCGTGATCAGGGCCAGCGAATCGGCCGCGGTCGGCGCGATCTCGTCGTAGACCTTGTCGATCGCCTCGCCATACCAGCGGATGCAGTTGGCGGCCGCCGCGACATCGACGCTGCGCGCGAAGCGCAGCGGCTTGCCCATGTCCAGGCATTCGGTCAGCGCGAGTTCATCGCGGTGCGCCAGCAGCAGCTCGGCCAGCTTGATCAGCACCCGCTTGCGCTGCGCCGGTGGCTGGCCAGCCCAGCGCCGGCCCTCGAAGGCGGCACGCGCGGCGGCTACCGCCGCATCGATGTCGGCCGCGCCGCAGCGCGCGACCTGGGCAATCAGCCGGCCATCGACCGGCGAGCGGTCATCGAAGGTCTGGCCATCCTGTGCGGCAACGCGCTGGCCGTTGATCAGCGCGCGGCCGTCGAAATTCGGGGAGCTGGTATCGGTCATGGGACTCCAGGACTGGGAAGGTCCAGCTAGCTTAGCGCCAAGCAGGGCCGGCAGCCAAGCCGTCGGACGGAATGGCTGCCGGTACCGGCCTCAGCTGCGGCTGGCAGCCGCGATCTCGCGCTCGCGCCGGCGGGTCTGGCGCGCGACCCAGACGCTGTAGGCCACGATCACCACCGTCACGGTCGTGATCAGCAGCGTCGCGGCGGCATAGATGGTCGGGTTGATGCCGCGCCGCGCATAGCCGAAGATCACCTGCGGCAGCGTGTTGACGCCCGGGCCCGACAGGAACTCCGAGATCACCACGTCGTCGAAGGACAGCGTGAACGACAGCAGGAAGGCCGCCAGGATGGCCTGGAAGATGTTCGGCAGCGTCACCAGGAAGAAGACCTGGTGCGGGCGCGCGCCGAGGTCCATCGCGGCCTCCTCGATCGCGCGGTCCATCTCGAGCAGGCGCGACTGGACCACCACCATCGCATAGGCCATGCCCATCAGCGTGTGGCCCAGGATGATAGTCAGCATGCCGCGCTCGGGCCAGCCCAGCAGGTTCTGCGCGCCGACCATCAGCAGCAGCAGCGACAGGCCGATCACGACCTCGGGCATCACCAGCGGCGCATTGACCATGCCCGAGAACAGGGTGCGGCCGAAGAAGCGCTTGTAGCGCACCAGCACGAAGGCGGCGAAGGTACCCAGGGTGGCCGACAGCACCCCGGTCACCGCGGCGACCTTGAGCGACAGGAAGAAGCCTTCGACGATCTTGCTGTCGCGCGTCAGCGCCTCGTACCAGCGCAGCGAGAAGCCCGTGAAGCGGGCGTCCTGGCGCGTGCTGTTGAACGAGAACACCACCATGAACAGCAGCGGCAGGTAGAGGAAGGCATAGACCAGCAACAGCCAGGCCTTGCCGAGGTGCTTTTCGAGGAATTTCATCATCGCTGCGACTCCCGCTCAGTGCCTGCCATCGGCCTGCTGGCCATGGCGCCGGTAGTACAGGGCCAGCGGCACCACGATGACCCCGATCATCACCACCGCCAGCGCCGACGCGCGCGGCCAGTTGTTGGCAGTGAACATCTCGTCCCAGACCACGCGGCCTATCATCAGGTTCTCCGGCCCGCCGAGCAGGGACGGGATCACGAACTCGCCCAGCGCCGGAATGAAGACCAGCATGAAGCCGGCGATGATGCCGGCCCTGGACAGCGGCACCGTCACCAGCCAGAACGCCTTCCAGGGCGTGGCGCCCAGGTCGTAGGCGGCCTCCAGCAGCCGGTAGTCGAGCTTGACCAGGTTGGCATAGAGCGGCAGCACCATGAAGGGCAGGTAGACATAGGTCATGCCGACCAGCATCGAGACGTCGGTGTAGAGCATCTGGATCGGCTCGGACGTCAGCCCGAGCGCGAGCAGCAGCTGGTTGAGCAGGCCCTGGTCGGCCAGGATGCCCTTCCAGGCATAGACCCGCAGCAGGAAGCTGGTCCAGAACGGCAGCATCACCATCATCAGCAGCGCCGGGCGGACATGGGCACTGGCGCGCGCCAGGAAATAGGCAAACGGGTAGCCGACCGCCAGGCACAGCGTCGCGGTCGCGAAGGCATACTTGAGCGAACGGCCATAGGCCTCGAGGTAGAGGGTGTCGAACAGCGCCCCGCCCTCGGCGCGGAAGATCGAACTGTAGTTCTCGTACTTGAGGTTGAGCACCCCGCTCGCGCTGTCCCACAGCGGCTTGAACGGATGGATGTCGTTGCCCATCTCGACGAAGCTGATGTAGGCCAGGATCAGGAAGGGCAGGAAGAAGAACAAGGCCAGCCAGGTGAAGGGCAGGCCGATCACGAACTCGCGCCCGAGCAGGCGGAAGAAGCGGTGCATCGCGGCCTCCCTCAATCGCGCAGCGCGACGCCGTCGGTGTCGTCCCACCAGAAGAAGACCTCGTCCTCCCAGGTCAGGTCGAGCAGGTCGTGGCGCGAGCCGTTGGGCTCGGTGATCTTGACCTTGGTGCCGTCCGAGGTGACGACGATGAAGGTGTTGAAGCTGCCGAAGTAGGCGATCTCCTTGACCCGGCCGCGGAACAGGTTGCGGTCGATGCTGGCGGGGCGCTGCTTGGCGATGCTGATCTTCTCCGGGCGCACCGCCAGCGTCACCGGCATGCCGAGCGTGCCGCTGATGCCATGGCCGACCTCCATCTCGCCGAGCGCGGTCGTGACCGCGCAGCGGTCGGCCTCGTCGAGGCTGAGCTTGCCGTCGAACAGGTTGACGTTGCCGATGAAGTCGGCGACGAAGCGGTTGGACGGGAACTCGTAGACCTCCTTCGGGCTGCCGACCTGCAGCACCCGGCCCTTGCTCATGATCGCGATCCGGTTGGCCATGGTCATGGCCTCCTCCTGGTCATGGGTCACCATGACGCAGGTCACGCCCACGCTCTCGATGATGTTGACCAGCTCGAACTGGGTCTGCTCGCGCAGCTTCTTGTCGAGCGCACCGAGCGGCTCGTCGAGCAGCAGCAGCTTGGGCTTCTTGGCCAGGCTGCGCGCCAGCGCGACCCGCTGCTGCTGGCCGCCCGACAGCTGGTGCGGCTTGCGCTTGGCGTAGGCGCCCAGCTGCACCAGGTCCAGCATCTCGCCGACGCGGCGCTTGATCTCGTCCTTCGGACAGCCCTCGCGCTTGAGGCCGAAGGCCACGTTCTCCCAGATGTCCAGGTGCGGGAACAGCGCGTAGTTCTGGAACATCATGTTGATCGGACGCTCGTAGGGCGGCAGGCCGGCGACGTCCTGGCCGCCGAGCAGGATGCGACCCGAGCTCGGCGTCTCGAAGCCGGCCAGCATGCGCAGCAAGGTCGACTTGCCGCAGCCCGAACTGCCCAGCAAGGCAAAGATCTCGCCCTGGCGGATCGACAGGTTGACCTCGTCGACCGCGACTGCCTCGTCGAAGCGCTTGACCAGGTCTTCGGTGACCAGATAGCCCTCTTTCATCTCTGCCATGGTGGCCCTCGGAATGCCCAAATGCTGTGTCGAAAAAAAGGGCTGTTTGCACCAAACAGCCCTGCTTCACCGGACGAGCCGGCGGATCACTTGCCTTGCTTGAACGCGTTGTAGGCGTTGGCCATGGCTTCGCGGGCTTCGTTGCTGAAGCTGCTCGGCGGCACCATCTTGGCCAGGTAGGCCGACTCGACGAAGATGGTCTTGTTGCCGGCGATCGCCGGCTCGACCTTGTCGAGCGCAGCCTTGTTGCCGGTGTTGTAGTTCATCTCGTTGGCCATCTTGGCCGCGTTCTCGGGGCGCAGGTAGAACTCGATGAACTTGTGCGCGTTGTCCGGGTGCTTGGCATCCTTGGTCAGCGCGATGGTGTCGAAGAAGCTCAAGGCGCCGCTGCTCGGCAGCAGGGCCTCGATCACGTCGGTCGAGCCGTTTTCCTTGGCACGGCCGGCCGCGATATTGATGTCGCCAGCCCAGCCGACCACCGCACAGGCCTTGCCGCCCGCGACATCGTCGATCATGGTCGCGCTGAACAGGCGGATGTCCTTGCGCACCTTGCCGAGCATCTCGGTCGCCGCCTTGTAGTCGGCCGGATCGTTCGAGTAGGCGTCCTTGCCGATGTAGTGCAGCGCAGCCGGCAGGATCTCGGTCGGCGAATCCAGGTAGGCGATGCCGCAGGACTTGAGCTTGGCGGTGTACTCGGGCTTGAACACCAGGTCCCAGGCGTTCTCGGGCATGGGGGTCTTGCCCAGCGCCTTCTCGACCTTGGTCTTGTTGATGCCGACGGTGGTGAAGCTCCAGCCCCAGGGCACCAGGTACTTGTTGCCCGGATCGGCCTTGTCGAGGATCTTCATCACGTCCGGGTCGAGGTTGGCCAGGCTGGGCAGCTTGGACTTGTCGAGCGGCTGCAGCAGGCCGCCCTCGATCTGCGGCTTGGCGAACACGGCGCCCGGCACCACGATGTCGTAGCCGGTGTTGCCGGCGACCAGCTTGGCATGCAGCGCCTCGTTGGTCTCGAAGGTGTCGTAGTTGACCTTGATGCCGGTTTCCTGCTCGAAGGCGGCAATCATGCCGTCAGGAATGTAGTCCGGCCAGTTGTAGATGTTGAGGACCTTCTCCTCGGCGGCGACCGGAGCGGCTGCCGGCGCCTGGGCCACCGGCTCCTCCTTCTTGCCACAAGCCGCCAGGGCAGCGACCGCAACGGTCGCCAGCAACAGAACACGTTTTTGCATCATTTTTCCTGTTTCAGGTGATCGGTGGTCCAGGCCATGGCCTGACCGGCAAGGCCTTGCATTTCCCGTGCCAGGCATCTCGGGACATTGTAGTCAAAGGGTCGCTGCAAAACCGTGCATTTCTTGCGCCGCCCGGGGGTATCCCAGGTCTCTCCATGTACCCCTAAGGGGTATTTATTCCTGGTCTTCCAGGCAGATCATGCCTTCGCCGCTCCGGATCTGCTTGCCCAGGACTTTTGTTGCTATCTCTTATGACTAATTTTTAAAAGATAGTCGTAGTAGTAGAAGGTAGAACAAGTCTGTGGATAAGTGATTTTTCAAAAAACAGATCAAAATCTTGCAAAATTTAAAACCCTGTGAATAACAGCTATCCTGTGGATATCTTTGGGTATAGCAACTTCCGGCCCGTGAAATATTCTGTGGATAACATCGAAGTTGCCAGATTTCAATCCACAGACTTGTTGGCAACTCGATTTTTGATTTGCACAAAAAATAAGCACCTCGATGAGGTGCTTTAAGAATCAATCACTTGAAAACGTGGTCAACAAGTTGTCCACATTTCTGTGCACGACTGACGGGAATAATTCAGACTTATCCTCAGTCGCCAATCGCGATGCCGCGCTCGCGCAGGTCGGCCAGCGTGCGGTCGAGCGCCAGCCGGATCAGCGCGATCATCTCGCCGATCTGGCCGCAGTCCATGATCAGCGGTGGCGCAACGATCATGCGGTCGCCAACCGCGCGCATCACCAGGCCGTTGTCGAAGCAGTGCTTGCGGCACAGCATGCCGACCGCGAGTTCGGGCGCGAAGGGCTGGCGGCTGGCCTTGTCCTGCACCAGCGCCAGTCCGGCGACGAAGCCGCAGCTCTCGGCAATGCCGACCAGCGGATGGTCGGCCAGCTCGCCGAAGCGCTGCGCCAGGTAGGGCCCGGTATCGGTGCGCACCCGGCCCGGCAGGTCCTCGCGCTCGAGGATGTCGAGGTTGGCCAGCGCCACCGCGCAGGCCACCGGGTGGCCGCTGTAGGTATAGCCGTGGGTGAACTCGCCGCCCTTCTCGACCATCACCTGCGCGATGCGCTCGTTGATCAGCGTGCCGCCGAGCGGCTGGTAGCCGCTGGTCACGCCCTTGGCGAATGTCACCAGGTCGGGCCGGATGCCGAACTTCTCGTAGCCGAACCAGTGGCCCAGGCGGCCGAAGCCGCAGATCACCTCGTCGGCGATCAGCAGGATGCCGTACTTGTCGACGATGCGCTGCACCTCGGGCCAGTAGCTGTCGGGCGGGATGATGACGCCGCCGGCGCCCTGCACCGGCTCGGCAATGAAGGCGCCGACCCGCTCCGGGCCGATCTCGAGGATCTTGTCCTCCAGCCAGCGCGCGGCGCGCAGGCCGAAGTCGTGCCGGCTCTCGCCCGGTTCGGCCAGGCCATACCAGTAGGGCTGCTGGATGTGGGTGATGTCGGGCAGCGGCAGGTCGCCCTGCGCGTGCATGCCGCTCATGCCGCCGAGCGAGGCGCCCGCCAGCGTGCTGCCGTGGTAGGCATTGATGCGGCTGATGATGACCTTGCGCCTGGGCTGGCCCATCAGGTCCCAGTAGCGGCGCACCAACCGCACATTGGTGTCGTTGCTCTCGCTGCCGCTGCTCGAGAAGAACACGTGGCTGAAGCGCCTTCCGCCGACCGGCGGCGCGAGCTCGCTCAGGCGCGCGGCCAGCCGCACCGCCGGTTCGGTCGTGGTCTGGAAGAAGCTGTTGTAGTAGGGCAGCTCGAGTAGCTGGCGGTAGCCGGCCTCGGCCAGCTCGCGCCGGCCGTAGCCGGCATTGACGCACCAGAGCCCGCTCATCGCGTCGAGGATCTGGTGTCCCTCGCTGTCCCAGACATAGATGCCGTCGGCGCGCGTGATGATGCGCGCGCCCTTCCTGGCCAGGCCCTGGTGGTCGGTGAATGGGTGCAGGAAATGCGCGCTGTCGAGCGCCTGCAGCTCGGTGGTCAGCGGATTGTGGGCGGGATTCATCTTCGGCTCTCCTCGTGATGGCGGGATCAATCAGACATGCAGCAGCAGGTGCTCGCGCTCCCAGGGCGAGATCACCTTCATGAACTCCTCGAACTCGAGCTCCTTGACCTCGGTGTAGACCGTGATGAAGCCGGCGCCGAGCACCTCGTGCAGGTCGGTCTCGCGCCGCAGCCAGTCGAGTGCCTCGCCCAGGCTGCGCGGCAGCGTGTAGGGCGACAGGTAGGCGTCGCCGCGCATCTCGGGCTTGGGGCGGATCTTGTTCTTGAGGCCGAGGTAGCCGCAGGCCAGCGTCATCGCCAGTGCGACATAGGGGTTGGCGTCGGCGCCGATGACGCGGTTCTCGACCCGGCGCGCCTGCGGCCCCGAGATCGGCGAGCGGATGCCGACCGTGCGGTTGTCGTAGCCCCACTCGATGTTGATCGGCGCCGCCGTGTGGCGCGCGAGGCGGCGGTAGCTGTTGACATAGGGCGCGACCAGTGCCATCGCGGCCGGGATGTAGCGCTGCAACCCGCCGATGAAGTAGAAGAACTCGTCAGACGGCGTGCCGTCCGGCTTGCTGAAGATGTTGCGACCGGACTCCTGGTCGACCAGGCTCTGGTGGATATGCATCGCGCTGCCGGGCTCGCCCGCGATCGGCTTGGCCATGAAGGTCGCGTACATGTCGTGGCGCAGCGCGGCCTCGCGCACGGTGCGCTTGAACAGGAACACCTCGTCGGCCAGGTTCAGCGGGTCGCCATGGAAGAAGTTGATCTCCATCTGGCCGGCACCGACCTCGTGGATCAGGGTGTCGACGTTGAGCTCCATCTTGCCGCAGTAGTCGTAGATGTCCTCGAACAGCGGGTCGAACTCGTTGACCGCGTCGATGCTGTAGGCCTGGCGCGAGGTCTCGGCGCGGCCGCTGCGCCCGACCGGTGCCTTCAGCGGCATGTTGGAGTCGGTGTTGCGCGCGGTCAGGTAGAACTCGAGCTCGGGCGCGACCACCGGGCTCAGCCCCATCTTTTCATACAGGCCGCAGACATGGCGCAGCACGCTGCGCGGCGCGTAGGGAATCAGCTGGCCGTCATGGTCGAAGCAGTCGTGGATCACCTGCGCGGTCGGGTCGGTGGCCCAGGGCACGATGCGTACCGTCGACGGGTCGGGGCGGAGCTGCATGTCGTGGTCGGTCGGCGCGATCACGTCGTAATAGGGCCCGCTGGGCGGGAACTCGCCGGTCACTCCCATCGCGACGATGCCCTGCGGCAGCCGCATGCCGCGGTCCTCGGTGAACTTCTCGCGCGGCAGGATCTTGCCGCGCGCCACCCCAGTCAGGTCGGGCACCAGGCACTCGATTTCGGTCACGCGGCGCTGGTTCAGCCAATGCTCCAGCTCGTTGTAGCTCTGCGGGGTGTCCTTGCGGTTGTTCATGTCTGCCTCTATGGGGTGGTTCTGCTGCCTGACAGGCGTTCGGCCTGGCGCTGGCGCACGGCCGCGCCGAAGGCCGACAGGATGGCGGCGTAGAAGGGGTGTTCGGCACAGCGCCATTCGGGGTGCCACTGCACCGCGCAGGCAAAGCGGCGCGCGCCCTCGAGCTCGAAGGCCTCGACCAGGCCGTCGGGCGCATGGGCGGTGGCGCGCAACCCGGGCGCCAGCCGGTCCACGCCCTGGCCGTGCAGCGAGTTGACCCGCGCGACCGGCCCGCCGGCCCAGGCCTCCATCGCGCTGCCGGGCGCCAGCCGGACCTCGTGGCTGGGGGCGTATTCCTGCTCCGGCGTGTCGCCGCGCTCGCGGTGGTCCATCAGCCCCGGCACGCCATGCACGGTCTGGTGCAGGCTGCCGCCGAGCGCGACGTTGATTTCCTGGAAGCCGCGGCAGATGCCCAGCAGCGGCACGCCCTGCTCGACGCAGGCGCGCACCAGCGCGAGCGTCAGCGCGTCGCGCGCCGGGTCGAGCGGCAAGGCGGGATTGGCCACCTCCTGGCCGAAATGCGAGGGATGGACATTGGACGGGGAGCCGGTCAGCAGCACGCCGTCGACCAGGCCCAGCAGGCCGGGCAGATCGTCAGCGGCGGCGAGCGGGAACATCACGGGCTGCGCCGCGGCGCAGTCACGGACCGCGCGGGCGTACTTGTCGCCGAGCAGCAGGTAGGGCGTGGCATGCGGGCCCAGTTGACGATGGTCGGCCGGCAGCCAGACCAGGCAGGGTGGGGGCGTCATCTTCTTGTCCTTCTGGCTTGTGGTCATTCTGCGATGGAAATGGCTCCCAGGCAAGGTGCTGGTAGTGATCCTGGGAAGCAGGAAGCGCGCCAAGTCCGTGCATAATGATCAAAACTAAAAGTCAGGACGATGCTTGGCAGGTGGGGGGAGGCTGGGGGTTGGCTCGGTGGTCTGATGGGGGCTTTTTTCGGCCATGAAAAAATACAGAGAGCAGTTTCCGAAATCTGCCTTTAGATGTGGCACCGATAGTTTTCGGTTAGGGCAGTAAATCCGCCGGATTTATGTCTGGTGCATTCAGGTGGCAAGCGCTTTACTACCCACGTCGATGTTCGATGTTACGGAGCAGCTCCGATGTTACACAGTTGGGAAGTCGCCCTGACGCAAAGTTAGCCATCAAGAATTAATATTTACAAGGGAAGAAATAAGTGCGAAAACTAAATCTCAAATTTACACCTGAATGCGAGCAAGATAGAGCTCTAGTTTTCTTTGCTCAGGCATTGGATGAACAGTTATATGATATTACAGACGACAGCTTTAAAGCACCAGCATTAAATACATTCTCGAGAACATTTGAGCTGCAGAGCGTAGCTCTCGCAAATCATCGAGCCGGCATTTCAAAAGAAGCGCTTAAGCCATTTATCGAGGAGCTGGAGTGGAGTATTTCAAAAGATGCTTCACTATCAACCCAGCAAAAAGCATTGTGCAGAACGCATATTGAAACATTTTCCGAAAACTCAAATCAAGCGGATGCGATTTCCAGGGCGGCATCAGGCTTAAGAATAATAATGGGCGACTATTTCACTGGTGTCATGAAGTCAATATCCGATACCATAGAAAATTCACCAAAAAACAAAATTGATCTCTTAAATCTTGTGTCCAATTTCATTGTGCAGGCAGAAATGCATGGTTTCCCAAGGCGCCACACGTACCATGTGACGCAAAACCTGCTTGTGCGACGGCTCAAGAATAAAGCCTCTTTTGATAGAAAAGAGTTGCTGTCAAAATTCTTCGAGAAATTTCCAAGCAATACGTCGGAATATGAGTGCATGTACTTCGTAGATGGGCCATTCGGTGACTACCCTAAGCTTCTTGCGGAATTTAAAATTGTATTACAAGAAGCATCATCAACTTGGAATAATTTATCCCCAGACCAACAGCGTCTAATAGATGCTGAAAATATCGGGAAAAAACTCATTTTGATTGGTAAATTAAAAACCCCGAGCCCGGCGCACGCATACAAAATCGGCTCCGGCATACTCAATGAATTCGCGGGAATAGTGAGATTTTATAAGCACCGAGAGTTGTTTAAGTCAGAGCCATTAGCATTGGTTCGCGATATAAATACTGGCAAGATATACACTATCCACGATGCACCAGATCCCATGCACTGCTGGGTAAGTCATACAAATTCATCGGAAGAGGAAATGCTTGGGCTCATGAGTGCAACTCATGGGAGCTTATTGACATCCGAGTCAGCCAGTAGGCTTCAAAGAACCGTCAGATTGCACCGATCTGCGCTGAAGTCAACCTCGGCTGAAAATCAACTAATTGATCTTTGGGCAGGCTTGGAAGGATTGGTGTCGCGCCCCGGTCGCGAGAGTGTGAGAATTGAATATTTTTCCGAGTGCCTAATACCATCATTGACCCTGACGTACCCTGAAAAATTATTTCTTTCGGCCTATATTGATGTTTGTGCACACGCGCCAGGCAGCAGCGCCATTCTGGCAGCAATGCCTGGCACAGACTCCAATTTCTCTAAGTTTGTTAGGGTAATTTTGTGCGATGAGCATAAAAATCCACGGATTCACCTGTGCAAACTACTAAACACATCCCCACTTCTCCTTAATAGAGTTTGGCGACTTTCTGAGCTTTTTAAAAGCAGAACTGCAACACAGCAAACACTTCGTCATCACAGGAAAAAGGTAAAATGGCACATGTCTAGAATTTATCACACGAGAAATTCAATTATGCATAGTGCAAAATCACTTCCATACTTGCCTACGCTAGTTGAAAATCTTCATGTCTACGTTGATACGCTCGTAAAATCAATCCAGAAGGTCGCGAAAGTATCTCTTGAGCGTCAAACGATTGAAGGTGCTCTTGAATATCTTGGCTCGTGGGAGCGGTATCGACTTCATGCTATTACACACGAAGGGGGCGATAATAATGCCCCGTTAACTGACGAGAGTTTTTGGGACGTTGTTTTCGGGAGCGATATGGCCTTGGCCCCGGATAGAGACAAGGAGCCTTTCATGGTTTTGCCCCTCAAGAGTCCGCTCGTACGCGCTTGATGGCTAACTGGCGGTTCAACACGGACGGCACCAATGCTCCGCTTTGCCGCTGCTTAACTTTGGCGTTGAATGAGAGATATTCTAAAAGCTCAGCGGCGGCATTGGGTCGAGAACGGTAATTCACGATAAGCGCACGTCTGAGTGATTTCAAGGTGGCCCCCGGGGGGGGGGGAGGGGGTGGTTGGTGGGGGGGGTATTTGATGGCGTGTTCGGCACG
>NZ_PVLQ01000018.1 GCF_002980595.1 Malikia granosa
TGGGGGGCTGAATAGTTACCACCAGGACATGTCCATGAAACTCAAACCATCGATCCTTGCCGGCCTGCTGGCCTGCTCCGCCTGCGCCGGTCCGGCGGTAGCGCATGAATACTTTGCGCCCAACTTCATCCTGTTCCACCCCTGGGCCGTGGCCAGCGAGGAGGGGCAGGCCGACGTGCCGGTCTACTTCACCACGCGCGAGGTCGAGGAGGGCGACCGCCTGCTGCGCGCCTACTCGCCGATCGCCGAGTCGGTGGCCTTCGTCTCGGCCGACTCCCAGGCGCTGGACGGGCTCGAGCTCAAGTCCGGCGGTGGCGAGCAGTTCTTCTCGAGCGAATCCCATCTGCTGCTCAAGGGCCGCAAGCAGGACCTGCACTGGGGGCGCAACTACCCGCTGGTGCTGGTGTTCGAGAAGGCCGGCATGATGAACGTGTCGATCTCGGTCGGCACGCCCTGAACCCGGCCTGAATTCGGCGCGAGCCCGACATAAATCCGGAGCCGTCGGGCGAGCGCCTCAGGAGCGCCGTTTCCTGGCCTGGAACGGGGCGACCGAGTCGCCGCTCAGCGTGTAGCCCGAGGCGCCCTGTTCGGTCTTCGAGTGCTGGACCCGGATCAGTCCGGTCACTGCCACGCTGTCCATCAGCTTGATCTCCTTCGCGGGCGTGGCCAGCTTGACATGCACGATCTGGTTGGCCGGTGGCGGCGGCGTGTGGATGCAGGCGCCGTAATAGGGCACCAGCAGGAATTCCCGCAGCGCGCCCTGGCTGCCGTCGAGCGGCACCACGAAGCCGGTCATGCGCACGCGCTGGCGGTCGAGCGACTGCTCGACCGGCGCCTGTTCCCAGGCCTGCTGCAGGCGCTTGAGCGCTTCCACCGCGCGCGGGTCGGCATCGCTCATGGCGGAAAAGTCCAGCCCCTCGAAGGCCTGGGCCGGGTTCCAGTTCCTGGGCATCAGGGCATTCCAGCCCAGGCTGCGATAGCCCTCCGACTCGCTGCCGGCAGCGGCTTCGGGCAGCCGTTCGCCGAGCTGGTAGCGCGGCTGGGCTTGCGCCTGGGCCGTGCCGGTCGGAACCAGCAGGCCGCTCAGGCTCAGCAGGCCGCCCAGCAGGAGCGGGCGGGCATGGGTCAGCAGAGGGGTCATGGTGATGGATTTCAGAGTCTGGGCATCAGCCCGTCCGACAAGGTCAGCCTGGCGGCGCGCCAGGCCGGCAGCAGGGAAGCGCACAGCCCGGCCAGCAGCACGCCGGCCAGCAGCTTGAGCTCGCGCGCTGGCGTGCCCCAGGCCGGCAGCGTCAGCCCGAGCTCGGACTGGGTCCAGCCGGCCGCCGCCTGGGCCGCCAGTCCCAGCAGGCCATAGCCCAGCAGCGCGCCCGCCAGCGAGAGCAGCAGGCCTTCGAGCGCCAGCAGCGCGACGATATGGCGCCGGCCGGCGCCCACCGAACGCAGGATGGCGAGTTCGCGCCGGCGTTCGCCCAGGCCGGCCCAGACGATGGCGACCATGGTGCTCAGGCCCATCGCGAGCACCAGCAGCGAGACGCCCGCCAGCGTCTGCTCCACCACGCCCAGCAGGTTCCAGAGCTGGTCCAGCGCCACGCCGGGCAGCACGGCCTGCAAGGCCTCGCCGGGATACTGGTGCAGCGCGCGCTGCAGCCGGAACACCCCGGCGCGGTTCTCGAGCCCGACCAGCGCGGCGGTGACGCGCTTGGGCTCGAGGTCGAACTTCTGCACGAACCGGGCCGGGATGCTGAGGCCGGGCAGCGGCGCGCCGCCCTGCCAGCCCAGGTGGATGGCCTCGAGTGCCTGCAGGCTCACATGCAGGGTCCGGTCGACCGGGGTGCCGGTGCGTGCCAGCACGCCGACCACCTCGAAGGGCAGGTCCTCGTGGCTGGCCAGGGCCTCAGTCCCCTGGCCGTGGCTCAGGGCCAGCCTGTCGCCCAGCTTGTAGCCGAGCTGGCGCGCCACCTCGGCGCCGATCACGACCTCGAACAGCTGCTCGAAGCGCCGGCCCGAAGCCAGCGCCAGCGGCAGCTGGTCGCCATAGCGCAGATGCTCGAAATAGTCCTGGTTGGTGCCCAGCACCGGAAAGCCCTGGTGCGAGTCGCCCAGGGTGAGCGGAATCACCCAGGCCACGGCCGGATCGTCACGCAGTCGCTGGAAGCTGCTCCAGCTCATGTCGTGGCTGGCCTCGCCGAGGCGGAACACCGAATACAGCAGCAGCTGCACCGGGCTGCCGCGCGCGCCGACGATCAGGTCGGTACCGGCAATCGACTGCGCGAAGCCCTGCCGGGCGGCCTCGCGCGCGCGCTCGACACCGAGCAGCATCGCCACGCTCAGCGACAGCGCGACCAGGGTCAGGCCCAGGGTGTGGCGCCGGTTCCAGGCGCTCTGCAGCGCCAGCCAGAGCATCGCCTTCACGAGCGGCCTCCCTGGGCCGAACGGACTGGCGGCTGCAGCTCGAGGCAGCGGTCGAAGCGGCTGGCCAGCGCGCGGTCGTGGCTCACGAACAGCAGCGCGCTGCGGGCCCACCTCGACTCCTCGGCCAGCAGCTCGAGGAAGGCCTGCTGGCTGTCGCCATCCAGCGCCGAAGTCGGCTCGTCGGCGATCAGCAGTTCCGGGCTGCCGATCAGCGCACGCGCCGCCGCCACCCGTTGCTGCTGGCCGACCGACAGCTCCATGGCCCGGCGCCGCGCCAGAGCCGGGTCCAGCCCGAGCCGCTCCAGCAGGCGCTGGGCCGAGCGCCTCGGGTCGGCATCGAGCTGGCGCGCGCGCTCGGCGCGCCGGGCGGAAAATCGGCAGGGCAGCAGCACGTTTTCCTCGACGCTCAGGTAGGGAATCAGGTTGAACTGCTGGAAGATGAAGCCGATATGGTCGCCGCGCAGCCGGTCGCGCTGCTGCCGGCCCAGGCTGACCAGATCGCGTCCGAGCAGCCGGATGCGGCCTTGCTGGGGCAGGTGCACGCCGCCGAGCAAGCCCAGCAGGCTGCTCTTGCCGCAGCCGCTCGGGCCGCAGACGAACAGCGATTCACCCGCCGTCAGGCTCAGCGCCTCGATGTCGAGCAGCGGCGCGCTGCGCGCATTCCAGCCGAAGCGCAGCGACTCGACCTGCAGCAGGCTGGCTGCTGTCTTGCTGCCGCTCACCAGCTGACCTCGGGCTGGCCGGGCGTGAGCCGGTGCAGGCCCTGGCTGCGGCCAGTGACCCGCTCGAGCTCGATCCGGCGCAGCTTGCCAAAGGCCTTGAAGGCACCGGTCTGCAGGCGGCGCAGCTGTTCGGGCCGGGCGCAGTGGTAGCGGTATTCGGCCAGCAGGTCGCCATGCGCGTCGGGAGCCGGCGAAGACTTGCCGGCCTGCTTGGCATCGGCTGGCTTGCCGGCAGCGGCGGCGGGCATTGGCTCGCGCAGCAGCTCGGTCGGCAGCGCAGCCGAGCTGATTTCCATCCCTTCGAGCCGACATTGCGCGGCCGGACTCAGCGTGAACAGGACATCGGCCTGCCGCAGGCCCTGGCCGAGCCGGCGCACGGCTTCGCCTTCGGCGGCATTGCGCGGGCTGTGCTCGAAGCCCAGCAGCGCTTCCAGCGGGCTCTCCAGGCTGAGCGTCAGCCTCGAGCCATCGAGGGCGAGCTGCAGACTGGCGTGCCCATGCACATGGGCGCCCGGTGCCGCGCGGGCGCCGTCCAGTGGCAGCAGCAGGGCGATCAGGAGGGCCAGGGGCCAGCGGCTTGGTGTCATCGGCATGTCTAGGAATCTCGGGGCGCTTGGCCGGGGTGGCGTTTCTGGCTCTCGGCCAAGGCTTGATCGCAAACCAGTTTATGGCGGCATGATTTCAGCTCGATGAAATCGCTAGCGGGCGGATTCATGCAATATTCACGCGAGCGACTTACCCTTCATGCGCTCGAAACTTTCCCCCTTGTCCGTCATGTCCACCGCCCACCTCAGAACCCTCGCGATCCTCTTGCTCTCCACCTGGCTGGCCGGCACGGCCCATGCCCATGCCGATGCAAGCAGCCTGGCGGGCGGGTTCACCAGTGGATTCCTGCATCCGGTGCTCGGCTGGGACCATGTCGTCGCGATGGTGGCCGTCGGCCTGTGGGGTGCCTTCATGGGCGAGAAGGCGGTCTGGACCCTGCCGGTGGTATTTCCTGCAGTGATGGCCGTCGGCGGTGTGCTGGGTCTGCTGGCCGTTCCGGTGCCCTTCATCGAGGAGGGCATCGCTGCCTCGGCCATCGTCATCGGCGCTATGGTTGCCGCAGCGCTCAGGCCGCCACTCTGGCTGGCCGCCGTGGTCGTTGGCGCCTTCGCGATCTTCCATGGCCATGCCCATGGCGCTGAATTGCCCGAGGCCGCCAATCCCGTCTTGTTCACGGCGGGCTTCATGGTCGCGACCGGCCTGCTGCACCTGGGCGGCATCCTGATCGGCATGGCGGTGCGCTGGCCGCTGGGGCTCAAGGCGGTGCGCCTGTGCGGTGGCTTGATCTCCTTGCTCGGCGTCGGCTTCCTGAGCGGTGCCTTGTGAGTGGCCGTTTTCTCTCGCCCCTCGCCGTGAGTCGCCTGGGTCCTGCCCGCCATCTGCTGGGTGCCGCGCTGCTTGCCATGACCTGGCCCGAAGCGGCTCGGGCCCATGGTTCCGTGGCCGGCATCGGCGAGTTCTATAACGGCATCCTGCATCCCATGATGGCGCCCGCGCATCTGCTGGGCTTGCTCGGGCTGGCACTGTGGCTGGGGCAGGGCGCCTTGCAGTCGCAGCGCCAGGCACTGATCGGCTTGCTGCTCGGACTGATCGCCGGCGCCCTGTCGGCCCGGCTTGCCGGCGATCCCGACACGGATGCCTGGCTCTATTTGCTCGCGGCGGCCGGCGCGGCGGGCGCTGCGATCGGCTCCAAGGGGCCGGCGCTGCTGCGCAGCCTGCTGGCCCTGCTGCTGGGGCTGGCAATCGGGCTCGGATCGGGCGCCCCCTCACTGTCCGGCGTGCCGCGATTCGCCGCCTTTGCCGGCGCGGTCTCGGGCGCCTGCCTGCTGCTGTCCGTCCTGGCTGTCGGCGTCGAGGAGCTGGTGGTCCGGCGCCGTCAGGTCTGGGCACTCCATGCCTGCCGCATCCTGTCGGCCTGGGTGATCGCGATCGCCCTGCTGCTGCTCGCCTACGCCTGGCGCTGAGCACTGCTGCCGCACGCGGGGAAGCCGGCATTCGGCTCGGCACTGGCGGCGGCGCAGTTGGCGCAGTCGGCGCGCCACCCGACTGACCCAGCCTAGGGCCTGTTAACGCAA
>NZ_PVLQ01000019.1 GCF_002980595.1 Malikia granosa
GCCCCGCTGGCGTGGCAGCAGTGGAGCGATCTGTTCGAATTGCTCGCGAGTCAGTTGCATCGCAACAGTTTCGAGCCAAGTCCACTGCCTTGTCAACTTGCGTTAACAGGCCCTAGAGCTGCCTGGCCTGCCGGGCCATGGCCTCGGGCAGGGTGTAGCGGCTGGCCGTGAGGCGGGCCGCCTCGACGAAGGCCTGCGCCGCTGGCGACAGTCGCCGGTCCTTGGACGTGATCAGGCCGTTTTCCCGCCAGATGCCCGGCCGCTCGAGGCGGCGCATCACCAGCCGTTCGAGATTCAGGTTCTCGAGTGGCAGCAGCGGCAGCACGGCGCAGCCGATCTGCTGGCGCACCAGCCCGATCGCGGTGGTGAGCGACGGCGTGGTGTAGGCCGGGCGCATCTCTATGCCCGCGGCGGCGGCGGCCCGGTCGGTGTAGATGCGCACCCCGGACTGCAGCGACGCCGAGATGAACTGGTGCTTGCGCAGCGCGCTCCAGGTGACATGCTCGCGGCTGGCCAGGGCATGGTCCTCGTGCATCAGCACGATCATCGGGTCGCGGTAGAGCGGCTCGAACATCAGGTCCGGCTGCGGGCTGGGGTAGAGGCCCCAGCCGATTTCGAGCTCGCCGTTGCGCAGGCGCTCGAGCAGCGGCGCGGCCTGCTCCTCGTGGAACTCCAGCTTGACGCCCGGGCATTGTTTCTGGAACCTGGCCAGCGTCGGCGGAAACAGGCTGCAGGCCACCGAGGCGATCACGCCGACATCCAGCCGGCCTTGCTGGCCGCGGTGCAGGTCCTGGGCATGCCGCTCCAGCGCGCCGAGCTGGTTCAGCGTGCGGCGGGCGCTGTCGAGCATGTCGCGGCCCATGACGCTGAGCTCGAGCCGGCGCGTCGTGCGGTGGAACAGCTGCAGGCCGAGCTCGTCCTCGAGCTGGCGGATCAGCAGCGAGATGCCGGGCTGGGTCACGCCCATTTCCGCCGCTGCCGCAGAGAACGAGCCATGCTCGGCCGCCAGCACGAAGGCCCGGAGTTGGCGCACGGACAGGTTCATCGGCAGCCGGCCCTCAGCACTCGACGATGTTGACCGCCAGGCCGCCGCGCGCGGTCTCCTTGTACTTGACCTTCATGTCGGCGCCGGTCTCGCGCATGGTCTTGATCACCTTGTCCAGGCTGACGAAATGGCTGCCGTTGCCGCGCAGCGCCATGCGCGCGGCGTTGAGCGCCTTGACCGCGGCGATCGCGTTGCGCTCGATGCAGGGGATCTGCACCAGGCCGCCGACCGGATCGCAGGTCAGGCCCAGGTGGTGCTCCATGCCGATCTCGGCCGCGTTCTCGACCTGCTCGGGCGTGCCGCCGAGCACGGCGCAGAGCGCGCCAGCCGCCATCGAGCAGGCCACGCCGACCTCGCCCTGGCAACCGACCTCGGCGCCCGAGATGCTGGCGTTCTCCTTGTAGAGGATGCCGATCGCGGCCGCGGTGAGCAGGAAGTCGATCACGCCGGCGTCGTTGGCGCCCTGGATGAAGCGCGCGTAGTAATGCAGCACGGCTGGCACGATGCCGGCGGCACCGTTGGTCGGTGCCGTCACGACCCGGCCGCCAGCGGCGTTTTCCTCGTTGACCGCCAGCGCGTACAGGTTGACCCAGTCGAGCACCGCGAGCGAATCGCGCAGCGTCGCCTCCGGGTGCTCGGTCAGCGAGCGGTGCAGGGCGGCGGCGCGGCGCTTGACCTTGAAGCCGCCCGGCAGGATGCCTTCGGTGCGGCAGCCGCGCTGCACGCAGTCCTGCATCACCTGCCAGATGCGCAGCAGGCCGGCGTCGATCTCGGCGTCGCTGCGCCAGTGCCGTTCGTTGCGCCGCATGACTTGGGCGATGCTCAGGCCCTCGCGCCGGGCGATCTCGAGCAGCTGGGCGCCGCTGGTGAAGGGCAGCGGCAGCACGGTGGCGTCGGGCGCGATGACTTTCTGCTTGCTGCCGTCGGCCGCCACCTCGTCGCTGACGATGAAGCCGCCGCCGACCGAGTAGTAGCAGCGGTTCTCGAGCTCCTGGCCCTGCGCGTCGTAGGCGACCAGCCGCATGCCGTTGGCGTGGAAGGGCAGGCTCTCGCGGCGCATGAACAGCAGGTCCGCGCGCTCGTCGAAGGCCAGCTCGTGCTCGCCGAGCAGCGCCAGGCTGCGGTTGTCGCGGATCGCTTGCAGCAGTTCCGGCACCCGGTCGACATCCACCGTGTCGGGCTCGTGGCCGGCCAGGCCGAGCAGCACCGCGGTGTCGCTGCCATGGCCCTTGCCGGTGGCGCCGAGCGAGCCGTAGAGCCAGCAGCGCACGCGCGCGGTCCGGGCCAGCACGCCGCCCGATTGCAGCCGCAGCGCGAACAGGCGCGCCGCGCGCATCGGGCCCACGGTGTGGGAACTGCTGGGACCGATGCCGATCTTGAACAGGTCGAAAACGCTGACGGCCATGGTGACTCTCCGATCAGCACAAGCGCTTGGACATGGGGAACTCCTCGTCGAGGGGTGGAATAGGCGTCGATCTTAGCTTTAGCAGGCCGGTCCGCGCCGCGCCGGTCGTCGCAGCGGTCGCATCAATGCCGGCTGCCTTGCACCTGATTGGCCCGGCATGCGCCAGATTGGTGCCGACTTAGGCGTAAACCCCGATGTTTTTCCCTGTTTCGCTCTGGCACGATGCTTGCGTAATCAGCAATATCTTCGGCCCAGTGCCGAGGTTCGATCGGGAGAGATCGCCGGCCCCTGGCCTGCGACGCCGAAGGAGCAACCGCCCCGGAAACTCTCAGGCAAAAGGACCGATCGAATCGTAGAACTCTGAAGAGCGGCCGGATTTAGTCACCCGGCACACCGCAGGAGCAAGCGCGACGCCATCGGCGTTGACGTGAATCTCTCAGGTACCAAACAGAGGGGGCGCGCGTGGCGCAGGGTGCGCGACGTGCTCCTCCCATCGACCTGTTTGGAGCCTGTCCTCATGAAATCGATCGCAGTCATCGGCGGTGGCATCACCGGCGTCACCACGGCCTACGCGCTGGCCAAGCGCGGCTACTCCGTCACCCTGCTCGAGAAGCACCGCTACGCGGCGATGGAGACCTCGTTCGCCAACGGCGGCCAGCTCTCGGCCTCGAATGCCGAGGTCTGGACCCATCCCTCCACCCTCGTCAAGGGGCTGAAGTGGATGCTCAAGAGCGATGCGCCGCTGCTGGTCAATCCCAAGCCGAGCTGGCACAAGCTGAGCTGGTTCGCCGAGTTCATCGCCAACATCCCGAACTACCGGCAGAACACGATCGAGACCGCCCGCCTGGCCGTGGCCGCGCGCGAGCACCTGTTCGCCTGGGCCGAGGCCGAGGGCGTGCACTTCGACCTCAAGAAGAAAGGCATCCTGCATATCTACCGCGACAAGGCCGGCTTCGACCATGCGGGCGAGGTCTCCAAGCTGCTGGCCGCTGGCGGCCTGCTACGCCGTGCCGTCACCCCGACCGAGATGCGCGCGATCGAGCCGACCCTGGCCGGCAACTACTACGGCGGCTACTACACCGAGAGCGACTCGACCGGCGACATCCACCTGTTCACCAATGGCCTGGCTGCCGCGGCCGAGCGGCTCGGCGTCACGCTGCTGTTCGGCCAGGAGGTGCGCTCGCTGCGCAGCGATGGCCAGACGGCCGTGGTCAGCGTGGCCGACGAGACCGGCGTGCAGGAGCGCCGCTTCGACGGCCTGGTGGTCTGCGCCGGCGTTGCCAGCCGCGAGCTGGCGGCCCAGCTCGGCGACCGCGTCAACATCTACCCGGTCAAGGGCTATTCGATCACCGTCAACCTGCTCGACGAGCAGAGCCGGCGCGCCGCGCCCACCGTCAGCCTGCTCGACGACGAGACCAAGCTCGTGACCAGCCGGCTCGGGCCGGACCGCTTCCGCGTCGCCGGCACGGCCGAGTTCAACGGCTACAACAAGGACATCCGCGCCGACCGCATCCAGCCGCTGGTCGACTGGGTCAAGCAGTGCTTCCCGGGCGTCAGCACGCGCCAGGTGCTGCCCTGGGCCGGCCTGCGCCCGATGCTGCCGAGCATGTTGCCGCGCGTCGGCCGCGGTCGCCAGGCCAATGTGTTCTACAACACCGGCCATGGCCATCTGGGCTGGACGCTGTCGGCGGTCACCGCCGATATGATCGCCGACGTCGTGGCGCAGGCCGACGAGCAGGCGATCCAGGTCGGCGCTGCCCCGGGCAACCAGCTGTTCCCGCTGCGCGCCTGATCATTTTTTCCCTTGCCGTTGCTCACGAAGCGGCGGCATTTTCACCCCCCTAGGCTGTTGCAGGCCGGAAAGGAGCACTACCGTGCAATCCCTACATGCGTTTTTTGAATGGCTCAACGGCATCGTCTGGGGCGTACCCATGATCGTGCTGATCCTGGGCACCGGCTTCTACCTGCAATTGCGGCTGGGCTTCATGCCGCTGCGCAAGATCGGCCACGGCTTTGCGATGATCTGGCAGAGCCGCAAGCCCGGCAAGGATTCCGAAGGCGAGATCTCGCCCTACGCGGCGCTGATGACCGCGCTGTCGGCCACCGTCGGCACCGGCAACATCGCCGGCGTCGCCACCGCGATCGCGGTCGGCGGCCCGGGCGCGCTGTTCTGGATGTGGATGACGGCCTTCGTCGGCATGGCGACCAAGTACGGCGAGGTCGTGCTGGCGGTCAAGTACCGCGAGGTCGACGACCATGGCGAGCATGCCGGCGGCCCGATGTTCGCGATCAAGAACGGCCTGGGCAAGAACTGGCGCTGGCTCGGCACCGCGTTCGCGATCTTCGGCGGCCTGGCGGGCTTCGGCATCGGCAGCATGGTGCAGGCCAACGGCATCGCCAGCGCGGTGCACAACGCCTTCGGCGTCGAGACCTGGATCACCGGCGTCGTGCTGACGCTGCTGACCGGCGCCGTCGTGCTGGGCGGCATCAAGCGCATCGGCGCCGTCGCCGAGGTGCTGGTGCCCTTCATGTGCATTGGCTACATCCTGGCCGTCGGCGTGGTGCTGGTCGTGTTTGCCGACCGCATCCCCGAGGCCTTCGCCACCATCTTCAACCAGGCCTTCAACCCGACCGCGGCCAGCGGCGGCTTCCTCGGCGCGACCGTGATCATGGCGATCCAGAAGGGCGTCTCGCGCGGCATCTTCTCGAACGAGGCCGGTCTCGGCACCGCGGGCATCGCCCAGGCCGCCGGCGCGACTTCCAACCCGGTGTTCTCGGGCCTGATCGGCATGATGGGCACCTTCATCGACACCATCATCGTCTGCACCATGACCGGCCTGGCCATCATGGTCAGCGGTGTCTGGACCTCGGGCGCCAACGGCGCGGTGCTGAGCTCGATGGCCTTCGAGGCCGCGATGCCGGGCGTGGGCAAGTACCTGCTGGCGGTCGCGCTGGCGATCTTTGCCTTCACCACCATCCTGGGCTGGTGCTACTACGGCGAGAAATGCTGGGAATTCCTGCTCGGCACCGTCTCCGCCAAGCCGTTCCGCCTGCTGTGGACGATCTCGGTCTATTTCGGCGCCGTGCTGAGCCTGGACTTCGCCTGGCTGGTGGCCGACACGCTCAACGCGCTGATGGCGATCCCGAACCTGATCTCGCTGCTGGTGCTCAGCCCGGTGATCGTGCAGCTCACGCGCGAGTATTTCGCTGGCGAGCCGGCGAGCGCTGCCATCCCCGTGGCCGCGACCGTCAGCCGCAACTGATTCCTTCACCCCAATAAACCGACATGAAAACCAAATCCGTTCTTGAACTGGCCGACGTCAAGGCCATCGCCGCCGCCGCCGAGGCCGAGGCGCTCGGCAATAACTGGGCCGTGACCCTGGCCATCGTCGACGACGGCGGCCACCTGCTGTGGCTGCAGCGCCTCGATGGCGCACCGGCCATCTCGGCCCAGATCGCACCGGCCAAGGCACATACCGCCGCACTGGGCCGGCGCGAGTCCAAGGTCTACGAGGAGGTCATCAACGGTGGCCGCACTTCCTTCCTGAGCGTGCCGGGCGTGCAGGGCATGCTCGAAGGTGGCGTGCCGATCATGAAGGACGGCCAGTGCATCGGCGCCGTCGGCGTCAGCGGCGTCAAGTCGAGCGAGGACGCGCAGATCGCGCGCGCCGGCATCGCGGCATTGGGACTTTGAGCCTTCGATGACAAGAGGCCGGCGCGCTGTACAGCGGCCGGCCTCTTGTGTTTTTGAGCTTGCCTGCTGCGGCTTCAGGCAACCAGGAAGCGTTCGGTGAGCCTGGCCCAGAAGGCGGCGCCGATCGCGATGTTGCCGTCGTCGAAGTCGTAGTTCGGGTTGTGCACCATGCAGGCGCCGTGGCCGCCGCTGGCCTCGTCACCGTTGCCGATGAACAGGTAGCTGCCCGGCACCTGCTCGAGCATGAAGGCGAAGTCCTCGCTGCCGGTCAGCGGCACGGTCTGCAGCTCGACGTTGTCGGCGCCGACCAGCTCGAGCGCGACCTGGCGCGCGAAGTCGGTCTCGGCCTGGGTGTTGACCAGCACCGGGTAGCCGCCCTGGAAGTCGATGCTGGCCTGGACGCCAAAGCTCTGCGCCTGGCCCTCGACCACTTCGCGGATGCGCTGATTCAGCAGCTGGCGCACGCCACGATCGAGCGAGCGCACGCTGAGCTTGAGCGTGGCGCGCTGCGGGATCACGTTGTTGGCCTCGCCGGCCTGCAGCGAGCCGACCGTGATGACCGACATCTGCAGCGGCGCCACGTTGCGCGAGACGATGGTCTGCAGCGCCATCACGATCGAGGCGCCGGCCACCACCGGGTCGATCGCGACATGGGGCATGGCGCCGTGGCCGCCCTTGCCTTCGAGCGTGATGGTGATGTTCTCGCTCGAGGCCATGGTCGCGCCATCGCGCAGCAGCAGCTTGCCGCGCGGGAAGCCCGGCATGTTGTGCATGGCGAAGATCGCGTCGCAGGGGAACTGCTCGAACAGGCCGTCCTCCATCATCTTCCTGGCGCCGCCCAGGCCTTCCTCGGCCGGCTGGAAGATCAGGTTCAGCGTGCCGTCGAACTGGCCCTGCTCGGCCAGGTGCTTGGCTGCGGCCAGCAGCGTCGCGGTGTGGCCGTCATGGCCGCAGGCATGCATCAGGCCGGCATGGCAGCTCGCGTGCGGCAGGCCGGTGGCTTCCTGGATCGGCAGCGCGTCCATGTCAGCGCGCAGGCCCAGGCGCTTGGCCCCCGAGCCGCGCACCAGCTGGCCGACGACACCGGTGCCACCCAGGCCACGCGTGACGCGGTAGCCCCAGGACGCCAGGCGCTCGGCCACCAGTTCGCTGGTGCGGAACTCCTGATAGCCGAGTTCCGGATGCTGGTGGATGTCGCGGCGCAACGCCGTGAACTCGTCCGACAGGGCTTGCAGCTTGAAAAGGGTGTCGGACATGGTGTCACTGGGCCTGCAGGTTGATCGACTTGGCGATGGCGCGGTACTGGGCGATCTCGTCGCTGTAGCTCTTGGTCACCTTGTCTAAGGCCAGCGGTTTCGGAACGATCATGCCCTGGGCTTCGAGTGTCGTGCGCACGCCCGTGTCGTTGGCGACTTCGCTCAGGGCCTTGTGCAGGGCTTGCACCACCGGCTCGGGCGTATCCTTGCGCACGAAATAGGTTTGCCAGGTATCGAACACGAAGCCCTTGAGGGCCTTGCTCTCGTTGAGGGTCGGGACCGACTTGAACGAAGCCTGGCGCTCGGCCGAGAGGGCGGCCACCGCCTTGATCTTGCCGCTGTTGACCAGCTCGACATAGGCCTTGCCGTAGGGGGTGATGAAGATGTCGACCAGGCCGCCCATCAGGTCCTGCGTGGCAGGCGCGCCGCCCTTGTAGGGCACATGCGTCATCGGGACGTTGAGCACCTTGGACATCTGCTCGCCGAGGACATGGTAGAGCGAGCCGGGGCCGACGCTGGCATAGGTCAGGGGACGGCCTTCCTTGGCCATCTTGGCGGCGTAGGCGGCGAGTTCGTCACCATTGCCCACCGGCAGGTCCTTGCGCGCGAACACGATCATCTCGTTGAGCGTGATGGACTGCACCGGGCGGAAGTCCTCGCTCTTGTGCTTGACGGCGGCCACGGCCATCGGGGTCAGGATCAGCTCGTTAGGCGAACCCTGGTAGATGATGTTGCCGTCGGCGGGGGAGTTGAGCACCTTCTGCGCGGCGATCGCACCGCCAGCACCGCCGAGGTTCTCGACGATCACGGTGCGCTCCAGATGCTTGGCCAGCACCGGGCTGACGATGCGTGCGATGACGTCCGAGACGCCGCCGGCCGGGTAGGGCACCATCAGGGTGAGGGGCTTGCCCGATTGCGCCATGGCCGCAGCCGTCAGGGTCAGGCCTGCGAGCAGGGCGGTGGCGCGCTTGAGGGTCTGGCGCTTGCGGATGTCCATGCTTGTCTCCTTCTGATGTAGTGGATGCCTTCATCTTATGGGCGGCTTTTTGATGTGTCCAATGCATTATTTGGATCATTGCTATTCGTTTGTAGAATGCGCTGGCATGAACCTCAAGGCCCTCGAACATCTGCTGGCGCTTGCCGATACCGGCTCCTTCAGCCGCGCCGCCGAGCAATGCTGCCTGACCCAGTCGGCGCTGAGCCGCAGCATCCAGAACCTCGAGCAGGCGCTCGGCGGCCAGCTGCTCGACCGCATCGGCAAGCGCAACGAGCTGACCCCGCTCGGCTGCGAGGTGGTGGCGCGCGCGCGCCGCATCCTGCTCGAGGCATCCGAGCTCAGGCGCAGCGCGGAACGGCTGCAGGGCGGTGGCGGCTCGATCCGGGTCGGCCTGGGTTCGGGCCCGGGCGCATTGCTGACGACCCCGCTGCTGTGCCATGCGGCCGAGCAGCATCCCGACTTGCGGGTGTCGATCACCCGTGGCCCGACCGAGCTGCAGCTGTTGCAGCTGCGCGCGCGCCAGCTCGACGCGCTGGTGGTCGATGCGCGCCGGGTGGCGCCCGCGCCCGACCTGCAGATCGACCCGCTCGGCGACCAGCCGGCCGGCTTCGTCTGCCGCGCCGACCATCCGCTCGCCGGCCAGCCCGGCGTCGGTCTTGAGCAGCTGCTGCGCTATCCGGTCGCCTCGACCCCGCTGTCCGACGAGGTGGCCCGGCTGCTGGTCGAGCAGTACGGCCCCACCGCCGATCCGCAGCTGATGGTCTCGCTGCAGGGCGAGGAGGTCGACAGCCTGATCGCCGCGGTCGAGCGCTCGCAGGCGATCTACCTCGGCATCCTGGCGGCGGTGCGCGAGGGCCTGGCGGCCGGCCGGCTGGTCGAGCTCAAGCTGCAGCCCCCCCTGCGCGTGCAGGCGCGCTTTGCCTACATCACGCTGCAGGGCCGGACCCAGGCGCCGGTGCTGGCCTGGTTCCGCGCCTTCGTGGCCCGCGTGCTCCAGGCCGGATGAGCCGCCGGCCCGGGCGCAGACGGCAGAAAGCCCGCGCGAGGCGGGCTTTCTGCATCAATGCGGCTGGGCCTTATTCGGCGTCACCGATGGGCAGGCAGCTGCAGAACAGGTTGCGGTCGCCGTAGACGTTGTCGACCCGGCCGACCGAGGGCCAGTACTTGACGGCCTGGCCGGTCTTGAGCATGGCGCCGACTTCGCGCGGGTAGGCATGGTTCCACTCGGCGCCGAGCAGGCTGGCCGCGGTGTGCGGGGCATGCTTGAGCGGGTTGTCGTCCTTCGGCCAGACGCCGGCCTCGACCTGGCGCACCTCGTCGCGGATCGCGATCATCGCGTCGATGAAGCGGTCGAGTTCCTCCAGCGTCTCGCTCTCGGTCGGCTCGACCATCAGCGTGTTGGCGACCGGGAAGGACAGGGTCGGGGCGTGGAAGCCGTAGTCCATCAGGCGCTTGGCGACATCCTCGGCCATCACGCCGCTGGTTTCCTTCAGGCCGCGCAGGTCGAGGATGCACTCGTGCGCGACATGGCCGTTGGCGCTGGCGTACAGCGTCGGGTAGTGGTCGGCGAGGCGCTTGCTGATGTAGTTGGCGCTCAGGATCGCGGTCTCGGTCGCCTGCTGCAGGCCATCGGCGCCCATCATGCGGATGTACATCCACGAGATCGGCAGCACGGCGGCGTTGCCCAGCGGAGCGGCCGAGACGGCACCCACGGCCGGCTGGCTGCTCGGGACGCTGTCGTTGACCGGGCCGACATAGGCGCCCTGGGCACTGGCCGTCGCATGGCCGGGCAGGTAGGGAGCCAGGTCGGCCACCACGCAGACCGGGCCGACGCCCGGGCCGCCACCGCCGTGCGGGATGCAGAAGGTCTTGTGCAGGTTCAGGTGGCTGACGTCGCCGCCGAACTCGCCCGGTGCCGCGACACCGACCAGCGCGTTCATGTTGGCGCCGTCGACATAGACGCGGCCGCCATGGCTGTGCACCAGCTCGCACAGGGCCTTGACCTGGGTCTCGAACACGCCGTGGGTGCTCGGGTAGGTGATCATGACGGCGGCCAGGTTGGCGCTGTGCTGCTCGCACTTGGCTTGCAGGTCGGCCAGGTCGACGTTGCCGTTCTCGTCGCACTTGGTCACCACCACCTGCATGCCGGCCATCTGGGCCGATGCCGGGTTGGTGCCGTGGGCGCTGGACGGGATCAGGCAGATGTTGCGGTGACCGTTGCCCTGCGCCTCGTGGTAGCCCTTGATCGCCAGCAGGCCGGCGTACTCGCCCTGCGAGCCGGCGTTGGGCTGCAGGCTGATGGCGGCGTAGCCGGTGGCCTGGGCCAGCCAGGCGCGCAGCTGCTCGTCGAGCAGGCGGTAGCCCTCGAGCTGGTCGGCCGGCGCGAAGGGGTGGACCAGCGCGAACTCGGGCCAGGTGATCGGGATCATCTCGCTGGTCGCGTTGAGCTTCATGGTGCAGCTGCCCAGCGGGATCATGCTGCGGTCGAGCGCCAGGTCCTTGTCCGACAGCGCGCGGATGTAGCGCAGCATGCCGGTCTCGCTGTGGTAGCGGTTGAAGACCGGATGCGTCAGGTAGGCGCTGCTGCGGCGCAGCGCGGCCGGGATCAGGGCCTCGACGCCGGCGGCGAAGCCATCGACCTGCGGGCAGGCCTGGCCCGGCTGGGCGAACAGCGACAGCAGCTGGGCGATGTCCTCGCGCGTGGTGGTCTCGTCGAGCGAGATGCCGACGCAGTCGTTGCGCAGCTGGCGCAGGTTGACGCCGTTGGCGGCGGCATGCTGGACCAGGGCGTGGGCGGCACCCGCGCTGGCGGTCTTGACCGTCAGCGTGTCGAAGGCGGTGTGATGCACCAGCGCGTAGCCCAGCGACTGCAGGCCCTGGGCCAGCAGGGCGGTGTAGCTGGCGACGCGCTCGGCGATGCGCTTGAGGCCCTGCGGGCCGTGGTAGACCGCGTACATGCTGGCGACGACGGCCGGCAGCACCTGGGCGGTGCAGATGTTCGAAGTCGCCTTCTCGCGGCGGATATGCTGCTCGCGCGTCTGCAGTGCCAGGCGGTAGGCCGGGTTGCCATGCGTGTCGACGCTGATGCCGACCAGGCGGCCCGGCAGCGAGCGCTTGTACTCGTCGCGGCAGGCCATGTAGGCGGCGTGCGGGCCGCCGGCGCCCATCGGCATGCCGAAGCGCTGGGTGGTGCCGACCACGATGTCGGCGCCCATCTCGCCCGGGGCCTTGAGCAGGGTCAGCGCGAGCAGGTCGGCAGCCAGGATCAGCGCGGCCTTCTTGCCGTGGATGGTCTCGGCCGACTCGCTCCAGTCGCACAGCCAGCCGCTGCTGCCCGGGTACTGGTTGAGGGCGGCGAAGTAGTCGTCAGCGGCGAGCGCGGCGTTCCACTCGGCTTCGGTGGCGGCGATCTTCACCTGGATGTCCATCGTCGCGGCGCGGGTCTGGATCACCTCGATGGTCTGCGGGTGACAGTCGCCGCCGACGATGAAGACATTGCCCTTGGCCTTGACCGAGCGCTTGGCCAGGGTCATGGCTTCGGCGGCGGCGGTGGCCTCGTCGAGCATCGAGGCGTTGGCGATCGCCATGCCGGTCAGGTCGCTGACCATGGTCTGGAAGTTGACCAGCGCCTCCATGCGGCCCTGCGAAATTTCTGCCTGGTAGGGCGTGTAGGCGGTGTACCAGGCCGGGTTTTCCAGGATGTTGCGCAGGATCACGCCCGGGGTATGGGTGCTGTAGTAGCCCTGGCCGATATAGCTCTTGAAGATCTTGTTCTTGCCGGCAATCGCCTTCAGGTCAGCCAGCGCCTGGGCCTCGGTGATCGCTTCGGGCAGCGCCATGCGGCTGCCACGCGCGATCGAGCGCGGCACGATGCTGTCGATCAGGTCGCGGCGCGAGGCCTCGCCGATCACGGACAGCATGTGGGTTTCGTCGGCAGCGGTCACGCCGATGTGGCGTGCGATGAATTCGCTGGCGTTTTCGAGGTCGGCCAGGGGGCGGGCGGTGGGCGTCGACATGGCAGGTGGATTCCGGGCAAGAAAAAGGAAAGCCACCGCCGAGTCCGACGGTGGCCGATGAGGCGTGGCTTACTGGGTCAGTTCGCCGTAGGCGGTCTCGTCCAGCAGGCCGTCGAGTTCGGCCGGGTTGGACAGCTTGACCTTGAAGAACCAGCCAGCGCCCAGCGGGTCGGTGTTGGCCAGCGAGGGGTCGTCGCGCAGCGCTTCGTTGACTTCGATGATCTCGCCGTTGACCGGCATGTAGACATCGGCGGCGGCCTTGACCGACTCGACCACGCCAGCCACGTCCTTGGCGGCGAAGGTGGTGCCGACCTCGGGCAGCTCGACGAAGACCACGTCACCCAGGGCATCCTGGGCGTGGTGGGTGATGCCGACGACGGCGACATCGCCCTCGACGTTCAGCCATTCGTGGTCGGGGGTGTATTTCAGGCTCATGGGGGCTCCAGATGAAAAAAGTTGGCTCGGACACCGCAGCGCGCGGTGCCTCATTGTCGAAGAAGATCAGCCGCGGTAGTAGCGGGTCGGCACGAAGGGCATGGCCGCGACTTCCATCGCCACCGCCTTGCCGCGCACGATGGCGTTGACCTGGGTGCCGAGCGCGGCATAGGCCGGCTCGACATAGCCGATCGCGATCGGCTGGTTGATGGTCGGGCCGATCAGGCCGCTGGTGACTTCGCCGATGCGCTGGCCCTGCGTGTTCTGCAGCTCGACATGTTCGCGCACCGGCACCCGGTCCTTGGCGATCAGGCCGACGCGCTTGCGGGTGGCCGGCTGGCTGCCGTCGAGCTGGCCCAGCACCTTGTCGGCGCCGGGGAAGCCGCCGGCGCGTTCGCCGCCGGTGCGGCGCACCTTCTGCATCGCCCAGTTCAGCGCCGCCTCGACCGGGGTGGTCGTGGTGTCGATGTCGTTGCCGTACAGGCACAGGCCGGCCTCGAGGCGCAGCGAGTTGCGCGCGCCCAGGCCGATCGGCTTGACCTCGGGCTGCGCCAGCAGGGCGCGCGCCAGCGCGTCGGCTTGGGCTTCATGGACCGAGATCTCGAAGCCGTCCTCGCCGGTGTAGCCGCTGCGCGTGATGTAGAGCTCGGCGCCGTTCCAGCGATAAGCGCCGCCGGTCATGAACACCAGCTGCTCGACGCCGGGAACCAGGCGCTGCAGCGCGGTCACGGCCTGCGGGCCTTGCAGTGCCAGCAGGGCGCGTTCGGGCATCGGGATCACTTCGCAGCGCTGGCCGATCTTGGCCTGGATATGCGCGATGTCGCCGGCCTTGCAGGCGCCGTTGACGATGACGAACAGGTCGCCGCCGTTGGCATAGTCGCGGTTGACGAACATCAGGTCGTCGATGATGGTGCCTTCGTCGGTCAGCAGCAGGCCGTAGCGCTGCTTGTTGACACCCAGGCCGATCACGTCGACCGGCATCAGGGTCTCGAAGGCGGCGGCCGCGTCGGGGCCGACCAGGCGCAGCTGGCCCATGTGCGAGACGTCGAACAGGCCGGCCGCATTGCGCGTGTGGGCATGTTCTGCCATCAGGCCAGCCGGGTATTGCACCGGCATCGAGTAGCCGGCGAAGGGCACCATGCGCGCGCCGAGTTCGAGGTGCAGGGCGTTAAGCGGGGTGGTCAGCAGTGAGTTCTGGTCGGACATGGCGGTATGAAGGCAGTTTTCAGCAACGTGAAGCATACGCCGTACGGTCCGGAACCGCTACGGTGCATGTACTGCCCACCTGTCCGCTCTACCTGAGAGATTCACGCCAGCCCCTGGGGGCTGTCAGCGCTTGCTCCTTCGGTGGCCGCGCTCGGGGCGCGGCTCTCTCCAGGGGGTGACGCCGGCCTCGCAGCCGGCGCTTGCCAGTCCTTTTGCCTGAGCGTTCAAGGCCAGCCTTGCAGCGGGCCTCCTGCGCCTTCGGCGGTCCTGCAATTGGCATGGCCAAGCAAGACTCTCTCCTGACAAACCCGAGATTCTAGCTCAGAGCTGGGCGAATACCTCGCGCGCCGCCGCGACCGTGGCCTCGATGTCGGCGTCGCTGTGCGCGCTGCTCACGAAGCCGGCCTCGTACAGGGCGGGCGCGAAGTAGACGCCGCGCTCGAGCATGCCGTGGTAGAAGCGGTTGAAGCGCGCGCCGTCGGTGGTCATGACGCGGGCGTAGTTCTGCGGCAGCTGATCCATGAAGAAGAAGCCGAACATGCCGCCCTGGCTGTCGCCGCAGAACGGGATGCCGGCGCCATGGGCCGCCTCGGTCAGGCCGGCGACCAGGCGCTGGGTGCGCGCCGACAGCGCCTCGTAGAAGCCGGGCTTTTGCAGCTCGCGCAGCGTGGCCAGGCCGCAGGCGGTCGCGACCGGATTGCCCGACAGCGTGCCGGCCTGGTAGACCGCGCCCAGCGGCGCGAGCAGCTCCATCACCGCGCGCTTGCCGCCGAAGGCCGCCAGCGGCATGCCGCCGCCGATCACCTTGCCCAGCACCGTCATGTCGGGCTCGAAGCCCGGGATCAGGCTGGCGTAATGGCCCTGCGCGCTGCCCAGGCCGACGCGCAAGCCGGTCATGACCTCGTCGAACACCAGCAAGGCGCCATGCTGGCTGCAGAGCTCGCGGCAGCGCGTCATGAACGGGACCGAGGCGCGCACGAAGTTCATGTTGCCGGCGATCGGCTCGATCATCAGGCAGGCGACGGCCGCGCCATGCTCGGCAAAGGCCGCTTCGAGCTGCTCGAGGTTGTTGTACTCGAGCACCAGCGTGTCCTGCACCACCTCGGGCGGCACGCCGGCGCTGGTCGGGTTGCCGAAGGTCGCGAGCCCTGAGCCGGCCTTGACCAGCAGCGCGTCGGCGTGGCCGTGGTAGCAGCCCTCGAACTTGATGATCTTCTTGCGCCCGGTGGCGCCGCGCGCCAGGCGGATCGCGCTCATGCCGGCCTCGGTGCCCGAGCTGACCAGGCGCACCATCTCGAGGCTCGGCACCAGCTTGACCAGTTCCTCGGCCAGCTCGATCTCGCGCTCGGTCGGCGCACCGAAGCTGAAGCCCTCGAGCGCGGCCTGCTGCACCGCCTCCAGCACGGCCGGGTGGCCATGGCCCAGGATCATCGGGCCCCAGGAGCCGATGTAGTCGATGTAGCGCTGCTCGTTGGCGTCCCAGAAATAGGCGCCTTGGGCGCGTTGCACGAAGCGCGGCGTGCCGCCGACGGCCTTGAAGGCGCGCACGGGGGAGTTGACGCCGCCCGGGATCAGGGTCTTGGCGCGTTCGAACAGGGTCTGGTTGCGGTCGGTCATGGCGTGAGGAGTAAGAGGCAGTAAGAGGCCGCGCTCAGTGCGGCGTGGCATCGCTGGAAAGGGTCGTCAGCAGGTCGTGGCTGGCATCGGCCGCGGGCTGGCCGGGCTCGGGGCCCAGGCCGGCCTGGCCCTCGGACTCATGGGCCCAGAACAGCCGGTCGGGCACCGCGCGTCCCATGCCGGGCCGAAAGCCCGCGCCCAGGCTGCGGTCGAGATAGGTCATGGCTTCGGCGCAGGCATCGACCAGCTCGCCCTCGGCGCCGAGCAGGGCGCACAGCGCGGCCGACAGGGTCTCGCCGGCACCGCTGAAGCTGGCCTCGAAGCGCTCGTAGCGCGAGCTCGCGAGCAGGGTCTCGGGCGTCGCCAGGTGGTTCTCGAGGAACAGGTCGGGCGCGTTGAAGCCGGTCACCAGGGTGTAGGGCGGGCCGAGCTGGGCCGCGGCGCGCGCGACCTCGCGCGCGTTCGGTGCCCGCTCCTCGTCCCAGTCGGGCAGCAGCCAGCGGCACAGGGTGCTGTGGTTGCCGACCAGCACGGTGGTGTGCGGCAGCAGCAGGCCGGCGCAGGCGTCGAGGTAGTCCTCGAGCTCGGACTCCTCGCACCAGGACAGGTCGGGCATGTAGGCGATCACCGGCACGCCGTCGTAGTCGGACAGCACGCGCGCGATCGCGCCGAGGTTCTCGGGATTGCCGGCATAGCCGACCTTGAAGGCCTGCACCGTCATGTCCTCGAGCGCGCAGCGCGCCTGCTCCTCGACCGTCTCCTCGTCGATCGCCACCTGGTGCTGCACGCGGCGGGTGTCGCCGACCAGCACCGCGGTCAGCACCGGCAGCACATGGCAGGAGGCGCTGACCATGGCGGCGATGTCGGCCGCCAGGCCGCCGGCGCCGCTGGGATCGTTGGCATTGAAGGTCATGACGCAGGGCAGGCCCTGGGTGTCGCTGCTGGACAGGGGGGCGGACGGCAGTTCGGAGGAGTGGGTCATCGACAAGTAGGGTCGGGGAGGCCCCGATAGAATCGATTCATTCTATAAGACGCCGATTGAACCCATGGACGACTACAAGCGCTGGATGTGCCTGATCTGCGGCTGGATCTACGACGAGGAGCAGGGCGACCCCGACAGCGGCCTGGCCCCCGGCACCCGCTGGCGCGACGTGCCGATGAACTGGACCTGCCCCGATTGCGGCGCGCGCAAGGAGGACTTCGAGCTGGTCGAGCTCTGAGTCCGGCCGCGCTCAGGGCTTCCTGACCACCGCGTAGCGCGCCAGCGTCTGCTCGCGCGCCCGGGCGTGGTCGACGATCGGGCGCGGATAGTCCCGGCCCAGTACCAGGCCGGCGGCCTCGAGCTCGATCGCGCCCGCCAGCCAGGGCGCGTGCAGCGCGGCGTCGGGCAGCTGGGCCAGTTCGGGTACATAGCGCCGGATGAACTTCCCCTGCGGGTCGAACTTCTCGCTCTGGCTGACCGGGTTGAAGATGCGGAAATAAGGTTGGGCGTCGCAGCCGCTCGAGCTGGCCCATTGCCAGCCGCCGTTGTTGGCGGCCAGGTCGAAGTCGATCAGCCGCTCGGCGAAATAGGCCTCGCCGCGCTTCCAGTCGATCCCGAGGTCCTTGCACAGGAAGCTGGCCGTCACCATGCGCAGCCGGTTGTGCATGTAGCCGGTCTGGTTCAGCTGGCGCATCGCGGCATCGACCAGCGGATAGCCGGTGCGGCCCTCGCACCAGGCCTGGAACTGCAGCTCGGCCGACTTGCCATGCTCCCACTGGATCGCGTCGTATTCGGGCTTGAACGACGCATTCACCACCTGCGGGAAATTGGCCAGGATCTGCAGGTAGAAGTCGCGCCAGATCAGCTCGGACAGCCAGGTGCTGGCACCGACCAGACCCTGCAGGTGCATCTGGTGCGCGACGCCGGCGAGCTGGCGGATGCTGATGGTGCCGAAGCGCAGGTGCACGCTCAGGTAGCTCGGGCCCTTGACGGCCGGGAAGTCGCGCGCCTGCTGGTAGCGCTCGATGCGGGTCAGGAAATCCTCGAACAGGCCCTGGGCGCCGCGGCTGCCGGTGCGGATCTTGAGCGCGCGCAGATTGGTCGGCTCGAAGCCGATCTCGGCCAGCGTCGGCACGCCGGCCGGATGCGCGGCGGGGCAGGGCGCCAGCGCGCCGGCATGGCGCTCGACCGCATAGGGCTTGAGGTAGAAGGGGGTGATCTTCTTCAGCCAGGCGTTCTTGTAGGGCGTGAAGACGCCATAGGGCCGGCCGTTCTGCGTCACGAGCTCGTGGCGCTCGAAGATCGCGTGGTCCTTGTGCAGGTGCAGCATGATGCCAGCGTGCGCCAGCCTGCCGAGCACCTGCTGGTCGCGCTGGCGCGCGGCGGGCTCGTCGTCGTGGTTGGCATAGACCGCCTGCACGCCGAGCTGTTCTGCCAGCCGCGGGATCTCGTCGGCCGCAGGGCCGTGGCGCACGATCAGCCCGACCCCCTCGACGCCGTTGGCGCGTCCGAGACCGCGCAGCTGTTCGTCGAGGTCGAGCAGCGACTCGTGGATGAACTCGACCCGCCGGTCGGCCTTCAGGCCACGATCCAGCAGCGGCTGCAGGATGTCGGTGTCGAAGACGAAGGCGCACCAGACCCGTTTGCAGTCCTTCAGCGCGTGGTAGAGCGCGGCCTGGTCGCTCGCGCGCAGGTCGCGCCGGAACCAAATCAGTCCGCTGTCATATTTCTTGGGAATCAGGGTCATGTCGAGCCGCTTAGAATTCGCAGCCATGAGTTCGGATTCTGCCCCTATCAACTTGACCCATCATTTCCTGATCGCCATGCCCGGGCTGAACGACGAACTCTTTGGCAAGAGCGTGGTTTACCTGTGCGAGCATAGCGCGCGCGGCGCGCTGGGCCTGATCATCAACAAGCCGGCCGATATCGGACTCGGGGAATTGTTCGACCGGCTCGACCTGCAGCTGCGCCGCGCAGACCTCCAGGGCGCGCCGCTGATGCGTGGCGGCCCGATCCAGACCGAGCGCGGCTTCGTGCTGCACGAGGCCATGGGCGAGGCCCAGACGGTCGGCAGCGACGAGACCCCGCCCGCCATCCGCGCGGCGATCCGCGACGCGCTCGGCAGCCTCGAGCGCGCCGCCTCGCCCTCGCTGGCGGCCGAAGCGGCTGAGTCTTCCGAGTCGGCTGCCGAGCCGGAGCAGGCGCCGCCCTCGGCCTATGCGTCGAGCCTGCGCATCGAGGGCGGCCTGGAGATGACGACCTCGCGCGACGTGCTCGAGGCGCTGTCCTCGGGCGCCGGTCCGCGCAAGGTCATGGTCTCGCTCGGCTATTCGTCCTGGGGCGAGGGCCAGCTCGAGTCCGAGCTGGCCGAGAACAGCTGGCTGACCGTGGCGGCCGATCCGGCCGTGATCTTCGACACGCCGATCGAGCAGCGCTACGACAAGGCCATGGCCTTGCTCGGGCTGCAGCCCTGGATGCTGGCGCCCGGAGCGGGGCGGGCATGAGCGGCCTGCCGATACCGGTCGTGCCGCCCGGCCAGATGAGCTTCCTGGCCTTCGACTTCGGCGCCAAGCGCACCGGGGTGGCCAGCGGCAACCGCATCACGCGCACCGCCACGCCGCAGGCCACGATCAAGGCCGAGGGCGCCGACGCGCGCTTCGCCCAGGTGGCAGAGCGCATCAAGGAATGGCAGCCCGACGCGCTGGTGATCGGCGTGCCCTTCCATCCGGACGGTGCGGCGCACGAGAATACCGCGCGTGCGCTCAAGTTCGGGCGCCAGTTGCGTGGCCGCTTCAACCTGCCCGTCCACGAGGTCGACGAGCGCTACAGCACGACCGAGGCGCACAGCCTGGGCGCCAAGGATGCCGATGCGGCCTCGGCCTGCATCATCCTGGAACAATTTTTGAGGAGTTTGCCTTGAGTTTCCTGAATTTGGACGCGGAAGCGCTCTACGCCGAGCTGCTGCGCGGCGTCAAGGGCCTGATCGCGATGAGCGCGGGTTCGCTCCAGCTGGTCGGCGTGACCTCGGGCGGTGCCTGGCTGGCCGCGCGCCTGCAGCGCGAGCTGGGACTGGACGGCGAGATCGGCGTGATCTCGTCGGCCATGCACCGCGACGACTACAAGCAGCGCGGCCTGAGCGCCAGCAGCGAGCAGACCCGCTTGCCCTTCGACGTCGACGGCGCCCATGTGCTGCTGGTCGACGACGTGCTCTACACCGGCCGCACCATCCGCGCCGTGATCAACGAGCTGTTCGACTACGGCCGCCCGGCCAGCGTGCAGCTGGCGGTGCTGGTCGACCGCGGCGGGCGCGAGCTGCCGATGCAGGCCGACTTCGCCGCCGTGCGCCTGGCGCTGCCGGTCAGCCAGTCCTTCGAGCTCGCGCGCGACGCGCAGGGCCATTTCAGCTTTGTGGTGCAAGACAAGAACGCGGAGGCCTGAGATGAAGAAACGCAATCCCCAGCTCAACAAGAACGGCGAGCTGATCCACCTGCTCTCGACCGAAGGCCTGTCGCGCGAGATCCTGACCCAGATCCTGGATACCGCGGCCAACTTCGTCAGCATCGGCGACCGCGAGGTCAAGAAGGTGCCGCTGCTGCGGGGCAAGAGCGTGTTCAACCTGTTCTTCGAGAACAGCACGCGCACCCGCACCACCTTCGAGATCGCGGCCAAGCGCCTGAGCGCCGACGTGTTCAACCTCGACATCGCGCGCAGCTCGACCGCCAAGGGCGAGTCGCTGCTCGACACCATCGCCAACCTGTCGGCCATGGCGGCCGACATCTTCGTCGTGCGCCACAGCGAGTCGGGCGCGCCCTACCTGATCGCGCAGCATGTCGCGCCCCATGTCCATGTCGTCAACGCCGGCGACGGCCGCCATGCGCACCCGACCCAGGGCCTGCTCGACATGTACACGATCCGCCACTACAAGAAGGATTTCACCAACCTGTCGGTGGCCATCGTCGGCGACGTGCTGCACTCGCGCGTGGCGCGCTCCGACATCCATGCGCTGACCACGCTGGGCTGTCCCGACCTGCGCGTGGTCGGTCCGCGCACCCTGGTGCCGAGCGAGTTCGCCGACATGGGCGTGCGGGTCTGCCACACGCTCGAAGAAGGTATCAAGGATGCCGATGTCGTGATCACGCTGCGGCTGCAGAACGAGCGCATGAGCGGCGCGCTGCTGCCCTCGAGCCACGAATACTTCAAGAGCTTCGGCGTCACCCCTGAGCGCCTGCAATGGGCCAAGCCCGATGCGATCGTGATGCACCCGGGCCCGATCAACCGCGGCGTCGAGATCGACTCGAACGTGGTCGACGGCGGCCAGAGCGTGGTGCTGCCTCAGGTGACCTTCGGCATCGCGGTGCGCATGGCCGTGATGGGCATCGTCGCCGGCAACATGGCCTGAACCGCTACAGAAAAGGACTTCACATGAAAACCCTGATCCAGGGCGGTCGCCTGATCGACCCCGCCAGCGGCACCGACCGCCTGGCCGATATCGCCATCGCGGCCGGCCGCATCGTCGGCATCGGCCAGATCCCGGCCGACTTCACTCCGAACCGCGTCATCGACGCCAGCGGCTGCATCGTCGCGCCGGGCCTGGTCGACCTCTCGATGCGGCTGCGCGAGCCCGGCCAGGAACATGCCGGCATGCTGGCCAGCGAGACGGCGGCGGCGGTCGCCGGCGGCGTCACCAGCCTGGTCTGCCCGCCCGATACCGAGCCGGTGCTCGACGAACCCGGCCTGGTGCAGATGCTCAAGTACCGCGCTGAGAAGCTGCACCAGTCGCGCGTGTTCCCGCTCGGCGCGCTGACGCGCGGACTCAAGGGCGAGGTGCTGACCGAGATGGTCGAGCTGACCGACTCGGGCTGCGTCGCCTTCGGCCAGGCCGAGGTGCCCATCGTCAACACCCAGGTGCTGCAGCGTGCGCTGCAGTACGCTGCCACCTTCGGCTACAGCGTCTGGTTGCGCCCGCAGGACTTCTGGCTCGGCAAGGGCGTGGCCGCCAGCGGCCCGCTGGCGACCCGGCTCGGCCTGGCCGGCATCCCGGTCGCGGCCGAGGTGATCGCGCTGCAGACCGTGTTCGAGCTGCTGCGCGGGGTCTGCAAGGCGCCCGGCACCCAGGTCCAGCTGCACCTGTGCCGCATCAGCAGCGCCGCCGGTCTCGAGCTGGTGCGCCAGGCCAAGGCCGAGGGCCTGCCGGTCACCTGCGACATCAGCGTGCACAACCTGCACCTGACCGACATCGACATCGGCTATTTCGACAGCCGCCTGCGCCTGCAGCCGCCGGTGCGCCAGCAGCGCGACCGCGAGGCGTTGCGCCGCGGCCTGGCCGATGGCACCATCGACGCGCTGGTGTCCGACCACAACCCGGTCGATGCCGACGCCAAGATCCTGCCCTTCGCCGAGGCCGAGGCCGGCGCCACCGCGGTCGAGCTGCTGCTCGGCCTGGCCTGGAAATGGGCCGAGCAGGATGGCGTGCCGCTGGCGCGCGCGCTCGCCGTGCTGACCCAGGGCCCGGCTGCGGTGCTGGGCCGCAGCCTGGGCACGCTGGCCTCGAGCATCGGGCGCGTGGTCGAGGGCGGCGTCGCCGACCTGTGCGTGATCGATCCCAAGGCCTACTGGACCATCGGCGACGCTACCTTGCGCAGCCGCGGCAAGCACACCCCCTTTGACGGCCATGAGCTGCCGGTGTCGGTGCGTGCCACCCTGGTCGGTGGCCAGGTCGCCTACGACGCGCAGGCCGTGTCGCGCAGCTGAGAGGCCGCTGCATGAAGAATCTGCGCGCCGCCTGGCGCCTGTTGCGTGTGCTCGCCCATCTGCTGGCCGGCGCCTGGACCATCAGGCGCCGCTTCGGCCAGCTCGACTTCGAGCAGCGCCAGGCCCTGGTGCAGGACTGGTCGCTGCGCCTGCTGGGCCATCTGGGCCTGCGCCTGCGGGTGCATGGCGAGTTGCCCGGGCGCGGTCCGCTGCTGGTGCTGGCCAACCATATCTCCTGGCTCGACATCATCGCGATCAATGCGGCCCTGCCTTGCCGCTTCGTCTCCAAGGCCGATGTGCGGCACTGGCCGCTGATCGGCCGCCTGGTCGAGGGCTCCGGCACCCTGTTCATCGAGCGTGACCGCCGCCGCGACGCGATGCGGGTGGTGCACCTGATGGCCGAGCGCCTGCGCGCCGGCGACCGGCTGGCCGTCTTCCCCGAGGGCACGACCGGCGACGGCAGCAGCCTGCTGCCCTTCCATGCCAATCTGCTGCAGGCCGCCGTCGCGACCGACATGCCGGTGCAGCTGGTCGGACTGCAGTACACCGATGCGCGCAGCGGCTCGCGTCACGATGGGCCGACCTATATCGGCGACACCAGCCTGCTCGAGTCGCTCTGGCGTACCCTGTGCGCCAGCGACCTGCAGGCCGAGCTGCATGTCGGCGTGGTCGATACCGCCCAGGGGCGCGACCGCCGCACCTGGGCCGAGGCGCTGCGGCGCGAGCTGGCCCAGCGGCTGGACCTGCCCTTGCCCGACTGAGATCACGGCGCGCGCCATTTTTTCCACCCCTACCGTTTCCGAGTCGATAACATGCCGCTTCCCGCTCCCCAGCCCCGACGACAGATCAACACCCGCGAAACCCGGTTCCGCTGTTTCCTGCGCGACGATGGCCTGTGGGACGTCGAGGGCGAATTGATCGACACCAAGGCCGAGCTGTTCACGATCCGCAACGAGCGCAGCTGGCAGCCCGGCGAGCCGATCCACCACATGCTGATCCGCGCCACGGTGGACAGCGCCAAGGTCGTGCAGGAGATCGCGGTCTCGATGGAGGCCTATCCGCACGGCATCTGCCCGCAAGCCATGGCCCACATGCAGCGCATGGTCGGCTGCACCATGGCTGGCGGCTGGCGCAAGGCGATCGACCAGCACCTGGGCAAGGCGCAGGGCTGCACCCATATCCGCGAGCTGCTGTTCAACATGGCCACGGCGGCCTTCCAGGGCATGGAGCGTGGCCGCGCCGAGGCCGCGCCCGACGAAACGCCGGCCTACCTCGGCACCTGCACCGCCTGGGACATCTCGGGCCCGGTGGTGGCGCGCGAGTTTCCGCTGCTGTACCGGCCGCTTGCAAAACCGTAGTTTCCACATCGGCGGCGCCAAAACCCTGGTGTACGATCCCGCCACCGGCGTCCACGGCGCCTGCAACCGTCCTTAGCAAGTCTTAGCAAGAGGTGACAATGGAAGAGTATTTGAGCTTGGCGTTTCTGCTGCAGGTGCTGCAGATCATCGCCATCGACATCCTGCTCGGCGGCGACAACGCGGTCGTGATCGCGCTGGCCTGCCGCAAGCTGCCCGAATCGCAGCGCAACAAGGGCATCGCCTATGGCGTGATCGGCGCGATCGCCCTGCGCGTGGTGCTGATCTTCTTCGCGCTGCAACTGCTCGCGCTGCCCTTCCTGAAGATCGTCGGCGCCCTGCTGCTGCTGTGGATCGGCATCAAGCTGCTGCAGCCCGAGGACGACGACCACGACAACGTCGAGGGCGCCACCACGCTGATGGGCGCGATCAAGACCATCGTGATCGCCGACGCGGTCATGAGCCTGGACAACGTGATCGCCGTCGCCGGTGCCGCCAAGGGCGACATGGGCCTGGTCGTGTTCGGCATCCTGATCAGCATCCCGATCATCGTCTGGGGCAGCAAGTTCGTGCTCAAGCTGATGGACCGCTTCCCGGTCGTGATCACGCTGGGTGCTGGCCTGCTGGGCTGGATCGCCGGCGGCATGTTCGTCACCGACGAATTCCTCAAGGATTACCTGCAGCACGCGCCTTCCTGGCTGCACTATGTCACCTCGGTCATCGGTGCCGTGGCCGTGGTCCTGGTCGGCAAGGCGATCGCCGCGCGCCAGGCGCCGGCCGAGCAGGCCCCGCTGGTCGACCTGGCCAAGAAAGACTGAGAGGAGATTCGCCCCATGACCAAGATCCTGATCCCCATCGACGGTTCGGCGGCCAGCGTGCGCGCCCTCGAGCAACTGCTGCAGCGCGGCACCGCCGGTCTCGAGCTGCACCTGCTCAACGTGCAGCTGCCGGTCGACGGCAATGTGCGCAGCTTCGTCAGCAGCGACGAGCTCAATGCCTACCACCGCGACGAAGGCCTGGCCGAACTCGCCACGGCGCGGGCCCTGCTCGACGCCGCCGGCGCGAGCTATCAGCAGCATGTGCTGGTCGGCCACCCGGCCGACCAGATCACCCGCTTCGCGGCCGAGCAGGGCTGCGACGAGATCGTCATGGGCAGCCATGGCCGCACCGGCCTGCTGCAGCTGCTGATGGGCTCGGTGGCGGCCGAGGTGTCGGAAAAGGCCAAGACCAAGCTCACGCTGGTCAAGTGAGCTGAACGGCGCCGGGGCTTTGGCTCCAGCCTCGGCCGCTGGCATACTGGGCCACATGCCAAGCCCAGCTGCTGCCAGCACCGACCACGCCGCCCTGTTGCGGGCCCTCGACCAGGGGCCGGCAGTGCTTGTGGACATCGTCGCGACCCGGGGCTCGACCCCGCGCGAGCCGGGCGCCTGGATGGCGCTGGGCGCCGACGGGCTGATCGGCAGCGTCGGTGGCGGCCATCTCGAGCTGCAGGCGATCGCCGCGGCGCGCGAACTGCAGCAGCAGGGCAGCGCCTCGCCCCTGAACGGACAGATTCGCCGCTACGCGCTCGGGCCCGCCTTGGGCCAATGCTGCGGTGGCAGCGCCGAGCTGCAATTCCATTACCTGGCCGATGCGGCCGCGGCCAGCCAATTGGCCGGACTCGATCCGCCGCGCACGCCGGTGGCGATCTTCGGTGCCGGCCATGTCGGCCAGGCGCTGGTGCAGGCGCTGCTGCCGCTGCCTTTTTCCCTGCGCTGGATCGACAGCCGGGACGGCCTGTTTCCCGCCAGACTGCCCGACCGGGTGCAGTGCCTGTGGTCCGACCCGGTGCAGCGCGCCTTGCCCGAGCTCGCGCCAGGCAGTCGGGTGCTGATCATGAGCTTCAGCCATGCCGAGGATTTCGAGCTGGTCGCGGCCTGCCTGCAGCGTCAGCGCGAGCGCGCCGACCTGCCCTTCATCGGCCTGATCGGCAGCCGCAGCAAATGGGCCAGCTTCCGCCAGCGCCTGCAGGCGCGCGGCTTCGCGCCGCAGGAGCTCGAGCAGGTCATCTGTCCGATCGGTCTGCCCGGCATCGCGGGCAAGCAGCCGGCCGTGATCGCGGCCAGCGTCGCGGCCCAGCTGCTGCAGTTCGGCAGTCAAGCGGTCCCGGCCCGGACCGACCTGGGGCGCCAGCCCCCGGCCGGTCCGGGCTGATGCCGCAGCTGTCACTCTTCGGTTTTTCCGGACGGTCAGCCCGCTCCAGGCTGCTGTAAACCGTCATCAGGACTCGCTATCCTCGACAGTCTTGCCTGTCCAGGCTCATTCAAGTTCGGAAAAAAGATGGAATTCCTGTTCGACCCCAATATCTGGATCGCCTTCGCCATGCTGACCACGCTCGAGATCGTGCTCGGCGTGGACAACATCATCTTCATCTCGATCCTGGTCGGACGGCTGCCGCCCGAGCAGCGCGACAAGGCGCGCCGCCTGGGCCTGGGCTTCGCGATGATTTCGCGCCTGTTGCTGCTGGCTTCGCTGAGCTGGATCATGGGCCTGAAGGCCGACCTGTTCCACGTCTTTGGCCAGGGCATCAGCGGGCGCGACATCGTGCTGCTGTCGGGCGGCCTGTTCCTGCTCTGGAAGGCCTCGCACGAGATCTTCGTCGAGGTCGAGGCGCGCGAGCAGGACCATGCGCCCGAGACCGATGCCGCCACGCTCAAGGCCGCCGGCCAGCGCCTGTTCTGGGGCATCATCGGCCAGATCGCGGTGATCGACATCGTGTTCAGCCTGGACTCGGTCATCACCGCCGTCGGCATGGTCGACAACCTGGCCGTCATGGTCGCCGCCGTGATCGCCGCGGTCGGCGTGATGATGTTCGCCGCCAAGCCGATCGGCGACTTCGTCGATGCCCACCCCTCGGTCAAGGTGCTGGCGCTGGCCTTCCTGGTCATGGTCGGCATGGCGCTGACCGCCGAGGCCTTCGAGGTCCATATCCCGAAGGGCTATGTCTACGCCGCGATGGCTTTCTCGCTCGCGGTCGAGGCGCTCAACCTGCGCGCCCGCAGCAAGCGCCTGGCCAAGGCCAACGCGGCCTGATGCCGCTGTGATGCCAGTGCCCGCTGCCTAGCCCGGGCGCTGCTCCAGGTTCTTGAGCAACTGGCGCAGCGTCTCGCTGTGCTCGTCCTCGGGCAGCGGGCGCCGGCCGGCCGCCTCTTGCAGCAGGCGCTCGAGCGTCTGGATATGCGGCAGCAGCACGCCGAAGAAGACCGGCTGGCCATTGACGCCGATCAGCAGGGTCGGGAAGTTCTCGATGTCGAGATCGCCGAGCCGGTCGGCCTCGTCCTCGACATCGACCCAGTGGCAGCGCAGCTGCGGCTGGGCCCGGGCCAGCGCCTCGAAGGGCGCGGCATATTCACGGCAGGTGCCGCACCAGGCGGCGCACAGGCAGACCACCTGGATGGTGGCCGTGGCGGGGGAATGGCTCATGCGCCGAGCTTACCAAAGGCGGGCGGCGGCTTGCCGCGCGCCAGTTGCCGCTGCATCGATCCCGACCTACCATGGCAGCAGGCCCGTCGCGGGCCAGGTCCGTTTTTGCCAGCCAGGGAGGATTCCATGACGCAAGCCATCGGTCTGATCAAGGACAGCGTGTCGGATGCCCGCTCGGGCAAGCTGGTGTTCCTGTCGCACTGCATGCTGAACCAGAACGCCTGCGTGCGCGGGCTCGCGAGCCAGCCGGCCGTGATCCGCGAGGTGGTCGACCTCGCGCTGCAGCACCAGGTCGGCATGTTCCAGATGCCTTGCCCCGAGGTCAGCTACCTCGGCTCGATGCGCTGGGGCATGGTCAAGAAGATGTATGGCAGCCCGATGTTCCGGCGCCATTGCCGCGCGATCGCGAGCCAGGTCTGCGACCAGGTCCAGACCTACCGCGACAACGGCCATCGGGTGCTGGCCATCGCGTTGCGCGACGGCAGCCCGACCTGCGGGCTCGGCTGCTCGGCGGTCGAGGCCGATCCGGGTCAGCAATGGGGCGGCATGGTCTGGCACGCCAGCCCGCTGCAGCGCTTCGGCTCGACCCCGGGGGTCTACACCGAGGAGCTGCAGGCCGAGCTGGCCAGCCGCGGGCTGGACGACCTGCGCCTGCTGGCCGTGCCCGAGGTGCCGGAGGCCGGCTCCATTCCCGCCGCCCTGGCCTTGCTCGAAAGCGCCCTGCGCGACGCCTGAGCCGCCGCAGGGCGATCGCCAGGGCAGGGCCCTGGCGACCGGCTTCAGCCCTTGTCGGCGCTGCAGACGACGGCGACCGCCGTCATGTTGAGCACGCGGCGCATGGTCGCCGAAGGCGTCAGGATATGCGCGCTGGCGGCCGATCCCATCAGGATCGGGCCGACGGTCACGCCACCGCTGGTCGTGGTCTTGAGGACGTTGAACAGGATGTTGGCGGCGTCGAGGTTCGGGCAGACCAGGATGTTGGCCGAGCCGGTCAGGGCCGAATCCGGCAGGTAGCTGCGGCGGATGTCCTCTTCCAGTGCGGCGTCGCCATGCAGTTCGCCGTCGCATTCGATCTCGGGATGGGCGGCGGCGAACAGCTCGCGCGCCAGCCGCATCTTGCGCGCCGACGGGCGGTTCGACGAGCCGTAGCTCGAGTGCGACAGGAAGGCGACCTTGGGCGGAATGCCGAAGCGCTGCACTTCCTTGACCGACAGCCAGGCGATCTCGGCCAGTTCCTCGGCGCTCGGGTTGTCGTTGACGTAGGTGTCGGTGATGAACAGCGGGCCGTTGTCGGTGTTCAGCGCGTTGAGCGCGGCGAAATGGCTGGCGCCCGCCTTGCGGCCGATGATGCTCTCGATGCGCTCGAGGTGGGTCTCGTACTGGCCGACCAGGCCGCAGATCATCGCGTCGGCGTCGCCGAGCCTGACCATCAGCGCGGCGATGATGGTGTTGGAGCGGCGCACCGCAGCCTTGGCCATCTCGGGCGTGACGCCGTCACGGCCCATCAGCTTGTGGTAGGTCTCCCAGTACTGGCGGAAGCGCGCATCGTTCTCGGGGTTGACGACCTCGAAGTCGACGCCCGCGCGGATGCGCAGGCCGGCCTTGGCGATGCGAGCCTCGATCACGGCCGGGCGGCCGATCAGGATCGGCAGCGCGAGCTGGTCGTCGATCGCGGCCTGGGCCGCGCGCAGCGCGCGCTCGTCCTCGCCGTCGGCGTAGGCGACGCGCTTCTTGTCGGCGGCGATGGACTTGGCGGCGTTGAAGACCGGACGCATCAGGATGCCGGTCTGGTAGATGAAGCGGCCCAGGCTCTCCTTGTAGGCCGCCATGTCCTGGATCGGGCGGGTGGCGACGCCGGAATCAGCGGCGGCCTGCGCGACCGCGGGCGCGATCTTGAGGATCAGGCGCGAGTCGAAGGGCTTGGGGATCAGGTAGTCGGGGCCGAACACCAGGTCCTGGCCGGCGTAGGCGGCGGCGACCTCGTCGCTGATCTCGCTCTTGGCCAGGTCGGCGATCTGGCGCACGCAGGCCAGCTTCATTTCCTCGGTGATCTTGGTCGCGCCGCAGTCGAGCGCGCCGCGGAAGATGTAGGGGAAGCACAGGACGTTGTTGACCTGGTTCGGGTAGTCCGAGCGGCCGGTGGCGATGATGCAGTCCGGGCGCGCGGCCTTGGCGATCTCGGGGCGGATCTCGGGCTCGGGGTTGGCCAGCGCCAGGATGACCGGCTTGTCGGCCATCGACTTGACCATCTCGGCGTTGACCACGCCGGCGGCCGAGCAGCCCATGAAGACATCGCAGCCGACCATCGCGTCGGCCAGCGTGCGCTTGTCGGTGTCGCGGCAGAAGCGCTGCTTGGAGGCATCGAGCTTGCCGGCCAGGGCATCGGCGCGCTGGCTGTGGATCACGCCCTTGGAGTCGCAGACCAGGATGTTCTCGACCTTGACGCCGAGACCGATCATGACGTCGAGGCAGGCGATCGCGGCGGCGCCGGCGCCCGAGACGGCCATCTTGATCGAACCGATGTCCTTGCCGACGAGCTCGAGCGCGTTGAGCAGCGCTGCGCTCGAGATGATAGCGGTGCCGTGCTGGTCATCGTGGAACACCGGGATGTTCATGCGCTCCTTGAGCTTCTTCTCGATGTAGAAGCACTCGGGCGCCTTGATGTCTTCCAGGTTGATGCCGCCCAGCGTGGGCTCCATCGAGGCGATGATCTCGACCAGCTTGTCGGGGTCGTTCTCGGCCAGCTCGATGTCGAACACGTCGATGCCGGCAAACTTCTTGAACAGGCAACCCTTGCCTTCCATCACCGGCTTGGAGGCCAGCGGGCCGATGTCGCCCAGGCCCAGCACGGCGGTGCCGTTGGTGATCACGGCGACCAGGTTGCCGCGGCTGGTGTAGTCGGCGGCCAGGCTCGGGTCCTGCTCGATCGCCAGGCAGGGGTAGGCAACCCCGGGCGAGTAAGCCAGCGACAGATCGCGCTGGTTGGACAGCGGCTTGGTCGGGTTGACGGTGATCTTGCCCTTGCTGGGCGAGCGGTGATAGTCCAGTGCAGCGTCGCGCAACGCTTGTTCTGCGGGGGTCATGTTTTCTAGTGCTCCTTGGGAGCTCCATGCAAGCCTACCTTGCCTGAAGCTGACACACAGTGTAACGGCCTCGCATGACTACAATGCAAAACATGACATGCAAGAGCCTTGTGCGACGCTGGACTGCAGGCTGGGCTCTGTGGGCCGTCCTGTTGCATGCCCTGGCACCTGCGGCCGCTCAGGCGGCGCTGCGCTTGGCGCCCGCGCTGCCGTTCGAGGTTTGCAGCAGCACCGGCATCCTGCGTCCGGTCGAGCCGGCGCGCGAGCCGTCCCAGGACAGCCGCCCTGGCCTGGCGGCCTTGCATTGCGACTGGTGCCTGCTCGACGCGCCAGCCCTCCTGCCCCAGCCGCTGCGGGCCGGCCTCGATGCCGGTCCGGATGGTTCCGATCCGCTTGCCGCCATGCGCGAGCCGCGCGCCTGGCTGGCCGATTGGCGCGTGCAGGCGCGGGCGCCGCCTGCCGCCGCCTGACTCCATCCGTCTCGCGGCGGCTTGCCCCGTGGCTTGCCGTCATTGGAATCCGGCCCGGCGGCGCTGTTGTCGCACCAGTGGCCAGGGCCCGGGCCCGCCGATGGCGCGCCCGGCCAGAAAGACACCCGATCATGAAGCAGATTTTTCGTTCTTCCCTCCTCGTTGCCTTGAGCGTCGCCAGCCTGGGCGCCTGGGCCCAGTCCCGGCTCAAGGTCGAGGACGCCTGGGTGCGCGGCACCGTGGCGCAGCAAAAGGCCACCGGCGCCTTCATGCGCCTGACGGCCGAGCGCGACTCGCGCCTGTTGGCCGTCCGTTCGCCGGTCGCGGGCGTGGTCGAGATCCACGAGATGGCGCTCAACGACGGCATCATGAAGATGCGCGCCATCCCCGGGCTGGCGCTGCCGGCGGGCAAGACGGTCGAGCTCAAGCCGGGCGGCTACCATGTGATGCTGCTCGACCTGAAGGCGCCGGTCAGCGCCGGCGAGCAGGTGCCGCTGACGCTGCTGCTCGAGGGCCAGGACGGCCAGCGCGAGCAGGTCGAGCTCCAGCTGCCGGTGCGCGCGCTCAATGCCCAGCCCATGGGGCATGGCCATCAGCAGCATCCGTCCGGCCACATGCGCTGATCCGGCTGTCGCGGGCCTGAGCTGGCCCCGGAAAGATAAAAAAGCCGCACCCGTGCCAACGCGTGCGGCTTCATCCATGGTCCGACAGGAATCGAAAAACAAGTCCAATGCATTGATTCTGCTTTGTCTTTTTCGATCCTGGTTTCTTGGATACCGTCAAAAGTACCGTCACTTGTTGAGGCGACCCCCCATTTGGACACAATACCGCCCACGGGAGGACAGGATCAGGCCCGGCATTGCGGCTGCAGCGCCTTCAGGGCTTTGAGGTAGTCCCGCGTCCGATCTGCTCGCGCTGGCGGTCATGGGCTGCGACCATCTGGCGCAGCAGGGCCAGCTCGTCAGCGGTGGTAGTGGACCGCTCGGCCAGGTTGTCGAGCAGATCCAGCCCGGCCGCGAAGGTGTCTCGCTCTTGCGGCTCTAGGCCCCGCTCGACCAGGTACAGGCCGGCATGGGCCAGGATGGACAGATGCTCATGATCGGCCCAGCCGGCGCAGCCCTCCTGGTAGGCGGTCAGGGCCTCATGCTCGGCAATTCGGGGCAGGATGACTTCGGCGGCGGCCTGCCGGTTCAGGGTCGCCAGCGCGACCGGGTGAATGTCGGTGGCATAGACCCGGCGGCGAGTGGCCTTCTTACTCATGCTTGACGCTCCATCGCCGTGCTCTTAGCGCTCCACTCGCCACGCTCTACCAGGGCGGCCGCGATCTCTTGGACGCGCTCCCAGTGGTGTTCTAGGACGTGACGCGCGACGCGCTGGGCATATCCATGGCCGGCGCTTGAGGTCCTGCCGAATCTGGTATGAAGCATGGCTTCGGAAGTATTGAAGTCATCTTGATCTGGGTAATAGATAGGGCCGATCCACGGCTGGCCGGATCTGATCTGCTCGGCCATGACGCCAGCATGGCAAACGGCCGCAGCGGTGGCCGCCAGGATTCCGGACTCATCTGGGGGCGGATCTGGAAGGGGGGTTTCCAGAAAGCTGGTCGGCATGTGAGCCAGACCTCCAATTGCGGTAGCCTCGGCCCTCACATCTTCCAATCCCAGCCACTCCATCAGCACGACATGCCCGGCCTCGTGATAGGCGACGCGCTCCAGGTCGGCGCCGGCATGGCCTCGGGGCTGCCAGGGCCAGCAGCGGCGCAAGCTGTCTGCGGCGGGGTAGTCCGTCATGCCGGGCAACGAACCACGAAACTGACCCGGAACTTGTTTTCGGGGTCAGCGATGGGGGCATGGCCTCCATCGATGAGGATATGTTCCTGGGCCGCGCCCATCTTGTCTGAAGCCAGTACGGTATGCATGGCATTCATGATCACGCCGGCATCGGCGTGGCTGGTGTTGTCGCCGTGAAAGTAGGACACGGTTCCCTTGACGAAAACCGGGTCAGATTCATCAAGCTCCAGTTCGGCGCAGCCCACGGCAACGGAATGCCGTAGGAAATCGTTGCAGACCACGGAATCATTGAAGCCATTCTCAAGGCCGGTCTTGATGACTGTGCGCAGCATGGCGCGAGACAGTGGGCAGACCTTGGGCGGCCGGGGCTGGGCCGATTGTTCCTGGTCATCGTCGCCAGCGTATGCCGCGCGGGCTTCCAGTATTTGAGCGCGGCGGGTGCGCTGTTCATCGAGGGACAGAGAAGGGTCGATCTGACCATTCAGGAGGTCGTTGGTGCGCTTGATAGCGGCGATTTGGCGTTCGGCTTGTGTGCTCATGATTTGCGGTTGGGATAGGTCTTGTTACGGGCTGGCTGTGCGGTCTTGCTGGTGGAAGGCTGAATGCGGGGATTGCCAGGGCACAGAGCAGAGATGGGGACCAGTGAGCGAGAGGCTTCGATCTGCTTTCGCGTTGGCTTCTTGATGATCTTCATGATGGTGTCTTGATGGGGTTGACCAACTCGCAGCGTTCAGGAGCTACGCGTCCGCTGTCGGTCATGCCTTGCTGTCAGCCGCTGTTACAAGCAAGGCGCGGTGCCTGGTAGGCTTACCCGTGAAGGGGTCAGGCAGCGATGCCGCCGCGCACGATACCGGTTCGGCGCAGGATGCAGGCTCCCATGTCGGCAGTGACTTGGACCAGCGTGCCGTCTACCTCAGCAGGGGTCTTGCGCTGCTCGACGCGGATAGGATGCCGGGTGCCATAGAGGCGCAGCAGTGCCACGACAGGGCAGGCCACGGGGTCAGCCAGCAGATACCAGCGATGGGCCGGCAGATCGGCCAAAACGCTGACGCGCAGGTCAAGGCCAGCATCGCGGATCAGTCGGCGCGCCTCGAATTCCAGCTCGGGCGATGTGACGATGTGGGTCGCGCTCAAGCCGGATCGTTGTCCAGTGGCGGTCGGCTGGGTGCGCAGCGCAGCCATGCCGGAGCCCAGCGCAGCACCAGACAGGGGTTGCTCAATGACGTTGACATGCTCGGGGCCAAAGATCGGCAGGCCGTCAGACAGCGGCGGCGGGTTTTCCAGGGCGGCCGTCACGAGGCGCGATTCGATCCGGCCGGCACTGACGCCAACGGCCGTGAAGCTCTGGGCAATGGCGGACGCCTGATCGTTGACGATGGCCTGCCGCGATACCAGCACCGCCTTAGCATAGGTAGTCAGGCGAACGGACTGATTAACCGATGCCATAAACGCGAATCCGCGAGTGACGCGCCCGTTTTCTCCCAGCTTTTCCAGCTCCAGGCCGTCATCGTCCAGGGAGACCATTTCAACGGGCTTGAAGTCGCTTACCTCCATCACAGCGCTGAAGTTCAGGTGATCGGCGGCGTGCGAGTCGTAGGAGGCGCGGGTGATCTTGGTGTAACCGTCTGCCAGCACGGCGGAGAACTCCGACGAAATCATCCCGCGTCCCATGACGGATATGTCGAGTTCATTCTCGGAAGGAGGTCGAACCCGCGAGCCGGCCGCATAGGCGATCTGACGCAGGGTCAGACCGTCCGCGAGCGGGTGGGGGTAATCGACATGCTCGCCGATAGCTTGGCGGATCGCGTCAGGCGCTGCCGCCATGACAGCGCCGGGGGTGAAAGTGGATTTGGTTTCAGTCATGCCTATATGGTCAGGCTTCCTGACTGAAATGATCCGGCTATCGCTTCGGCCTACTTCACCAGGTCGAACAGGCGCCTGGCGGTGGCGGGGACGCGCTCGCCGGCCAGGAAGGCCCGGTGCAGGGCGCTGTCGAGCGGGTCCATGCTGCCGGCCATGCCTCCAGCACGCAAGCGCGGCCAAATGCGCGTTTGGAATCGCTTCACGGCCTGGGCCAGTCTGCCGGCCACGGTCCAGGCGCCGGCATCATCAGCGGCCAGCAGGCGCGACGCCTCGACCAGGGCGGCGTCACGGTACCTGATCCGGGCCAGGCGATCGACCCCGAGCGCCTGGGTATGGTTGGCCGCCTCGGCTGCGGCCGTCAGCAGGCGGCGCGCTTCGTCAGGGGTCACGCGGTCGCCGTTGGCGACGCGCATCAGCAGCTCGATGCCGGATTGCATGTCAGACCTCATCGCCTGCTCCATCGTCTGCAAGGTCGGCGTCCTGGTCTTCATGCTGCTCGGACAAGCTGCGGTCGACCAGCTCTGACGTAGATCTGATCCAGGCGGCGCGGGCACTGGCGATGACGGCCAGCACCACAGTGCGGGCGGACTCGGGCAGATCCGGCGCGGCCTGCTCGAGCTGGCCGGTCAACTGGTCGATATGGGCAGCCATCGGGGCGCTGACCATGGCCAGCACCTCGCGCAGCAGCGCGGTCGGGGCGTACTCGGCGCGCATGGCCTCGTTCTTCATCTCGACCGCCTCGCGCTGGGCGCGCGCCAGGGCGGCGCGCTCCGCAGGCAGGCTCAGGAGGCCGTCGCCTGTCTGGCGTTCGGCCTCGGCTTCAAGGTGCGCCAGGTAGGCCCGCAGTTGCTCCAGGGCGGTGCCGTCGCGGGGAATGTGGCCAGCCGTGATGTGGCGGCTGATCGCGGACTGTGTGACGCCTACCAGGTCGGCCAGCTCTTGCTGGGTGCATGGCAGGCCCAGTGCCGGCCAGCGTTTCAGCAGGCCGATGTCGTGGTCTTGTGTGTCTTGGTTCATGCTATGACCCCCTTAGGGGACTCGTTGAACAGTCGGAGAGCGCGGCTGAATGAACCCGCCCTGGCCGTAGCCAGGAAGGACCCGAAGCCGGGGGTGGGTGGTGCCGGCTGCATGGTGTTCACCTGCTCCTGGTCGTGGATCAGGCAAGGCCACTACCCCCCATCGACACGTAGACAAACTCGACAAACCCAAATGATGGATGGCATGACGGGTTTGTCGTGCAAGGGTCTGATCTCTGGTTTGTCGAGTTTGTCTATGTGTCTAGCAGCGGTAGTAGCCTTGAGGTACAAGATATTGATAAATAAGTAAAAATTACTTAGAAATCATCTTTAGCGACAGATCGACTAACTCGACAGAAGTGGGTTGATTTGAACCATGGCAGTTGGTTTTGCCCTGTTGTTGCGCTTGCTGTAGGTCATCACGCATCCGGTTTGTCTGAGTTTGTCGATGGCAGCGGTCAGTTTGTCGAGGTTCTTGAAGCGCCAGGACAAGCCCCTCTGAATGTCCCGCTGGCTGGCTTCTTCCAGTCCGCGCCCGGTCAGCCAGCGCAGCACCAGCGCCGCGTCGTCGTCCACCGGATCGGCCCCCAGCAGCCCGAAGGCCGCCTGGGCGTGCGGGATCAGCAGCCGTGCCAGATGGATTGCCCGCGCCATGGCGGACTCGCTGACCCACTCGGCTGTCAGACCCCACTCGGCCAGCTCGAGCAGCGCCGCGATGCGGGCCACGGTGCCGGGCAGCTTGCTGGTCCAGTCGCTGATTCCCTCCAGGTCGCCGCCCGCGCCTTGCAGATGCTCGACCTCCTGGGCAAAGTCAAACCACAGCTCACGCGCCGTATCGGTCAGTTCCAGGACGGTTGCCGGGCCGGGTGCGCCGGGCTCGCCCGGCAGTCCGTGCAGCAGGCCCTCGATGCCGGCCTGGTAGTCCTCGCGCACTTCGTCGGGGATGTCGTGCATCTCGCGCACATCGCGCCGTCCGACGTTGCTTTCGGGCATGGCGTAGAGGAAGCGGGCCAGCAGGCCGGACCCCCTGAAGCCGTTGCCCTTGGCCACGTCGGCCATGATGGCCGGCTGAATCATCAGGTTGAAGGACAGCGCCGGCCGGTCGGCGTAGGCTTTGCGACCCGCCCGGTCCACGCGCATGGGGCTGCCGGCATGGCCTTGCAGGAACACGTCGAGGTTGGCCGACCCGCCCGAGTAGCGTCCGCCCATGATGCCGAAGATGCCCGGCTCGTCGCTGTGAACCGCCATGCTCTCGCCGTGCTCCATCAGCATGACTTGCAGCCGCTCGGGTGTCACATCGGCGGTGAACAGCCTGGGCGCGCGCAGCTCGTCGGGCAGCTCGTCCTGAAGCTGCTCGATCTCGCGCCGCAGTTCTTCCAGCTCGGCCGGGTCTGCCTTGCCACAGCGCAGCGTCAGTGCCTCGATCCGCTTCTGGATCGTGTTGCGCAGCGTCAGGTTCTTGGCAATGTCGCGCCGCATCCGGTCGGCCAGCAGCTTCTCCCAGCGCACCAGCGGCCCCAGGAAGGCCCCGAGCACCGCCGTCTTGCGCGTGCCGGGTGGGCTCACGCTGACGCACCACAGGGACAGGGTTTCTCGAAAGCTCTTGCCGCCCTTGGGCGCGACCTCGAAGCGGCGTTGCAGCACGGTCGCCAGCACCCCCAGCGCGCACAGCACCGACATGACCCCAGGTGTCTGGGTGGACTTGGCGACATGGTGGGCGTAGTCGCCCAGCCAGCCGGCCAGCACCTCATAGACCGGGATATCGGGCGTCTTGGCGCTGCCGGGAAGTATGGGTTCAGTCCATTCGTGAGCCGGTGCAGCGGCCGTCATCGTGCCGCCGAGCCCGTCCTGGTTGTCGTCGACCTCGGGCAGATCCGGGAAGGTCCGCTCAGGCGGCCGTGGCTCTGTTTGCACAGCGGCCTTGATGACCTCTGCCACGGCCTCGAGGCCGCACTCGCTGGCTAGGTCGTTGAAGTCGGTCAGCTCAGACATGGGCCACCCCCCTCGAACACCGGGACCGCCACCACGCCATGCACCGCCCGCGCCGCAGCGCGTGCCGCCGTCAGGCCGGGGTTGCCCTGGGTCTGGCGGTCATCGTCGGCGCACAGCACCAGCCGCAACTCGGGGAACTTGGCGCGCAGCGCGCGTGCCACGGGCTCCATGTTGTTGGCACTGAAGCAGGCCGCCACCGGCAAGCCAGAGGCTTGATGCAGCGTTGCCGCGGTCGCGTAGCCCTCGGCGATCAGCAGCGCCTCGCGCGGCCTGCCGATGGCCACATAACAGCCCTGGGTCATGCCGCCAGTCAGGAACTTCTTGCCGCCGTCCGGGTAGATGAATTGCAGGCTGTGCAGCGTGCCCGACGTGTCGCGCAGCGGGATCAGCAGGGCGTCGCCCAGCGACCGCAGGCCGTAGGCGTTGACCTGCTTGCGCATCAGGTAGGGGTGGGCATTGGTGGCCGGCTTGGCCCGCCCCCACAGTTTTGCCGCCTTGTCGCGGGCCTGGGCGCGGACCTTGGCCAGTTCCTCGCGCCGGGCCTTTTCCAACAGATCCATGCGGATCTTGAGGTCGGCCTGCTCTTGCGCCGTGGGCGCTCGGGTGCGATCGAAGCCACTGCGCCAGGTATGGGTCGCGCCAGTCTTCCAACTGCCGAAGGAACCGAAGGATGCCGTGCCCATCTCGTGCAACACGGCCCAGCCGTTGACGCTGCCGCCCTTGTCGCCCTCGACCCGGTAGCGGATCAGCTTGCCCGTGCCGGGGATGTGCAGATCCTTGGCCGGGCGCAGTCCAGCCGCCGCCATGGCGTCTTGAATCGTGCCGTCGCTCATGCTGCCGCCCCTTCGGCCGCAGCATGGTAGTAGTGAAAGAGCGGTGGCATCATCCATTTTTCAGCGTCGCCGTACACGGCGCTACCAGCTCCTTCGATTCGGTCAGAGGCCATGTCAGCCGCCCAGCCGATGCGTTGCGCCATCGCCTCGATGGCTGTCAGGTAGGTTTCTTCGTCTTCCTGCCCGTGCCCCAGGTTGACCATCAGCAGCGAGGTTAGGCGGTTGATGTGCTTGGCCATTCCGGCAATGTCGTTGAGCAGAATTCCGAGCTGCTCGGGCGTCATGCTCGCTGCGGCCTTGTTCTTCCAGTCGCTTGAGCGGCGCTTGGGGATAACGCTCTCAGAGGTCTTTGCGGTGCTCATGCTCCACCCCCTGCCACCTGGGCAGCGCAGGCACGCTTGAGCAAGGTGGTGGCACGGGCGGCGCGGCCCGTGGCCTGTTGCAGCTTGGCCGGATCGCAGTCGAGCGAGCGCAGCAGGTGCAGGGCGCTGGCCAGGGCGTTTTCGGCCGCAGCGTGCAGGGCAATGATCTGGGGGTCGGTGATGTCCGCTTGGGACTGGATGGGCGCAGCGCGGTGGCTGGCCAGGGTGATGATGGGCGCAGCAGCGCGCACCAGGGGGACGACCTTGGTCATGGTTGGGGCTCCGGAACGAGACTCAGAAGCCACTCCCCACGCTACGACACGCAGGGGGTGGACGAGATGTTCGTAACACGGGTTCCGCCGTGCGGCCGTCCTCGCGGATAGGCCCATCTCGCCCGTAACCATGCCGATGCTGGAAGACCAGCAACGGACGAAATCGGACATGACAAAACCCCGCTTTAAGGTGGGGGCTGCAACCTCGGAACCAAAGGTGTTACGACACACCGGGCCTTTCGGCTTGCAGAAATCATAGCAGGGTTTACTGTCACCTGTCCCTATAGACACATCGACAAACTCGACAAACCAGATTTTCCCGAGACCAGCATGGGCGTACAGACTCGCGGCCTGGCCGGTCCTGTCCGGCCAGCGCTTGCGATCGCGGGCCTTGCGGCGCTCGTTGCGGCGCGGGGGCTTGTTGCCCGAGCAGGTGGTCGTCGGGTTCAGCTTGCGGCCGGTGTGCGGATCTGCGACAATGGCGCTGTTCTGGGCGCTCGTCGTGACTTCGGTTGCGGCGGGCGTTTTTTCTTGGGTTCTCAACCACCCCCCCCCCCCCCGGCCACCCCGCCGGCGCCCGGCCCCC
>NZ_PVLQ01000002.1 GCF_002980595.1 Malikia granosa
GAAGATTGGTGCCGGCATCTTGCCGGCCGATGTCAAGCTGGCCCGGGTCGGCGATGATCTGGTGCTGAGCCTGGCGGGTGGCAGCGACAGCCTGACGGTCTCGGGCTATTACTCCGAACGCGCGGACTATTACGGCTACAGCCGCATCCAGCTGCAGTTTGTCAACGGCACGCTCTGGGGCGCGACGGGTATCGCGGCGCAGGTCATCCAGGTGGAGGGCACGCCGGGCAATGATGCACTGGTTGGCACGGCAGCGACCGACTCGATGCAAGGCGGGCAGGGCAACGACTGGATCACTTCGGGCGACAAGGCTGATACCTTGCTCGGCGGCGAAGGCCATGACAGCCTGTTCGGCGAGCAGGGCAATGACCTGCTCGATGGTGGGTCGGGCAATGATTTCCTGGCAGGTGGTGACGGGTCGGACAGCTATGTCTTTGGCACCGGCTCGGGTCGCGACACGGTCGACGCTTCGGACAGCTGGTACAACCAGCAAGGCGTGGCGCCAGTCGACACAGTGAAGATCGGTGCCGGCATTGCGCCGGCCGACGTCAAGCTGGCACGGGTCGGCGATGACCTGGTGCTGAGCCTGGCGGGTGGCAGCGACAGCCTGACGGTGCAGGGGTATTACTCTGAAAGTGCTGGCTATTCCGGCTACAGCCGCATCCAGCTGCAGTTTGCCAACGGCACGCTCTGGGGCGCGACGGCCATTGCGGCGCAGGTCATCCAGGTGGAGGGCACTCCCGGTGACGATGCGCTGGTTGGCACGGGCGCGACCGACTCGATGCAAGGCGGGCAGGGCAACGACTGGATCACTGCGGGTGACAAGGCCGATACCTTGCTCGGTGGCGAAGGCCATGACAGCCTGTTCGGCGAGCAGGGCAATGACCTGCTCGATGGTGGATCGGGCAATGACTTCCTGGCAGGTGGAGACGGGGCGGACAGCTATGTGTTCGGCACCGGCTCGGGTCGTGACACGGTCGATGCCTCGGACAGCTGGTATGACCAGGTGGGCGCGGCGCCAGTCGACACGGTGAAGATCGGCGCCGGTATCTTGCCGGCTGACGTCAAGCTGGCACGGGTCGGCGATGACCTGGTGCTGAGCCTGGCGGGTGGCAGCGACAGCCTGACGGTGCAGGGGTATTACTCTGAAAGTGCTGACTATTACGGCTACAGCCGCATCCAGCTGCAGTTCGCCAACGGCACGCTCTGG
>NZ_PVLQ01000020.1 GCF_002980595.1 Malikia granosa
ACGCTGATCTCGGCCATCGTGAGCGCCAACAGCACGCGCAAGGACTTCATCGCCGACGACATCCTGCGCCGCGGCCCGAAGGTGGTCGGGGTCTACCGGCTGGTCATGAAGGCCGGCAGCGACAACTTCCGCGCCAGCAGCGTGCAGGGCGTGATGAAGCGGCTCAAGGCCAAGGGCATCAAGGTCATCGTCTACGAGCCGGTGCTGGAGGCTGACGACTTCTTCGGCTCGGAAGTCGTGCGCGACCTGGCCCGCTTCAAGCAGCAGTGCGACGTCATCATCGCGAACCGCCAGACCGCCGACCTCGACGACGTCAGAGAAAAAATCTACACTCGCGACCTATTTGGCGACAACTAAAAACTCATAAACAATATTAATTTCAATATGAGTATAGCAAAAAATACAATAATAAACATTGCAAGCGCCACTGCACCACTCTTAATCGCACTACTAACTATACCAAAATATTTAGAACTGATCGGAGCAGAAAATTATGGAATTATAGCAATAATACTTACAATTCAAAGCTACTTTAGCTTTATGGACTTAGGACTTGGCAAATCAGTAACAAAAGAAATATCAAAAAGCAACCCAAACAATAATGAATGGCACTGCAAAATATACTGGACAGCGACTATAGCAATAGGAGCTATAAGTGGAATCACATCCGCAATCATCATTTCACTTTTAAGCTTATCACATAATATAAATTTATTCGGAATAAATCAAAAACTATCAAATGAAACAATAGGAGCAATATTAATTGCAATAGCTTGCGCCCCGATACTACTCATCTCATCGGTAAACATAGGTGCTCTACAAGCCAAACAAATGTTTGGCAAAATTTCAATTATACAAACGATAGGATCTATCGCCTCGCAAACGGCACCTCTAGTTATCGCCTACAATGGCCATATAGATTTACGCATATTAATTGCATCAACATTGGCTGCACGTATAATATCATTGCTATGGTTAATAAAAACGTGCAGAGATGTATTTACAAAGCATCGTAAAATTGATTTTAATACTAAAATATTCAAAAGGCTAATAAATTATGGAGGATGGATATCAGCAATAAATTTCTTATCTCCTTTACTAACAATAATTGATAGATCAATAATTGGATTAATTAAAGGACCAATAGCGGTAAGCGCATATACAATACCATATGACTTAGTTTCAAGATCGATGATAATTTCATCATCATTTTCTAGCGCGCTATTTCCAAGATTAGCAACAGAGGGAAATATCAAAGGCAGTGAAATTGCAAAAAAATCCTCCGCAATTTTAAATTTTGCGTCAACATCAGTAGTAATACTATCCATTATTGGATTTGACACCTTTTTAAAGTTCTGGGTTAACAGCGAAAACCATGCAAACAGTCAAGGTATAGGAGAAATATTACTAATTGGAGTTTGGATTAACTCACTAGTAATTCCATACCACACCAACTTCATATCCAATAATAACCCAAAAAAAATAGTTATAATTTTTGCCATAGAAATACCAATATATTTAATACTTCTATATGCCGGAATAAAAACACTCGGACCGATCGGTGCCGCTTATGCGTGGACGGCAAGAGTTTTAATTGACGCAGCCATTCTATTAAAATTAAACAATGCAATCAGCAACAATTTAAAGTCAACAACTTCATCAGCAATATTTATTTTATTTGCATTTATCATTTCCAAAAAAATAGATGAAATCATATTGTTAGGCATTTTCGCAATAGCACTCCTATTCACCTACATATTAATAGAACTACGAATAAACGAAATTGCTAGAATTACTATTAATAACTTCATCAAAAAGCAAAGATAAGATGGCAAAAGTAGCATTGATAGCATTAAACAACATAAACCTTTATCCTGCATTTTTTTACATAGCAGAAAAATTATCCCGAGATGGTCATGAAGTGACTTTGCTATCCAGAACAAATCCATTAGAGTTGTCAAACTCATTAGAAATACAAATTAACTTTAAATGGATTGAAATTAAAAATACAGGCAGCATCACACGCTTCATTCCATTATTAAAAGGAAATTCACATGGGATATTGGGTGAATTATTTAAGATAAAACCAGATTGGGTGATAGGTCAACACCAATACTCAATAATAGGAGTCATATACAAAATAATAATGAATACAAAACGCAAAGTAAAAGCAGGGATTTACTTTTCAGATTATATAGAAAACAACATCAATGAAATAATTATAAAAAAGTTTAGCCGCTACTTAGACCTATGTATAGATGTTTGCGATTTAAGAGTTCAATGGAGAATCACTGAATGGCCAAAACTACAATGTAAAACCATTGTTGTTAGGCAAGCAACCCCAGTTAAAAAAAATATAAAACTAGATAAACATTGTGGCCCAGCAAAAATAATATTTACTGGGTCTAACTACGGAGCAGGGATGAACTGGGAATTACTTGGAGACTTCATAAACACACTATGTGAAAAAGGAATTTTATTTGACTGGTACCTTCCAGGAACTGATAACATAAGAGAAAAAGCAAAAAAACTATCAAACCATCCCAACTATACAGTTTATCCCCCTGTAAGAAAAAGCGAACTCCTAAATCTTCAGCGAAACTATGATTTCGGTTTATTTTGGGCACCATATTCTGAAGAAACGACAAAATTAAACAGATCGATTTATGCATCTGCTGCGTCCAACAAAATATGCGAATATCAGTCAAGTGGATTAGGTATAATTCACACCGGAAATCCGGGGCTGAGTTATTTGCCAGAAAATATCTCATTCAAGATTAACCCATGGGATATAAATAAAACAATTAAAAATTTATTCGATATCATAGAAAGTAGAAATAAAATAGAGGAAATTAGACTCAATTCCCTTGCCTACCATATAAAAACAATGAACAGCGAAAATCAAATCGAACCACTATCAAAATACATAAAAAATTATCATGTAGATTTATAAAAATCTAGTAAATAAAATACTAAGACTTCCGAAAATAAAGCCACTTCCGTAGAATCGAGGCATGACCACCAACAAGAAGACCAACGCCCGCAAGCTTGACCATGCCACGCTCGAAGCCATGCGGTTTCGTGCGATTGAAGCGACCAAGGCCGGCATGAAGGCGACTGACCTGGCGCTGGCCTATGGCGTGTGCATCGCCGCACAGTGTTTCGCTGGCTGGCCGACTACTACAAGGGCGGTGAGCCAGCGCTCAAGGCCAATCCGTCCTCCGAAGCTCGCCGAGCTTCAGATGCAGTCGTTGGCCTAGGCGGTGACCGACCAGACACCACTGCAGCACGGCTTCGAGGTCAGACTGTGGACGCTGTCGATCCTGCGCCAGTTTGGTCACACCATGTCCCTGTCCTCGGTCCGTCGCGTAATGTCGCAGTTGGGCATCACAGTGCTGAAGCCGCTCTACCGTGCCTGGCAACAAGACCCCGAACGGGTGCAGAAGTGGGAGACCGAGGAGTTTCCCGCCATCAAGCAGCAAGCGCGCGAACAGGGTGCGACGGTGTTCTTTGCCGATGAAGCGGGTATCCGTTCGGACTATCACACGGGCACGACCTGGGCACCGGCGGGACAGACGCCCGTGGTGACAGCCACGGGTCGCCGTTTCTCGCTCAACATGCTCTCGGCTGTCAGTCCCAAGGGCGAGTTCCGATTCATGCTGCACGAGGGCACAGTCACTGCCCCGTTCTTCAAGACTTTCCTGCAGCGGGTGATGGTGGGCGCGACGGCTCCGGCCGGTGTTCGTGGTGGTCGATGACCACCCCGTGCAGAGGTCCAAGCTGGTGCGCGAGTACATCGAGAGCCAGGCCGGCAAGCTGCAACTGTTCTTGCTGCCGCCGTACTCGCCCCAGCTCAACCCGGACGAGCAGGTCTGGGCGCATGTCAAGCGGCGTGTCAGCAGCCAGTTCGTCGAGACCAAGGACGACATGAAGCGGCTGGTCTTGGGCGCATTGCGCTGCATCCAGAAGCTACCCGAACTGGTCAAGTCGTTCTTCCGTCATAACGGATGTCTGTACGCCCTGATGTGACAATTCTTTCCGAAACCTTAGTACATAACTTATGCCAAAAAACTCTAAAAAAAATAAAATATTTCTACTGACATCAGCCGAACCCAATCGCAACGGAATAGGAAGTATTTTTATAAATGACATAATAAATAAAATAAGCGATGTTGATATAATATGGAACTTTGAAGCGCCGTTTTTATTAAATTTCTCAATTGCCGGCCACGGAATTATTAGCAGGTCGATCAATTCAACGCTTATTAGGCTTCGCTCATGGCAGAATCTGCGATTCTCGACTTTTCTAAATTTCGAACTAAAGAACCGTGTTAATAAAATAGAGAAAGAAATTATTGCATCTGGATCTAAGCTTATTTGGACTACAACTTCCAGCCCAGAACTTATATGTATAACTGCACTACTTGCAGAACGCGGACATGACATACGCGTAACCGTATGGGATGCACCAGAATATCTTCTACATAATCTGGGATTTTCAAAGCGAAACTGCGAAATACTTGAGAGTTACTTCAAAAGACTCATGTCAAAAGCAAATGCTGCTACTGTAGTGAGTGAAAACATGCGTCAAATTTATTCTGATAAATTTCCAAGGCTTAAATTATATCTTATGCAGCATGGAATCGCCCCAATCAATACCACTCGCAAATCAAATTCAGAAAACTCGATTAAAATTATTTTTGCAGGCTCATTATACGCAAAAGATGAATGGAACGCTTTTATTGAGGCAATAGAAAATTCTAACTGGAAAATATCCGGGCATGATATTAATATTATTTTTGCTGGACGATTTCCACTCAAAGGGGCAGCACGTCCTTCACGCCTAAAGCTCTATAGCCCCATGCCACAAAATGAGGCAATAATGCTCATGTCTCAGATGGACATCGGCTATCTCCCTTACTGGTTGCATCCAGATAAAGAATTTGTTGCTCGCACATCCTTCCCCGGAAAAATGACTGCATACTCAGCGGCTGGATTAAGCATATTTCACCATGGCCCACGCAGCAGTAGTGTGACCGGTTTTTTAGAGAAATATCCCTATGGTATAGCCTGCGACAGCCTAGATCCTAAAATCATACTAAAACAATTGGAACAGCTTATTAAAAATACAGCTAGCGAAGAACACATACAAGTTAGATCACAAGCAATACAAGAGGCACTGTCGGATGATGCCATGATCAATGCATTCAGACAGCTTACTGCTTTATCACCTACCGCACAAATGGAGAACTGCATCAAATGACTAAAGAATCAAAACCACGCATCGTCATTGTGCAGCCTGTTGTGCCAAATTACCGAAAAGCTTTCTTTTCCGCATTGGCAGAAAACCTAGGGCCACGTTTTTCTGTTTATTCATCTAAACTTCAAATGGGTGTGCTAACAGAAAATTTGCACAATGAGTCATGGTCACATCCCATTGGGCCAACGAAGCGGCTCTTTAGCGGTGCTGAATGGCAGTCGGGGGCGCTTTCTTTACCATTTTCACATGACGATGTAGTGGTAGTATCTGGTGCTCCGCGCTGTCTTTCAAATATCGCCCTACTCTTGTTGGCACGCATTCGTGGTGCCAGAACTGTGTGGTGGGGGCAATATTGGAGTGCAACTTCTCGTTTTCATCGTTTCATTCTACGCATGGCACTGATGCGGATTGCAAACGCTGTTTTATTCTACACTGACGCAGAGGTTTTAAAATACAAATCTGGATTTGGAAATTCAGATCGGCGGCCTATTGCCGCACTAAATAACGGAATAGATGTCAAGCCAATTCAGAAACTTCGTGCTAATTATACCCCAAACAAGCGGGGATATAACATTTTATTCATAGGCAGACTGACAGAAAAATCAGAAATATCCCTACTATTGCAAGCAATGCTTAACCCGCAACTAAAAAAAGCAACGCTGCATATTATTGGCGAAGGAAGCAACACAGCCATATTAAATAAATGGACTCAAGATAATGATCTAAATTCTCGAGTTGTCTGGCATGGCGCTACTGTTGATGAAGCATATATTGCCTCGGTGGCTAATAAAGCTTCCATTTTTTGCTATCCTGGTGGAGTCGGCCTCAGTTTAATACATGCTATGGCATATGGTCTTCCATCAGTAGTTCATGATGACCTACTTTCTCACATGCCTGAAATCGCAGCTTTTAAAGAAAACATTACTGGTCTTTCTTTTAAAAAAGGCGACTCAGACGGATTAGCTAAAACACTTTCCTCCTTACTTGAAAATTCTGAAATGCGAATTCAAATGTCTCATGCTTCTATAGAACTCGCTGATACGGAGTACAACACTGACTCCATGGCAAAACGCTTCATTGAATTTATTGATCACTAAGAATTTCCTCCAAAAATGTTTCCGAGCAGTCTGTGAGTATACTAATGTTTCCGGAAGTAAAGTCACTTCCGTAGAATCGAGGCATGACCACCGACAAGAAGACTGACGCCCGCAAGCTTGACCACGCCACGCTCGAAGCCATGCGGTTTCGTGCGATTGAAGCGACCAAGGCCGGCATGAAAGCGACCGACCTGGCGCTGGCCTATGGGGTGCATCGCCGCACGGTCTTTCGCTGGCTGGCCGACTTCTACAAGGGCGGTGAGCCAGCGCTCAAGGCCAAGCCGATTCCGGGTCGTCCTCCGAAGCTCGCCGAGCCACAGATGCAGTCGCTGGCCCAGGCAGTGACCGACCAGACGCCGCTGGAGCACGGCTTCGAAGTTGGACTGTGGACGCTGTCGATCTTGCGCGAGCTCATCCGGCGCCAGTTTGGTCACACCATGTCTCTGTCCTCGGTCAGTCGCGTCATGTCGCTGCTGGGCATCACGGTGCAAAAGCCCCTCTACCGTGCCTGGCAGCAGGACCCCGAACGGGTGCAGAAGTGGGAGACCGAGGAATTTCCCGCTATCAAGCAGCAAGCCCGTGAACAGGGTGCGACGGTGTTCTTTGCCGACGAGGCGGGCATCCGTTCGGACTATCACACGGGTACGACCTGGGCACCGGCGGGACAGACGCCCGTGGTGACAGCCACCGGCCGACGCTTCTCGCTCAACATGCTCTCGGCCGTCAGCCCCAAGGGCGAGTTCCGCTTCATGCTGCACGAGGGCACCGTTACGGCCCCAGTGTTCAAAACTTTCCTGCAGCGACTGATGGTGGGTGCGACGAATCCGGTATTCGTGGTGGTCGATGGTCACCCCGTGCACAAGTCCAAGCTGGTGCGGGAGTTCGTCGAGAGCCAGGCCGGCCAGCTGCAACTGTTCTTGCTGCCGCCGTACTCGCCCCAGCTCAACCCGGACGAGCAGGTCTGGGCGCATGTCAAGAAGCGCGTCAGCAGCCAGTTCGTCGAAAGCAGAGACGACATGAAGCGGCTGGCTCTCGGCGCATTGCGCCGCATCCAGAAGCTGCCCGAACTGGTCAAGTCGTTCTTCCGTCATAACGAATGCCTGTACGCCCTAATGTGACAATTCTTTCCGAAACCTTAGTAACTGATACAGAAAACAAAGACACGAATCGGCAATCGTTTCAATATGCACGACGTACGGCCAAAAAACCTGAAATCTCATGCGATTTCCAAACATTATTTGGAATGATGCATTTTTTAATTATTAAATTATTTAAAAAAATATTTTATTAAAATTTGACCCTCAATAAATTTTAAAAATCAAAAACTTCGAAATGCATAAAAAACTACTTTCATATCTATGGCTTCCAACTTCAATTATTATTTTTTTAATTTCATTTGATTTAAATTACGATCTATCAGGTTTAACGTTTTTGACGTTAGTATTCCAAAGTGCAATAGGCTTAAGCCTCTCATTTGGCCGCAATACAAGTCTAAATACAATTTATTTCATTTTCTCTCTTGTTTTTCTAGGTCTACTACCTTGGCTACATTACTCAATGGGACAGATAATATGGCGATCATCTTTTATACCGGAATCCACATATATACTTGTTAATGGAATTATATTTACAGCGAATTTGTTAGTAATTTTTATTTATTCATTAAACTTTAAAGCAATTAAAAAAATAACCCCCACTCCCAATTATATAATAAAACCCAAATTAACAGCACTTATGCTGATAATGCTATCTATATTAAGTTTCATAATTCTTTTTTACATGAATAACTTTTCATTCACGCAACTATTTTTCAGAGGCCTAGCCAACGAACAAAAAACAATTAATATTGAATCCTCATCAATAGCACTAGTCATCGGAATGATAACCAGAATGAATGCAGCTTTCTGCTTCTTTTATGCAGCAACACAGATTAAAAACTGTGTAACCGAAAAGAGTTTTCTTTTTATATTAATGTTAATATCTGTTTTCCCTACTGGAGTTCCGCGCTACATGGTTGCATTTGCATATATTCCATTAATAATAATGCTTGTGCCGCCAATGAGAAAATCATCATTTTTTTCTGCTGCACTAATTTTCTCACTAATTTTCATGTTTCCATTCTTGGATCAATTTAGATATTTTTCAAATTTCAGTAATATAAATTTATTGCCTTCTGCTGAATTCTTTTATGCTGCGCACTTTGATGCTTACGAAAACTTTGCCAGCGCTGTCGAAGCTAATTTCGTAACAAATGGATATCAACTTCTCGGATCTCTGTTTTTCTTCATTCCTAGATTATTTTGGAGTAGCAAACCAGTTGGTAGCGGTTACGAAATGGCAGAACAGCTAGGATATGTATTCAACAATGTATCAATGCCACTCCTAGGTGAAGGTTATGTAAATTTCGGATTAGCTGGCGTTTTAATTTTCGCATCAATTACTGCTTATTACATGGCTCGCATAGATAAATACTTTCTAAATATAAAATTTATCAAATCAACCTCATACCATCAAATCTTATATTATTTCTTAATTGGATCGTTATTTTTCATGCTACGCGGAGATCTTTTATCATCCACAGCCTATATTATAGGAAGCTTATTTTCTTGGGTAATTGTTAAAAATTTCGCTCGATATGTTAATATACTCAAATTTTCCTTCAAATAAAATATTAATTAAATAAAAACAAATACCATGCAATCAATTAAAGAGCTCAATAAAAACAAGGGTCGGATTAGTGTTTTTTGTGTCACAGATTATTACATTCCGGGCTATCTCGGCGGCGGACCTATCACAACACTATACAACATGCGCTATCAATTACTAAATCACGTCGATTTATCAATTTATACTCGCGATCGTGATCTTGGCGGCATCACTCCATATGACGGAATAAAATCTAACGAATGGACAAAATTACCCGATGGGCCTGTGTTTTATACGAGTCCAAATTACTTTGGATGGCCAGGATTAATACGAGCAAAAAAAGATAAGCACTTTGATGTCATTTATCTTAACAGTTTCTTCAGTTATCGCGCTTCCATTTCAATCGCCATTAGAGGCTGGCTTTATAAAAATAAACTTCCTCCCATCTTGCTTGCTCCTCGCGGCGAATTCTCTAGAGGAGCTCTTTCAATTAAATCCTTCAAAAAGAAAATATATCTAGCATTTTCTCGTTTCTTGGGTATCTACCGCAATATTCACTGGCATGCTTCAACACAAAGTGAAGCAGCGGACATAATTCGCGTCATACCTGACGCTAAAATCCACACTGCTGCTGACCTCGTTACATTGCAGGACGACAACCAATCGGTTCAATTCAATAATAAAAAAACCGATACATTGCAAATTATTTTTATTTCCCGCATATCCCCCAAAAAAAATCTTGATGGATTGCTCAAAATTTTAACAAAAGTCAACTCTAAAGTTGATCTTGATGTCTATGGACCACAAGAAGACTCTAACTACTGGAAGAAATGCTTAGATCTATCTAAAAATTTGCCCCGCAATGTTAAATTCAAATACTGTGGCGAACTTACTCCAAACGAAATCAACTCAACTTTCAAAAAATATGATTTATTCGCTTTCCCCACCCATGGCGAAAACTTTGGACATGTTATTTTCGAATCGCTTTGCGCAGGAACTCCAGTTATAACTACAAATGAAACACCATGGAAAGAAGATCCATCAAGTGGTATTCGCATACTCCCCCCGAATGACCTCAGTGCATGGAAAAATTGCATTGAAGAATACTCACATCTCACTCCAGAGGAGTTCCTTGACCGCCGTCAATCAGCATTACGATATGCAAAAAAATATCTAGAATCAAGCCTGGCTACCCAAGACAATCTGAAAATGTTTTTCGATGTCGCAGAAGCGCCTTTCAAAATTTTACCAACCAAAACTTTCGGGTGATAGATCATTATGTTTCAAAACAAAACCTTGCTTATTACTGGTGGTACCGGCTCTTTCGGTAATGCAGTGTTACGTCGCTTCCTTGACTCTGACCTGCGTGAAATCCGAATCTTCAGTCGCGACGAGAAGAAGCAGGACGATATGCGAAAAAAGTACAATAGCCCAAAGCTAAAGTTCTATATTGGAGATGTTCGCGACTACCAGTCTGTGCTAAATGTTGTGCGTGAGACAGACTTCATCTTTCATGCTGCTGCTCTCAAACAGGTGCCTTCCTGCGAGTTTCATCCGTTGGAAGCGGTCAAAACCAACGTCTTGGGCACAGAGAACGTGTTGGAAGCAGCGATCAGCTGTGGCGTAAGCCGCGTTGTGGTGCTTAGCACCGACAAAGCCGTCTACCCCATCAATGCCATGGGCATCAGCAAGGCCATGATGGAAAAAGTGGCGGTAGCTAAGTCGCGTAGCAGCAATGGCACTGTCATCAACGTCACCAGATACGGCAATGTAATGTGTTCGCGCGGCTCCGTAATTCCACTGTTCACTAACCAGATTCGCGCCGGTGAACCAATCACAATCACTGATCCAAATATGACCCGCTTCATGATGACGCTAGACGACGCGGTGGATTTGGTATTATTTGCTTTCGAACACGGCAAACCAGGCGAGATCTTTGTGCAAAAGGCACCCGCAGCAACGATTGAAGTGCTAGCCAAGTCCTTAACAGACATGCTCGGTATTCCTGAACACCCTATCAACATCATTGGCACTCGCCATGGCGAAAAGCTGTTCGAGGTACTGCTCAGCCGCGAAGAAATGGTTGCGGCGCAAGACCTAGGTGGTTACTACCGCGTGCCGCCAGATTTGAGAGACTTGAACTACGGAAAATTCACGGAACAGGGTGAAGTAAAAATTTCTGAAGCGGTGGAATACAACTCCCACAATACCATCCGACTTGACGTAAATGGCATGCAGAAGTTGCTGATGAAGCTGCGCTTCATGCAAGCAACTGTACGAGGTGAGCATGTAGAAGCTGAGGAATGACAGACTAAATAAGTGATCTATCAAAAATTCTTCCTCTTCCATTAATTCAATGCTGAAAATCCTGATCACTGGCGCCAACGGTTTCGTCGGCAAGAACCTGCAACTGCACCTGGCAGAACGCAAGGATGTCGAGGTCGTCTGCTTCACGCGGGAGCATTCCACGGCGCAACTGCCGGCCTTGCTGCAGGGCGTAGCCTTTGTCTTTCACATGGCGGGCATCAACCGGCCGCAGGACCCGGCGGAATTCGTCACCGGCAATGCCGACCTGACGCAAGTACTGTGCGATGCAGTGGCTGAAATCGCCCAGACCTCGGGCAAGAAGGTACCGGTGGTCTATACCTCGTCTACCCAGGCGGCGCGCGACAACCCCTACGGCCAAAGCAAGCGGGCCGCCGAGGACGCGCTGTTCGCGCTGCAGCGCGAGCATGGCGTTCCGGTGCATGTGTTCCGCCTGCCCAATGTGTTCGGCAAGTGGTGCAAGCCCAACTACAACTCGGCTGTTGCCACTTTCTGTCACAACGTCGCGCGCGAGCTGCCGATCCAGATCAACGATCCGGCCGCGGTGGTGACCCTGGTCTACGTGGACGATGTGATCGAACGCTTCGTGCAGTTGATGGATGGCGCTGATGCCGCCGTGGATTCGGAAGGCTTTGCCACCGTGACCCCGCAGTACACCAGCACCGTGGGCGAACTGGCGGGCCTGATCCAGACTTTCAAGGACAGCCGCCAGACCCTGATGACCGAACGCGTCGGCACGGGTCTGGTGCGCGCGCTCTACGCGACCTATGTGAGCTATCTGCCGGTGGAGGAATTCACCTACACCGTGCCGATGTATGACGACCCGCGCGGTGTCTTTGCAGAAATGCTCAAGACCCCCGACTGCGGCCAGTTCAGCTATTTCACGGCGCACCCGGGCATCACGCGCGGCGGCCATTACCACCACACCAAGACCGAGAAGTTCCTGGTGATCAAGGGCCAGGCGCGCTTCAAGTTCCGTCACATGCAGACCGGAGAATCGCACGAATTGGTGACCAGCGGCGCCAAGGCCGAGATCGTCGAGACCGTGCCAGGCTGGACCCACGACATCACCAACATCGGCAGCGAGGAGATGATCGTCATGCTGTGGGCCAACGAGGTCTTCGACCGCCAGCGTCCCGACACCTTCGCCTGCCCGCTGTGATCTGCTCTGCTCCACTACAGAACATGAAAAAACTCAAAGTCATGACCGTGGTCGGTACCCGACCCGAAATCATCCGCCTGTCGCGCGTGCTGGCCAAGCTGGACGAGCATTGCGAACATGTGATCGTCCACACCGGACAGAACTACGACTATGAGCTGAACCAGATCTTCTTCGACGACCTGGGCATTCGCAAGCCGGACCATTTCCTGAACGCGGCTGGCGGCAGCGCGGCCGAGACGATCGGCAAGATCATTGCCGCTGTCGATGGCGTGCTGGTGAGCGAAAAGCCTGACGCCCTGCTGGTGCTGGGCGATACCAACAGCTGCCTGTCGGTGATCCCGGCCAAGCGGCGCAAGGTGCCGATCTTCCACATGGAAGCCGGCAACCGCTGCTTCGACCTGCGCGTGCCGGAAGAAACCAACCGCCGCATCGTAGACCACACCGCCGACATCAACCTGACCTACAGCTCGATCGCGCGCGAGTACCTGCTGCGCGAGGGCCTGCCGCCGGACCAGGTGATCAAGACCGGCAGCCCGATGTTCGAGGTGCTGACCCACTATCGCGCGGGCATCGTGGCGTCGAACGTGCTCGAGCGCCTGGGCCTGGAAGCCGGCAAGTTCTTTGTCGTCAGTGCACACCGCGAGGAGAACATCGACTCCGACACCAACTTCGGCAAGCTGGTGCAGACGCTCAACACCGTGGCCGAAACCTATGACCTGCCGGTGATCGTGTCGACCCACCCGCGCACCCTCAAGCGCGTGGAAGCCACCGGTGCGAAGTTCCATGAGCAAGTTCAGCTGCTCAAGCCGCTGGGCTTCACCGACTACAACCAGCTGCAACTGTCGGCCAAGGCCGTGCTGTCGGACAGCGGCACTATTAACGAGGAATCATCGATCCTGAACTTCCCGGCGCTGAACCTGCGCGAGGCGCACGAGCGTCCCGAGGGCATGGAGGAAGCTGCCGTGATGATGGTTGGCCTGGAGGTCGAGCGCGTCATGCAGGGTCTGGCCATCCTGGAAAGCCAGCCGCGCGGACAGGAGCGCCTGCTGCGTCAGGTCTATGACTACAGCATGCCCAATGTGTCGGACAAGGTACTGCGCATCATCCATAGCTACACTGACTACGTGAACCGCGTGGTATGGAAGAAATAGTGAGCTCTGAAACATGCGAATAGCTCTGATCGCAGACACCTTCCCTCCCCTTCGGACTTCAGGTGCAGTGCAATTACGGGACTTGTCTCGTGAATTTGCACGTCAGGGTCATGCACTGACAGTACTGTTGCCCGCACCAGACCAGAATAATCCCTGGCAGCTAGAAGAAATCGACGGGGTGCAGGTACTACGGCTTAAAGCGCCGCGTACGAAGGACATAGGCTACGTTCGCCGTACGCTGGGTGAATTAGTCATGCCATTCTCCATGCTGCGACAGTTGAAAAAGAGCCCATTAGCCAATGAAAAATGGGATGGAGTGATATGGTACGCTCCATCGATTTTTCACGGCCCACTGGCCAATGAAATAAAAAAATCCAGCAAATGCAAAGGCTACCTGATCATCCGTGACATATTTCCAGAATGGGCGGTTGACATGGGTCTGATGGGGCGTGGGCTACCATACCGTTTTTTTGATGCTATTGCTCGTTACCAATACTCCGTAGCAGATGTGATTGGCGTACAAACCCCTGGCAATTTGGGCTACTTCGATCAGTGGCTGAAACAGTCGGGTCGTCAGTTGGAAGTCCTGAAAAATTGGCTCGACATGCCAGCCCAAGTACGGTGCTCAATACGCGTGAGTGAAACTTTTTTGGAGGGACGAAAGATTTTTGTGTATGCGGGCAACATGGGAATCGCCCAAGGCATGGACATACTTTTGGATTTAGCTGAAAAACTGAGCAATCGATCTGATGTAGGCTTCTTGTTCGTAGGGCGTGGTAGTGACGCTGCACGCCTGAAAACCTCAGCCCAGGATAGAAAGCTAAGGAATGTCCTGTTTTTTGACGAAATTCACCCTGATGAAATACCTGATCTTTACTCTCAGTGCAACATAGGAATTGTTGCGCTGGATTCGAAGCACCAATCTCATAATATTCCTGGCAAGTTCTTGACTTACATGCAAAACGGCTTACCCGTCCTTGCCAACGTGAATAAAGGCAATGATTTGGCAAAATTAATAAGGAACGAACGCGTTGGCCAAGCATGCGAAAGCAATAACATAATCGATCTTTTGCAACTAGCAGAAAAAATATTATTTCAGATAAATACTGAAGTCGAACTCCCTAACCGCTGTCGAAATCTATTTTTTCGTGAGTTTTCCGTCAATAAAACGGTGAAACAAATCGTCACCGCACTATCCACTTAAAATACACCAAGCATCTTATGAAAATCTTTTGCGCCAAATATCTTGACGAATTATCAACGCAGGCAAAAATCAATCCACGTCAACGGCAGCACCGTAATATTCATTACAACTACCAAGAGAGCTGTCAGCGCTTATTCAACGCCATAGAGCCTGACAGTTACATCCGCCCTCACCGCCATTCGATTGATCCGAAAGATGAGTTATTAATCACCATTCGCGGAGAAATCGGACTATTAATTTTTAATAACAATGGCGACATTATTCAGGCTTTAAGATTCGGATCCGAAAAATATGGTTCAGGCATGGCAGCAGGGTTTGAAATTCCAGCCAACACATGGCATACGGTTATCGCCTTGAGATCAAACTGCATTTTACTTGAAATCAAATCTGGACCATTTGATCCTAACAATCCCAAAGAACTTGCGCCGTGGGCACCTGAAGAAGGAAGTACTTTTGCAGTAAATTACTTAAATCAACTAGCTCAAAAATTCTTACTGTAATAATACAAAAAATACGACCAACACACTTCAGTCATTAATTGAAATTATATTCAAAAATTTACCTTGACAATCCGGCTTTACATTCATTAGCCGATCCATCCCCACAGCTAACAGCATTAGCTCCAAAATCCAGACGAGACTATTAATTTTAGCTTCGGTTGCGCCTCCAAATAAATATCAAACTTCCCACCGGGCTCTGCTTGCGCCAACAGATTCATGAATTAGAATTTCTTTTGGAGCTATAATAAAGCAATCCGATCAAGCAGTATCTACTTACTTATATCAAACATTAACAGGTCGTCTTTGTCGCCTGAATTATCGACAAAATCAAGCTAATGCAAGTCACAGAGCATGATGGCATCATCTAATCAAATCACGAACTAAGTCATGAACACCGCGAATAAAGCAACTGCCGCAAAAAATATTACTATTATACATCACAAAATGTGGCAAATAACACAGCGCGGAAAATCTTGATAGCAACTTCAGTTTTTAAAACTCCACAAAATCCCTATCTATTAGAGAAAACTGACTCGCAATGTTCGGTTTAAACTATCCTCTTTAAGGCAAGCATCAACCAATCTTTTGATGTCATAGACATACTTCCTTCGACTGATGCATGGAAATTACTCCGATGGTTTGAAAAAAGCTGCTCTAACACAATTACTAAATTTTCAGAAAGTAGAGTCACCATAGCTTCCGCCAACTCCCTCTGGAGGGCTGCCTCTTGGCTGTAGAAAAGTGGCAAATATTTCCGAAATATTAGTAATATCCTCATCGAATACTTTTAAACCAGCCAATTAAAGACAAAATGACTTCACCTATTCGCAAGGCTGTTTTTCCGATTGCCGGTCTTGGCACCCGATTCCTGCCCGCCACCAAGGCCAGCGCCAAGGAAATGCTGCCCGTGGTCGACAAGCCGCTGATCCAGTACGCCGTCGAGGAGGCCTATGCCGCCGGCATCCGCCAGATGATCTTCGTCACCGGCCGCACCAAGCGCAGCATCGAGGACCATTTCGACACCGCCTACGAACTCGAGAGCGAACTCGAGGCCGCAGGCAAGACCGCCCTGCTCCAGGTCGCACGCTCGATCGCGCCCGACGACATGACCTGCGTCTACGTGCGCCAACCACGCGCGCTGGGCCTGGGCCACGCCGTGCTGTGCGCCAAGGAGCTGGTCGGCCACGAGGCCTTCGCCGTGCTGCTGGCCGACGACCTGATGGTGGGCAAGCCGCCGGTGATGGCGCAGATGGTGCAGCAGTTCGCCGAATGGCGTGCCAGCCTGCTGGCGGTGCAGGACGTGCCGCGCGAGCACACCAAGCGCTACGGCATCGTCTCGGGCCAGCAGGTGGCCGAGAACATGCTCGACCTGTCGGGCATCGTCGAGAAGCCCGCGCCCGAAGACGCGCCGACCACGCTGGCCGTCGCTGGGCGCTACATCCTGACGCCCGGCATCTTTGCCGAACTGGAAAACCTGCCTCGCGGCGTTGGCGGCGAAATCCAGCTGACCGACGGCATCGCGCAGCTGCTGCGGCGCGAGAAGGTGTTCGCCTACCGCTACCAGGGCACACGCTACGATTGCGGCAGCAAGCTCGGCTTCCTGCAGGCCACGGTCGACCTGGGGCGCGAGCACGACGAGGTGGGGGCGGATTTTGTCGCCTGGCTGCAGGAACACGCACTCGCTTGACATTACGAGAACTTGATATGACCCGCAAATATTTCGGTACCGACGGCATCCGTGGCACTGTCGGCCACAGCCCTATCACCCCTGACTTCATCCTCAAGCTGGCGCATGCGGTGGGCCGCGTGCTCAGGCAGAAGGAAGCACGACCGACCGTGCTGATCGGCAAGGACACCCGGATCTCGGGCTATATGCTAGAGTCCGCGCTCGAGTCGGGTTTCAACTCGGCCGGCGTCGATGTCGTGCTGCTGGGCCCGGTGCCCACCCCGGCCGTGGCCTACCTGACCACGGCCCAGCGCGCCAGCCTGGGCGTGGTGATTTCGGCCAGCCACAACCCGTTTGGCGACAACGGCATCAAGTTCTTCAGCGACCATGGCGCCAAGCTGCCCGATGACTGGGAGCTGGCGGTCGAGGCCGCGCTCGAGGAGCCGCCGGTCTGGGCCGATTCGGCCAGCCTGGGCAAGACCCGGCGCCTGGAGGACGCGGCCGGGCGCTACATCGAGTTCTGCAAGAGCACCTTCGACCGCGAGCTCAGCCTCAAGGGCCTGAAGATCGTGATCGACGCGGCGCATGGCGCGGCCTACCAGATCGCGCCCAAGGTGTTCCACGAGCTGGGCGCCGAGGTGGTGGCGATCGGCTGCAGCCCGGACGGACTCAACATCAACGATGGCGTGGGCGCCACCCATCCCGAGGCGTTGGTGGCAGCGGTCAAGCAGCATGGCGCCGACATCGGCATTGCGCTCGACGGCGACGCCGACCGGCTGCAGATGGTCGATGCCCAAGGCCGCCTGTACAACGGCGACGAGCTGCTGTATCTGCTGGCCGCCGAGCGGCTGGCGCGCGACGAGGTGGTGCCGGGCGTGGTCGGCACGCTGATGACCAATATGGCGGTCGAGCTGGCGCTGAAAGCCAAGGGCGTGGCCTTCGTGCGCGCCAAGGTGGGCGACCGCTATGTGCTGGAGGAACTGCACCGCCACCACTGGCTGCTGGGCGGCGAGGGTTCGGGCCACCTGCTGGTGCTGGACCAGCAAAGCACCGGCGACGCGCTGGTGTCGGCCCTGCAGGTGCTGCAGGCGGTGGCACGCTCGGGCCAGAGCCTGGCCGAGCTGCTGAGTGGTGTCGAACTGTTCCCGCAAGTGTTGATCAACGTGCGGCTGCAGCCGGGTCAGGACTGGAAGAACAATGCGGCCCTACAGGCCGCCATTGCAGCGACCGAGGCCGAGCTGGGCCAGACCGGCCGCGTGCTGATCCGTGCCAGCGGCACCGAGCCACTGCTGCGCGTGATGGTCGAGGCCCGCGATGCGGACCAGGCACGGACGCTGGCTGAGCGCATGGCGGACGCTGCGCGCGCTTGATACGCGGCACGTGATCGACTCAAGCAAAAGCCCCTTTCGGGGCTTTTGTCGTTTTAGCGCCCGAAACCGTCCAGCAACGCCCGCATCTGCTCCGGCTTGAGCCGGTTGCCGTGCTGGGCCACCACGGCGGCGGCGCAGCGGTTGCCCAGCAGCGCGGCTTGCTCGTGCGTACAACCATGGGTGGCGGCGTACAGGAAGGCGCCGGCGAACATGTCGCCCGCGCCGTTGCTATCGACCGGATCGATGCTTGGTGCTGCCACTTCAATGCTGGCGCCGTTTTCCAGCACCAGGCAGCCCTGGGCGCCGCGCGTGATGCAGACGGTCCTGGCCATCTGAGCAATAGCGGTGGCAACTTCGGCGATGTCCTGCAGGCCGGTCCAGGCGCGGGCCTCTTCCTCATTGCAGAACAGGTAGTCCAGCCCGCCTTCGGCCATGGCTTCGAGGCCGGCACGGCAGAACTGGATCATGCTGACGTCGCTGAGCGTGAGCGCGAGCGCCTGGCCAGCTTCGCGCGCGATGCGTCGGCCCTCGAGCGCAGCCTGCAGCCCGCTGGGCGAGGCGGCCAGATAGCCTTCCATGTAGAAGACCTGCGCGCGGGCGATGTCCTTCGGGTGCAGCGCGCTGGCTTCGAGTTCGGCGGTGGCGCCCAGGAAGGTACAGAGGCTGCGCTCGGCGTCGGGCGTGACCAGCACCAGGCAGCTGCCGGTCTGGCCGTGCGGCGCGCGGGTGTGGCTGAGGTTGGTGGCGACGCCGTTGTGCGCGAGGTCCTGCGCGTAGAAGGCGCCGAGTTCGTCGTCGGCAACGCGGCAGGAGTAGAAGGCATGGCCGCCAAGCTGGGCCAGCGCGACCACGGTGTTGCCGGCCGAGCCGCCACCGGTGCGGCGCGCCTGCTGGCCTTGCAGCTGGGCCAGCAGTTCGGTGCGGCGCGCGGCATCGATCAGGGTCATGTGGCCCTTGTCCACGCCCATGGCTTGCAGCTGGGCATCGGAGACTTCGTATTCGGTATCGACCAGGGCGTTGCCGATCGCGTAGAGGTGGTAGTGGTGACTAGACATGCGCGGGAGTCTACGCGAGATCAGTGCCCCGACTGCGGCGAGCGCTCGAGCTGGCTCAGGTCGAAGCCCTGCTGCTTGAGCCGGCCCAGCAGCGCGGCGTAGGTCTGCGCGTCGACCTGGGGCTGGCGCGCGAGCACCCAGAGGTATTTGCGCTGCGGTTCGCTGACCGCGACCAGCTGGTATTCGGGATCGAGGTCGATCACCCAGTAGTCGCCCCAGACCACCGGCAGCCAGGACAGCCAGGCCGGCGCGAAGCGCACCTCGAGCCGGGCCGAGTCGGGACCGCCGACGCGGCGCGCTTCGCCAATGGCTTCGGTCAGCTGGCCGTCGGCCTTGCGGCAGCGGTTGATGACCTCGACCCGGTCGCCGGCCAGCGGCCGGTATTCGGCCCTTGTGTCGGAGGCGCATTTCTGCTGGAACCAGTTGGGGGTGCGCGCGATTTCGTGCCAGGTGCCGAGATAGCGCACCAGGTCCAGCTTTTCGATGGTCTTGAGGGGCGCGGCGGGCTCGGTGCCGGCGCCGAAGGCAGAGCCGGCCACCAGCAGGGCCAGCGCAGCGCTTGCGAGGCGGTGTTTGATCATCCCATCATGCTAGCGCGAGCGCGCCAAAGACAAAAGCCCCATGCTAGGCATGGGGCTTTTGAAGGGATGGTGGGTCGTGCGGGACTCGAACCTGCGACCAATTGATTAAAAGTCAACTGCTCTACCAACTGAGCTAACGACCCCACCTGAAACTGTTGGCAATCGATCTAGCCGTTCGCCGAAGCCAGCATTGTAGCGGGATTTTTGGCGTTTTCCGGCTCGGGCAGGAGTTTTTTGGCGATGCCCTGCCCGCGCGCCCAGGCGTCCATGGCCCAGCCGGCCGCGCACAGGCCGAAGCTGGCGGTGACGCTGACCATCGAGCCATAGCCGTGGCAGTTGAGCGTGCCGTCGCTGCTGCCCGGCAGCACGCAGGAGGCGTCGGGCGGCGCCACCGCTTCGCGGCTGAACACGCAGGGGACTTGCATCTTGCCCTGGCGCGCGCCGCCATGGGCCTTGCGCAGCCGGTAGCGCAGTTGCGCCAGCAGCGGGTCGTGGGTGGTGTCGCTCAGGTCGGCGATCTCGACCGCATGCGCGAGCCGCTTGCCACCGGCGGCGCCGACGCTGATGAACAGCGCGCGCGTGCGCAGCGCCCAGGCGGCCATGGCGGTCTTGGCCTTGACCTGGTCGCAGGCGTCGACCACGGCCAGCCGCTCGCCGGGCTGGACGCCGGCCAGGCGCAGGCAGTCGGCCCAGTTGTCGGGCGTGACGAAGTCGTCGATCAGCTGGACCCGGGCCTGCGGGTTGATCTGCGCGATGCGGTCGCGCATGGCTTCGATCTTGGCCTGGCCCTGGGTCGCGCTCAGCGCCTGCAGTTGGCGGTTGATGTTGGATTCGCTGACATGGTCGAGGTCGATCAGCGTGATGCGCCCGACCCCGCTGCGCGCGAAGGCTTCGGCCACCCAGCTGCCCACGCCACCGATGCCGACCACGATGGCGTGGCCGTCGAAGATGCGCTGCGCGCCCTCAAAGCCGTAGAGCCGGCGCAGGCCGCCGAAGCGGCGCTCGAAGACGGCGCCAGCGCCGTCGCTGTCACTGCTGTCGAAGTCGCTCACTGCATGCGGGCCAGTCGGTCGCGGGCGGCGATGCCGGCTTCGGTCTTGGGGTAGCTCTTGAACAGCTCTTCCAGCGTGCGCTTGGCGGCCTTGGCGTCCTTGAGCTCCTGCTGGCAGTTGGCAATCGCCAGCATGGCTTCGGGCACGCGGCTGTGGTTGGGCACCTTGGCGATCAGCGCGCGGTAGCTGTCGATGGCGGGCTTGTAGTCGCGCGAGGCGTAGCGGGCATTGCCCTGCCAGTAGAGCGCGGCGGGCAGGTAGCCGCTGTCGGGGTAGCGGCGCATGAACTGGCCGTAGAGGTCGGCGGCCTTGTCGAAGTCGGCGGCGCGCAGGGCGGACATGGCGGCTTCGAATTCGGCCTTCTCGCGCGGCTGGACCGTGAAGTCGACACCGTCCTGGCTCACGCGCACCGGCTCGAGGCTGCGCAGGCGGTCATCGATCAGGTTCAGCGTGCTCTTTTGCTGGCGCTGCAGCTCGGTCACGTCGCGCTGGAGCTGTTCGTTCTGGCCGCGCAGCTGGGACAGCTCGGTGCGCAGCGCCTCGACCTGGTTCGCCAACTCGAGCACGACGCGGCCGCTGTTGGCGCTCTGCTCGTCCTGCTTGCGGCGCAGTTCGGCCAGCGCGTTGTCGCCGGCCTGGCGGTTGGCTTCGACCTTGGCGCGCAGCTCGAGGATGGCCTTGCGCGCCTCGTCGTCGCCGAACAGCGCGGCCTGGGACGGCAGGCTGGCCGCCAGACCCAGCAGCCCGGCGCAGGCGAGTTGCACCAGGCGGGAGCCAGCGCTGGGCGGTCGCACGGAGCGCATGGGGCGCATGAAGCTCGGGGCCTGGCAGGGATGGAGGGTCGGACGGCTCATCGGATCAGCGGTAGGTCAGTTCGACGCGGCGGTTCTGCGCCCAGGCTTCCTCGTTGCTGCCCTGGGCGGCCGGCTTTTCCTTGCCGAAGCTGACTGCTTCCATCTGGCTGTCGGACACGCCCGAGACGGCCAGCGCGCGGCGCACGGCTTCGGCGCGCTTCTGGCCCAGGGCCAGGTTGTATTCGCGGCCGCCGCGCTCGTCGGTGTGGCCTTCGAGGTTGACGCGGCGCTGGCTGTTGCCGTTGAGGAACTTGGCGTGGGCGTCGATCAGGCCGCTGAATTCGGGGCGCACGGCGTAGCTGTCGAAGTCGAAGTAGACCACGCGCTCGACGTTGGCCGGGGCCTGGCCGGCCTTGAAGCCGTCGGCCTGCACGCCGGAGATGCCACGCTGGCCGAGGCCGTTGGCGCCAGCGCCGCCGTTGCCGCCAGCCAGGCTGGAGCTGCTGCGGTCGGCGACCGGGGCCGCGTCTTCGAGCTTGACGCTGGAGCCGCAGGCGGCGAGCACAGCGCTCAGGGTGGCGACGGCAGCCAGGCGGGTCAGGCGGCGGGCTTGGGATTCAAAGGCGTTGGAGACTTGCATCGGCTTGTGGTGGATGAGTTGTTGTTGACGAGAGATGGCTACGAGCGCTGACGATCAGCAAGAAAATCAGCGTGAAAGTCAGCGTGGAAACGGGCCCCAGTTCGGTTCCCGGATGTCGCCGGGCACGCTGGCCAGCCGGGTCTTGATCTGGCCGTCCAGGGTGGTGGTCATCAGGGCCTCGCGGCCGCCGACCTTGGTGGCGTACATGATCAGGCGGCTGTTGGGCGCGAACGTGGGACGCTCATCATCGCTGGTATCTGTGACAGATGCGATATTACCGCTACTGAGTTCCATCACTTGCAGCTTGAAGGCGCCGCCAACGCGCGTGATATAGGCCAGCCAGCGGCCGTCGGGGCTGATGGCGGGCGAGATGTTGTAGCTGCCGTTGAAGGTGACGCGCTCGGCGTTGCCGCCGCGCGCGGGCATGCGGTAGATCTGCGGCGAGCCGCCGCGGTCGCTGACGAAATAGATGCTGGCGGCGTCGGGACTGAACACGGCCTCGGTGTCGATGCCGCCGGTCTGGGTCAGGCGACGCGGGTTGCCGCCGCCGTTGGGGCTGATCTCGTGCACCTGGGAGTTGCCCGACAGGGTCAGGGTGGCGAGCATGCGGCTGCCGTCGGGCGACCAGGCCGGCGCCGAGTTGGAGCCGCGCCAGGTGGCGACCGGGCGGCGGTGGCCGTTGGCGATGTCGTGCACGTAGATGACGGGCTTGCGCGCCTCGAACGAGACATAGGCCAGCTGGGCGCCGTTGGGCGACCAGGCCGGCGAGATGATCGGTTCGTTGCTGGTCAGCGCGGCCTGCGCGCCTTCGCCGTCGGCGTCGGCGACCCACAGGCTGTAGCGCGCGCCGCTCTTGGAGACATAGGCGATGCGGGTCGAGAACACGCCCTTGAGGCCGGTGAGCTTCTCGTAGACATAGTCGGCGACCTTGTGCGCGGCCAGGCGCAGGTCGGCGGCGGCGACCGGAAAGCTCAAGCCGCCGAGGTCCTGGGCTTTCAGCGTGTCCCAGAGCCTGAAGCGCACGTCGAACTGGCCGTTGGCGAGCCGGATCACGCTGCCGGTGAGCAACGCGTCGGCGCGTTCGCGCCAGGGGCCGAGGTCGGGGCGCGAGTTCTCGTCGAGCGCGCCGCCCTGGGCCGCGATCAGGCGGAACAGGCCGCTGCGCTCGAGGTCGGCGCGGATGACGGCTGGCACGTCGGCGTTCGCGGGCGTGGCGCCCTGGAACGGCGCGATCGCGACCGGGATCTGCTTGGCGCCGACACCGCTGACTTCGACCCGGAACTGGGCCCAGGCGGGCGCGAGCGGAGCGACTAGCAGTCCGGCGCCGGCCAGGGTCAGCAGGCTGCGGCGTCGGCCCGAGGCCGGGGAATGGTCGTCAGGGCCCGAAATCTTCATCATGCTGCGGCTTGGGGGATGGACTGCGTCGTGGAGGGTTTAGCGGGTGCGCCAGGGCACCGCCCGGAATGGTTTGACATCCTCCCCTGCCTAAAGGCAGGGGATTCCTACGGCGCGGAGGGGCATGGCGCCTGACTCCGTCGCTTCGGTGGGTTCCTGCTTCACCGAGGCGGCACGCCTGGCCCTCGCGGGCCGGGCTTGACTGACTGCCTCTCCACAGGCTGCAACGCGGTGTCCCCGCGCCAGTATGTTCATCGCGCCGACCACATCGGCGTTTTCCTCGTAACCGCATGCCACGCATGCGAATTTCGCTTGCGTGCGCCTGTTGTACGCCGACACATGGCCGCAGGCGGGACAGGTCCGGCTCGTGTTCTGTGGCGGCACGGCAATCAGCAGCCCCCCGTTCCAGGCCAGCTTGTAGTCGAGCTGGCGACGAAACTCGAACCAGCCCTGGTCGAGGATGACCTTGTTCAACCCCGACTTGGCCCGGACGTTCTTGCCCGGCTGCTCGCTGCTGCCGACCGCCGACTTCGACATGTTCCTGACCTGCAAGTCCTCGATGCACACCATCGCGTGGTTCTGGCTGATGGCGCTCGTAGCCTGGTGCAGGTAGTCGCGGCGGACGTTGCCGATGCGGACATGGAGACGCTGGATTCGGGCCTTGGCCTTCTTCCAGTTGCTGCTGAATTTCACCTTGCGGCTCATGGCCCGCTGGTAGCGGCGCAAGCGCGCCTCGTGCTTCCTGAAGCTGTTGAGCGGCGCCAGGTAGCTGCCGTCGCTCATCGTGGCGAAGCGGGCAATCCCTACGTCGATGCCAATGGCGCTGCTCGATGCTGGCACAGGCGGCTCGACTTCGCGCTCGGTCTGGATCGACACGAACCATTTGCCGCCAATGCAGGACACAGTGGCGTTCTTCACTGTCCCGAGCACCTCGCGGCTGTCGCGGTAACGCAGCCAGCCGAGCTTGGGCAGAAAGAGGCGGCCATTGGCTCGATCGAGCTTGATCTGTTTCGGATCGGGGTAGCGAAAGCTCTCGCGCTTGCCCTTCTTCTTGAAGCGCGGGAAGGCCATGCGCTGCGCAAAGAAGTTCTGGTACGCCCGATCCAAGTTCTTGAGCGCGTGTTGCAACGGGTGTACGGGTGCATCCTTGAGCCACGGCGTCTCGCTGCCATTGCGCCACGCGGTCAGGTGCTTGGCCATCGCCACATAGCCGATGAACTGGCCGCCGGCCTCGTGATTGGCCTTCTGCAACGCCAGCGCCTGGTTAAACACAAACCGGCACGCCCCGGCGAAGCGGCGCATCTGCCGCGCCTGCTCGCCGTTCGGGCGCAGTTCGTACTTGAATGCCTGGAGGCGTCGCATAGTCTCCATTATAGTTTGGCCTATGAGCCAAGGAAGCGATCTTCGACGCGGGAGACACTGCGTATTCCTGATGCATGTCTGATCGAGTTCGACGGCGAGGACGACCATGTCCACCTGCTGGCGAACTACCCGCCCAAGGTAGCTGTATCCTCACTGGCGAAGAGCCTCAAGGGCGTTTCCAGCCGCACGATCCGCAAGAAAAACTACCCGACCATCCGCAAGAAGTTGTGGGGTGATGCACTGTGATCTCCCTACTATATCGTCGGTAGCTGCGGCGGTACACCCATCGCCGTCATACGACAGTGCATCGAGCAACAGCAGACGCCGCACTGATCGCCCCAAGGACACCTTCGGCGTCCGCGCTTTCCTTCGCCGCCCTAAAGGATAGGGTTTGACGCGCATCTCGATCAAAGCAGCACGATGTCGTACTGCTCCTGGGTCATCGAGCCTTCGGCCTGCAGCGAGATCGGCTTGCCGATGAAGTCGGACAGGCCGGCGAGGTGGGCGCTTTCCTCGTCGAGGAAGAGTTCGACCACCTGGGACGAGGCGACGATGCGGAATTCGCGCGGGTTGAAGGCGCGCGCCTCGCGCAGGATCTCGCGCAGGATGTCGTAGCAGACGCTGCGCGGGGTCTTGACCCGGCCCTTGCCCTCGCAGGCCGGGCAGGTCTCGGTCAGCATCTGGGCCAGCGATTCGCGCGTGCGCTTGCGCGTCATCTCGACCAGTCCCAGCTGCGAGAAGCCGCCGACCATGGTCTTGACGCGGTCGCGCGCGATCTGCTTGCGGAATTCGCTCAGCACGGCCTCGCGGTGGTCCTCGCGCACCATGTCGATGAAGTCGACGATGATGATGCCGCCCAGGTTGCGCAGCCGCAGCTGGCGCGCGATCGCCTGCGCCGCCTCGAGGTTGGTGCGGAACACCGTGTCGTCGAAGTTGCGCGCCCCGACATAGCCGCCGGTGTTGACGTCGACCGTGGTCAGCGCCTCGGTCTGGTCGATCACCAGGTAGCCGCCCGACTTGAGTTCGACCCGGCGGCTCAGCGCACGCGCGATGTCCTCGTCGATCTGGTGCAGGTCGAAGATCGGGCGCTCGCCGGTGTAGAGCTGCAGCCGGTCCTGGGTGCTCGGCATGTACTCGCGCGCGAAGGCCTCGAGCAGGGCGAACTGCTCGCGCGAGTCGACCCGGATCGATTGGGTCTGGGCGCTGGCCAGGTCGCGCAGCACGCGCTGCAGCAGGGTCAGGTCCTGGTACAGCAGCGAGGCCGGCGGCAGTCTTGTGGCGCCGTTCTTGATGTGGGCCCAGGTCTTGCGCAGGTAGGCGATGTCCTCGGCCAGTTCCTCGTCCGAGGCGTCCTCGGCATTGGTGCGCAGGATGAAGCCGCCGCCGCCCTCCTCGGTCAGCGCGACCAGGCGCTGGCGCAAGGCCTCGCGCTGGGCGAACGGGATCTTCTGCGACACGCCGACATGCTTGTCCTGCGGCAGGAAGACCAGCAGCCGGCCGGCGATGCTGATCTGCGCGGTCAGGCGCGCGCCCTTGGTGCCGATCGGGTCCTTCAGCACCTGGACCATCAGCGACTGGCCCTCGAAGATCTGGCGCTCGATCGGCAGCGCGGCGTCGGCGCCCGGCAAGGCGGCGCCCGCGCTGGCCGAGGCCTGGGCCGGGGGCTTGTCCTTGCCGGCATGGCGCGCGTTGATGTTGGGCATCAGGTCGGCCACATGCAGGAAGGCGGCGCGGTCGAGCCCGATGTCGATGAAGGCCGACTGCATGCCGGGCAGCACGCGCGAGACCTTGCCGAGGTAGACATTGCCGACCAGGCCTCGCTCGAGCGTGCGTTCGACCAGCACGTCCTGCACCGCGCCCTGCTCGACCACGGCGACCCGGGTCTCCTGCGGCGACCAGTTGATGAGTATGTCCTGTGCCATGGATGGAATGCGCCTCTTAGGTGATGGGCAGGCCGGCTTCGGCCAGCAGCTGGGCGGTCTCGAAGGCCGGCAGTCCCATGATGCCGGTGTAGCTGCCCGATATGCGCGCGATCAGCAAGCCGGCCAGGCCCTGGATGCCGTAGGCGCCGGCCTTGCCCATCGGTTCGCCGCTGGCGACGTAATGCGCGATCTGCGCCTCGGTCAGCGCGGAGAACTGCACCGTCGAGCGGCTCAGGGCCTGGTGGATGCGGCCCTGGTGATGCAAGGCGACCGCGGTCAGCACCTGGTGCTTCTGGCCCGAGAGCTGGCGCAAGATCTGCACGGCATGATCGGGCGATTCGGGCTTGCCCAGGATCTGGCGCCCCAGGGCCACCGTGGTGTCGGCGCACAGCACAGGACCGGCGGGCAGGCCGCGCCGCTGCAGTCGCGCGACGGCGTGCTCGAGCTTGAGCCGGGTCACGCGCCTGACATAGGTCGCCGGGGCTTCGTTCGGGCGCACGACCTCGAGGCCTTCGGCGTCCTCGTGCGGGTCGGGCAGCAGCAGTTCGCAGCGCAGGCCCCACTGCTCGAGCAGCTGGCGCCGGCGCGGGCTCTGGGAGGCGAGGTAGAGCCAGGGCGCTTCGGTGCTCATTCGCGGTGGTAGGGGTGGTTGGCGTTGATCGACCAGGCGCGGTAGAGCTGCTCGATCAGCAGCACGCGCGCGAAGGCATGGGGCAGGGTCATGTCGGACAGGCGGATGCGCATCTGCGCCTTGGCCTTGAACTCGGGATCGAGCCCGTCGGGGCCGCCGATCACCAGCGCGACATCGTCGCCCTCGAGCTGCCAGCTTTTCAGCTGGCGCGCCAGCGCGACCGTGGTCAGCTGGCTGCCGCGCTCGTCGAGCACGACGATGCGCGCGCCCTTCGGGATCGCGGCCTCGATGCGCGCGCGCTCGGCGGCGTAGAGGGTCTCGAGCGTCTTGGAGCCGCGCGGCTCGGTCTTGACGGTCTTGATCTCGACCCGGCAGTCGGGCGGAAAGCGCTTGGCGAAATCGTCGTAGGCGGTCTGGGCCCAGTCGGGCATGCGCTGCCCGACCGCGACGATCACGAGCTTCATGCCTTCTTGGGAGCGGCTGCGCGCTTAGCAGCAGGCTTCTTGACCGGCTCGCCGACCTTGACGACCTGCACCTTCTTGGCCGCGGCCTTGCGCGCCGGGGCCTTCTTGGCGGCAGGAGCGGCCGAGCCGCCAGCGGTCTTGACCGTCTTGGCGACCTTGCGGGCCGGTGCCTTCTTGGGCTCGTCGGTGGCGGCAGCGGCGCTGTCGGCCGACTTGCGCGCGGCGCGGGTCGCCTTCTTGGCGGCTTCGGCCGGCGAGACGGCCTTGGCGGCATCGGCCGCTGCGGCATCGGCAGCGCCCTTGAGGCCGGCCTTGCGCGCCGAGGCGGCATTGGCCTTCTCGGCGGCGGCGCGCGCGGCCTTGCCGCGGGCTTCGCTGCTCTTCAGGCGCACCGGCACGTCGCCCCACAGGTCTTCCAGGCGGTAGTACTGGCGGATGGTCGGCTGCATCACGTGGACCACGGCCTGGCCGCAGTCAACGATGATCCATTCGCCGTTTTCCTCGCCTTCGGTGCGCGGCTTCTCGAAGCCGGCTTCACGCACGGCATCGCGCACGCTGGCGGCGAGCGCGCGGGTCTGGCGGTTGGTGCTGCCGCTGGCGACGATCACGCGCTCGAACAGCGGCGACAGGCCCTCGGTGTTGAAGACCTGGATATCCAGGGCCTTGACGTCCTCGAGGCCGTCGACGATGGCGCGCTGGAGTTTCTGGATCTTTTTCTTGTCGGCGGTTTCGCTCATGTGGCGTGTCGGTATAAGTGATGTTCGGAAATATAGCGCGCGACGCCCTCGGGCACCAGCACGTCCAGGTCGGGATAGCGGCGGCTCTTGCCGTGCACCTGCGCACGCACGGCGGTGGCGCTCAGGTTGTGCAAGGGCATGTCGAGCCGGATGAAGGGAATGTCCACCCCGCTCAAGTCCTGCTCGACCTGGCTGTCGGAGACGGCCTCGGCGCCGATGTTGACGCCCCGGTTGGCCACCGCCAGGGTCGCGCACTGTAACACTTCCTGCCAGCGAACCCAAGTCTTGAATGCAAGCAGCTGGTCGGCACCGAGCACCAGGAACAACTGGGCACCCGGGTATTCGGCCGCCAACTCGGCCAGGGTGTCGGCCGTGTAGGACGGGCCGTCGCGCCGGATCTCGCGCTGATCGACCAGGACATTGGGCAGTCCGGCAAAGGCACGTTCGCACATCGCGACCCGGTGTTCGGCCGGTATCAGGACCCGGGTCTTGTGCCAGGCCTGGCCGGTCGGCAGGATATGCATCCGGTCGAGGCCGAGCTGCTTCAAGGCGGTCTCGGCCAGGGCGCGATGCGCCCAGTGCGGCGGGTCGAAGGCGCCGCCGAACATGCCGATGCGCAAGCCGGCTGGCTCGGACTGCGGCGGGCGGGATGCAGTCAAGTCGCTCACACCCAGTCCCGGCGCGGCAGGAAGTCGCTGTACAGGCGCGCTTCGGGGCTGCCGGGGATGGGCTGTTCCTGGTAGGACCAGCGCACCAGCGGCGGCATCGACAGCAGGATCGATTCGGTGCGGCCACCCGACTGCAGGCCGAAATGGGTGCCGCGGTCCCAGACCAGGTTGAATTCGACGTAGCGCCCGCGCCGGTAGAGCTGGAACTGGCGTTCGCGCTCGCCGTAGTCCAGGCCCTTGCGCCGCTCGACGATCGGCAGGTAGGCATGCAGGAAGGCGTCGCCGACCGCGCGCGTCATGGCCGAGCCGCCCTCGAAGCCAAGCTCGGAGAAGTCATCGAAGAACACGCCGCCGATACCGCGCTGCTCGTTGCGGTGCTTGAGGAAGAAGTAGTCGTCGCACCAGGCCTTGAAGCGCGGGTACTTGTCGGCGCCGAAGGGCGCGAGCGCGTCGCGGCAGGTGCGGTGGAAATGGACCGCGTCCTCCTCGAAGCCGTAGTAGGGCGTGAGGTCCATGCCGCCGCCGAACCAGGCCACCGGCTCGCCGCCGCCGACCGGGGTGGCGCTGATCATGCGCACGTTCATGTGCACGGTCGGCACATAGGGGTTGCGCGGGTGGAACACCAGCGACACGCCCATGGCCTCGAACGGGGCCCCGGCGAGCTCGGGCCGGTGCTGGGTCGCGGACGGCGGCAGGCTGGCACCCGACACATGGGAGAAGCCGCAGCCGGCGCGCTCGAAGACATTGCCGCCCTCGAGGATCTGCGTCACGCCCTGGCCCTGCAGCGGCTCGCCCGGGGCTTTTTGCCAGCCGTCGGACTGGAAGGCCTTGCCGTCGATCTCGGCAATCGCCCAGGTGATGCGCTGCTGCAAGCCGAGCAGGTAGTCACGCATGATCTGCGCCTGCGACTGGCTCATTTGGCGATGGCCCGGTAGCCGATGTCGCGGCGGAACTGCATGCCGTCGAAGGCCACGCCAGCGACCAGCTCGTAGGCGCGGCGCTGCGCGTCGGCCACGCCCTGGCCCAGCGCGGTCGCGCACAGCACGCGTCCGCCCGAGGTCACGACCTGGCCGTCCTTCATCGTGGTGCCGGCGTGGAAGACGACGGCATCGTCGCTGTCCACGGGCAGCGCGCTGATGACGTCGCCCTTGCGCGGGTTCATGGGATAGCCGGCAGCGGCCAGCACTACGCCGAGCGCACAGCGTTCGTCCCATTCCAGGCTGACCTGGTCCAGGCGCTGTTCGGTCGCGGCCAGCAGCACTTCGGCCAGGTCGGACTGCAGGCGCATCATGATGGGCTGGGTCTCGGGGTCGCCCATGCGGCAGTTGAACTCGAGCGTCTTGACCGAGCCATCGGGCGCGATCATCAGGCCGGCGTAGAGGAAGCCGGTGAAGGGGATGCCGTCGGCTTCCATGCCGCGGATGGTCGGCAGGATGATCTGCTCCATCGCGCGCTGGTGCACCTCGGGGGTGACGACCGGCGCCGGCGAATAGGCGCCCATGCCGCCGGTGTTGGGACCCTGGTCGGCATCGAGCAGGCGCTTGTGGTCCTGGCTGGTGGCCAGCGCGGTGACGTTCTTGCCATCGCACAGCACGATGAAGCTGGCTTCCTCGCCCTGCAGGAAGGACTCGATCACGACGCGGGCGCCGCCTTCGTTGTGCGTCACGCCCAGGGTGTTGTCGACCAGCATGAAGTCGATCGCCTCGTGCGCCTCGGCCAGGCTCATGGCCACGACCACGCCCTTGCCGGCGGCCAGGCCGTCGGCCTTGACCACGATCGGCGCGCCGACCTGGTCGACATAGGCATGGGCCTGGACCGGATCGCTGAAGGTCTCGTAGGCCGCGGTCGGGATGCCATGGCGGGCCATGAAGGCCTTCGAGAACGCCTTGGAGCTTTCCAACTGGGCGGCGGCCTGGGTCGGGCCGAAGATGCGCAGGCCATGAGCGCGGAATTCGTCGACCACGCCAGCGGCCAGCGGGGCCTCGGGGCCGACCACGGTCAGCGCGATGCCGTTGGCCTGCGCCCATTCGCGCAACGCGACGACATCCGTCACGGCCAGGTTGGTGAGGCCCGCATCGAGCGCGGTGCCGCCATTGCCCGGCGCCACGAACACCTGTTCGACGCGCGGGGATTGCTTCAGTTTCCAGGCCAGCGCGTGCTCGCGCCCGCCGCCACCGATGACCAGTACCTTCATCTTGTTGTCCGCGCTCATTCGTTGATTTCTGCGTTGTGGAACACGTTCTGCACGTCGTCGAGGTCCTCGATCGCGTCGAGCAGCTTCTGCATGCGGGCGGCATCGTCGCCGCTGAGTTCGATCTGGTTGTCGGCGCGCATGGTGACTTCGGCCAGTTCGGGCGTCAGGCCGGCGGCCTCGAGCGCGTTCTTGACCGCCTCGAACTCGGCCGGCGAGGTCAGCACCTCGATCGCGCCGTCGTCGTCGCTGATCACGTCATCGGCGCCAGCCTCGAGCGCGATTTCCATCACCTGGTCCTCGGAGGTGCCGGGGGCGAAGACCAGCTGGCCGCAATGCTTGAACTGGAAGGCCACCGAGCCTTCGGTGCCCAGGTTGCCGCCATGCTTGGAGAAGGCGTGGCGCACTTCGGCCACGGTGCGCACGCGGTTGTCGGTCATGGTGTCGACGATGATGGCCGCGCCGCCGATGCCGTAGCCTTCGTAGCGGATTTCCTCGTAGTTGATGCCTTCGAGCGCGCCAGAGGCCTTGTCGATGTTGTACTTGACGCGGTCGGCAGGCATGTTGGCGGCCTTGGCCTTGTCCACCGCCAGGCGCAGGCGCGGGTTGGCACTCAGGTCGGGGCCACCGGCGCGCGCGGCGACCGTGATTTCGCGGATGATGCGCGTCCAGATCTTGCCGCGCTTTTCATCCTGCCGCCCCTTGCGGTGCTGGATGTTGGCCCACTTGGAATGCCCTGCCATGAAAACCTCGTGTAATGGAAATGCTGTACGAAGCCGGGGATTGTACTTTTTCAGGCCTCGGGCGTGATCGAATCGGCGTAGTCGTAGAGCGCGGACAGGATGGCCTCGGCGCGCTCGTCCTCGCGCTCGGCGGCGGCCTCCTGCAACTGGTCCAGCCGCGCGAGCAGCGCCTCGCTGCTGAGCACCCCACCCGCGCCATGCAGCAGCCGGGCCTGGCAATGGGCCTGCCAGCGCTGGACTTCCTCGGGCGCCAGCGTTTCGGGGAAGTTGCGCGCGCGGTAGCGGAACACCAGCTCGGGCAGGCGCGGGTCATCGAAGCCGGCCTCGCGCCAGGCCGGGTCCGTCGGGTCGCAGCCGCGCAATCGGGCCAGCCGGCTGCGGTCGGCGTCGCTGATGAAGCTGCCGTAGAGGTCCTGGTCGACATCGACCGGGCTGGCCGATTCGGGCCGGGCGAACACCTCGCTCCAGCGCCCGCTGAGGTCGGGCATGGCGCGCGCGAGCTCGGCATGCTGCAGCCCGCGCTCGAGGTCGATGCCCCACTTTGCGGCCAGCTCGGGCTTGAGCGTACGCAGGTTGGCCACCACCATCGGCGACTGGTTCAGGTGCACGCTCTTGAGCGGCAGCCGGCGCACGCCTTCGGGCAGCTGGTCCTGCGGCGTGAACAGGCGCTGGCGCAACTGCTCGGCGCTGAGCTCGAGCAGCACGCGCGGGTCCTGCGCCAGGTCCCAGGCCAGCAGCTCGTTGCGGTTGTTCGGGTGCATGGCCAGCGGCCACATCAGCGCCAGGCAGCCGCGCTCGGGCGAGAACATGCCCGAGACATGCAGGAAGGGCTTGGCATCGGCCGGCAGCGCGGGCAGGCCAAGCTCGTCGAGCACGCGCTTCTTCTGGCGCAAGCCGAGCGCGAAGTCGAACAGCCGCGGCTGCTTGGCGCGCAGCAGGCGCGCCAGCGCCAGGGTGGCTCGCACGTCGGACAGCGCGTCATGCGCGGCCTCGTGCGCGATGCCGTTGGCGCGGGTCAGGTCCTCGAGCCTGAAGCTGGGCTTGCCGTCGGGCTTCCTGGGCCAAGCGATGCCCTCGGGGCGCAGCGCATGGCACAAGCGCAGCACGTCCATCAGGTCCCAGCGGCCGCACTGGTTCTGCCATTCGCGCGCGTAGGGATCGATCAGGTTGCGCCAGAACAGGAAGCGGGTGAATTCGTCGTCGAAGCGGATCGAGTTGTAGCCGACGCCGACGGTGCCGGGCCGGGCCAGCTCGGCCTCGAGCCGGGTGGCGAATTCATGCTCGGGCAGGCCCTGCTCCAGGCAGAGCTGGGGCGTGATGCCGGTGACCAGGCAGCTCTCGGGCGCGGGCAAGTAGTCGGGCGCCGGGCGGCAGTAGAGCATCAGCGGCGCGCCGATCTCGTTGAGTTCGGCGTCGGTGCGGATGGCTGCGAACTGGGCCGGCCGGTCGCGCCGCGGGCTGATGCCGAAGGTCTCGTAGTCGAGCCAGAGGAAGGTTAATACGCTCATCGTGAGCGTATTAGAACCTATATGCGGGCCTGATCAGTCGGCCGCCGCAGCTTCCTCGGGCTCGGCCTTGGCGTGCTTTTCCTTCTTGGGCAGCGGCTGGATGTCGAGCTTGACCTCGGGCTTGTCGGCGTCGGCCAGGTCGATGTCCACCGTCAGGCGACCGCCGTCGGTCAGGCGACCGAACAGCAGCTCGTCGGCCAGCGCGCGCCGGATCATGTCCTGGATCAGGCGCTGCATCGGGCGCGCGCCCATCAGCGGATCGAAGCCCTTCTTGGCCAGGTGCTGGCGCAGCGCGTCGGTGAAGGTGACCTCGACCTTCTTCTCGGCGAGCTGGTGCTCGAGCTGGAGCAGGAACTTGTCGACCACGCGCAGGATGATCTGCTCGTCGAGCGGCTTGAAGCTGACGATGGCGTCGAGCCGGTTGCGGAACTCGGGCGTGAACAGGCGCTTGATGTCGGCCATCTCGTCGCCGGCCTGGCGCGGGTTGGTGAAGCCGATGGCGGACTTGTTCATGGTCTCGGCGCCCGCGTTGGTCGTCATGACGATGATGACGTTGCGGAAGTCGGCCTTGCGCCCGTTGTTGTCGGTCAGTGTGCCATGGTCCATCACCTGCAGCAGCACGTTGAAGATCGCCGGGTGCGCCTTCTCGATCTCGTCGAGCAGCAGCACGCAATGCGGCTTCTTGGTGATGGCCTCGGTCAGCAGGCCGCCCTGGTCGAAGCCGACATAGCCCGGAGGCGCGCCGATCAGGCGGCTGACCGCATGCTGCTCCATGTACTCGGACATGTCGAAGCGGATCAGCTCGATGCCCAGGATGTAGGCCAGCTGCTTGGCGGCCTCGGTCTTGCCGACGCCGGTCGGGCCCGAGAACAGGAAGCTGCCGATCGGCTTGTCGACCTTGCCCAGGCCGGCGCGCGACATCTTGACCGAGGAGGACAGTGCCTCGAGCGCCTTGTCCTGGCCGAACACGACCGACTTGAGGTCGCGCTCGAGCGTGGCAAGCTTGCCGCGGTCGTCGCTCGAGACGTTGGCCGGCGGGATGCGCGCGATCTTGGCGACGATCTCCTCGATCTCGCTCTTGCCGATGGTCTTCTTGCGCTTGGACGGCAGCATGATGCGCTGGGCGGCACCGGCCTCGTCGATCACGTCGATCGCCTTGTCGGGCAGGTGGCGGTCGCTGATGTACTTGGCGCTGAGCTCGGCAGCGGCCTGCAGCGCGGCGGCAGCGTACTTGACGTTGTGGTGCTCCTCGAAGCGCGACTTCAGGCCCTTGAGGATGTCGATCGTCTGCGCCACGGTGGGCTCGACCACGTCGACCTTCTGGAAGCGGCGACTCAAGGCGGCGTCCTTCTCGAAGATGCCGCGGTATTCGGTGAAGGTGGTGGCACCGATGCACTTGAGCGCGCCGCTCGAGAGCGCGGGCTTGAGCAGGTTGGACGCATCCAGCGTGCCGCCGGAGGCAGCGCCAGCGCCGATCAGGGTGTGGATCTCGTCGATGAACAGCACCGCGTTGGGCTTGTCCTTCAGCGTCTTGAGCACGCCCTTGAGGCGCTGCTCGAAGTCGCCGCGGTACTTGGTGCCGGCGAGCAAGGCGCCCATGTCGAGCGAATACACGACCGCCTCGGCCAGCACCTCGGGTACGTCCTTCTGCACGATGCGCCAGGCCAGGCCTTCGGCGATCGCGGTCTTGCCGACGCCGGCCTCGCCGACGAGCAGCGGGTTGTTCTTGCGCCGGCGGCACAGGATCTGGATCACGCGCTCGACCTCGAACTCGCGGCCGATCAGCGGATCGATCTTGCCGTCCTTGGCGGCCTGGTTCAGGTTGAGCGTGAACTGCTCGAGCGGGCTGGCCTTCTCGTTGCCCTTGGCCTCGGCGCCCTGCTCCTCGTTCTCGGCGGCGGAGCTGCTCTCGGCCGGCTTGGCGCCTTGCTCGGGGCTGTCGCTCTTCTTGATGCCGTGCGCGATGAAGTTGACGACATCGAGCCGGGTGACGCCCTGCTGGTGCAGGTAGTAGACCGCGTGCGAGTCCTTCTCGCCGAAGATCGCGACCAGCACGTTGGCGCCGGTGACTTCCTTCTTGCCGTTGCCGGTGGACTGGACATGCATGATGGCGCGCTGGATCACGCGCTGGAAGCCCAGCGTGGGCTGGGTGTCGACCTCCTCGGTGCCGGCGACCTGGGGCGTGTTGTCCTTGATGAAGGTGGTCAGGGCCTGGCGCAGGTCGTCGATGTTGGCCGCGCAGGCGCGCAGCACCTCGGCGGCGCTGGGGTTGTCGAGCAGGGCCAGCAGCAGGTGCTCGACCGTGATGAATTCGTGCCTTTGCTGCCTCGCCTCGACGAAGGCCATGTGCAAGCTGACTTCAAGTTCCTGGGCAATCATGTGGCACTTCCTTTAAACGTGTCTCTAATTTATCGCGTTTTGCAAGCGGATGCTGCGACACTTGGGGGCTTGACCCGGCTTATTCAACGGGTTCTGCCAGACATTGCAAGGGATGGCCGTGATGGCGCGCGGCCTGCAGCACCTGCTCGACCTTGGTGGTGGCCAGGTCATGGGTGAAGACCCCGCAGACGCCACGCCCCTCGAGGTGGATCTTGAGCATGATCTGGGTCGCGGTCTCGCGGTCCTTGTTGAAGTATTCCTGCAGCACCAGCACGACGAACTCCATCGGTGTGAAATCGTCGTTGAGCAGCACGACCTGGTACATCTTGGGCGGCTCGACGCGCTGGGTCTTGCGCTCGAGCACTACCGCGGCCCCGTCGGAGGGCACGGGCGGCTTGTGGTCGGGATTCTGGGGTGTGGTGGCCATGAAAATGATTCTAGCGGCAGCGTTGCACCTGTGTGACAGCAGCCTCGCTTGTCCTGTCCATGAGGGCGATTGACCGCATCGATCGCGGCACCGCAAAATCGGCGCATCCGCCGCTGTCCGCCTGCCATGAGATGATGAACCCGAATGTTTTTCCGACCCCGAAGCCGCGCTGCTGGGCCTGCCTGATCGGCGCGGCCGGGCTGGCGCTGCTGCTGCAGGGCTGCGGCACGACCCGACCGCCAGCATCGCAGGACAGGCCAGTGCTGCAGCGCTCGGAGCAGGCGGTCGAGCGCGGCCGCGACGTGGCGCTGTACGCGATGTCGCTGATCGACCAGCGTTACCGCTGGGGCGGACGCGGCCCGGACAGCGGCTTTGATTGCTCGGGCCTGGTGGTCCATGTGTTTCGCGAGGCGGCCGGGCTGGACCTGAGCGGCAACGCCGCTGCGCTGTCGCGCCTGTCGCGTCCGGTGCAGGCGGGCGCGCTGCAGGCCGGCGACCTGCTGTTCTTCAACACCCTGGGCCAGCCGAACTCGCATGTCGGGGTCTATGTGGGCCAGGGCAAGTTCGTGCATGCGGCCAACGAGCGCAGCGGCGTGCGCATGGACCGGCTGAGCGACCGCTACTACGCGGCCCGCTTCGAGGGTGCCAAGACCATGCTAGATTAGCCGCAATGATGACTCCTCGTATCGCCGATCGCGTCCTGGCCGTCTTGTCGCTGACCCTGCTCGGAGTGGGCTGCCTGTTCGTGCTCTGGCCCTTCCTGACTTCGCTGGCCTGGGCAGCGATCCTGGTCTCGAGCAGCTGGGGCGCCTTCTACCGGCTGGACCGGCTGCTGGGCGGGCGGCGTGCGCTCTCGGCAAGCCTGATGACCTTGCTGGTGACGCTGGTGGTGCTGATGCCGGTGGTCACGCTGTCGGTGGCGCTGTCGGACAACATCGCCGAGCTGGGCCGTTCGATCGGCGACCTGGTGCGCGAGGGCCTGCCCGATGCGCCGAGCTGGCTGGGCAAGTTGCCGCTGGTGGGCGGCGCGCTGCTGAATTACTGGTTGCAGTTCGCGCACAACGGCGACCGCCTGCTCGAGGAATTGACCAAGCTGGCCGAGCCGGCGCAGGACTTCGCGCTCGGCGCGGGCCGGATGGCCGGGCGCGGGGTGATCGATGTCGCGCTGTCGGTGTTCCTGGCCTTCTTCCTCTACCTGCACGGCGAGTCGCTGGCGCGCCGGGTGCAGTTCGCGCTCGAGCGGCTCAGCGGGGCGCGGGCGGTCTATCTGCTCGAGCTCACGCGCGGCACGGTCAGCGGCGTGATCTATGGCGTGCTGGGCACGGCGCTGGCACAAGGGGTGCTGGCCTCGATCGGGCTGGCAATTGCCGGCGTGCCGGGCGCGGTACTGCTGGGCGCGGCGACCTTCCTGCTGTCGGTGGTGCCGGTCGGGCCGCCGCTGGTGTGGGGCGGCGCCGCGTTCTGGCTGTTCCAGCAGGGCGACCCGATGTGGGCGGTGTTCATGGCAAGCTGGGGCTTCTTCGTCGTCAGCACGGTCGACAACTTCATCAAGCCCTTCATCATCAGCCGCGGCGCCAAGCTGCCGTTCGCGGTCGTCTTCCTGGGCGTGCTGGGCGGGGTGCTGGCCTTTGGCGTGATCGGTGCCTTCCTGGGGCCGGCGCTGCTGGCGGTGGGCTTCCGGCTGCTCAACGAGTGGAGCGCGAGCCAGGACTGAAGGATCGCCGCCCCGGCCGCTGGCCCGGCACGCGGCAGGTAATCGGGGCCGATCAGGCCGGCGGCAGGAAGCGGCTCGCGAATTCGGCCGCCGGCAGCGCGGGACTGAGCAGATAGCCCTGCCCGTGGGGACAGCCCATCTGCAGCAGCAGCTCGCGCTGGGCTTCGGTTTCTATGCCTTCGGCCAGCAGTCCGAGCCCGAGGCGGCGCACCAGCTGGCACAGGATCTCGACCAGCACGCGGTCGCTCTCGTACTGTTCCATGCCCTGGACGAAGCAGGCATCGATCTTGACGCCGCTGACGGGCAGCTGGCGCAGGCAGGACAAGCTGGCATAGCCGGTGCCGAAATCATCGATCAGCAGCGAGACCCCGAGCTCGCGGCACTGGCGCAGGCGCTCTTGCAGCTCGGGCGCGGGATGGGACCAGGCGGCCTCGGGCAGCTCGAGCTCGAGCCAGGCCGGGTTCAGCCCCGGCCGCTCGAGCAGTTGCTGCAGTTGCTCGAGCCAGTGCGGCTGCCGCAGGTCGGAGGCGCTCTGGTTGAGCGCGAGCTTCCAGTCCGCGGGCCAGCGGCCCTGGCCGGCCCAGGTTTCCAGCTGCTGCAAGGTGGTGCGCAGCACCCAGCTGTCGATGGTCGCCAGCAGCTGATGCTGCTCGGCCACGCGCAGGAAGTCGCAGCAGCACAGCAGGCCCAGGCGCGGGTGACGCCAGCGCAGCAGGGCCTCGGCACCGATGACGGCCATGTCGGAAAGCCGGAACTTGGGTTGCCAGTGCACCTCGAGCTGGCCCAGCTCGATCGCCGCGCGCAGTTCCTGGTGCTGGCTGAAGGTCTGGCGCATGTGCTGCCCGAGCTCGGGCGTGTAGGCCTGGAGCTGGTTGCGCCCGGCCCGCTTGGCGGCATACATGGCCTGGTCGGCATGGCGCAGCAAGGCCTCGGCGCTGTCGCCATCGTCGGGAAACATGACCAGCCCGACCGAGACCTGGGCCCGGTAGTCGGGCATGCCCTCGAGCGCGATCGGCTCGTTGAGCTGGCTGACCAGGCGCTCGGCCAGGTCGAGCGCATGGGAACGGCTGATATTGGGCAGCAGCATGACGAATTCGTCGCCGCCCAGGCGCGCGACCGTGTCCATGTCGCGCACGGCCTCGCGCAGGCGGCGCCCGATCACGATCAGCAGCTGGTCGCCGACGGCGTGGCCCAGGGTGTCGTTGACCTCCTTGAAATGGTCAAGATCGGCGAACAGCAGCGCGAAGGTCTGCTGTTCGCGCTGCGCCAGCAGCACCGACTGGTTGAGCCGGTCCTGGAACAACGCGCGGTTGGGCAGTCCGGTCAGGCTGTCGGTGGTGGCCAGGCGCAGGATCTCGTCGCTGGCGCGGCGCGACTCGGTCAGGTCGCCGATGATCGCCATATAGCCCTGGGCGCAGCCGTCGGCATCGGCCAGCGCGGTCAGGCTGAGCCGGACCAGGCGCTCGCTGGCATCGGCGGTACGCAGCCGCGCCTCGCCGCTCCAGCGGCCCTCACGGCCGAGGACGGCAAGGATGGTCGGCTCGAGCTCGCCCTCGCCCGCCCGGGCCGGCTGCAGCAGCTCGGCGAAGCGGCCCTGCCAGCTGTCGATAGAGAAGCCGGTCAGGCGCTCGAAGGCCGGGTTGACGCGGCGCAGCCGGCCCTGCGCGTCGGTCACGACGATGGCGTCGTTGCTGTTGAGGAAGACGGTCTCGCTCATCAGCGGGTCGCGCGGCAGCTCCAGGCTGGGCGGGGCCTGGCGCTCAAGCAGCTGCAGCAGCACGCCTGGGCCGCGATGGGCGCCGCTGCGGCCCGGGTCGAAGCGCCGGACCAGGGCATCGAGAGGCAAGCGGCCATGGCCGGGTCCCTCGAGCCAGAGCTCGTCGAGCCGGACCGGGACTGGCGGACCGGTCTCGGACAGGGCGCCACGCAAGCGCACGCGGTCCTTGGGCGACAGCAGGCTGAGCAGCTGCCAGGGGTCTGGCGGCAGATCGACCCTGGGATCGATGCCGGCGAGCAAGGCCCGCGCCTGGGCGTTGGCCAGCAGCGTGCGGCCGCTGTCGTCGAGCAGCCAGCTCGGCACCGGCTGGAGCTCGAACAGCTGGCGGAAATCAGCACGATGACGCATGGGCTGGCCTGGGTGACAACAAGACAAGGATCTTTCTGGTTTTCAGCCATGCTATATGACTTCGATGTCCTGTAACAGGGGGTAAATCTCCCATGGCCTCGGTAGCAGACGAAAGGGGGCAAATGGCCCAGCGTTTACGATCGGCGCTGCCGGCAGCGTTTCGCCGGCCTTGCGCCGCCCGTCCGACATGAACCCTTTGCCCCAGATCGCAGCCGCCTTGCGCGGCCTCTACTCCCGCTTCGCGCCAGCCTGCCAGGGCTGGTGGGCGGCTGCTGTCCGCTTGGCGCGGCGGCTGGGCTGGCGTGGCGCCTTGCTGGCGCTGGCCGCGCTGCCAGCGCTGCTGCTGCTCTACGCCCTGCTGCTGATCCCGTTCACGCCGGCGATCAGCGACATCCGCAAGGCCGCGACCGAGCAGCCGGCGCAGATCATGAGCGCCGACGGCAGAAAGCTGACCGAGTTCAAGCGCTCGAACCGGGTCTGGGTCGAGCTCAAGGACGTCGCGCCGCATGTGATCGACGCGCTGATCGCGACCGAGGACCACCGGTTTCGCGAGCATTTCGGGCTCGACTGGCGGCGCACGGCGTCGTCGGCGCTGCATACCCTGGGCGGCGACCGCCAGGGCGGCTCGACGCTGACGCAGCAGCTCGCGCGCAACCTGTATCCGGAGGAGATCGGCCGCGCGCCGACGCTGACGCGCAAGCTCAAGGAGGCGATCACGGCGCTCAAGATCGAGGCGGTGTACTCGAAGGACGAGATCCTGGAGACCTACCTCAACACCGTGCCCTTCCTCTACAACGCCTACGGCATCGAGATGGCGGCGCGGACCTATTTCGACCGCTCGGCCGACGGGCTCGACCTGCTGCAGGGCGCGACGCTGGTCGGCATGCTCAAGGGCAACAGCTACTACAACCCGGTGCTCAACCCCGAGCGGGCGCTGCAGCGGCGCAACACCGTGCTGGCGCAGATGGTCAAGCGCGGCAAGCTGAGCCCGGAGCGGTACGCCGCGCTCAAGCAAAGGCCGCTGCGGCTGGAGTTCGAGCGCCAGAGCGAGTCGCTCGGGCCGGCGCCGCATTTCGCGCAGCAGCTGCGGCGCTGGCTGATCGGCTGGGCCGACCGCCGGGGCTACAACCTGTACGCCGATGGGCTGGTGGTGCACACGACGCTGGACGCGCGGCTGCAGGCGGCGGCCAACCAGGCGGTGGCGCGCCAGGGCACGCGGCTGCAGTCGGTGGCGGACGCAGCCTGGCGCCGCGGCTGGAACGTGCAGGACCCGACGGTGCGCGAGATCCTGCGCGCCACGCCCGACTACCAGGCCGCGCGCGCGCAAGGGCTGGACGAGGCGCAGGCACTGAAGAAACTGCAGGCCGACTGGCCCCTGATGGAGCGGCTGCGCGAGCAGAAGACCCGGGTGCAAGCCGGCCTGCTGGCGCTCGACCCCAGGAACGGCCATGTGCTGGCCTGGGTCGGCAGCCGCGGCTACGAGCAGGACGCCTTCGACCATGTGCAGCAGGCCAGGCGCCAGCCCGGCTCGACCTTCAAGCCCTTTGTCTATGGCGAGGCGCTGCGCTCCGGGCTCAGCCCGGACGACAGACGGCCGGACCGCGAGGTCGAGATCGACGTCGGCCACGGCGAGATCTGGCGCCCGCGCGACGGCGGCCCGCCGAGCGGGCGCGAGCTGAGCCTGCGCGAGGCCCTGGCCTACTCGAAGAACACCATCACGGCCGAGCTGATGCAGGAGGTCGGCCCGGCCAAGGTGGCCAAGCTCGCGCGCGCGATGGGGGTGCGCCAGAGCAAGCTGGAAGCCGTGCCTTCGCTCGCGCTCGGGACCAGCCCGGTCACCTTGAAGGAGATGGTGAGCGCCTACGGCACCATCGCCAATGGCGGCGACTATGTCGAGCCGGTCATGATCACCCGGATCGAGGACCGCGACGGCAAGCTGCTGGAGGCATTCGAGCCGGCTACCCCGGAGGCCGTGCTGAAACCACGCACCGCCTGGGAGCTGTACGACCTGATGCGCGGCGTGGTCGACCGCGGCACCGGACGCGCGATCCGCAGCCAGTACGGCATCCGCGCCGATGTGGCGGGCAAGACCGGCACCACCCAGGACTATGCCGACGGCTGGTTCATCCTGATGCACCCGCAGCTGGTCGCGGGGGCCTGGGTCGGCTTCAACGACAGCCGCATCACGCTGCGCAGCGAGCACTGGGGCCAGGGCGCGCACAGCGCGCTGCCCATGGTCGGCGAGCTGACCTCGCGGGCGCTGCGCGCGCGCATCGCCGACCCGCGCGCGCGCTTCGAGGAGCCCGACAGCGGCAACTGGCTGGGCCGGCTCTGGCGCGGCGCGACCGACTGGCTGCAAGGCCAGTGGGGCGGGATCTGGAAGGAGCTGGGCGCGCTGTGGGACGAGTGGCTGGGAGGGGGTCGCAAGCCGGCCCGGACGCCGTCGAGCGAAGTGCCGGTGCGCGACGCCCTGCCCGAGCCGGTGCCGGAGCTGCCGCCGGCCGAGGAAGTCATCCTGCCGCCGGAGTCGGCCCAGCCGGACCCGCTGCAAGAGAAGATCGACCAGATCCTGTCGAACGAACCGGCAGCGGCGCCAGCCTCGCCTTGAGGTTCAGCCGCGCGGCGGCATGTTCAGGCCGCGCTGGACCGCCGGGCGCTGCAGCCAGGCCGACAGCACGCGCTGGACCTGGGCAAAGCGCGGGTAGTCGACCAGCTCGCCGGCACCGTAATGCTCGACCAGGTTGCGCACCCAGGGCAGGATCGCGATGTCGGCAATCGTGTACTGGTCGCCCATGATCCAGTCGCGGCCCTGGAGCCGCTGGTCGAGCACGCCGAGCAGGCGCGCCGATTCGGCGACATAGCGGTCGCGCGGGCGCTTGTCCTCGAAATCCTTGCCACCGTACAGGTGAAAGAAGCCGACCTGGCCGAACATCGGGCCGATGCCGCCCATCTGGAACATCAGCCATTGCAGGGTCTCGAAGCGAGCAGCCGGGTCCTGCGGCAGGAAGCGGCCGCTCTTCTCGGCCAGGTAGATCAGGATCGCGCCCGACTCCCACAGCGCCAGCGGCTGGCCGCCGGGACCGCTCGGGTCCAGGATGGCCGGAATCTTGTTGTTCGGGTTCAGCGACAGGAACTCGGGCGAGAACTGGTCGCGGGTCTCGAAGCTGACCCGATGGGCCTCGTAGGGCAGGCCGAGCTCCTCGAGCAGGATCGAGACCTTGACGCCGTTGGGCGTGGGCAGCGAGTAGAGCTGGAGCCAGTCGGGATGGCGAGCCGGCCATTTGCGGGTGATGGGGAAGGCGCTGAGGTCGTTCATGAGCACATCGTACACAGCTGGCCGCCTTGCTACAGCGGCCGGGCTCCAAGACCATGACTCAGGCGCGAAAACCCGTCAGCGCTGGATCTTGGGTCCTGCCGGCGGCGACCAGCCATGGCGCGGCCGCAGCTCGTCGTCGAATTTCTCGTGCGCGATCTGCGAATGCTCGATCTGCGCCCGCTGGTGCGGCTTGAAGCGGCCGCGCAGGTCGTAGTTTTCCGGGTTCTCGTCGGAAACATCGTCGATGTCGTCTGACCAGTCTTGCATACGGCCTCCCTGGACGCCGGGTCCTGTCCGCAGCGGACATGACCGAGCCCGGCTGGGGCAATGGTAGTGCCTGCCAGGCGATCGCGCTAGAGCGCCAGCCGCTCGCCGTAGCCGGTCAGTTCGAGATAGCCCAGGCCCAGGCGCGGCCCGCCGTCGGCGGGCTTGAGCTCGCTCAGGCCCTCCCAGTAGACGGCGCCGGTGCTGCGGCGGCTGTCGAGTTCCTGCGCGTCGAGCAGCGCCGCGACCGCGAAGCGGCCGGCCGGGGTCGCGATCCGCCATTCGACCGGATAGCGGGTGCCGGTGCTCGGGCTGGTCCAGTGGCGGCCGGGCTCGAACCGCACCTCGCCGGGCTGGAAGATGCGCGTGACCTGGCGGCCAGTCGGCCCGGGTGCTGGACGGTAGGAGCCGCCGGCCCAGAGCGCTGAGCCGTCAGCGCGGCGCAGCTGGAAGGCGGTCAGGCTGGCACCATCATCGAGGTTCATGCCTATCCAGTCCCAGCCGACGGCATCGGGGTGCAGCAGCGCCTCGCTCCACTCGTGGTCGAGCCAGGCCAGGCCCCCGACCGGCAGGCTGCGCCCGGCGCGCTGCAGCTGTCCGCTCACGCGCAGCTGCGGCTGGCTGTAGTAGTGACTGGCCTGCTCAGGACTCGGGCCCTTGCGCGACCAGCCGCGGTCGCCCTGCAGCAGCAGCGGCTGGGTCGGCGCGGCGTCGAGCGCCAGCGCGAAATCGCGCGCGCGGACCTGGGTCCGGTAGGCGCCAGCACCAAGGCCGACACCGGGCTGGCGCTGCAAGCTCCAGCCACGCAGCCGCACGTCGGTGTCGCTGGCAGCCGCATGGGGTGGCATGACCAGATTGGCCGGGATTCCCGCATCACCCGGCAGGGCCGGATTCGCCTGCGGCCCGGCGGGCCATTGCGTGGGCTCGCCGTTCCAGCGCACCAGGGCCTGGTCGTGCCAGTGCGCCTGCGCGGCGACATCGGTCAGCGCGGCATGGGCGAACAGCAGCTGGCGCGCCGCCAGCCGGCTGCGCAGACCCTGCGCCGGATCGACCCGGGAGCGGAAGAAGGTGACCTGGAAGCCATACAAGCGCTGCGCCTCGTCGCGCAGCCAGCCGGTCAGGTACCACCATTCGGTGCGCGTGCCGTTGTGGCTGCCGTGGTCGGCCGGAAAGACCAGCGGCCGGGGCTTGAGCAGCCGGCCGGCATCGGCCTCTGCAGCCTGAGCGGCCTGAGCGGCCCGAACTGCCGGAGCGGCTTGGGCGGCTTGGGCAGCCCGGGAGGACTGCGCCGCCAGCGCGGGCAGCGCGGGCAAGGCCCCGGTGCCGGACAGGGCCAGGCCCTGCAGCAGCAGGCGGCGACGCAGGCGATCGAAGGGAGGGTTCATGGTGGTTCAGCTGTCCTGCTTGACGGCCAGCACCGCCTGCTGACTGGCGGCGAGCCGGCCGCTGAGCCAGGCGGTCAGGGTGCCGGCGGCGACGACCGAGAGCGCGAGCACCAGCAGCCGGGCCCAGGGCAGGTGCAGCTCCATGGTCCAGTGGAAGCTCTGCGGATTGACCACATGCACCAGCACCACGCTGACGGCCAGCCCGAGCAGCAGGCCGGCCGCCGCGCCGAGCAGGGTCCAGAGCGCGCCCTCGGCCGCGACCAGGCCCAGCAACTGGCGCCTGGACAGGCCGATATGCTGCAGCAGGCCGAACTCGCGCCGGCGCGCCAGCACCTGGGCGCTGAAGCTGGCCGAGACCCCCATCAGGCCCATGCCGATGGCGACCGCCTGCAGCCAGTAGGTGACGGCGAAGCTGCGGTCGAAGATGCCGAGCGAGATGGCGCGGATGTCCTGCGCCGAACTCAGCTCGTAGAGGCCGCCGCTGGCCCGCTCGAGGCGCTGGCGCAGGTTGGCCGGCGCATCGGGCTCGAGATGGATCGCGAGGTCGTTGACCGAATGGTCATCGGTGAGGCGCGCATAATCCTGCGCGTCGATCACCAGGCTGCCCTGCTGGCGCGCATAGTCGCGCCAGATGCCGCTGACGACAAAGCGGATACCGGTCGGCCCGAGGCCCGGCAATTCGAGCTCGCGCCCGAGGCGGGCGCCGTGCAACTCGGCCATCGCCTCGCTCGCGAAGACCGCGATGCGCGGCGCCTCGGTGGCAGCAGCGGCCGAACTGTCGCTGGCTGCGGCAGCCAGATCGGACGCTGTCGCCTGGGCCGGCCAGGGCAGCGTCTGGCCGACCAGCGGCAGCGGCACGGCAGCACCAGACGAGATGCCAGACGACATTCCAGCCGAGATGCCGGCCGAGATGCCGGCCGATGCACTGGCCGAATCCTGGGCTGGATCCTTGACTGGATGGCCTGCGGCACGCAGCGGGCGCGCGATCAGCGTGATCGGCGGGCGGCGCGGGTCCAGCGTCAGCGTGCGCAGGCGCAGGCCCTCGACCCGTTTCACGCCGGGCATGGCAGCGACATTGGCGACGAACTCGGGCGTGAGCCGCGCGGTCTCGGCACCGCCGGCGGCCGGGGCCGCGCGCAGGTAAAGCTCGGCCGGCAGCACGCCGTCGAGCCAGCGCATGACCGACTCGCGGAAGCTGCCGACCATCACGGTCAGCGCGACCGACAGGGCCAGGCTGGCGACAACCGCGCTGGTCGCGATCGAGGCGCTGTGCGGAAAACGCCGCGCTCGCTCGAGCGCAAGCAGCGCCAGCGGCCGGTTCTGGACCCAGGGCGCGAGCCGGCCCAGGCCCAGCCGGACCAGCACCGGCAAGCTCAGGATGCCGCCCAGCAGGCCGCAGGCCACCGCGACATAGGCCGCCAGTGGCAGGCCATCGATAGGCGGCAGCCAGCACAGGCCGAAGGCCAGCAGCAGCAGGGCCGGGCCGGACCAGGCCGCGAGCCCGGCTGGACCATCGGGCTGCATGGCCCAGCCCTTGAGCGCCTGTGCCGGTGCCAGGCCGCGCACCGCGAGCGCCGGCCACCAGCCGCCGAGCCAGGCGGCGCCGATGCCGAGCAGGCAGTAGCCGGCGGCAGCCAGCGGATCCCAGTCCAGGCTGGGCGCGATGGCATCGAAATAGCCGCCGCCCAGGTCACCGCCGAGCAGCCGCAGTGCGGCCCAGGCCAGCGCCGTGCCCAGCGCCACCCCGAGCAGGCTGCCAACGGCCCCCAGCAGCACCGATTCGGCCCAGACCAGGTATTGGCGCTGGCGCGCATCGAGCCCGAGCACGCCGAGCAGCGCGAAGGCCGGCAGGCGCTGGGTCACGCTCAGGCTCAATACCGAGAACACCAGGAAGGCGCCAGTGAACAGCGCGACCAGGGCCAGCACCGTCAGGTTGACCCGGTAGGCGCGCGAGAGCTGGCCGAGCCGGGCCCCGCCGTCGCCGGGCTTGTGCAGCAGCAGCTCGCCGCCATCGAGCGACTGGGTCCCAGCCGAGGCCTTGCTGGCCTGGGCAGCCTGGCGCAGCGCGGCCAGCAGCAGCTCGGGCTTGGCGCCGGGCTCGAGGCGCAGGTCGATGCGGCTGATGAAGCCGGCGTTGCCGCTAAGGTCCTGCAAGGCCGCCACGTCCATCGCGAGCAGCGCCGCCCCGCCCTGCGCGACCCGGCCCGCCAGGCGCAGCCGCTGGCGCTGCAGGCCGACCTGGACCAGGATCGCATTGGCCTCGGGATTGGCCTGGTCCGGAGCCTGCCGGGCCGGGTCGGACGCCGCAGCGGGGTCTTCCGCGGCGCGGCTGGCGCCATCACTGCGGGCCGCATCATGGATGACGCGCCAGGCCGCCGGATTGGCAAACACGGTATCGGCAGCGAAAATGGCCAGCCGGTCGACGCCGGCGTCGGGCTGCAGCGCCAGCGCCGGCTGGATCGCCGGCATGCTGAGTCCGTCCAGCCCCCACAGGCGCACGGACTGGCGCTGGCCCAGGGCATCGAGCAGCTGGGTCTGCAGCTCGAGCACCGGGCTGGCTTCGCGCACGCCGGGCTGGGCGCGCGCGAGATCGAGCCAGCGCTCGTCGAGCCGTCCCGCCAGGCCACGCAGCTGGGCGTCGGGCTCGCCGCTGGCGCTCTGGGCCGCGGCCGAGAACTCGGACAGCGCCGAGGCGTTGATCAATTGCACCGACAGCGCCAGCCCGACCCCGAGCATGACCGCCAGCACCGCCATCGCATGGCGCCAGGGGTGCAGGCGCAGCTCCTGCCAGGAAAAGGTCTTGAGCAGGGTCCAATAGGTGGACAAGCGCATCCCTTCAATCCTCCACCATGCCGTCGGGCGTCAGGCGCAGCAGCCGGTCGGCCTGACCAGCTGCCGCCTGCGAGTGCGTCACCAGCACCAGCGCTGCGCCCTGCTCCCGGGTCTGGGCCTGCAGCAGTTCCATGACCTGGGCCGCGGTGCGCGGGTCGAGGTTGCCGGTCGGTTCGTCGGCCAGGATCAGCTCGGGGCGGTGCACCAGCGCGCGCGCGATGGCGACCCGCTGCAGCTGCCCGCCCGAGAGCGTCTGCGGCAGCCGCGGCCCGAGCCCGCCCAGGCCGACGGCAGCCAGCATGGCCTGCACCCGCTCGGGCGCTGACTGGCCGAGCAGCAGCAGCGGCAGGCCGACGTTCTGCTCCACGCTCAGGTGCGGCAGCACATGGAAGGCCTGGAACACGAAGCCCAGGTGGGCGCGGCGCCAGGCGGCGGACTGCGGCTCGCTCAAGGCCGCCCAGTCCCTGCCGAGCAGGCGGACCTGGCCGCTATCGACCCGGTCCAGCCCGGCCAGGCAGTTGAGCAGGGTCGACTTGCCGACCCCCGACTCGCCGACGATGGCGACGAACTCACCGGCCCGCACTTGCAGGTCGACGCCCGCGAACACCGGGGTCTGCTGGTAACGCTTGCCCAGGCCGGTGGCCTGCAGGCAGGGCTGGGGCTGGACATCGGGCCGGGCTTGAGTCGCGGCGGTGGAATCGGGGGCAGCGGTGGTAGCGACAGGCATGGGGCCAGTGTAGCCACGGCGCCCGGCCCCGGAGCCATGCGGGCTTTGCGCCAGCGGCGGCCTGGAGCCAGGGGCTGGATTCGGCCGTCGATCAGCCGTCGATGCGGCCCCGGCCCGCCTTGACCTCGGCGCGCCTGGCCTTGCCCTGCAGCCGGCGCTGCTGCGAGCCGTAGGTCGGCCGCGTCGGCCGGCGGGTCTTGGGCGCCTCGGCCACCGAGTTGACCAGTTCCTGTAGGCGGCGCAGGGCATCCTCGCGGTTGGCCTCCTGGGTGCGGAAGGACTGGGCCTTGATGACCAGCACGCCCGCGTCGCTGATGCGCCGGTCGGACAAGGCCAGCAGGCGGGCCCGCACCGCCTCGGGCAGGGAGGACGCCGCGATGTCGAAACGCAGCTGGATCGCGCTCGAGACCTTGTTGACGTTCTGTCCGCCCGGACCCTGGGCCCGGATGGCATGGAATTCGAGCTCGGACGGATCAACGCTCAAGGCAGGATGGGCCGGGTTCATTGGGGGGGTTGCCGCCAGGCAGGCGCTGGGTGCGGGGAAATCGCCGCTGGGCAAGCTGTCATCAAGGTCTCACAATCAAGGGATACAAGCAGTTGTCATTCATCAACCCAGGAGCAAGACCGCATGTTGACCACCGAACAAATCATTGCCGCCCAGCAGGCCCAGCTCAAGGCGCTGCACGAGCTGTCGACCCATTATCTGTCGAGCGTCAAGCAATTGACGGCACTGAACCTCCGGCTGTCCCAGGACACGCTGAATGACCAGACCCAGCAGGCCCAGGCCAGCCTGAACGCCAAGGACGGCCAGGAGCTGCTGCAGCTGCACGGCAACAGCCTGCAGCCCCATGTCGACCGGATCGCCACCTACACCCGCCACCTGATGGACATCGTCAGTCACTGGGGCGCGGGCGTTGCGCAGGTGTTCCAGGCCCAGCAGGAGCAGGTGCGCGAGTCGCTGGCGCTGCCTGGCGACAAGGCGGAAAGCAAGGCCGGCAAGGGCAGCAAGTAAGCGCGCCGCCGGCGTGACATGGCGCGCCGGCCAGGACGCAAAAAAGCCCGGCTGGACCGGGCTTTTGGCTGCGCTCTGCAAGCGCCTTGTAGGGATGGGGTGGCTGATGGGACTCGAACCCACGACAACAGGAATCACAATCCTGGACTCTACCAACTGAGCTACAGCCACCACGGCTGACAATCTATCGATGAAAAAAGCCCGAAGGACCGGGCTTTTTCGTTTCGCTTCACAAAGCGCCCCAGTAGTATCTTGCGACTGACTTGCTGGGAATCGCGTTTGCGAATGCCGGGAATTCTTGGGGTGGCTGATGGGACTCGAACCCACGACAACAGGAATCACAATCCTGGACTCTACCAACTGAGCTACAGCCACCGTCTGTCGAAGCCGCTATTCTATACAGAAAAACCGGCCCTATCAGGACTTGATCAGGATTTTTACCTTGTAGTGCTTCTTGAGCGCCTCGAGATAGGCCTGGGCCTCGGCCTGGGCCCACATCTGGGCCAGCTGCTGGCGGCCCTGCTCGGCCTGCGGGGCAGGCAGGGTCTCGGGCGCGAGCACCTGGTTGACGCGCGCCACCGCATAGCCCTGGGGGCCCAGATCGACGCCGGCCCAGCCGGGCTGGCCCTTGGCGACAGGGGCCGACAGCAGGGCCGAGACCAGCGGCTGCGGCAGGCCCTGGGCCTGCTGGCGCGAGACCACGATGGCCGCCGGCAGGCTGGCGGCAGCGCCGCCCTTCCAGGCCTCGAGCTTGGCCTTGCCGTCGGCCTGGGCCAGCTCGAGCGCGCGCTGCTGGACCAGGGCCTGGCGTACCTGGGCGCTGACCTCGGCCAGCGGACGGGTCGCGGCCGGGCGGTGCTGCAGCACGCGGGCGGCCACCAGCTGGTTGGGGCCGACCTCGACCGCCTCGGTGTTGCGCTTGGAGCGCAGCGCGTCGTCGGCAAACACCGCCTGCAGCAGCTTAGGGTTGGCCAGCAGGGCATCGGCACCAGCGGCGGTCGGGCCGCTGCGCTGCAAGCCGGCCTGGGTCTTGATGCTCAGGCCCAGCTTGTCGGCGGCGGGCTTCAAGCTGTCGGCCTGCTCGTAGACCAGGTTGCCGAACTGCTCGGCGGCTTCGACATAGGCCTTGAGCGACTGCTGCTGCTTGAGTTCGCGTTCGAGCTCGGCACGCAGCGACTCGAAGCTGGGCTTGGCCGGCTGGCGGATGTCGGTCAACTGGATGATGTGGAAGCCGAACTCGGACTCGACCAGGTCCGAGATCTGGCCCTTGGCAAGCGCGAAGGCCGCGTCCTCGAAGGGCTTGACCATGCTGCCGCGCGAGAAGAACTCGAGGTCGCCGCCCTTGGCGGCCGAGCCCGGGTCCTGCGAGCGGGCCTTGGCCAGTTCGGCAAAGCGCGCCGGCTTCTGCTTGAGCTCGGCCAGCAGGGCCTGCGCCTGCTCCTTGACCTTGGCCTTGTCGGCAGCAGCGGCATCGGGCGCGACGGTCAGCAGGATATGGCTGGCGCGGCGCTGCTCGTCCTTGGCCAGCTGGGCGAGCTTTTGCTCGTAGCGGGCGCGCAGGTCGGCATCGGACACCGTGAGGCGGCGCGCGACGGCGTCGAGGTCGAGCACCAGGTACTCGATGTCGGCCTGCTCGGGCGTCTGGAAACGGGCCAGGTTGGCCTGGTAGTAGGACTCGACATCGGCGTCGCCGACCTGGACCTTGGCGACGAAGTCGGCCGGAACGAAGCGGGCGATCTGGACTTCGCGCCGCTCGAACCAGGCCGCCAGCGCGGGCTGGGCCAAGGCGGCCGGCAACAGCGAGCTCGCGCTGATGCCCGCCAGCACCTGGCGCTGCGCGAGGTCCTGGCGCAGCGAGTTCTCGTACTGTTCGGGTGTCATGCCCTGGGCGCGCAGGGCCTCGTTGTAGCGCTGCAGGTCGAGCTGGCCGTCGGGCTTGCGCAAGGACGCGATCGCCGGGTCCTGCGACAGCTCGCGCACCAGGCGCTGGTCGGAGGTGACGACATGCTGGTCCTTGGCCGCCAGCGCCAGCACGCGCTGGCCGATCAGGCGATCCAGCGTGAGGCGGCGCGCGGCGTCGGACTCGAGCTGGGCCCGATCCAGGCCGGGCATGCTGGCCAGGCGCTGCTCGACCTCGCTGCGGTGCGCGTTGTCGAGTTCCTGGCGCGTGATGGCCTTGCCGGCGACCTCGGCCACCTTGTCGGCACCGCCGCTGCGGTCATAACCCTGTACGCCGAACAGCACGAAGCCGATCACGAGCGGAATGAACAGCAAACCCATGAAAAGCTTCATGTGCTTGCGGAAAAAATCGAACATAGCCGGTACCAGTCAGAACAAAAAAGTCGAGCCGAAAGAGTTTACTTGAGATCGATGTCAGACCCCCGGCAGCGGCCGGGGACGCGGCACGGTGCGAGAATCGCCGCTCGACATCCCTGATGGCGGCCAGGCTGGCCGCCGCGCTCGAAGACTGGAAACCGATGCTGCGCGACTTGCTGCTCAAAGACTTTGGCCTGGACCTGCCCATCGCGGGCGGCTCCGGCCGCAATGCCGAAGACCCGATCGTCATCGCCACCGATTCGCTCTACCTTGCGGTCGAGGCGCAGGACAGCATCGCTGCCTGCCTGTTCGGCGGCCAGCAATGGCGGCTGGTGGCCAAGCAGGCCGACCCGGTACGGCCGGCGGTCGAATGCTGCCACTACGAGATCCGCTTCATCGACGGCGACAAGCTGGTGGCCGAGCCGCGCCAGCTCTACTTCGACACCCGCAGCCTCAAGCTGGCGCCCGGGCGCAGCACCCCGGCCTGCGGCTTTGGCCTGGGCGAGCGCTTCGGCTTCGGGCTGCCGGCCCAGTTCGGCTGGCTGCATTTCTTGCGCATGGGCCCACTCGACCAGCCGGCCGGCGGCCTGCGGCTGGATTACGCGGCGCGCCAGACCGAGGTCAGCCTGACGCTCTACCCGGCGCCCGACCGGACGCCGACCGAGACCGGCCTGCAAGTCGAACTGGAACAGGCGCTGGCCGATCTGCGGACCGAGTTCCCTGGCCTGCAACCCGCGAGCGAGAACAAGGGCGCCAACCTGCGCTACCTGAGCTTCGATGCCGGGCAACGCTTCTCGGCGCTGGCGCTGACGAGCTACCAGGGCCATTACTGCCGCATCCGGCTGACGCTGGCGGAGTCGGCAATCGGCCAGGACTTCCAGTGCCTGATGGATTCGCTGTCGGCCATGCTGAGCCACTTCAACCCCAAGCGCTGAGCGAGTGCGCCCTCTTTAGTCGTTTTTGTAATTTTCAAGTGATTTTTTATTAGTTCTTGTTTGCTGGGTTTGCTTCGATGATCGGTCCCATCACCACCCGATCGCAAGGAAACCCCTCATGCAAGCACGCCGTCACTGGATCAAACACAAGCTGGCCGTCGCCGCCCTGCTGGCGACCGGCCTGGTCCCGGCCTGGGCCCAGAACAAGGTCGAACTGCTCAACGTCTCGTACGACCCGACGCGCGAGCTCTACGTCGAGTTCAACGCCGCCTTCGCCAAGCACTGGAAGGCCAAGACCGGCCAGGAAGTCACGATCAAGCAGTCGCATGGCGGCTCGGGCAAGCAGGCGCGCGGCATCATCGACGGGCTCGATGCCGATGTCGCGACGCTGGCGCTGGCCGGCGACACCGATGCGCTGCACAACAACGGCAAGCTGATCCCGAAGGACTGGCAAAAGCGCCTGCCGCACAACAGCTCGCCCTACACCTCGACCATCATCCTGGTGGTGCGCGAGGGCAACCCCAAGGGCATCAAGGACTGGGATGACCTGACCCGGCCGGGCATCAAGGTCATCACGCCGAACCCCAAGACCTCGGGCGGCGCGCGCTGGAACTACCTGGCGGCCTGGGAGTTCGCCAAGCGCAAGTACGGCGGCGAGGCGCAGGCGCGCGACTTCGTCAAGAAGCTGTACGAGAACGTGCCGGTGCTCGACACCGGCGCGCGCGGCTCGTCGATCACCTTTGCCCAGCGCAACCAGGGCGATGTCTTCATCTCGTGGGAGAACGAGGCCTACCTGCTCGAGAAGGAGTTCGGCACCAAGTTCGACATCGTCTACCCGTCTCTCAGCATCCTGGCCGAGCCGGCCGTGACCGTGGTCGACAAGACCGTCGACAGGAAGGGCACGCGCCAGGTGGCACAGGCCTATCTGGAATACCTCTACAGCGACGAGGGCCAGGACATCGCGGGCAAGAACTTCTACCGCCCGATCTCGGTCAAGGCGCAGGCCAAGTACGCCAAGCAGTTCCCCAAGCTCAACCTGTTCAGCATCGACCAGGCCTTCGGCGGCTGGAGCCAGGCGACCCAGGCGCATTTCGCCGACGGCGCGAGCTTCGACCAGATCTACACCAAGAAGTGAGCGCCGTACGCGCTGACACACCAATCCTTCCTTCACATCCCTCATCTTTTCAGGAGAAAACCATGTCCATCCAAGCCATCAACGTCCGCAACCAGTTCAAGGGCAAGGTCAAGGAGATCATCCGCGGCGATGTCGTGTCGGAAATCGATGTCGAGACGCCCTGGGGCATCGTGACCTCGGTCATCACCAGCCGCTCGGTCGATGCGCTCGACCTGAAGATCGGCTCCGAGGTGGTCGCGCTGGTCAAGTCGACCGAAGTCTCGCTGGCCAAGCTGTAATGAATTTCCAGCAACTGCGCTCGGTGCGCGAGGCAGTGCGCTGCGGCTTCAACCTGACCGAGGTCGCCGCCGCGCTGCACACCTCGCAGCCCGGCGTCAGCCGCCAGGTGCGCGAGCTCGAGGAGGAACTGGGCGTCGAGTTGTTCGAACGCGCGGGCAAGCGCCTGCTGGGACTGACCTCGGCCGGCAAGGCCCTGCTGCCGATCGTCGAGCGGGTGCTGCTCGACGCCGACAGCCTGCGCCGGGCCGGCCAGGAACTGCAGGGCCGCGAGGAGGGCCGGCTGTCGATCGCGGCCACCCACTCGCAGGCGCGCTATGCGCTGCCGCATGTGGTGAGGGATTTCCGCCAGCGCTGGCCGCGCGTGAGCCTGCACCTGCACCAGGGCAGCCCGAAGCAGGTGGCCGAGATGCTGCTGTCGGGCGAGGCCGACATCGGCATCGCGACCGAGGCGCTGGCGAGCTACGACCAGCTCGTCACCCTGCCCTGCTACCGCTGGAGCCACAGCATCGTGCTGCCGCCGGGCCATCCCCTGCTCGCGCTCGGACGGGAAATCACGCTGCAGGATCTGGCTGCCCACCCGATCATTACCTACGAGCTGGGCTACACCGGCCGCTCGCACATCGATGCGGCCTTCGCCTCGGCCGGACTGCAGCCCGACGTGGTGCTGACCGCGATGGACGCCGACGTGATCAAGACCTATGTCGAGCTCGAGATGGGGGTGGGCATCGTCGCCTCGATCGCGATCGACGAGGAGCGCGACCGGCACCTGCACGCAATCGATGCCGGCCATCTGTTCCAGATCAATGTCACGCGGCTCGGCATGCGGCGCAATCTCTGGCTGCCGGGTTTCGCCTTCGGTTTCATCGAGACCTTCGTGCCGACGCTGACGCGCGACGAGGTGCTCAAGGCGTTCGGGAATCCCTGATCACGGCCTGGCCTCGGCATGACGCCGCTGGCTTGGGCAAGCCACTGCCGTGATTTGCAGTGGGAAAATCGTCCTCCATCATGAGTTCGCGACCCATCAGCACATCCATTCCCGAGCCGAGCTTCACCGCCCCGGTCACCGTCAGTTTCTGGCAGGCCTTCCTGTTCTGGCTCAAGCTCGGCTTCATCAGCTTCGGTGGCCCGGCCGGGCAGATCGCGCTGATGCACCAGGAACTGGTCGAGCGCCGGCGCTGGATCTCGGACCGGCGCTTCCTGCATGCGCTCAACTACTGCATGCTGCTGCCCGGCCCCGAGGCACAGCAGCTCGCGACCTATATCGGCTGGCTGATGCACCGCAGCTGGGGCGGCATCGTGGCGGGCGCGCTGTTCGTGCTGCCGTCGCTGCTGCTGCTGATCGGCCTGTCCTGGATCTATGTCGCCTTCGGCGAGCTGCCGCTGGTCGCCGGCCTGTTCTACGGCATCAAGCCAGCCGTCACCGCGATCGTGTTCCAGGCCGCGCACCGCATCGGATCGCGTGCGCTGAAGAACAGCAGCTTGCTCGCGATCGCCGCGGCGGCCTTCTGCGCCATCTTCGCCTTCGGGCTGCCGTTCCCACTCATCGTCGCCGCGGCTGCCCTGATCGGCTATCTGGGCGGCCGCATGGCGCCGGATTCCTTCCAGCTCGGCGGCGGTCACGGCAAGGCGGGCAAGTCCTTCGGCCCCGCGCTGATCGACGACGACACGCCCACGCCCGAGCATGCGCGCTTCGGCTGGGGCCGGCTGGCCAGGGTACTGGGCGCGGGCGGCCTGCTGTGGCTGCTGCCGATGGGATGGCTGAGCGCCCGCTACGGCTGGGACCATGCGTGGACGCAGATGAGCTGGTTCTTCACCAAGGCGGCGCTGCTGACCTTCGGTGGCGCCTACGCGGTGCTGCCCTATGTGTTCCAGGGCGCCGTCGATCACTACGGCTGGCTGACGCCGGCGCAGATGATGGACGGGCTGGCGCTGGGCGAGACCACGCCGGGGCCGCTGATCATGGTGGTGGCGTTCGTCGGCTTCGTCGGCGGCTACGTCAAGGCCCTGCTGGGCCCCGACAGCCTGTTCCTGGCGGGCGCGGTCGCTGCGACGCTGGTGAGCTGGTTCACCTTCCTGCCGTCGTTCGTCTTCATCCTGGCTGGCGGGCCGTTCATCGAGTCCACGCACAACGACCTCAAGTTCACCGCGCCGCTGACGGCGATCACCGCCGCGGTGGTCGGGGTGATCCTCAACCTGGCGCTGTTCTTCGGCTATCACGTGCTGTGGCCACATGGCTTTGACGCCAGTTTCGACTGGGTGTCGGCGCTGATCGCGCTGGGCGCTGCCATCGCCTTGTTCCGCTTCAAGCTCAACGTGATCCATGTGATCGCTGGCTGTGCGGTCATCGGTTTCGCTGTCAGGGCGCTGCCCTGAACTGACGCGCGACGAGGTGCTGAAGGCCTTCGACGCTTGACCCGGGTCGGCGCCCAGCCGGAACTCAGACCGCGGCCAGCGCCTGCTCCAGATCGGCCAGCAGGTCGTCGATATGCTCGATGCCGACCGACAGGCGCACCGCGTCCTCGGGCACGCCGGACTTGACCAGCTCCTCGGGCGAGAGCTGGCGGTGCGTGGTCGATGCCGGATGGGTGGCGAGCGACTTGGCGTCGCCGATGTTGACCAGGCGCGTGAACAGGCCCAGCGCGTCGAGGAAGCGCGCGCCAGCCGCACGGCCCTCGCCGGCGGCGCTCTTGACGCCGAAGGTCAGCAGGCCCGAGGCCTTGCCGCCCAGGTATTTCTGCGCCAGCGCGTGGTCCGGGTGCTCGGGCAGGCCCGCGTAGTTGACCCAGCCCACCTTGGCGTGCTGCTGCAGGAACTGCGCCACCGCCAGGCTGTTGGCGTTGATGCGGTCCATGCGCAGCGCCAGCGTCTCGATGCCCTGCAGGATCAGGAAGGCGTTGAACGGCGAGATCGCCGCGCCGGTGTTGCGCAGCGGCACCACGCGGGCGCGGCCGATGTAGGCGGCCGCGCCGAGCGCCTCGGTGTAGACCACGCCGTGGTAGCTCGGGTCGGGCTCGTTCAGGCGCTTGAAGCGCTCCTTGTGCTCGGCCCAGGGGAACTTGCCGCTGTCGATGATGGCACCGCCCAGGCTGGTGCCATGGCCGGCGAGGTACTTGGTCAGCGACTGCACCACGATGTCGGCGCCATGCTCGATCGGGCGCAGCAGGTAGGGCGAGGCCACCGTGTTGTCGACGATCAGCGGGATGCCGTGCTTGTGCGCGATGGTGGCCACGGCCGCGATGTCAGTGATGTTGCCCTGCGGGTTGCCGATGGACTCGACGAAGATCGCCTTGGTGCGCGAGTCGATCAGCGGCTCGAAGCTGGCCGGATTGCGGTGATCGGCAAAGCGCGTGCTGATGCCGAACTGCGGCAGCGTGTGCGCGAGCAGGTTGTAGGTACCGCCGTAGAGCGCGGTGCTGGAGATGATGTTGTCGCCCGCCTCGGTGATGGTCTGGATCGCGTAGGTCACGGCCGCCTGGCCCGAGGCCAGCGCCAGCGCGGCGATGCCGCCCTCGAGCGAGGCGATGCGCTGCTCGAGCACATCCTGGGTCGGGTTCATGATGCGGGTGTAGATGTTGCCCGGCACCTTGAGGTCGAACAGATCGGCGCCATGCTGGGCGCTGTCGAAGGCGTAGGCCGCGGTCTGGTAGATCGGCACGGCCACCGCCTTGGTGGTCGGGTCGGGCTGGTAGCCGGCATGGACGGAGCGGGTTTCGAATTTCCAGTTTTCTGACATCTGTGACTCCTGTAGTCAAGGGTCGGGCCATCAGGCCCCGGGTTTGAAGAGGGGTGAATTGAGCGCATCCACCCGACGCGGAAGCAGCTTTTCGCCCAGGAAGGCATCGGCGATGCGTTGCTGCTCACCCATATTAGCCGGCTGGACGGCACGTACCTCGTAGCTGCGCCTGGGCATAGGGCGTGCCAGCCAGGCAATAGCGCTGATAGGACGCGAGGTGGCGGCCGTCGGCCAGCAGGCGCACGCTCGCCTGTTTCTGTACCGCCGCCAGGAAGGGGTTGACGCGCCTCTCGATCAATCAAGCCGCATCCGGCCCGAGCCAGGCGACCTGGACCAGGCAGTCGTAGAACGCCGGCGCCCGGCCCAGATCGGTCAATTGCTGGTGCGTCAGCTCGTTGACATTGGTCCCGTTGCGGCCGAGCTTGCGCCACCAGATGCCCAGGCCGTTGACGACGCCGGGCCGGGCCCGGGTGCTGACATCGGCCCGGCAGTGGTAGCGGCCACGGTCGTTGAAGACGCAGACCAAGGAGCCGTCCTCGATGCCACGCGCGGCCGCGTCCTCGGGATGGATCTCGAGCCGCGGCTCGCCCTCGATGTCGCGCAGGCTGCGGACGTTGACGAAGGTCGAATTGAGGAAGTTGCGCGCCGGCGGCGAGATCATCGCCAGCGGATAGGCCTCGCTGCTGCCCCAGGGCTCGTGGTTAGGCAGCACCTCGGGCAATCCGTCCAGGCCCTGGGCGGCGAGCGCCGCGCTGAAGAATTCGCACCTGCCCGAAGGCGTCGGAAAGCCGCCCTCGGCGAAGGGCGCGTCGGGCAGCGGCAGGCTGAAATAGCCCTGTTGCGTCAGCAGTTCCCAGTCCAGCGCGTCGCCGAAGGCCTGGCGGCACAGGGATTCGTCATCCTGCGCGAAGCAGGGATCGTCGAAGCCCATGCGGGCCGCCAGTTCGCGGAAGACCTGGCTGTTGGGCTTGGCCTCGCCCAGCGGAGCGATGGCCGGGCGGTTGAGCAGCACGTCGGTGTGGCCGTAGCTGGTGTGGATGTCCCAGTGCTCGAGCTGGGTGGTCGCCGGCAGCAGATAGTCGGCGTAGTCGGCGCTGTCGGTCTGGAACTGCTCGAGCACGACGGTGAACAGGTCCTCGCGCGCGAAGCCCGCCACGACCTGGCCCGACTGCGGCGCCACGGCGACCGGGTTGCTGTTGTAGACCAGCAGCGCCTCGATGGCGGGACCGAACTCCGGCGAAGCCGGACGCAGCAGGTCGGCGCCGATGGTACTCATGTTGATCAGGCGCGGCGCGCGCACGCCAGAGGCCGCCAGCAGGTCGGGCCGCTGCAGCAGGTCGCGCCGGACCGGGAAGTTGCCCGAGCTGCTCAGCAGCAGCCCGCCGGCCCGCTGGCGCCAGGCACCGATCAGCGCGGGCAGGCAGGCGACGGCGCGCACCGCGTTGCCGCCGCCGCGGGTGCGCTGCATGCCGTAGTTGAGCCGGATCGCGACCGCTTCGCGCTGCCCGAAGCAGCGCCCGATGTCCTGCGCGAGCGCCAGGATCTGCCCGACCGGCAGGCCGCAATGCCGAGCCGCCCGCTCCGGCGGCCATTGCAGCGCCCGTTCGCGCAGCTGCGGCCAGCCCAGGGTGTAGCGCTCCAGGTAGTCGTGGTCGAGCCAGTCGTTGACGATGAGCTCGTGCATCAGCGCATAGGCCAGCGCGGCATCGGTGCCGGGCAGCAGGGCCAGGTGCTCGTGGCATTTGTCGGCGGTCTCGGAGCGGCGCGGGTCGATGCAGACCAGCCTGGCGCCGCGGCGCTTGGCCTCCTGCGCGTGGCGCCAGAAATGCAGGTTGCTGCCGACCGAGTTGGTGCCCCAGAGCAGGATCAGGCGCGACTCGGCGAAATGCTCTACCTTCATGCCGAGTTTGCCGCCCAGCGTGGCTTCGAGCGCGGCGGCACCGGCCGAGGCGCAGATGGTGCGATCGAGCCGGGACGCGCCGAGGCGATTGAAGAAGCGCCGGTCCATCGATTCGCCCTGCACCAGGCCCATGGTGCCGGCATAGCTGTAGGGCAGGATGGCCTGCGGGTCGCGCGCGGCGATCGCCTTCAGCCGGGCGGCGATGTCGGACAGGGCCTCATCCCAGCTCACGCGCTCGAACCGGCCAGAGCCCTTGGGGCCGACCCGCTTGAGCGGATGCAGCAATCGCTCCGGGTGGTGGGTACGCTCGGGGTAGCGCACCACCTTGGCGCACAGCACGCCGGCGGTATGCGGGTGCGCGGGGTTGCCGCGCACCTGGACGGCACGGCCGTCCTCCACGGTCGTGATCAGCGAGCAGCTGTCCGGGCAGTCGTGCGGGCAGGCGCCAAGCACCTCGAAAGGGGTTTGTGACATAGGCATATGGGCCGATTGTCGGGCAGCACGCCAATCAACACCACCCTTTGAAACAAGGTGGAATGATGATTTCCGAATAAGGATATTCGGAAATCATTTGCGTTGCATCTTATTCCAATCCATTCCTTCCCGATTACAAGCGGGCTTCCTACGATAGGGACACCAAGGGCTCAAGCCATCCGCTTGCCGCTCCCGCATTAGGCGCCTCATGGCGTCATTGACGCCCCCATCCAACAAGCCCCAAGATGACCGAAATCACCCTTGAACCCTCGACCGTCCCCGCTGAGGCGGCCACCCGCCTGAGCGTGGCCGAACTCAAGAGCCGCGCCGCCGCGCTGCTGCCCGAACTGCGCCAGGGCGCCGAAGACCGCGAGCGCCAGCGCCTGCTGCCGCATGAGCCGATTCGCCGCATCGGCAGCGAAAGGCTGCTGACCTGGCGCATTCCGTCAAGCCAGGGCGGCAGCGGCGCCTCGGTGCGCGACGTGATCCAGTTCGTGATCGATGTCGCCTCGGTGGACTCGAACGTGGCGCAGGCGCTGCGCCCGAGCTTCCTGTTCCTCGAGGGCCTGCTCGCCAGCGACGACGAGGCGGCGCGCCAGCGCTGGCTGCCGCATTACCTGAATGGCGAGCTGTTCGGCAACGCGGGCTGGGAAGTCGGCGGTGCCAACGGCGCCATCAGCGCCAGCCTGGTGCGCGAGGGCGACCATTACCGCGCCAATGGCAGCAAGTACTACAGCACCGGCGCGCTGTACTCGGACTGGGTCAGCGCCGTCGCGGTGGATGAAGCGGGCCACGAGCGGCGCTTCATGCTGCCGCGCGACCGCGAGGGGCTGGAGCTGGTCGACGACTTCGACGCCATGGGCCAGCGCCTGACCGCGAGCGGCACCACGAACCTGAACAACGTCCTGGTGCGCGAGGAGGACATCGTGCCGCACCACCTGTTTGCCGGCGGGCGCACCCAGCGCAGCATCGTGACTCCCTATGCGCAGCTGTTCCTGGCGGCGGTCGAGGCCGGCATCGCGCGCAATGCGCTCGACGACGCGGTGGCCTTCGCGCGCGACCATGCGCGTCCGATCAAGCACAGCAGCGCCAGCCGCTCGGTCGACGACCCCTATGTGGAATTCTCGGTCGGCGAGATCTCGGCGCGCGCCTTCGCCGCCGAGGCCGTGGTGCTGCGCGCGGCCGACAGCATAGACGCGGCCTGGGCCGGCGGGCTCGAGGAAAGCGCGATCACCCAGGCGGCGATCGACGTGGCGCAGGCCCAGTACATGGCCGCCGAAGCCGCGCTCAAGGCGGCGGAACTGCTGTTCGATGTCGGCGGCGCCTCGACCACCGCGCGCAAGCACAACCTGGACCGCCACTGGCGCAATGCCCGCACCGTGGCCAACCACAACCCGCGCCACTGGAAGGCGGCCGTGGTCGGCGCCTACCGGCTCAAGGGCAGCCAACCGCCGCTTTCGGGCCTGTTCTGAGCCGATGGCTCGAGTCCAGCCCCGCCTTGCCACCAGGAGATATCCCCCATGACCCTTGCCGACGTGACCCTGCGCGATGCCAGCGATGCCGCCCTCGCCGCCCTTGCCGACGAACTGGCAGCCGAGATCGCCAAGACCGCGCAGCACTACGACCTGTCGGGTGAATTCCCGCACGAGCATTTCGAACTGCTGCGCCAGCGCGGCGCGCTCAAGCTGACCCTGCCCCGTGAACTGGGCGGCGGCGGGATCTCGCTCTACCAGCTGCTGCTGTTCCAGGAGCGGCTGGCCCGGGGCAGCGGCTCGACCGCGCTGGCGCTGGGCTGGCACCTGATGGTCTTCGGCTACCTGAGCTTCGACCTCAAGTGGCAGCGCCCGGCCTTCGAGCGCCTGTGCCGGGACGTGGTGCAGCGCGGCGACCTGATCAACGTGCTGGTCACCGAGCGCGAGGCGGGCAACCTGCTGCGTGGCTCCAAGCCGACCACCGTGGCGCGCAAGACCGAGCAGGGCTACCTGATCCAGGGCCGCAAGGCCTTCTGCTCGGCGGCGCCCGGGCTCGGGCAGATGATCGTCTACGCCCTGGTCGAGGACGAGGGCCGGGTGGCGGAATTCCTGGTGCCCAGGTCGGATCGCGTGCGCGTGATCGACAACTGGAACACGATCGGCATGCGCAGCACCGGCAGCCACGACGTCGAGTTCGACCAGGTGCTGGTGCCGCATGACGCGCTGCTGAGCTATATCGACCCGGGCCAGTCCAGCAGCTTCATGACCGGTAGCCGGGCCTTCGGCCTGCAGCTGTCGGCGGTCTATCTGGGCATCGCGACGGCGGCGCGCGACTTCGCGCTCGACTTCGCCGACCGCTACCACTCGCACAGCCTGGGCGGATCCATCCTCGACGCCCCCCAGGTGCAGCAAAAGCTCGGCGAGATCGAGCTGCTGATCGGCGCCGCCAAGACCCAGCTCTACGGCCTGGCCGAGCGCTGGGAGCGCCACGATGCGATCAAGCACCGGCTCAACCACGAGGTCGCCATCACCAAGCACCAGGTGGGCAACCACGCGATCCGCATCGTCGAGCTCGCGATGGGCATCGTCGGCGGCCATGCGCTGTCGAAGGATCTGCCGCTGGAGCGCTATTTCCGCGACGTGCAATGCGGCCGCTACAACCCGCCGCAGGACGACATGGTGCTGGCCAACCTGGCCAAGTCCGCGACCGCCGCGCTGCGCGCCTCGCGCCAGGCCGAGGCATCGAAGCAGCGCCCGGCCGAGGCCAGCCAGCCCGGGGTGGCTGCGCCAGCCAAGGCAAGCGCGGCAGCTGCGGCGGCAACGCAGAGCGCTGTCACAGGGACGGCCGATGCCCTGGAAACCCCGCTCGCGGCGCTGGTCGACTGACAGCCCTCGCCAACGCCCTGCCCTTGATTGCAAATGCCATGACCCAGAAGAAACAGATCATCCTCAACGCCTTCAACGAGAACTGCGTCGGCCACATCAACCACGGCCTCTGGACCCACCCGCGCGACCGGACCACTGAATACCACACGATCGAGTACTGGACCGACATGGCGCGCACGCTCGAGCGCGGCCTGTTCGACGGCATCTTCATCGCCGACATCCTGGGCGTCTACGACGTGTACCAGGGCAACATCGACCTGACGCTGCGCGAATCGGTCCAGCTGCCGGTCAACGACCCGATGCTGCTGGTCTCGGCGATGGCGGCGGTGACGCGGCACCTGGGCTTCGGCGTGACGGTCAACGCGCTGTCCGAGGCGCCCTATCTGCTGGCGCGGCGCTTCTCGACGCTGGACCAGCTCACGCGCGGGCGCTTCGGCTGGAACATCGTGACCGGCTACCTCGATAGCGCGGCGCGCGCGATCGGCCAGCACCAGCAACTGCAGCACGACGAGCGCTACGAGCGCGCCGACGAATGCCTCGAGGTGCTCTACCAGCTGCTCGAGGGCAGCTGGGAGGACGACGCGGTCAAGCGCGACAAGGCGGCTCGCATCTTCGCCGACCCGGCCAAGGTGCACCCGGTGCGCCACCACGGGCGCTACTACGACGTCGAGGGCTACCACCTGTGCGAACCCTCGCCGCAGCGCACGCCGGTCCTGTTCCAGGCCGGCACCTCGGGCCGGGGCCAGGTCTTTGCCGCGCGCCACGCCGAAGCGGTGTTCATTGGCGGCAACGACAAGGCGCTCGTGCGCCAGACGGTGCAGCAGCTGCGCGAACAGGTGGTCAAGGCCGGCCGGCGTGCCGACGACCTCAAGATCGTGCTCGGCGTGACGGTGGTGCCGGGCGCCACCGGGCAGGAGGCGCGCGACAAGCATGCGGACTATGTCCGCCATGCGAGCCCGGAGGCCGGGCTGGCGCATTTCGCGTCAAGCGCCGGCATCGACCTGGCGCGCTTCGGGCTCGACGAGCCGATCGTCCTCGAGCAGACCAATGCCATCCAGTCCACCCTGCGGGTCATCCAGCAGCTCGGCGGCACCCGGCGCAAGCTGCTCGAGCACTTCAAGCTCGGCGGACGCTATGCGGCCATCGTCGGCGATGCGGCCCAGGTCGCCGACGAGCTGCAGTCCTGGATCGACGAGACCGGCATCGACGGCTTCAACCTGAGCCGCACCGTGGTGCCCGAGAGCTTCGAGGACTTCGTCGACCTGGTGGTGCCCGAGCTGCAGAACCGCGGCATCTACAAGACCGCCTACGCCGAAGGCAGCCTGCGCCACAAGCTGTTCGGCCAGGGCGACCGGCTGCCGGCGCGGCATGCCGCCGCCCAGTTCCGCCGGCTCGGCTGACCCCCACCCCAAACCCAAGCCAACCCAATTCAGGAGAAGCCCCCATGAAACTGTCCAAATTGCTGCTGACCGCCCTGTCCTCGCTGCTGCTCAGCGGCCTCGTGCAGGCCCAGGCCATCAAGATCGGCGTGACGCCCGGCTCCGTCGCGGACTCGGTACAGGTGGCCGCCGCCGAGGCCAGGAAGCAGGGCCTCGAAGTCAAGATGATCGAGTTCACCGACTGGACCACGCCCAACGCCGCGCTCGACTCCGGCGACATCGACCTCAACTACTTCCAGCACCAGGCCTTCCTGGACAACGCGATCCGCGAGCGTGGCTACAAGCTCGCCAGCATCGGCACCGGCGTGCTCAGCAACATCGGCCTGTTCTCGTACAAGGTCAAGCGCTTCGACGAGCTCAAGGAAGGCGCGCGCGTCGGCATCGCCAACGACCCGGTCAACCAGGGGCGCGGACTGCTGCTGCTCGAGAAGGCCGGCCTGATCAAGCTGCGCGAGGGCAAGGGCTGGCGCGGCACGATCAACGACATCGTCGCCAACCCGAAGAAGCTCAGGTTCGTCGAGGTCGAGGGGCCGCAACTGGTGCGCGCGATCGACGACGTCGACCTGTCGCTCGGCTATCCGTCCCATTTCGTCAGCGCCGGCAAGCCGCAGGTCGCCAGTTCCGGCCTGCTGTACTCGGGCGTGTCCGACGAGTATTTCGCGATCCGCTTCGTGGCGCGCCAGGACAAGGCCGGCGATGCACGCCTCAAGCAGTTCGTCCGGATCTACCAGGAGTCCCAGGCCGTGCGCGACCAACTGCACAAGTCCAACGCCAACGACTCCAAGCTCTACACGCTGGCCTGGCTGAGCAAGTAAACGCCCAGCGACCGCCATCGACCGCCACCCCTTTCCCAACAACCCCAATTGACGTCATCGACTGCCTGGCAGTCGGACATTTCGAGCATGAAAAAGATTTCCCTGATTCTTTCCCTGGTCTCCGGCCTGCTGCTGGGCGGCCTGGCCCAGGCCCAGACCCTCAAGATCGGTGCCTCGGCCGGCGTGCATGCCGACACCCTGGCCGCCGCCGTGGCCGATGCCAGGAAGGCCGGCCTGGACGTGAAGATCGTCGAGTTCACCGACTGGACCACGCCCAACGAGGCGGTGGCCAGCGGCGACCTGGACCTGAACTACTTCCAGCACCAGGCCTTCCTGGACAACGCGATCCAGCAGCGTGGCTACAAGTTCGCCGTCGCGGGCATCGGCGTGCTGCCCAACATCGGCCTGTTCTCCTACAAGATCAAGAGCTTCGATGAACTCAAGCCAGGCGCGAAAGTGGCCGTGGCCAGCGATCCCGTCAACCAGGGGCGCGGCCTGCAGCTGCTGGAAAAGGCCGGGCTGATCAAGCTGCGCGACGGCGCCGGCGCCAAGGCCAACGTCAATGACATCGCCAGCAACCCGAAGAAGCTCAAGTTCGTCGAAGTCGAGGGCCCGCAGCTCGTGCGCGCGATCGACGACGTGGACCTGGCACAGGGCATTCCGGCGCATTTCGTCAGCGCGGGCAAGCCGCAGTTCGCCAGCGCCGGCCTGCTCTACTCGGGCGCGTCCGACAGCTACTACGCGATCCGCTTTGTCTCGCGCCAGGACAACGCCAACGATCCGCGCATCAAGCAGTTCGTCAAGATCTTCCAGGAATCAAAGGCCGTGCGCGAGCAGGTGCACAAGCTGTTTGCCGGGGACGCCAAGCTCTACACGCTGGCCTGGCTGAACAAGTAAGCCATCCATGCCGCCTTCAAGGGCAACCACCACTGCTACAGCCTGCCTTGGCTGAAGGGGAAAGTGCAATGAGCGCCATCGATCTGACTCTCGGTTCCAAGTCCTTCTTTGTCTCGGCTCCCGAGGCTGGCCCGCACGCGCAACCCGCCGTGCGGGCCAGCACTGGGGAGCCCCTGCGTCCGGCGGCCGGCTCGGTGCGCTTCGAGGACGTGGGCAAGACCTATCACTCGTCGGCCGGGCCGGTGGCGGCCCTGAGCGGGATCGAGCTCGAGATCCCGGCCGGCAGCATCTTCGGCATCATCGGTCGCAGCGGCGCGGGCAAGTCCAGCCTGCTGCGCACCATCAACCGGCTCGAGCGCCCGACTGAAGGCCGGGTGCTGGTCGACGGCCAGGACATCGCCAATCTCGACGAGACCGACCTGGTCGCGCTGCGCCGGCGCATCGGCATGATCTTCCAGCACTTCAACCTGCTGTCGGCCAAGACCGTGTTCGACAACGTGGCGCTGCCGCTGCGCGTGGCCGGCGTGCGCGAGTCTCAGGTGCGCCAGCGCGTCAACGAGCTGCTGGAGCTGGTCGGGCTGCAGGGCAAGGAGAACACCTACCCCGGCCGGCTGTCGGGCGGACAGAAGCAGCGCGTGGGCATTGCGCGCGCGCTGGTGCACCACCCCGAGATCCTGCTCTGCGACGAGGCCACCTCGGCGCTCGACCCCGAGACGACGCAATCCATCCTGGCGCTGCTGCGCGACATCAACCGCCGGCTCGGGCTGACGGTGGTGCTGATCACGCACGAGATGGGCGTGATCCGCGAGATCTGCGACCAGGTGCTGGTGCTGGAAAAAGGCCGCATCGCCGAGACCGGACCGGTCTGGGCGGTGTTCGGCGAGCCCAAGCACGACGCGACGCGCGCCCTGCTGCGCCCGCTCGAGCATGACCTGCCGCAGGACCTGCTGCAAAGGCTGTCGCAGCAGGCGCCGGCCAGCGGGTCGTACCAGCGGGTGCTGGAGCTCGTTTTTACCGGCCAGGGCCGGATCGAGCCCGACCTCGACCGCATCGCCAGCCTGCTCGGCAGCCAGGTGCGGCTGCTGCACGGCGGCGTCGACCGCATCCAGGGCCATACCCATGGCCGGCTGCTGATTGCCAGCGGACCCCAAGGACCTGCCGCGACCGAACTGGTCACTCAACAACTCTGCCATCACGCCAAGGAGCTCGGCTATGTCGTCGATCATGTATGAACGCCTCTGGGAAGCCTTGCTGGACACGCTGGTCATGGTCGGCGCCTCGGGGCTGATCGCGCTGGTCGCCGGCATTCCGCTGGCCGTGCTGCTGGTGCTGACCACGCCGGGCGGCGTGCTGGAAGCGCCGCGCTTCAACCGCATCGCGGGCGGCATCGTCAACGCCTTCCGCGCCACGCCCTTCATCGTGCTGCTGGTCGCGCTGATCCCGCTGACCCGGCTGATCACGGGCACGACGATCGGCATCTGGGCTGCCGTGGTGCCGCTGTCGATCAGCGCCACGCCCTTCTTCGCGCGCATCGCCGAGGTCAGCCTGCGCGAGGTCGAGCACGGACTGATCGAGGCCGCCCAGGCCATGGGCTGCCGGCGCTGGCATATCGTGCGCCATGTGCTGCTGCCCGAGGCGCTGCCCGGCATCATCGGCGGCTTCACGATCACGCTGGTGTCGATGATCGGCGCCTCGGCCATGGCCGGCGCCGTCGGCGCGGGCGGGCTCGGCGACCTGGCGATCCGCTACGGCTACCAGCGCTTCGACACGACGGTGATGATCGCCGTGATCGTGGTGCTGGTCGCGCTGGTCAGCCTGGTGCAGTTCGCGGGGGACTGGTGGGTTGGGAGGTTGAGGGCGAGGTGAAGAGGCGAGGTCAGGTCGACGAAGTTGCCTTATTGGTGTATAAAGTCAAAAATAATACCGATAAGCAACTGATGCTAGTGCAACATGCTTGAATGGCTAATTAGCAGCGGTTGCGGTCGTAGGATCAAGGCTTTTAGCTGACGGGTGCCGGCCAGCAGCGGTCCTTCAAGAAACTGCTTCATAGCTGTCATTTTCCATAACAATATTGCCATCAGCATGCCGAATTTTTGCCAGCCCATACTATCATTGCATATGCGGACAGACTGCCGGAGCAACCCCTAATTGAATCAATCGGTTACTTAGGATTGTCATATTTTACGATTATCAATATGCAGACCGGTGGCGCCCATAAAAAAAAGAAAAAAATATAATGGATTATGAAAATGACGAACAAATACAATTCTTCATGCGACTTTGGGCAGTATGACGAATTATGGAAGAATCACAAAAATTCTTGCATGAAGATTATAAGAATAACCAATGAATATATTGTTTATATTGATAAGCAAGACAATATTGATTGGGAAACAACAGAAGCCTACGATTCAACGAAAACAGCAGAAGAAAAGATTTCAAGTGAAAAAGCACTTAGTCACTGCCTGATAGCCGAAAGAAAACCAACGGGAGGCTTGAGTAATGAAGCCATCCTGAGTTTCAAAACCATCATAGGGGAAGCAATTGTTAATTGCTTAGAGAAAAATTACGAAGGCACCTATGAGATACTTAAGTTGGCAGACGAGTTCAGAGTTGACCGTGTAATTGAAAAGTCCAGGGAATGGCATCTTGTTTTTACAACATCAATTACTGCGGCATTAATATTTATCGCACTACTTATTAATGCAAAAAACATTTGTATTTGCGATGAATTGTTGCCATACATCAATATCGGTGCATGGGGCGTTGCAGGGGCTTGTCTCTCAAGAATTTTGCGATCTGGCAATTTGAAGAATGCAAGCTATGCGGGCCGGCGACTTCACTTTATAGAATCCGGATGTCGCCTTGTTGGTGGATTTATTGCTGGGCAAATCGTATATTTAGGAATTAAATCGGCTCTGTTGCGTAAATTGA
>NZ_PVLQ01000021.1 GCF_002980595.1 Malikia granosa
ACGGCGCAGGTCAAGGCATTGACGTCGGACCAGCTGGGCACGCTGAACTCGGACGAGATCGTGGCGCTGACGACGGCACAGGTGGCGGCACTGACGACGGACCAGATCGTGGGCCTGGCGACGGCGCAGATGGGTGGGCTGACTACAGCGCAGGTCAAGGCGCTGACGACGGCCCAGATCCAGGCTCTGGAGACGGCCGATTTGGCAGCACTGTCGACCACGGCAATGGCCGCATTGACGACCGCTCAGATCTCCAGCATCACCTCGGCCCAGGTGGCAGGCCTGACGACTGCTGAAATCAGCGCCTTGTCCATGACGCAGGTGGCCGCTTTCAGTGGTGCGGCGATCGGTGCCATGTCCACCGCACAGGTCAACGCGCTGGCGGCGGTTTCGCCGATCATCCTTGACCTCAACGGCGACGGCGTCACTACGCTGTCGGTCGCTCAAGGCGTGAGCTTCGACCTGGCCGCGACCGGCACGGCGCGGCAGACCGGCTGGGTGGCGGCGACCGATGGCTTGCTGGTGCGCGACCTGAACCAGGACGGCGTCATCAACGATGGTCGCGAGCTGTTCGGCTCGGCAACCCAGGTCGATGGCCAGGCGGCCGGTGACGGTTTCAACGCGCTGAGGGCATTGGACAGCAACGCGGACGGGCGTCTGACGGCAGCTGATGCGGCGTTCGCCGAACTGGCGATCTGGAAGGATGCTGACCAGGATGGCGTGACCGACGCTGGCGAACTGTCCAGCCTGAGCGACAACGGCGTCGTGGCCTTGAACCTGTCGGCACAGTCTTCGACGGCCGTGGACAACGGCAACCTGTTGGGTCTGGTGTCGTCGTACGAATCGGCCGATGGCGGCACGCACGACATGGTGGACGTCTGGTTCCGCCAAGGCGATCCGGATGCGCTGCGTCACTCGGTGACCGAGTTGACCCAGTCGCTGGGCAGCTATCTGGAAATGGATGCTGTCGAGTCGGGCGTCACGGCTTCGCTGTCACCGGTGGCCCTGGCTAACCAGGCCAGTCCGGCCCTGGCCATGGCGGTTCAGCTGGAGTCCTACTACAGCCTGCAGGCTGCCACGGGCATCAACCCGGTGGCTCAAGGGGCGACCGCTGTCAACAGCCTGCTGTCGGGTGGCGTGAACAACTCGTCCGCCACGACGCTGCTGGCTGCCAGCGATGGCGCCAAGGCCAAGTAAGTCGGCCCCGGGTTCGCTGTGAGGCGGACCCGGTTGAAACCATGCTCCAAGCCTGTCGTATCCTTACGACACGCTTGGAGTTTTTTCATGGGCTTTCCGTTTGATGTCTGAACATGGTCTTATGAGCACCGAAGTGAGCAAGCTGTCCTTGACTGACCTGATGGCCCAGGCCGGCGTGCTGTCGCAGCAAGGACAGGTAGCAGCCGCCATCGCCCTGTACCGGACCTGGCTGGCGGCCCGCCCCGCCGACCCGCTGCGCTATGTCGCGCTGTTCAACCTGGGCGTGTTGCATGGCCTGTTGCAGCAGCCGCAGGAGGCCGAGCCCCTGTATCGCGAGGCCCTGCGCCTGCAGCCCGCGCTGATGCAGGCCCGGTTGAACCTGGGACATGCGCTGGAGAACCAGGGCCAACTCGACGCTGCCGTGGCGCAATGGCAGCAGGTGCTCGCTGAGCTGGCCGTGCTGCCGCAGCCCGACGTGACGCTGCAATTGCATGCGCTCAACAACCTGGCCCGCGCCCTTGAGTCCGCCAAGCGCTACGACGAGGCCGAGGCCTACATGGCGCGCAGCCTGCAGGTTGAGCCCGAGCAGTCGGCGGTGCTGCAGCATTACGTGCATATCCGACAGAAGCAGTGCAAATGGCCTGTGTACCAGCCGATCGGCGAGGTGACGGTGAATCGCCAGTTGCTGTCCACCTCGGCGCTGGCGATGCTGGCGGCCTACGATGATCCTGCGCTGCAACTGCTGGCCGCGCGCCAGTTCCTGCACGAGAAGGTGCAGGCACCGGCGCCGCGCAAGCCGCGCCGCGTGCGCCAACCGGGCGAGCGCATCCGCATCGGCTACCTGTCGGGTGACCTCTGCATGCACGCGGTCGGCCTGCTGACGGTCGAGCTGTTCGAGCTGCACGATCGCGAGAAGTTTGAGGTGTTCGGCTTCTGCTGGTCCAAGGATGACGGCTCGCCGCTGCGCGAGCGCATCATCAAGGCCTTCGACCACCATGTCCGCATCGGCCACCTGAGCGACGAGCAGGCCGCCCAGGTGATCGAGGCTTGCGGCATCGACATCCTGGTCGACCTGCAGGGGCTGACCTCGGGCGCGCGCCCGAACATCCTGATGCAGCGCCCGGCCGGCGCAGTGCAGATCAGCTACTTGGGTCTGCCCGGCACCTCGGCATTGCCGACGGTCGATTACATCGTCGCCGACGATTTCGTGTTCCCGCCCGAGCTCGAGCCGTTCATGACCGAGAAGCCGCTGCGCCTGCCGCGCTGCTACCAGGTCAGCGACCGAAAACGCGACGTGGGCCCGCCGCTGACCCGCGCCGCCTGCGGCCTGCCGGAAGACAGGTTCGTCTTTGCGGCCTTCAACAACAACTACAAGATCACGCCCGAGGTGTTCGCGACCTGGATGCGCATCCTGACCCAGGTGCCGGACAGCGTGCTGTGGCTGATGGCCGACAACCGTTGGTCGGAGCAGAACCTGCGTGACCAGGCCCAGTCCCATGGCGTCGACCCGGCACGCCTGATCTTCGCCGGCCGCGCATTCCCGGCCGAATACATGGCGCGGCTGGCCTTGCCCGACCTGTTCCTCGACACCTTGCCGTACAACGCCGGCACCACGGCCAACGACATCCTGTGGATGGGCACCCCGATCCTGACCTGTTCGGGCCGGACCTACATCTCGCGCATGTGCGGCAGCCTGCTGACGGCGGTGGGGCTGCCGGATCTGATCACCTTCAGCCTGGAGGCGTACGAGAGGAAGGCGGTGCAGCTAGGAAAGAATCCGAAGCGGGTTGCAAGTTACAAGCGCTATCTGGCCGAGCAGCGCCTTGGCAGCGACTTGTTCGACATGCAGCAGTTGACGCTTGAACTGGAACATGCCTTGAGCGATACCTTGCAGCGTCCATGAAGAAGGAGCGGAATTGAGCGATTATTTCATCCACCCTCTGGCTGATGTCAGCTCGGAACTGATTGGCGACGGCAGCAGGATCTGGCAGTATGTCGTGCTGCTGTCGAGGGCGACGATAGGCCGTGAGTGCAATATCTGCGCGCACTGCCTGATCGAGGGCGATGTGGTCATCGGCGACCGCGTGACCGTCAAGAGCGGTGTGCAGCTCTGGGACGGGTTGCGCGTCGGCAACGATGTTTTCATCGGACCCAATGCATCGTTTGCCAACGACAGGTTTCCGCGCAGTCGTCGCAAGCCAGAGAAATTTCTCCAGACCATTCTTGAGGATGGCGCCTCGATCGGTGCCGGGGCTGTCATTCTGCCCGGCATTACCATCGGGGCCAATGCCATGGTGGCAGCGGGTGCCGTCGTGACCCGGTCCGTGCCGCCGAATGCTGTCGTGGTCGGCAACCCGGCCAGGATCGTGGGCTATGTGGACGCTGAACAAGAAGCCTCCGGCTATCTGTCGGCCGACAGGCGGGAAACGGGGCTTGTCGAAACCCGGGTGGCCGGCGTCGGTCTGTATCAGATGCCGCGTGTTGCTGACATTCGCGGCAGTTTGACGGTCGGCGAGTTCGAGCGGACCATCCCTTTCGCGGTCAAACGGTATTTCATGGTTTTCGATGTTCCAAGCGCGGAAACCCGAGGCGAGCATGCGCACCGAGAATGCCACCAGTTCCTGATCTGTGTGCGCGGGAGTTGTTCTGTCGTTGCTGACGATGGCCACAATCGGCAGGAATTCCTGCTCGACAAGCCCGATGTCGGCATTCACTTGCCGCCCATGATCTGGGGCATCCAGTACAAGTACTCGGCGGATGCGGTGCTGCTGGTATTCGCCTCGCATTACTATGATGGTGCGGATTACATCCGTGATTATTCCGAGTTCAGGCGACTCGTGGGAGGTGGGGCATGATCCCATTTCTGGATCTGAAGGCTTCCTACACCGAACTGAAGTCTGAGATCGATGGTGCGGTCGCCCGGGTGCTGGATTCGGGTTGGTATATCGGTGGTGTTGAAGTCGATGGCTTCGAGTCTGATTACGCCGATTACTGCGGCGCAGCGCATTGTGTCGGTGTCGCCAATGGACTCGATGCCCTTTATCTGGCCCTGCGTGCCATGGAGGTCGGGCCGGGCGACGAAGTCATCGTTCCGAGCAATACCTACATCGCCACCTGGCTGGCTGTCAGCCACTGCGGTGCCACTCCCGTTCCTGTCGAGCCGGACGGTCGAACTTGCAACATCGATCCGGCCTTGATCGAGGCCGCCATTACCCCGCGCACCAAGGTCATTCTTCCCGTGCATTTGTACGGGCAGCCGGCCGACATGGACCCCATCCTGGCGCTGGCCAGAAAGCACGGACTGCTTGTGCTCGAAGATGGCGCCCAGGCTCATGGCGCGCGCTACAAGGGTCGCCGGCTGGGAGCGCATGGCGATGCCGTCGCGTGGAGCTTCTACCCCGGCAAGAACCTGGGGGCGATGGGAGACGGTGGCGCCGTGACGACCCATGACGAGCGGATCGCCGATCGCATCCGGGTGTTGCGCAACTACGGCTCGCGGGTGAAGTATGTCAACGAGGTCCAGGGCTACAACAGCCGTCTCGATCCGATCCAGGCCGCCATCTTGCGTGTCAAGCTCGCGCACCTGGATGACTGGAACGCCCGACGTGGCGCCATCGCGCGCTTGTACCAGGATGGCTTGGCTGCGACAGGCCTGACCTTGCCGCATGTGCCCGAATGGGCCGATCCGGTGTGGCATCTGTATGTGGTCCGGCACCGTGAACGCGACGCCTTGCAGCATCTTCTGACCCAGGCAGGCGTGGCGACGATGATCCACTATCCCATTCCGCCGCATCTGCAGTCGGCCTATGCCTCCCTTGGATTCGGCCGGGGCAGTTTCCCGGTTTCCGAAGCCCTGCACGATCAGGTTCTCAGCCTTCCGATCGGCCCCTCCCAGACTGCCGAGGCCACTGGGATCGTGATCGATGCCATCCGCAAGGCTGAAGATGCGCTGCGCGCTTGATGGATGAATCCCCGATGAGAATCTGTACCTTGATACCGGCATACAAGAGCAAGTATGTCGAGCCATTGCTGCTGGGACTGCAGTCGCAGACCGTGAAGCCCTACCGGATCATCTTCTCGGACGACAGCCCCGGAGGCATTTTTTCCGAGCGGCTGCTGTCGGACGAGCTGGAGCCGTTGCGCGCCGGTCTGGCCATCGAGGTCATGCCGGGCCCTCGCAATGGCGCATTCGAGAACTTCAAGCATCTGGTCAATGCCTGGAGCCGGGATTCGGAACTGTTTCACATCTTGCTCGACGACGATGTGGTCTTTCCCGAGTTCTACGAGCGCCATCTCGTGGCGCACCTGTCTGGCGACTTCTCCTGTTCGATTAGCCGGCGCTGGGAGAGCAATGAAGCGGGACAGCCGCTGCGTGGCCAGCCGGTACCGGCTGCCGTAGCCAATTCCATGAACCGTTTTCTGTCGCTGAATGCCGACGTGGCTTTCATGAGCACGGTGGCGGAGTGCAAGAACTGGTTCGGGGAGTTTTCCAATGTGGTGTTTCGTGGCGACTGCAGCGAAGTTGTCCTGAATCCGTCCATCGCGGGCGTTTCCTATGCCGGACTGTGGGATCTCGGAGCCTTCCTAGCGGCAAGCTTGCTCAGGCCGATCTGCCATATCCAGGACCATCTGGGGTATTTCAGGAAGGGGCCGGATCAGAATTCGGCGCAAACCTACAGCCCGATCATGAAGGCTGCCATGCTCGCTTACGTGGCACTTGCCGTCAGCGGTCGGCGCATCGGCAAGATCAGCGGCGAGCAGGCCACCCATTGCTTCGGAACGATCGCCAATGTCCTGAATTATTGGTATGCCACGCAAGATGATATGGTCGAATTTCGTAACAACCTGCCTAGGCTTGCACTCGACGCGCAAGGTGCCGAAGATGAGTTCCTGGCCTGCTGGCAGCAGTTTCTGGCCAAGAATGGCTACTGATGCAGGTGTCCGGTCTCATGCTTCAGAAAAGATTCGAGCTGTGTCGAAAAGCCGTTTCATCCTCCGAGCCTGGCCTGCTGGAGGGCCTGGTTCGAGGGCTGCTGATACATTACTTTTTCCATATATCGGACAAGGGACGGCTAGAAATATTTGATGCCGAACCCGACGCTCCCAGAACGATCAACGTGCTGACGCCGACGGTGTTCAGGGGCGCGGGCCGGATCCGGCTTGCTCCCCGGACGGTTTTTGGCGTGCCGCGCTCGCCTGGCAACCACTCGTGCAGCTATGTCGAAGCCAGGACAGCTGATTCGATGATGGAAATTGATGATAAAACTTTTGTCAACAACTCATCTGGTATTTTTTCTTTAAATTGGGAGCAAGTTTTTGGCTGGTGCCGGAAGTCTGTGAGCTTTCTGGCGATGGCTTCTGATTAGTGGTGATCGGCATGAATGTGTCATTTTGGAGTATTTTTTGTGCCATTCTTCTTTTGTGAAGCTACCGATTTATAGGTGTTTCATGAGGTTTGTTTGCGTTTGGTTATGAATTTGGATTTTTGAAAATGGTAAATAAAAAATATATTTCTATGACAGGGTTAAATGCGACCGAGAATTTGGGTTCTCAGATGTGGCATTTTTCGTCTCTTTATGCCATATCGCGCAGGACCGGACATCAGATATTCTTTTTTAAAGAGCTTTCTGATGTTGGTAAGGGGCTGCAGTTGCATAAAAATTTTTCAAATTTGCCGTTTAGCATCGTTTCAATAAATGATATTCCCGATGCTGAGAAGGTGCATGTTGTTTACCCAATACCATTCAATTTGGCTGTTGATTCAAATGTCTTTAGTTTGAGTGATCAGTTGAATTACAACTTTACAGGATTGTTTATTTCTTATAAATACTGGTACCCTATTAGGCAGGAGATTCGTCGGATGTATCAATTTGATCCTGCCACCTTGGCGAATGCCTATTCTTTAGTTTTTTCTGCGCGAAGACCTGGTCGTCAGATGGTGGCCGTTCATGTTCGGAGAGGGGATTATATAAATGGAATTCATGTTAATTTGACTATTGATTACTATAAGGCGGCATTTTCATTTTTTAATGATGATGAGGTGGATTATTTGATTTTTTCTGATGATATGAATTGGTGTCGGCGTGAATTTTCAGGAAAAAATAATGTTTTGTTTTTTGAGGGTGGTTCGCCAATTGTTGATATGTGCTCTATGTCGCTATGTGATCATAATATAATCGCCAATTCATCATTTAGTTTTTGGGGGGCTTTTCTTAATAAAAATCATGATAAAAGAGTGATTTGCCCTGCAAAAAATCTAAAAAACGATAACGCCATTCCTTTCGTTAATTATGCGTGGTATCCTGATGAATTTATTGGGTTGGATGCTGGGAATTTTTGATTTTTGTATTTGATGGGTTATTTATGTTTCTGTACTAGGTTGGGTTTTGTAGCCGTGGTTTTTTAGCAGCATATGCCTTCTTGCTTCATATAAATCTGATGCTATCATTTCTTTGCACATTTCCTTGGCCGTGATCTCTGGTGCCCAGCCAAGCTTTTCTTTGGCTTTGCGCGGATCGCCTAGCAGTGTTTCTACTTCGGTTGGCCGGAAGTAGCGCTGATCAATCTTGATGATGATCTGACCAGGTTTCAGTGCCGGAGCTTTGTCGCCTGTGATGCAGTCAATGATTGCAACTTCGTCCACGCCCTGACCTTCAAAGCGCAGTTGAATGCCGAGTTCTGCTGCCGACCACTCGATGAACTGACGCACGCTGTACTGAACGCCAGTAGCGATCACGAAATCCTCGGGCTTCTCCTGCTGCAGCATCATCCACTGCATGCGCACATAGTCTTTGGCGTGGCCCCAGTCGCGCAGCGCGTCCATATTGCCCATGTATAGGCATTCCTCCAAGCCTTGCGCGATGTTGGCTAGGCCGCGCGTGATCTTGCGCGTTACGAAAGTTTCGCCGCGGCGTGGGCTTTCATGATTGAACAGGATGCCATTACAGGCATAGATGCCATAGGCCTCGCGGTAGTTGACTGTAATCCAATAGGCATAGAGTTTGGCCACTGCATACGGGCTGCGCGGATAGAAAGGCGTGGTTTCCTTCTGTGGAATTTCCTGCACTAAGCCGTAGAGTTCGCTGGTGGAGGCTTGGTAGAAGCGGGTCTTCTTCTCCAAGCCTAGGATACGGATGGCTTCCAGAATGCGCAGCGTGCCGATAGCATCGACATTGGCCGTGTATTCCGGACTCTCGAAGCTCACCGCCACATGGCTCATGGCACCGAGGTTATAGATTTCGTCAGGTTGGGTTTCCTGGATAATGCGAACGAGGTTGCTGGTGTCTGACAAGTCGCCGTAGTGCAGTTTGAAACGGCTGTTTTCGATGTGCGGGTCCTGGTAAATGTGGTCGATGCGCTGGGTGTTGAATTGGCTGCCCCGGCGCTTGATACCATGCACGGTGTAGCCCTTTTCCAGAAGAAATTCCGCCAAGTAGGAGCCGTCCTGGCCTGTAATGCCAGTGATGAGCGCGACTTTGTTATTGATGGTCTGTGTCATGGTGTGGGCTACTACTGGTGAGTCGCATTTATTTGTAACGGATGTTGGTGCTGGCTAGAAAATCGGCATAAGTCAGTAACAAGCCTTTTTGCAGGCTAACCTTGGCATGCCAGCCTAGGTTGTGCAGGCGACTGCTGTCCATGAGTTTGCGGGGCGTACCGTCTGGCTTGCTGGTATCAAAGCTGATCTGACCCGTGTAACCTACGACTTGTGCGATCGTCTGTGCAACTTCGGCGATCGTGACATCGGACCCATAGCCGACATTGATGTGGCTCAACATTGGTTGCGTATGCTGCTCGTAGAGCGGCTTAGGCAAGGTCATGACATGGACGCATGCAGCAGCCATGTCGTCTACATAGAGGAACTCGCGTTTAGGCGTTCCTGTTCCCCAGATCGTGACGCTGGGAGCACTGCTGAGCTTGGCTTCATGGAAGCGGCGTATCAGCGCTGGGATCACATGAGAGTTCTCAGGATGGTAGTTGTCGTTCGGGCCATAGAGGTTGGTCGGCATGACACTGCGGTAGTCCACGCCATGGCTCGCGCCGTACTGACGGTTGTATGACTCGCACAACTTAATGCCAGCTATCTTAGCGATGGCGTAGGGTTCGTTGGTCGACTCCAGAGTTCCGGTAAGCAGGTCATCTTCGCGCATTGGTTGTGCTGCCAGTTTCGGATAAATGCAACTGGAGCCTAGAAATAACAGCTTTTTGACACCGCTGTGGAAGGCCGCATCTATTACATTGGCCTGGATCATCAGGTTGTTGTAGATGAAATTAGCTGGATAGGTATTGTTGGCCTGAATGCCACCGACCTTGGCTGCTGCGAGATAGACTTGATCGGGTTTTTCAGATTCGAAAAAAGTGCGCACGGCTGCTTGGTCGGTTAGGTCCAAATCAGCATGGTTGCGTGTGATCACTTTGTCGGTAGGATGTCCTGCCGTTTGCAACTGCCGCATGATGGCGGAGCCGACCATTCCAGAGTGACCTGCGATATAAATACTAGGGACGGACGGCATGGCTACTATTGGACTTTGATGTGCGAAATTTAGGCGATGCATTTATTTTCTGTCGATTTCCGACGTATTTTTGTGCGCATCTTGATGGTTATTCTGTTGGGTTGGGTTGGGTTGGGTTGGGAAAGCGGTGGTGTCTAAAATGGTTTTTAGCTCTGATGGGACTTGAGGAGTTTGGTTTGGTTTGATAATTGATTTGGTGTTTGGCTGATGTCAATTTTGGCCATATTTAAAATAATGACATTATTCTGTTTTAATGATTAATTGGCATTATTTTGTTTTATGTACCAATCATCAAACTGGGATATATTTTGATGTACCCTGATGTACCCGTTTTGGGTTAGTAGTTGAAATATTTTCTCTCTCATGGGGGTGTAGTTGTGTTCGCATGTAATTACTTTAAATGAGTATTGGGAAAAATCGAAATTACTGAGTATTTCGTATTCGCTTCCTTCTGTGTCTATGGAGAGGTAGTCTATTTCTCTGGGGGCATTGTATTTTTTAAGGAGATCAGTTAGGGAGATTGATTGTACATCGTATGTTTTTCCGTGATTTCGTGCCTCGCTATGTCCATCGCTGGAGCTATATTTGTTGATGGTTGAGAGTTCGGCGAAATTTACTTCGTTGAAGGATAGTGTTGAGGTTGAGTCTTTCCAGACGCAGTTATGCTCAATGTGGCAGTTTCTATTGTTTCTTAAATCTTCGTGCCAGCATTTCGCAGGCTCGGCTAGGATTCCATCCCATTCATAATCCTTTTCTAGTAGGTATGTGTTGCTTAAGTCAATTCCGTTGGTTGCGCCAAACTCAACAAAAAATCCTTTGCGTTTGTTGTTGAGTTGAAATAAGACGAATAGGTCTTGCCTTAGTTGGGATTTTGATTTTGAGAGAGTTTTTAGGTTTAGTTCGAAGAGGAATTTTGCATCACTTATATTTAGTCCTTGATCTTTGAAAACCAAGTCCTCAAGATTTTTTTGCAATTCTGGGTGTGATGTAGTTATGTGGTTAAATAGTTCCAAAATTGTGATTTTGTAATCTTTCATTGCGTGAAATTTCCTTTGGTTTGTGGATTAATTTTTGCACTTATGGTTTTTTTTGTGTGGCGGAAAAAATCTCAAAATATCATTGAAAATCTACCCATTTTCTTTGTGATTTTGCTGATTTTTTCATCACTGTAGACGGTCTGCACGATGGCTTGTAGATCAGCGGGCAGCACATCGACGAAGCGCGCGCTGTCCGACAAGTGTGCAACCGCCGTTCCAGCTTTTAGTTTTGTGCATCTCGAAGATTTTCAGAACTTTCTGTATCGTTTTGATGTGTTTACCTTTCTCGACCTAGACGGCGGTATAGATGTCGCGCTCGCGGTCTGTCTTATCCGGCTGCGGCACGGTGAAGATTGGCAGTGCTTGGGTCATTTTCGGTCAAGGCCATGCTGTTGCTGGCTCTGAATAGTTGATATTGGTCAGTTGTTCTGCAATGAAGTAGACGAATCCCTTGAAGATGCAGTCAGTTAATAGAATCATTGCTAGAGATCTGAGCTTGCCACAGCCTGCTGTCTCACTCGCTTGCCTCACGGCTCCCTCGCCGCCTCGCTCAGTCCCCGCATGATCGGGTACATCACGTAGGACATGACGGTGCGCTGGCCGACCACGATCTCGGCGCTCAGCGTCATGCCGGGAATCAGCGGCGCGTTGCGCGGCAGGTTGCGCAGTTCGTTCTGCTCCAGCCTGGTGCGTCCCAGGTAGTAGGGGGCGCCGGACTTGCCGGCTTGCTGGGTGAAGGCGTCGCGGCCGAGCTTGTCCAGCCTGCCCTTGATCAGGCCGTGCTTCTGGAACGGGAAGGCGTCGATCTTGAGTCGTACCGGGTCGTCGAGCTTGACGTAGCCGACATCCTGGGCCTCGATCTGGATCTCGGCTTCCAGCGTCTCGCCCAGCGGTACCAGTGTGACCAGCGGTTCGGCCTCGCGGATGATGGAGCCGGTCGAGCGTGCGGCGACCTCGAGCACCACGGCGTCGCTCGGCGCGACCAGCTCGATCAGGCGGCTGCGGCGCTCGGCCTTCTTGAGCTGTTCGGCTACCGCATCGCGCTCGCGCCGCACGGCGACCAGTTCCTCGGTGGTCTTCTGGCGCCATTCGCGGCTGAAGCTGGCCTTCTCGGCCTCGGCCTCGGCCAGCTGGCGCTTGAGCTCGGCGCTGCGGTTGCGCGCGTTGATCAGGTCGCGCTCGACCTCCTGGCGCCGCTCGCGGCTCTCGAGCAGCTTCATGTTGGACTGGAACTGCTGCTGCGTGAGCTTCTCGTTCATGCGCTCGATCTCGAGCAGCGACTTGACCCGTCCCTCCAGGCTCTGGATGTCGTGCTCGTTCGTCGCCATGGCGGCCTTGTTGCGCTCTATGCTTTCGTTGAGGCGCAGCAGCCTGGCCTGGTAGCTGGCGCGGCGTTCGTTCTGCAGCTGCGCCTGCAGCTGCTCGTCGCGGTTCAGGCCCTGCGGTGCGGCGGCCTTGCCGGCCAGTTCCTGCTCGACGCGTTGCACCTCGGCGTCCAGGCTTTTCAGCCGGTCCTGCGCCTGGGTCAGGTCGGCCGTGATGAAGGTCGGGTCGAGCACGGCCAGCACCTGGCCTTTCTGGACGACCTGGCCCGGCTGGACCTTGAGCGCGCTGATCTGCGCGGTCTCGAGCGGCTGCAGCACGATGTTGGGCTGTGCCGTGACCAGCTTGCCGCGCGCGGTGACGATCTGGTCGACCTCGAACCAGCTGGCCCAGGCGAGGATGGCCAGGACCAGCCCGACCAGCAGGTAGAGGGTGGCCGACAGGCCACCCGGCAGCGGCTTGCGTTCGAGCGCGTCCGCATCCGGCAGGAATTCGGTGCGCCAGAGGCCGGTCTTGCCGCGCGTTCTGGTGGGCGCGGCTGTCACAGATGGCTGGTTTGCTGGTTCCATAGGTCGGTATAGGGCTCGCAGCGGCCCAGCAGGGCGCCATGGGGGCCGGCGTCGGCCAGTCGGCCGCGCTCGAAGACGAAGATCTGGTCGGCATGGACCAGGGTGGACAGGCGGTGGCTGACGATGATGACCGTGCGGCCGGCCGCGATGCGACCGAGGTTGCGGATGAAGATGGCTTCGCTCTCGGGGTCGAGCGCGCTCGAGGCCTCGTCGAGGATCAGGATGCGCGGCGCCGGCAGCAGCGCGCGCGCGATTGCCAGCCGCTGGCGCTGGCCGCCCGACAGGTTGCCGGCGTTCTCTTCGAGCAGGGTGTCGTAGCCCTGCGGCAGGCGCTCGATGAACTCGTCGGCGCCGGCGGCCTGGGCCGCGGCCACGATCTGCTCGAAGCTGGCGTCGGGACGCGCCATCGCGATGTTCTCGCGCACGCTGCCGCGGAACATGAAGTTGTCCTGCAGCACCACGCCGATGCTGCGGCGCAGGTGTGCCAGGTCGATCTCGCGGATGTCGACGCCGTCGAAGCGCACCACGCCTTCCTGCACCGGATAGAGGCCCTGGATCAGTCGCGTGAAGGTGGTCTTGCCCGAGCCGCTGCGTCCGACCACGCCGACCACGGTGCCGGGCGCGATGTCGAGGTGGATGCGGTCGAGCGCGGTTGCTGTCGAGCCGGGGTAGCGGAAGGTGACGCCGTCGAGCGCGATCTGGCCCTTGAAGGCCGGGCGCAGGCCGCCCGAGGACCTGCGCTCGGGCGGGTGGTTCATGACCTCGCCGAGCATCTTGACCGACAGCGCGGTCTCCTGGTACTGGTGCACCAGGCCGACGATCTGCACCAGCGGGCCGACGACGCGGTTCGACATCATCTGGAACGCGATCAGCGCGCCGACGGTCAGCTCCAGGCTGAAGACATCGAGCGCGCCGATGGCGATCACGCTGACCATCATGAGCTTTTCCAGCAGCTGGGTGACGGTGGCGGCGGCGATCGACATGCGGCCGACGCCGAAATGCATCTGGATGCTGGTGGCCGAGTACTGGTCCCAGAGCTTGCGCTGCTTGGGCTCGATCGCCAGCGACTTGACGGTGCGCATGCCGTGGATGGTCTCGACCAGCATCGACTGGCGCGTGCCCTCGGCGTTGTAGAGCGCCTGCAGCCTTGTGTTGAAGGGCTTGATCAGCAGCACCACGATCAGCGCCATCAGGGCCGAGAAACCGAACACCACGGCCGCGAGCTTGCCGCTGTACGACACCAGCAGCGGGATGAACAGGATCAGGCCGATGGCGTCGAGCGCGGTGAAGAACAGCTGCCCGGTCAGGAAGCCGCGGATCGCCTGCACCTGCTGCATGTGGCGCACGATGACGCCGGCGGTGTGGCGCTCGAAATACTCGATCGGCAGCGACAGCAGCTTGCCGAAGGTGCGTCGCGCGAGCCGGATGTCGATCACGTTGGTCGCGTGCAGCAGCAGCGTCTGGCGCATGAAGCTGAAGCCGGCCTCGAACAGCAGCAGGCCGACGATGGCCACCGTCAGCACGGTCAGGGTCGAGTAGCTCTCGTGCACCAGCACCTTGTCGATGATCAGCTGCGAGAAGATCGGCATGCCCATGCCGAGCAGCTGCAGCATGATGGCGGTGATCGCGATGTCGCGGAAGGCCTTGCGCTGGCGCAGGATCTCGGGGATGAACCAGCGCAGTCCGAACGGCTGGTTCTCGTCGAGCAGCTTGTGCTGACGCTTGAGCAGCACCAGCGTGCCGGACCAGCTGGCCAGGAAGTCGGCCTGTTTGACCAGGCCGATCTGGCCGCTGCCGGCCAGCGGGTCGAGCACGGCCAGCCGGGTGCCTTGCTCGCCTGGCTGCACGCCGGCGACGATGACCGAGCTGCCGTCATGCCGGCGCGCCAGCAGCGGGAAGATGTCCTTGAGCTCGACCAACTCGGCCCAGCTGGAGTCGACCCGCTGCGCCTTGAAGCCCAGGTCGGTGGCCATGCGCAGCAGCAGCCGGTCGTCGGGTTCGCTGGCGTCGAGTGCGTATTCATGCACCAGCCGCTCGGGCAAGGCCTGGATGCCATGGTGCTGGGCGATCGCGGTCAGGCATTGGAGGGTGGAGTGGCGGTACTCAGGGGTCATGCCGAAATCTGGACTCGGGTTCTGTGTCGATTGCCGGTGGCGGGCGAGTGAGCAGCCGAAAAGGATTTCGGCAGGCTGGAGTGGGCTCGAATAAAATTGCACGTTCCCAAGAAGCGCTGCAGCGTCCGATTATCTGTGTTCCCGCCAAGGAGCAATCGCGACGTCAGGCTTGGGTCTTCCTGTCTTTAACGGCGCTTACCGGATTTTCATTAGCTTTCCAGGTGAGTGCAGTGCCCCATCTCAATTCTTCCGTGAACGAATCCCAGCTGGCCGCCGCTGCGGCTGCCCCACTTGTCCCGCCCATGCTGCTGTCCGGCCTCGAGCCGCTCGTGATCGGTGAGGGCAGCCTGTTCGTCAACATCGGCGAGCGCACCAACGTCACCGGATCGAAGGCCTTCGCGCGCATGATCCTCAACGGCCAGTACGAGGAAGCGCTGGTCGTCGCGCGCCAGCAGGTCGAGAACGGCGCCCAGATCGTCGACGTCAACATGGACGAGGCCATGCTCGACAGCCAGGCAGCGATGGTGCGCTTCCTGAACCTGATGGCGAGCGAGCCTGACATCGCGCGCGTGCCGGTGATGATCGACAGCTCCAAGTGGAGCGTGATCGAGGCCGGCCTGCGCTGCGTGCAGGGCAAGGGCGTGGTCAACTCGATCAGCATGAAGGAGGGCATCGAGGAGTTCAAGCGCCAGGCCAAGCTGATCCGGCGCTACGGCGCCGCCACCGTGGTGATGGCCTTCGACGAGAAGGGTCAGGCCGATACCTACGCGCGCAAGACCGAGATCTGCGAGCGCGCCTACCGCATCCTGGTCGACGAGGTCGGCTTCCCGCCCGAGGACATCATCTTCGACCCCAACATCTTCGCGATCGCCACCGGTATCGAGGAGCATGACAACTACGCGGTCGACTTCATCGAGGCGACGCGCTGGATCAAGCAGCACCTGCCCGGCGCCAAGGTCTCTGGCGGCGTGTCCAACGTGAGCTTCAGCTTCCGCGGCAACGAGCCGGTGCGCGAGGCGATCCACACCGTGTTCCTGTACCACGCGATCCAGGCCGGCATGGACATGGGCATCGTCAACGCCGGCATGATCGGCGTCTACGACGAGCTCGATCCCGAGCTGCGCGAGCGGGTCGAGGACGTGGTGCTGAACCGGCGCAAGGACGCGACCGAGCGCCTGCTCGAGATCGCCGAGAGCGTCAAGGGCGCGGCCAAGGACGACAGCGCCAAGTACGCCTGGCGCGCGCTGCCGGTGCGCGAGCGCCTGCAGCACGCGCTGGTGCATGGCCAGAACGAGTTCATCACCGAGGACACCGAGGAGATGTGGCAGGCCTTGAAGGCCGACGGCGGCCGCCCGCTGCATGTGATCGAGGGCCCGCTGATGGACGGCATGAACGTGGTCGGCGACCTGTTCGGCCAGGGCAAGATGTTCCTGCCCCAGGTGGTCAAGTCGGCGCGCGTCATGAAGCAGGCGGTGGCGCATCTCGTGCCCTATATCGAGGAAGAAAAGCTGCGCCTGCAGGCCGCCGGTGGCGACGTCAAGTCCAAGGGCAAGATCGTGATCGCGACCGTCAAGGGTGACGTGCACGACATCGGCAAGAACATCGTGACCGTGGTCCTGCAGTGCAACAACTTCGACGTCGTCAACATGGGCGTGATGGTGCCCTGCCACGAGATCCTGGCCAAGGCGAAGGAAGTCGGTGCCGACATCGTCGGCCTGTCGGGACTGATCACCCCCAGCCTGGAGGAGATGCAGTATGTCGCCGCCGAGATGGAGAAGGACCCGTATTTCCGCGAGCGTGGCATCCCGTTGCTGATCGGCGGCGCGACCTGCTCGCGCGTGCACACCGCGGTCAAGATCGCGCCCAACTACAGCGGCCCGGTGGTCTATGTGCCGGACGCCTCGCGCAGCGTGGCGGTGGCGCAGGGCCTGCTCGGCGATGGCCGTGACGCCTACCTGGCCGAGCTCGGCGCCGACTACGACAAGGTGCGCCAGCAGCACGCGAACAAGAAGCAGACCCCGCTGTGGCCGCTGGCCAAGGCGCGAGCCAACAAGACTCCGGTCGACTGGGACAACTACGCGCCGGTGGCGCCCAAGTTCACCGGCCGGCGCCTGTTCAAGAGCTTCGACCTGGCTGAGCTGGCCCGCTACATCGACTGGGGCCCGTTCTTCCAGACCTGGGACCTGGCCGGGCCTTATCCCGCCATCCTGGACGACGAGGTGGTCGGCGAGCAGGCCAGGCGCGTGTTCACCGATGCCCAGGCCATGCTGAAGAGGATCGTCGAGGGCCGCTGGTTGACGGCGAACGCGGTACTGGGCCTGTATCCGGCCAACAGCGTCGGCGACGACATCGAGCTCTACGCCGATGACGGCCGCAGCCAGGTCGCTCTGACCTGGCATGGCATGCGCCAGCAGACCGAGAAGCAGGAGATCGACGGTGTCATGCGCCCGAGCCGCTGCCTGTCCGACTTCGTCGCGCCCAAGGACAGCGGCGTGGCCGACTATGTCGGCCTGTTCGCTGTCACGGCCGGCATCGGGGCCGACAAGCGGGCCGAGGCCTTCGAGGCGGCGCAGGACGACTACAGCGCGATCATGCTGAAAGCCTTGGCCGACCGCCTGGCCGAGGCCTTCGCCGAATGCCTGCACCAGCGCGTGCGCACCGACCTCTGGGGCTATTGCCCGCACGAGGCGCTGCGCAACGACGAGCTGATCGCCGAGCAGTACCAGGGCATACGCCCGGCGCCCGGCTACCCGGCTTGCCCGGACCATTCGGTCAAGCGCGCCATGTTCGAGCTGCTGCAATGCGGCGACATCGGCATGGGCCTGACCGACAGCCTGGCGATGACGCCGGCGGCCAGCGTCAGCGGCTTCTACCTGGCGCACCCCGACAGCTGCTACTTCAACGTCGGCAAGATCGGCCATGATCAGCTCGCCGACCTGGCGCAGCGCCGCGGCATGCCGGAAGCCGAGCTCGAGCGGCTGCTGGCGCCCAACCTGTAAGCCATCGGCGGGCCGCTCCCGCTGCGACCAGACGGCCGGCCTTGTTCCGGCCGTCGGCGTTTCAGCCGCCGCCGACCAGCCCCCGGCGGTACTGCATCGCCTCGGCCAGGTGCGCGATCCCGATCCGCTCCGTGCCGGCCAGGTCGGCGATCGTGCGCGCGACGCGCAGTGCCCGGTGCGTGGCCCGGCCCGACCAGCCGAGCCGGCTGGCCGCCTTCTGCAGGAACTGGGTCGCGGCCTCGTCCAGCCCGGCATGCTGCGCCAGGGCGCTGCCTTCGAGCTGCTGGTTGAGTCGGCCCTGGCGGCGTTCGGCCCGCTCGCGCGCGGCCAGCACGCGCTCGCGCACCGGGGCGCTCGCTTCGCCCGGTGCCGCACCGAGCAGCTCCTGCGCCGGCAAGGCCGGTACCTCGACCTGCAGGTCGATGCGGTCGAGCAGCGGACCGCTGAGCTTGCCCTGGTAGCGCGCTACCTGGTCCGGCGTGCAGCGGCAGGCCTTCACGCCCGAGCCCAGGTAGCCGCAGGGGCAGGGATTCATCGCCGCCACCAGCTGGAAGCTGGCCGGGAACTCGGTCTGGCGCGCCGCGCGCGAGATCCGGATCAGGCCCGACTCGAGCGGCTCGCGCAAGGCCTCGAGCGCGCTGCGCGGAAATTCAGGCAGCTCATCGAGAAACAAAATGCCATGATGCGCCAGCGAGATCTCGCCCGGGCGCGGCGGCGAGCCGCCGCCGACCAGGGCGACCGCGCTGGCGCTGTGGTGCGGCGCGCAGGTCGGGCGCTGACCCCAGCGCTCGAAGACGAAGCGCCCCGCCAGCGAGGCCACCGCTGCGCTTTCCAGCGCCTCCTCGTCGCTCAGCGGCGGCAGCAGGCCGGCCAGGCGTTGCGCCAGCATCGACTTGCCCGAGCCTGGCGCGCCGACCAGCAGCAGGCTGTGGCCGCCCGCGGCGGCGATCTCGAGTGCGCGCCGCGCCACCGCCTGGCCCCTGACATCGGCCAGGTCGGGACCGGCGGTGTCGGGCTGCAGGCTCACGGCCTCGACCCGGAGCCAGCCCGCCTCATCGGCCGCGGCTTCGGCCAGCGCGCTGCCGGCGGGGGCGAACTGGCGTGCGACATCCAGCAGGTGACGCGCACGCCAGACCTGGGCGCCCCGGGCCAGTGCGGCTTCCTCGGCGCTCCCGGGCGGCAGCACCAGCCGGCTGGCGGCGCCCGCACCGGCCTGGCGCAAGGCCAGCCCCATCGCCAGGGCGCCGCGTATCGCGCGCAACTCACCGCCGAGCGAGAGCTCGCCCGCGAACTCATGCCCGGCCAGCCGGCTGGCGTCGAGCTGTCCGCTCGCGGCCAGGATGCCAAGCGCGATCGGCAGGTCGAAGCGGCCCGAGTCCTTGGGCAGGTCGGCCGGCGCCAGGTTGACCGTGATGCGCTTGTTGCCCGGGAATTCGAGGCCGGCATTCTGGATCGCCGAGCGCACCCGCTCGCGCGCTTCCTTGACCTCGGTGTCGGCCAGCCCGACCAGCGTGAAGCTGGGCAGGCCGTTGGCCAGATGCACCTCGACCTGCACCGGTCGCGCCTGCAGCCCCAGCAGGGTGCGGCTTTGCACCAAAGCAAGACTCATCTCGCGTTCCTCCCCGTCTTTGCGTCCTTGCCTGTGCGGCAAGACCTATGAATGCACCAAATTGGTGAATTCGGCTCGACAATCGTTTCATCTTAGCCGGCAGCAGGTCGACCAGGGTGTTTTTTCCCGGGGGGCACCGGTGGCAGGCCGGGCTGGCATGTTCCCTGCTTAGCTTGGGCATTGCAGCAACGCCAACAGAAAGGCTGATCATGAAACTGGTTTCCGCCATCATCAAACCCTTCAAGCTCGACGAGGTGCGCGAGGCGCTGTCCCAGATCGGCGTGCAGGGCATCACCGTGACCGAGGTCAAGGGCTTCGGGCGCCAGAAGGGTCATACCGAGCTCTATCGCGGCGCCGAGTACGTGGTCGACTTCCTGCCCAAGGTCAAGGTCGAGGCCGCGGTCTCCGATGACCTGGTCGACCAGGTCATCGAGGCGATCGAGGCTGCCGCCCGCACCGGCAAGATCGGCGACGGCAAGATCTTCGTCTTCCCGATCGAGCAGGTGGTGCGTATCCGTACCGGCGAGACGGGCGCCGAGGCGCTCTGATTCATTTTTCCCCCCAGGAGAGAACGATATGAACAAGAAGCTATTGAGCCTTGGACTCGCGCTGGCCACGACGGCCACGCTGGCACAGGACGGCGGTGCCGCCGCGACAGCAGTCGCCCAAGTGGCCGAAGCGGCGACAGCGGCAGCGCCTGCCGTCCCGGTGCCCGACAAGGGCGACACCGCCTGGATGATGGTCTCCACCCTGCTGGTGATCCTGATGACCGTGCCTGGCCTGGCGCTGTTCTACGGCGGCCTGGTGCGCAGCAAGAACATGCTCAGCATCCTGATGCAGGTCATGATGGTGTTCTCGCTCGCGGTCGTGCTGTGGTTCATCTACGGCTACAGCCTGGCCTTCACCGAGGGCAGCAGCTTCATCGGTGGCTTTGACCGCCTGTTCATGAATGGCATCTGGGACAACGCGACCGGTAGCTTCGCCAATGCCGCCACCTTCAGCAAGGGCGTGGTGATCCCGGAGATCGTGTTCGCCGCCTTCCAGGCCACCTTTGCCGGCATCACCTGTGCGCTGATCGTTGGCGCCTTCGCCGAGCGCATGAAGTTCTCGGCCGTGCTGCTGTTCACCGTGATCTGGTTCACCTTCAGCTACCTGCCGGTCGCGCACATGGTCTGGTTCTGGATGGGCCCGGATGCCTACAGCTCGGCCGCCGTGGTCGACGAGATGACCGGCAAGGCCGGACTGATCTGGCAGTGGGGCGCGCTCGACTTCGCGGGCGGCACCGTGGTGCACATCAACGCCGCCGTCGCTGGCCTGGTCGGTGCCTACATGGTTGGCAAGCGCATCGGCTACGGCCGCGAATCGATGGCACCGCACAGCCTGACCCTGACCATGGTCGGCGCCTCGCTGCTGTGGGCGGGCTGGTTCGGCTTCAACGCCGGCTCCGCGCTCGAAGCCAACGGCTTTGCCGGCCTGGCCTTCATCAACACCCTGGCTGCCACGGCTGCCGCCGTGCTGTCCTGGTCGCTGGGCGAGGCGCTGCACCGCGGCAAGGCCTCGATGCTGGGCGCTGCCTCGGGTGCCGTCGCCGGTCTGGTGGCCATCACCCCGGCCGCCGGCAACGTCGGTATCGGCGGCGCGCTGGTGATCGGCCTGCTGTCGGGCTTTGCCGGCCTGTGGGGCGTCAACGGCCTCAAGAAGCTGCTCGGCGCGGATGACTCGCTCGACGTCTTCGGCGTGCACGGTGTCTGCGGCATCCTCGGCGCGCTGCTGACCGGCGTCTTCAACAGCCCGGCCCTCGGCGGTCCCGGCTTCGTCGCCGACTGGTCCACCGCGACCATGGTGACCGCTGCCGACTACTCGATCGCCGCCCAGGTCTGGATCCAGGCCAAGGCCGTGCTGCTGACCATCCTCTGGTCGGGCGTGGTCTCGGTGGTTGCGTACAAGATCGTCGACCTGCTGATCGGCCTGCGCGTCAGCGAGGAAGCCGAGCGCGAAGGCCTGGACATCAGCAGCCACGGCGAAACCGCCTACAACCGCTGATCGCCACCCTCCCGGCATGACCGGACGGCCCGTCCAGCCCAGGCTGGCGGGCCGTTTTTTCGTCCATGCGCCAGGCCGGCGAGCGGTGCTGGCCTTTGTCACACCTTGTCTTTCTGGAACGGCTGGCGAGCGTTTCCCTGCGCGCTGCAACGGTGCCACAATGGGCTCAGGCGAGTTCAATAGCAAACAAGAGAGGAGAGGCGATCATGCTGTACCGTTTCAAGTCCAAGGCCAGCGGCGATGTCGTGATGCTGCAGCCCAACGGCAAGCAGTTGCTCGAGATCCTGGGCAAGGATCCCGCCGGGCCCGGCATCATCTTGCCCGAGCAGATGCCCGCTGCGATCCAGGCCCTGCGCGACGCCGTGTTCGAGGAGGAAGCCGAGCATCAGCGCGAGGTGCAGGAGGCGCTCGCGCGCGGCGAGGACACGCCTGATCCCAACCGCATCACGCTGCGCGTGCGCGTGACGCCCTTCATCGAGTTGCTTCAGCACAGCATCCGCGAGCACGCCGAGGTGGTCTGGGGCGTCTGAGTCCGCCCCAGGGCTGCCAAGACAAAGCCCCGGCGCAGGCCGGGGCTGTGCAGCAGACGTCACCACAGGCCGGCCGCTGGCCGGCTGCGGATCGATCCGCGATCAGTCCGCGTATTGACCGGCGGCGTCGATCACGGTCTTGAGCTTGTTGATCTGGTCGGCGACGAAGGCCTTGTGCTCGGCCGGCTCGATCCGCTTGTCGGTCGCGACGAGGGCTCCCAGCGCTTCCTGGCGCTTGATGAACTCGGGGTCCTTGAGCGCGACCTTGAGCGCATCGTTGATCTTCTTGGTCACCGCGGCCGGCGTGCCCTTGGGTGCGTAGAGGCCATGCCAGATCGTCAGGTTGAAGTTCTTCAGCCCCATCTCGGCCAGCGTCGGGTAATCCTTCAGCAGCTTGTGGTTGCTCAGCGGCTTGGCGGTCGTGACCGCGAAAGCCTTGACGCGGCCGGACTCGATCTGGCTGGTGGTGTTGGTGGTCTGGTCGCACATCACGTCGACCTGGCCGCCCATCAGCGCCGTCATCGCGGGGGCGGTGCCGCCGAAGGGGACGGTAGTCATCGCCGTGTTGAGCTTGAGCGCGTGCTGCCACATCAGGCCGCACAGGTGCGAGGCCGAGCCCAGGCCGGCATGGGCCAGGTTGAGCTTGCCGGCATTGGCCTTGATGTAGTTCTCGAAGTCGCGGTAGGTGGTAGCCGGCAGCTGCGGCTTGCCGATCAGCGTCATCGGCACGTCGTTCACGATGCCCAGGTACTCGAAGTCCTCCAGCGGCTTGTAGGCCAGCTTGCGGTACAACGCCGGCGCCGATGCCATGCCGATATGCGTCAGCAGCAGGGTGTAGCCGTCGGGGGCGGCGCGCGCCACCTTGGCGGTGCCGATCGTGCTGCCGGCGCCGGCCGCGTTCTCGATCACGATGGTCGCGCCCAGCGGCTTGCGCAGCGCATCGGCCAGGTCGCGCGCGACGCGGTCGGTCGGACCACCGGCGGCGAAGGGCACGACGATGCTGATGTTCTTGCTCGGGAAGCTCTGGGCCTGGGCACCCAGTGCGGCGCTCAGCGCCAGGATGGCGAGGGTGACGGGTTTCTTCATGCTTGTCTCCTTTGGTAGGGGTATCCAGGACGAATACGGTCCATCGTGCACGATTCGAAGCGCCTTGCCTGACAGCAGTCTTACTGGAGAGGGGTCCTGGCTGTGCGGCACTGGCCGGCGGTGCGAGAATCGTGGCCTTCCCTGCACATCACGGCCCCGGCCCGTTTCGCCATGTCCAAGACCCTGTCCCTGCCCAAGCGTCCGCAGTCCTCCGGCGCCGATCAGCCGAAGCCCTATGCCGCGCGCAAGCCGCGCCCAGCGCCTGCCGGACCCTCGAGCGAGCGCCAGGCACCGCAGTCGCGCGGCCCGCGGCCACAGGGCCCAGGGAGTGCTGGCGCTGCGCGTCCGGCTCAGGACCGCGCTGCAGGTGACCGTGATCGCGCGCCGCTGCCGGCGGCGGCGCGCCCGCCCAGACCTGCCGCCCGGTCCGACAGCCGCGATGCCAGTGAGCCGGTGCGTCTGAACAAGCGACTGTCCGACCTGGGCCTGTGCTCGCGCCGCGAGGGCGACGACTGGATCGAGCGTGGCTGGGTCAAGGTCAACGGCCAGACCGCGCAGATGGGCCAGCAGGTCACGGCGCTGGATCGGATCGAGGTCGCGCCGCAAGCCACGGCCCAGCAGGGCGCACGCGTGACCATCCTGCTGCACAAGCCGATCGGCTATGTCAGCGGCCTGCCCGAGGACGGTCACGAGAGCGCCGCCGTGCTGGTCCAGCCGCGCACGCGCTGGAAGGAGGACCGCACCCCGCGCCGCTTCGAGGCCGGTCATACGCGCGGGCTGGCGCCGGCGGGCCGGCTCGACATCGATTCGACCGGACTGCTGATCCTGACCCAGGACGGTCGCGTGGCCAAGGCGCTGATCGGCGAGGACTCCGAGGTCGAGAAGGAATACCTGGTGCGCGTGCATTGGGCGCCCAACGGCCCCAAGGGCGTCGGCGTCGTGATGCAGAACCCGCAGGCGGTATTTCCGCCCGAGCGGCTCGCGCTGTTGCGCCATGGCTTGAGCCTGGACGGCCAGCCCTTGCGGCCGGCCCAGGTTGAATGGCAAAATGAGGATCAACTGCGCTTCGTGCTCAAGGAGGGCAAGAAGCGCCAGATCCGCCGCATGTGCGAGCAGGTCGGTCTGCATGTGGTGGGCCTGAAGCGGATCCGCATCGGCCGTGTCCTGCTCGGCAACCTGCCCCTCGGTCAGTGGCGCTTCCTTGGTGAAAATGAGCGGTTCTAAATTCAAAGGCTGACATGCAGGTAAGCAGACAACAGAAGATGGGGCTTGCGGTGACGCTGGCCGCCTTGCTCGCGGGTTGCGGCGGCGGCGGGGGCTCGGTCCAGCAGACTGCTGACGGCTATCTGGTCGAGCGCGGCCTGGCACAGAAAGGGCCGCTGGCCCGCGGCTCGGTGGTCACGCTCAACGAACTCAGCGCCAATGCGCTGGCGCCCAACGGCAAGAGCTACACCTTCGAGACGAACGACGCCTACGGTACCTTTGTGCCGACCAGCAAGTTCAGCAGCCCTTATCTAGGGACGACGGCCGAAGGCTATTACTTCAACGAGGTCACCGGCAACAGCGAACAGTGGGTGGTGCTGCGGGGCTTGAGCAATCTCTCGGCTGGCGCGGACCGGGCCGTCAATGTCAACGTGCTCAGCGATGTCACGACCGAGCGCATCCGCCGGCTGGTCACCGGCAAGCCGCCGCTGGCCTTCAGCGCGGCGCGTGCCCAGGCGCAGCGCGAGCTGCTCAATGCCCTGGGCATTGCCAATGGCACCGAACTGCTTTCGGGTGGCGCGGCGGCACCGGCCAACTTCATGGAGCTCGACCTGAGCCAGGCGCGCCAGGCCGACCAGGCGCTGGCGGCGATTTCGGGCCTGGTGTCCCATGTCGGCAACCTGCGAAAAAACGAGGGCGGGGTCACGGCCTTCCTCAGCGAGCTGGGCGCCGATCTCGGCGATGATGGCCAGCTCAACAACTCGATCCAGCTCGGCCGCAGCGTGACCGAGCAGTTGCAGCAGGCCGCGCTGGCCGTCAACTTCGGCCAGGTCGCAACCCATCTGAACCAGTTCTACGGCAAGCAGCTGTACAGCCGGACCGACCTCGCGCAATGGGTCGACAGCTCGGGTGGCAGCGACCAGGTGATCGACCGCCACAAGTACCTGACCGAGAACGTCACGCTCGGCCAGGAAAGCCTGTCCCCGGCCTGGGTGGCCGGCGCCGATGATGCCGGCCAATGCCTCTCGGTCAGTGGCGGCGTGCTGTACAGGAACGGCATCCAGCAGGCAGGTGCCGTGCTGGCGGTCAAGGGCGACCAGTTCACGCTCGGCATCACGCCTGCGGCGCCCGGTAGCCGCACCGAATACCTCCAGCGCAGCGCAGCCGTCTCTGCCCAATGCACGGGGCAGACACCGGCCACGCGGCTGCTGCAGTACAAGGTGACGGTCGCGGCACAGGCAGCCATGTCGCTGCCCGCGGATTTCCTGGGTGCCAACCTGCCGGCCATCAACGACTACTCCTACACGCCGGTCTATGCCGATCTGGTCAAGCAGGCGCGTGCCTTTGGGCCGACCGACCGCCCCTGGGGTGGACCGACCGATGTCGTGCCCGTGGGCAGCGATGGCTGGCCGATGGGCGACTTCGGCGTTTTCCTGCTCGCCCTTCCGGGCGCCGAGGGGACCTACAAGCTGTCGTTCACCGGCAAGGCGGACGTGAGCCTGAGTGCGTCATACAACACCCGGATCGAGAACCTGCGCTATGACGCGGCGCTCAATCGCACCACCGCCGATGTGGTGCGCGGTCCCAATGCCGACAATCCCAGCGCCACGAACATGGTGCTGATCTTCAAGAACACCGGCGCTGGCATCAAGAACCTGAAGGTGGTGCGTCCGGGCTATGACGCGCTCAATCCGCCGCTGTTCACGAACGAGTTCATCGACCATATCGCACGCTTCAAGGTGTTGCGCTTCATGGATTGGTTGCGCACCAATAACAACCCCAGCACCAGCTGGGCGACACGCACGCCGCCCAACCGCCACTACATGCCGGCCACCGGGGTGCCTTGGGAGCATGTGATCGCGCTCGCGAACCAGACGCAGAAGGACATCTGGATCAACATCCCGGTCGCTGCCGATGACGACTATGTGCTGCAGCTGGCCAGGCTGCTGAAATCGACGCTGAACGGCAACAGCAAGATCTATGTCGAGTACAGCAACGAGCTCTGGAACTCGCAGTTCTACCAGTTCGGTACCAACCGCAATCTCGCCACCCAGGAGCTCTACGACAACCCGAGTTCAGTGCTGGCCTACGATGGCAAGACCCATGTCGATGTGATCGGCTTCCGGCGCATTGCCAAACGCGGCAAGGAAATCAGCGACATCTTCCGCAGCGTCTACGGCGATGCCGCGATGATGACCACGGTGCGTCCGGTGTTTGCCAGCCAGGTGGTGCAGACCTATCTGGCCCAGCTCGGCCTGAGCTTCATCGACGCCGTCTACGGCCCGCCGTCGCGCTATTTCTATGCCTTTGCCGGCGCGCCCTATTTCAATATGGGCAGCCTGCAGCAGGTCGACGGCCTGAGCGTTGATGCCGTGCTGCAAGCCCTGGGCGACTCGGTGACCGCGCTGCCCAGGCAGGCCTATCTCGAGAAGAACGTCGCCTTCGCCAGCTGGTACGGCCTGCCTTTCTTCGCCTACGAGGCTGGCTCTGATACCTTCGGTGCGGGCAGCCTCGCGGCCAAGAAGGCCGCCACCCTCGATCCGCGCATGCTCGATCTCTGCAAGCGCTACCTGAGCACCTGGTATGCCGGTGGCGGCCAGATGCTGCTGTGGTACACCGCGGGTGCCAGCAACTGGGATACCCAGTACGGCAGCTGGGGCCTGACCACCGACCTCGCGCTGACCGACACGCCCAAGATCCAGTGCATCGACCAGACCCGCAACGGCCTGCTGCCGCCGGCTCAGGCTCGCAACCAGGTACCGGGCAGCTTCGAGGCCCTGGCCTATGTGGAGAACTTCGCGCCCTACACCGAGCGCTCCAAGGACCAGATCCGCTACCTGCACCCGGAGAGCTATGTCGACTACCTGGTCTACGCTCCCCAGGCCGGCAGCTACAGCCTGGTCATCACGGCCGAAGCCGCGCGCAGCGGCAACCTGATCGACGTGATGGTGAACTCGAAGCTCGTGGCATCGGCCTTCGATCTGCGTGCCGGCGGCTTTGGCGTTCAGCTCGACAACCCGCCGATCGCGATCAATCTGTCGCAGGGCTTCAGCACCCTGCGCATCAAGACCAAGGTCGAAAACGGGGGCTTCGGCCTGACGAAATTCACGCTGCGTTGAAGCGAGTCCCGATCGTCGCCCGACATGGCGGCGATCGGGGGCTGCTGCCGGGGCTGGCGAGCTCCCGGTCCTGCCGCCGTCCAGGCCGATCGCCACCGGGCAGCGGAGCTCATCTCGTCCACCTGGCCCTGGCACTTGAAATCGCGGCGCTTGCCGCCATTTGGCATCCGGTGGTCGTCAGTCAGTCGCGCTTGCTGCCCGAGTGATTGATCCGCCTGCTACCGAATTCCACGTCGAGTTTTACTGCCTAGATCATGAGCAAACATACCCACGCTTTCCAGGCCGAAGTGGCCCAGCTGCTGCACCTCGTCACCCATTCGCTGTACTCGAACCAGGAAATCTTCCTGCGCGAGCTGATCTCCAACGCCTCGGATGCCTGCGACAAGCTGCGCTTCGAGGCCCTCGACGACGCCACGCTGTACGAGGATGCACCCAACCTCGAGGTGCGCGTGAGCTTCGACCAGGAAGCCAAGACCCTGACCATCAGCGACAACGGCATCGGCATGAGCGAGTCCGAGGCCATTGCGCACCTGGGCACCATCGCCAAGAGCGGCACCAAGGACTTCATGAGCCGCCTGTCGGGTGACCAGAAGAAGGATGCGCAGCTGATCGGCCAGTTCGGCGTCGGCTTCTACTCGGGCTTCATCGTCGCCGACAAGATCACGGTCGAGTCGCGCCGCGCCGGTCTGAAAGCCGAGGAGGGCGTGCGCTGGATCAGCGGCGGCACGGGCGACTTCGAGACCGAGACCATCACGCGCGCGCAGCGCGGCACCAGCGTGATCCTGCACCTGCGCGACGACGCGACCGAGTACCTGAACCGCTGGAAGCTCAAGACCATCATCTCGAAGTATTCCGACCACATCAGCCTGCCGATCCTGATGCGCAAGGAGGAGTGGGACGCCGAGAAGGGCGAGTCGGTGCTGCAGGACGAGTGGGAAGCCGTCAACTCGGCCAGCGCGCTCTGGACCCGTTCCAAGAAGGACATCAGCGACGAGCAGTACGCCGAGTTCTACAAGAACATCAGCTATGACAGCGAGGCGCCGCTGACCTGGAGCCACAACCGCGTCGAGGGCAGCACCGAATACACCCAGCTGCTCTACGTGCCGGCCAAGGCGCCGATGGACCTGTGGAACCGCGACAAGAAGGCCGGCGTCAAGCTCTACGTCAAGCGCGTCTTCATCATGGACGAGGCCGAGGCGCTGATGCCGACCTACCTGCGCTGGGTCAAGGGCGTGATCGACTCGGCCGACCTGCCGCTCAACGTCTCTAGAGAGCTGCTGCAGGAGAGCCGCGACGTCAAGGCGATCCGCGAGGGCAACACGCGCCGCGTGCTCGCCATGCTGGAAGACCTGGCCCGCAAGGATGTCCTGCCCACCGGCGAGGAATGGGACAAGCTGTCCGACGAGGACAAGGCCGAGGCGGAAAAGAACGCCGGCAAGTTCTCGAAGTTCTACGCCGAGTTCGGCGCCGTGCTGAAGGAAGGTCTGGGCGAGGACTTCGCCAACCAGGACAAGCTCGCCAAGCTGCTGCGCTTCGCCTCGACCCAGAGCGATGCGGTGGCGGTCAGCCTTGCCGACTACAAGGCGCGCATGAAGGAAGGCCAGGAAGCGATCTACTACATCACCGCCGACACCCTGGCCGCCGCCAAGAACAGCCCGCAGCTCGAGCTGTTCAAGAAGAAGGGCATCGAGGTGCTGCTGATGAGCGACCGCGTCGACGAGTGGGCGCTGTCCTTCCTGCACCAGTTCGACGGCACGCCGCTGCAGTCGGTCGCCAAGGGCGGCGTCGACCTGGGCAAGCTGCAGGACGAGGAGGAGAAGAAGGCTGCCGAGCAGGCCGCCGAGACCTTCAAGCCGGTGCTGGAAAAGCTCAAGGAAGCGCTGAAGGACAAGGCGCAGGACGTGCGCGTCACCACCCGTCTGGTCGATTCGCCGGCCTGCCTGGTGGCCGATGACCATGGCATGAGCACCCAGCTCGCGCGCATGCTCAAGCAGGCCGGCCAGCCGGTGCCGGACATGAAGCCCATCCTCGAGGTCAATGCCGACCATGCGCTGGTCAGGAAGCTGGATGCCTCGGCCCATTTCGATGACCTGGCGCATATCCTGTTCGACCAGGCGCTGCTGGCCGAGGGCGGCCTGCCGGAAGATCCGGCCGCCTATGTCAAGCGCGTCAACGCCTTGCTGGTCTGATCCAGCACGGCACTGACCAGGAGGGCTCCCGCGTGGAGCCCTTTTTGTCGCCGCCCGTCTGGCGCCGCTGGTTCGGGCGCGCTAGCATGAGGCCATGATCGCGATTCGCCCTGTCATCCTGTCTTCCTCGCTGTTGCTGGCCTTGGCGGGCTGCAGTTCGACGGGCGTCGGTGCCGGCATTTCGGTGCCCGTCTTGCCCGGTGTCTCGATCGGGGTCGGTGTCGGCAGCGGCAGCGTGCAGCTGGGAGTCGGCGCTGCGGCCGGCCCGGTCGGCGTGGGAGTCGGGGTCAACCAGGAAGGGCAGGTCTCTGGCAATGTGGGCGTCGGCACCAGCGTGCCGCTGGGCGACAGCGGGGCGCGCGCCGGCGTCGGCGTCGGGACCGGCGCCGTGCTCCACGACCCCAAGCGTCCGGCGCCCTCGCGCTGACCGCCATGGATGCCGGCCTGTCGCTGTGGGCGCGCTACTGGTCGCTGCCCGTGCTCGAGGTCAACCTGCTGCTGTTCGCCAACCTGTTTGGCGCGCTGCTGCTGGGCCTGCTGGTCGGCTACGAGCGCAGCTACCACAGCCGGGCCGCCGGCATGCGCACCTACGGCATCGTCTGCATGGCGTCCTGCGCGCTGACCGTGTTCGCGGGCTATCCCGGCGTCTGGTGGGGCCAGGCCGACACCGCCCATCTGCCGATCGATCCGACCCGCGTGGTGCAGGGCATCGTGACCGGGATCGGTTTTCTCGGTGCCGGTGTCATCATGCGCGACGGCATGAGCATCAGCGGCCTGACCACGGCGGCATCGATCTGGGCCACGGCGGCGATCGGCGTGCTGGTCGGCGTCGGCTTCTACCCGGCCGCCATCCTGCTGGCGCTGCTGTCGGCCTCGCTGATGATGTGGGGCGTCAAGGTCGAGGCACGGCTGCCGGCGCTGCCGGCCGTCGGCGTGACGCTGCGCTTCCGCGCCGGCCATGAGCCAGATGATTGCGCGATCAAGGCCTTGATGCGCGAATGGGGCTACCAGCTGGCCGAGGGTTCGCTGCACATCGCCTGCCAGCAGGACCAACTGAGCTGGCAGTTCGTGCTGGTCGCGCGGCATTCGAAGCCGCGCGTCACTTCGCTGTTCGACCTGTCGCGCCTGCTGCGCGGCATCGAGGGGGTGGAAGTCCTGCAGCTGGCGCACGCGCGCAACTGAGGCCGGGCGCTCCGGCGGTTCAGGCGACCAGCGGGGGCTGCTGCATCGCCTCGACCTGCTGCCACAGCATGGCCGCCTGCTCCTGCCAGTAGCTCGCGCTGCCGAACCAGGGGAAGTTGAGCGGGAAGATCGGATCGCTCCAGCGCCGCGCCAGCCAGGCGCTGTAGTGCAGCAGGCGCAGCGTGCGCAGCGGTTCGATCAGCGCGAGCTCGCGGCGGTCGAACTCGCGCAGCGTTTCGTAGCCGTCGAGCAGGGCGCCGAGCTGGCGCTGCTGCTGTTGTCGCTCGCCGCTCAGCAGCATCCAGAGATCCTGCACCGCCGGTCCGCTGCGGCTGTCGTCGAGATCGACGAAATGCGGGCCCTGGTCCGGCGTCCAGAGGATGTTGCCGGGATGGCAGTCGCCGTGCAGCCGCAGCGTCGCGATGCCATCCGGCGCTGCGCAGGCCGCCATCGCATCGCTTGCCAATCCCAGCGCGGCCTGTGCCGCCTCGCGCCAGCGGCCGGCGGACTCGGGCGGCAGCTGGCCTTGCTCGAGCAGCCAGGCCAGCGGTTCCTGGCCGAAGCTCTGCGCATCCAGCGCCGGGCGGGACGCGAACGGCCGCGCGGCGCCGACCAGGTGCAGCCTTGCCATCAGCCGGCCTATCCATTCGAGCACCTCGGGGTCGTCGAGCTCGGGCCGGCGTCCGCCGCGCGCCGGACTGACGCTGAACAGGAAGCCGGCATGGCGGTGCAAGGTCCGGCCCTGCAGCCGCAGCGGGGCGACCATCGGCACCTCGGCTTCGGCCAGTTCCAGGGCGAAACCATGTTCCTCGGCGATCTGCGCCTCGCTCCAGCGCCCAGGGCGATAGAACTTGAGCACCACCGCGCCGCCGTCCTCCAGCCGAGCCAGGTAGACCCGGTTCTCGTAGGAGTTCAGGCCTTGCAGCCGGCCGTCGCCGCGCAGGCCGGTGGCGTCGAGCGCATCGAGCACGACATCGGGCGTGAGGGCATCGTAGGGATGCAGGGCAGGGTCGTGGTCGGATCTGGACATGGTGCGATTGTCGCTGTGCCTGCTGCCTGTTCCCGCTGCCACAATCGGTCCTTCGTCCTTATCAAGCCCGTTTTTTCATGCAGCTGTCCGCGCGCGCCCAGTCCGTCGAACCCTTTCATGTCATGCAGGTGGCCAAGCAGGCCGCCGGGATCGAGCGCGGGCTCGGGCCTGGCGAGCCGCCGATGATCTACCTCAACATCGGCGAGCCGGACTTCGTTGCACCGCTGCCGGTGCAGGCCGCCGCACGTGCCGCGATCGAGGCCGGCCTGACCCAGTACACGCCCGCGCTCGGACTCGACGCGCTGCGCCAGCGACTCTCGGACTGGTACGCGCAGCGCTTCGGCGTGACGGTCGATGCCGCGCGCATCGTCATCACTGCCGGAGCTTCCGGTGCGCTGCAGCTTGCCGCCATGGCCTTTCTCGATGCCGGCGACGAGTGGCTGATGCCCGATCCCTCCTATCCCTGCAACCGCCAGATCCTGGCCGCCATCGGCGCCAGCGCCCGGCTGCTGCCGGCAGGAGCGCAGCAGCGCTACCAGCTCACGGCGGAGCAAGTCGAGCAGGCCTGGGGCCCGCGCACGCGCGGCGTGCTGCTGGCTTCGCCATCGAATCCGACCGGCACTTCGATCGACCCTGACGAACTGCGCCGCATCCACGCGGTCGTCAAGGCGCGCGGCGGCGTCACGGTCATCGACGAGATCTACCTCGGGCTCAGCCACGACCCGCGCTACGGCCAGACCGCGCTCGCGCTCGATGACGCCATCGTGAGCCTCAACAGCTTCTCGAAATACTTCGGCATGACGGGCTGGCGCCTGGGCTGGATGGTGCTGCCCGAGTTCGCCATTCCAGCGGTCGAGCGCCTGCAGCAGAACTTCTTCATCTGCGCCAGCACGGTTGCGCAGCATGCCGCGCTGGCCTGCTTCGAGCCCGAGGCCATCGCCGATTGCGAGCGTCGCCGTGCCGAGTTCGCCGCCCGGCGCGACTTCTTCCTGCCGGCGCTGCGCGAGCTCGGCTTCGACATTCCCGTCCAGCCCGATGGCGCCTTCTATGTCTGGGCCGATGCGAGTCCGCTGTTCGCGCGGCTCGGCGTGCGCGACAGCGGCGAGCTGGTCGAGCTGCTGATGCGCCGCGCCCATCTGGTCGTCACGCCGAGCCGCGACTTCTGCGCCGACGATCCCGGCACCCACCTGCGCTTCTCGACCGCGAGCTCGATGGCGCAGTTGCGCGAGGCGATCGAGCGCCTGCGTGCGCTGCTGGCCTGAGCGTCTATCATCCGCGCATGTCAGCCTCCATCAAGCCGAACCAGAAGCGCCAGCCGTCCAGGGCCGAGCGCGCGCCCGAAAAATCCATCCAGGAACAGTTGCCCGAACTGCGCCCCGGCCAGTCGATCGAGCTGCTCAAGGAGCTGCATATCCTGACGCGCGAGGGCAAGCTGAACCAGGACACGCGGCGCAAGCTCAAGCAGGTCAATCACCTGCTGCAGTTCATCGAGCCGCTGCTGCAGGAGGCGCTGGCCGCGCGCGGCGATGTCAGCCTGGTCGACCATGGCGCCGGCAAGTCCTACCTGGGCTTCATGCTCTACGACCTGTTCTTCGCCCAGCGCGAGGTCGGCTGGGTCTATGGCGTCGAGACCCGCGCCGAGCTGGTCGAGCGCTCCCGCGCGCTGGCCGAGCGGCTCGGCTTCGATCGCATGCGCTTCGTCGCGACCACGGTGCAGGAGGCCATGACCTCGGAGCAGATCCCGGCCCAGGTCGATGTCGTGACCGCGCTGCATGCCTGCGACACCGCGACCGACGACGCGATCGCCTTCGGCCTGGCGCGCCAGGCGCGCTGCATGGTGCTGGTGCCCTGCTGCCAGGCCGAGGTCGCCAGCGTGCTGCGCAAGCACAAGGCGCTGACCCTGTCGCGCACCCCCTTGAGCGAGATCTGGCGCCACCCGCTGCACACGCGCGAGTTCGGCAGCCAGATCACCAACGTGCTGCGCTGCCTTGAACTGGAGGCCCATGGCTACCAGGTCACCGTGACCGAGCTGGTCGGCTGGGAGCACTCGATGAAGAACGAGCTGATCCTGGCGCGCAAGGTCGGCAAGGGCAAGGCCAGCGCGCGCGAGCGGCTGCAGCAGGTGCTCGACGAGCTGGGACTGCAGGAGCTGCAGCAGCGCTTCGGCACCTGAATTCCCGTCAGTTGCCTGAAACCGGCGGCATGCTAAGCTGTTCTCATAATCAAAAGGAGATCCGCATGCCCGCCTTGCTGCCCGACGTCGATCCCGACGGCCTGCTCGAGTTTTCCGTCGTCTACAGCGACCGCTCGCTCAACCACATGTCGCGCCGCTTCCAGGGCGTGATGCAGGACATCTCGGCCACCCTGAAGCAGGTCTACCACGCGCGCTCGGTCGCGCTGGTTCCCGGCGGCGGCACCTACGGCATGGAGGCGGTCGCGCGCCAGTTTGCCACCGGCAGGAAGGCGCTGGTGATCCGCAACGGCTGGTTCAGCTACCGCTGGACGCAGATCTTCGATGCCGGCGCTATCCCGGCCGAGGCGCGCGTGCTGAAGGCGCGCCGCCTGTCCGACCAGCCGCAGTCGCCCTGGATTCCCTGCCCGGTCGACGAAGTGGTCGCGGTGATCCGCGAGTTCCGGCCCGACGTCGTGTTCGCACCGCATGTCGAGACCTCGGCCGGCATGATCCTGCCCGACGATTACTTGAAGGCGGTGGCCGACGCGGTGCACGAGGTCGGTGGCCTGTTCGTGCTCGACTGCATCGCGTCGGGCACGCTCTGGGTCGACATGCAGGCCTGCGGCGTCGACGTCCTGATCAGCGCGCCGCAGAAGGGCTGGAGCGGATCGCCGGCCTGCGCCATGGTGATGCTGGGCGAGCGCGCCCGCGCCGCCATCGATGGCACGACCAGCAGCAGCTTCGCGGCCGACCTGAAGAAATGGCTGCAGATCATGGAGACCTACGAGGCCGGCGGCCATGCCTACCACGCGACCATGCCGACCGACGCCTTGCTGCGGCTGCGCGACGTGATGCAGGAGACGCAGGCCTACGGCTTCGAGCGGGTGCGCGAGGAGCAGCTCGAGCTGGGACGCCAGGTGCGCGCGCTGCTCGAGCGTCGCGGCATCCGCAGCGTGGCGGCGGCCGGCTTCCAGGCGCCGGGCGTGGTGGTCAGCTACACCGACGACCCCGGCATCCAGAACGGCAGCAAGTTCCTCGCGCTCGGCCTGCAGACCGCCGCCGGCGTGCCGCTGCAGTGCGACGAGCCAGCCGGCTTCTCGACCTTCCGCATCGGTCTGTTCGGGCTCGACAAGCTGCACCAGCCCGGGCGCTGCGTCGCGCAGCTGGCCGAGGCCTTGGACCGCATCGGCATCACCGACCCGGTGGCCCCGTCCGCCTGAACCCGCCTGGGCCTGCGGGAGCGGTCCCGGGGCAAGATTGACAACCTGCCCGGCGCTGTCCAGAATGCCCAGCAGCGGGGCTTCCGACCCCGGTCGGGGGGCGGTATGAATGCAATGCCGGGCAGCCGAAGCTGCCTCTATGACGAAGCCGAACTCGAGGCCTTGCTCGATGCCATGGCCCTGCAGGCCGCCAGCTTGCTGCATGGCCGCAGCCGGGTCGCGCTGGTCGGCATCCTGCGCCGTGGCGCGCCGCTGGCCGACCGGCTGACCGAGCGTCTGGTGCGCGACCACGGACTGGCGCCGCCGCTGCGGCTCGACCTCAAGGTCAAGCGCTATGCCGATGACCTGACCCTGTTGCATCCCGAGACCCGTCTGACCGAGCAGCCCCAGCAGGCGGCGCTCGACCTGGCCGGCTGGACCCTGCTGCTGGTCGACGACGTGCTCTACACCGGGCATTCGCTGCTCAGGGTGCTGGACTACCTGGCGCGCAAGCAGCCGGCCGAGATCCGGGTCGCGGTGCTGGCCGACCGTTGCGCCGCCACCCTGCCGATCGCTGCCGATGTCATCGGCGCGCGGCTGCAGATCGCGCCGGCCGGCATCGTCGAATGCCATCTGCCGCCCTACGAGCCCGATTTCCGTATCGAATTGCTGCAGCCGCAGCGCGCCGGCTGAGTCTCGGCCCGGGAGTTGCCCATGATGTTCCAGGACCGACTCGATGCCGCGCGCCAGCTGGCCCATGCGCTGGAAGCCTACCGCGAGCGCCATCCGCTGGTGCTCGCGATCCCGCGCGGCGCCGTGCCGATGGCCAAGCTGATCGCGCAGGAGCTCGGCGGCGACTTCGATGTCGTGCTGGTGCGCAAGCTGCGCTCGCCCTATGCGGCCGAGGTCGCGGTCGGCTCGGTCGACGAGAACGGCTGGACCTATGTCGCGCCGCACGCGGCCGCGCTCGGCGCCGACCAGGACTACCTCGCGGCCGAGAAGCACGAGCAGCTGCTCACCCTCCAGTCGCGTCGCGCCCAGTACACGCCCATCCGCCCGCCGATCGACCCGGCGGGCCGGATCGTGATCGTGGTCGATGACGGGCTGGCGACCGGTGCCACCATGATCGCCGCGCTGCACGGCCTGCGGCACCGGCAGCCGGCCCGGCTGATCTGCGCGCTGCCGGTGGCGGCGCCCGACTCGCTCGAGCGCGTGCGTCCGCTGGCCGACGAGCTCATCTGCCTGTCGGCGCCCGAGGATTTCCAGGCCGTGGGCCAGTTCTACCGCCATTTCGACCAGGTCGATGACGAGCAGGTGATCGCGCTGCTCGGGGGCTGAGGCAACCGGCCCCCGGCCTGGAGCGCGCGTCTGGGCCTGGCCTCGGCAGCACCTCAGCCCGTCGGTCCCTGCCGCGCTCCCCGCAACTGCTCCTGCAGCCAGCCGGCTGCCAGTTGCGCCACCGCATCGAGCGCGCCGGCCTCCTCGAACAGGTGGCTGGCGCCCGGGATCACCGTCAGCTGGCACGGGCAGCGCAGCAGCGCCTCGGCCTGCCGGTTGAGCTCCAGCACCTCGGGGTCGTGGCCGCCGACGATCAGCAGCGTCGGGCAGCGCACGCGCGCCAGCATATCCGGCCCGGCCAGGTCGGGCCGGCCGCCGCGCGAGACCAGCGCGCGGATAGTCGGCCCGAGTTCGGCTGCTGCCTGCAGCGCCGCCGCCGCGCCGGTGCTGGCGCCGAAATAGGCCAGCGGCAGCGCCGCGGTCGGTGGCTGGGCCTGCAGCCAACGGGTCGCCGCGAGCAGCCGGCGCGCCAGCAGCGGAATGTCGAAGCGCTGGCTGTAGTCCAGGTCTTCCTCGGGGGTCAGCAGGTCGAGCAGCAGCGTGCCGAGCTGGTGCGCGTGCAGCACGCGCGCCACATGGTTGTTGCGCGGGCTGTGCCGGCTGCTGCCGCTGCCATGGGCGAACAGCACGATGCCCAAGGGGTCCGCGGGCAGCGCGAGCGCGCCCTCGATATGGACCTGGTCGACCGGGATGCAGGCCAGTCGCTCGGCGGCGCAGGGGTTCATGGCCATGGCGCAGCTCTCCTCGGGATGGACTCAGGGCCTGCCGGCCGGCCGGGCCGGTTTCTTGGCCGCAGCCGCTTCCGCGGCGCGGCGTTTCGGTGCCAGCCTGGCCAGCCGGGCCGCGACCAGGGCATTGGCCGATCCGGCCGCCATCCGGCCCTGGGCGTCGGGTGCGCCGGCCGGATGGCCGGTCAGCAGCTCCAGCGCCTGGTCGACGGTACTGACGGCCCAGATGCGGAACCGGCCCGCGCGGGCGGCCTCGACCACATCGGCGCGCAGCATCAGGTGGCAGACATTGGCCTGCGGGATCAGCACCCCTTGCTCGCCGCTGAGGCCGCGCGCCGCGCAGAGGTCGAAGAAGCCCTCGATCTTCTCGTTGACCCCGCCGATCGGCTGGACGATGCCGAGCTGGTTGACCGAGCCGGTCATGGCCAGCGACTGCCGGATCGGCAGGCTAGAGAGCGCCGACAGCAGCGCGCACAGTTCGGCCAGCGAGGCGCTGTCGCCCTCGACCCCGCCATAGGACTGCTCGAACACCAGGCTGGCTTTCAGCGAGAGCGGCTCGCGCGCACCGAAGCGCGCCGCCAGGAAGGCCGACAGGATCAGCACCCCCTTGGAATGGATCGGGCCGCCGAGCTTGACCTCGCGCTCGATGTCGATCACCTGGCCGTCGCCGGCGCGCACCGTCGCAGTGATGCGCATCGGATGGCCGAAGCTGCTGTCGTCGAGCGCCACCACTGCCAGCCCGTTGACCTGCCCGACCTGGCTGCCGCTGCTGTCGATCAGCAGCTGGCCGCGCAGCATGGCCTCCTGGTAGCGCAGCCGCAGCCGTTCGTTGCGCCGCCGCCTGGCCTGCAGCGCCGCCTCGACATGGCCGGCCTCGATCCATGCTGATGACGCCTGGCCGGCGAAATGCCCGGCCTCGCGCATCAGGTCGGCCAGCGGTCTTGTGCGCGCGGTCAGCCGTTCGGCGTCCTCGGCCAGCCGTGCCGAATGCTCGATCAGCCGCGCGACCGCGGCGGCCGACAGCGGGCGCAGCGCCTCGCGCCTGGCCAGGGTCGCGATCAAGCGCGCATACACCTGGATGTTGTCCGGGCTGCGGCGGATCTCGCTTTCGAGGTCGGCGTTGATCTTGAACAGCGCGCCGAACTCGGGGTCGTACTGGCACAGCAGGTAGTAGATCTGGCGCTCGCCGATCAGCACGATCTTGAGCTCGAGCGGCATCGGCTCGGGCTCGAGCTGGACCGTGCTGCTGAGCCCGATCAGGTCGTAGAGCGACTCGATCCGCACCCGGCCCGCCTTCAGGCAGCGCTTGAGCCCCTCCCAGGCATAGGGCTGGCTCAGCACCTTGAGCGCGTCGAGCACCAGGAAGCCGCCATTGGCGCGCTGCAGCGCGCCGCCGCGGATCAGCGTGAAGTTGCTCAGCAGCGTGCCCATGTGGGCCACATGCTCGACGCGACCGACCAGGTTCTGCAGCGTCGGATGGTCCTCGTAGATCACCGGGCGCGCGCCGTCGGCCGGGTGCTCGACCAGCAGGTTGACCAGGTAGCGCTGCACCGTGAGCGTGCTCGAATAGGTGGTGGTTTCGGTATCGCCCTCGGCGTGGGTCGACTCGCGCAGCGATTCGCCGCTGGCGACGATGTCGGCCAGCACCGCGTCGAGGAAGGCGCCGACCTCGGGCAGGTCGGCGTATTTCGGCCGCAGGTCGTCGATCAGGTGGGTCACGGTCACCTGCAGCGCCTCGCTGCCGGTCTGCTTGAGCCGGGCCTGCAGCTCGCGCCGCCAGCGCGGGAATTCGCCCATCAGCTTGTGCATGCGCTCGTGCAGCGCCTTGATCTCGGCAGCCAACTCGGCCTGGCGTTCGGGTGGCAGCTTCTCGAACTCGTCCTGCGTCAGCGTCGCCTCGTGGTCCTCCTTGAGCGGCACGAAGGCGAAGCCGTGCGGCGTCTTGAGCAGCGCGACGCCATGCTGCACCGATTCGTCCCCGAGCGCCTGCACCGCGGCGAGTTCGCGCTGCTTTTCCTCCTCCTGCATCGCCTCGATGCGGCTGCGGTATTCCTCGCTCTGGAATACCGCGCTGATCGCCGGCGTCAGCTCCTCGACGAAATGCTGCATGTCGTCGCGCAGCGCCGCACCCCTGCCGCAGGGCAGGCGCAGCAGGTCGGGTTTGCTCGAGTCGGTGAAGTTGTTGACATAGCACCAGTCCGATGGTGGCGGGCCGGTGCGGCGCTGGGCCTGGAGCAGCTGGTTGACGATGGCGTGGCGGCCGCTGCCGGACTCGCCGAGCAGGTAGATGTTGTAGCCGTCGTGCCGGATGTCGAGCCCGAGCTGCATCGCTTCCAGCGCGCGCTGGTGGATCAGCACGGTGTCGAGTTCGGCCAGCTCGGCGCTGCTCGCGATGCCCAGCGCAGCCGGATCGCAGCGACGGTAGAGGGCCTCGGGTGCCAGCGCTGCGGGCAGGAGCGGGGCGGAGATGCCGTGCGGGTTCATGCGAGCAGCCGCTCGGCGGCGGTCAGCGGGTAGCCCAGGGCCTGGGCCACGGCCGGATGCGTGACCTGGCCCTGGCAGCAATTGAGCCCGGCGCGCAGATGCGGGTCGGCGCGCAGCGCGCCTTGCCAGCCCAGCTCGGCCAGCATCAGCACATGGGGCAGGGTGGCATTGTTGAGCGCCAGCGTCGAGGTGCGCGCCACCGCGCCCGGCATGTTCGTCACCGCGTAGTGCAGCACCCCGTCGACCAGATAGCTCGGATCGGTATGCGTGGTCGGGCGCGAGGTCTCGAAGCAGCCGCCCTGGTCGATCGCGACATCGACCAGCACGCTGCCCGGCTTCATGCGCGCGACCAGGGCGCGGCTGACCAGCTTGGGCGCGGTGGCGCCGGGCACCAGCACGCTGCCGATCACGGCGTCGGCGGCCAGCAGCTCCTCCTCGATCGCGGCCTGGGTCGAATGTCGGGTCGTGATCCGGCTGCCCCAGCGCTGGTCGAGCTGGCGCAGCCGCTCCAGGCTGCGGTCCAGCACCGTGACATGGGCGCCCATGCCGGCGGCGATCTGCAGCGCCTGGCTGCCGACCACGCCGCCGCCCAGGATCACCAGCCGGGCCGCCGGCACGCCGGGCACGCCCGACAGCAGCACCCCCTGGCCGCCCTGCGACTTCTCGAGCAGGCGGGCCGCGACCTGGACCGACATCCGTCCCGCGACCTCGCTCATCGGCGCCAGCAGCGGCAGCCCGCCGCCCGGTCCGGTCACGGTCTCGTAGGCGATGCAGACGGCGCCCGAGGCCAGCAGGGCCTCGGTCTGGGCTCGGTCGGGCGCCAGGTGCAGGTAGGTGAACAGGATCTGGCCCCGGCGCAGCTGGGCGCATTCCTGCGCTTGCGGCTCCTTGACCTTGACCACCAGCTCGGCGCGCGCGAACAGCTCGGCCGCCGAGTCGACCAGCTCGGCGCCGGCGACGCGGTACTGGGCGTCTTCCATGCCGGCGCCGGCTCCCGCGCCGGCCTGCACCAGCACCCGGTGGCCAGCGGCCACCAGCTCGCGCACGCTGGCGGGCGTCAGGCCGACGCGGTGCTCGTGGTTCTTGATCTCCTTGGGGGTTCCGACGATCATTTCAGCCTCCCGGACTTGCCGATCCGCCCCCAGTCTCGCGGCTAGGGGGGCGAGCCGTCAAGGCCGCGCGCGGGGGGATCGCTAAAATCGGCCGATTTCGCATCCAGGGGAAAGCTCTTGTCCGACCGTCTCGCGGTGTTGCCGCAGTACCTGCTCCCGAAACGGGCCCTGACCCAGCTCGCCGGTGCCTTGGCGCGCCGTCCGCTCGGCGGCTTTACCCAGTCCAGCATCCGTCGCTTCGTCGCGCGCTACGGCGTCGACATGAGCGAGGCGGCCGAGCCCGACATCTCGCGCTACGCGACCTTCAACGACTTCTTCACGCGGGCGCTGAAGGAAGGCGCGCGCCCGCTGGCCGCAGCCGACTTCGTCTGCCCGGTCGACGGCGCGATCAGCCAGTTCGGTCGCATCGAGGGCGACCAGATCTTCCAGGCCAAGGGCCACCGCTATTCGACGACGGCACTGGTCGGCGGCGACGCCGAGCTGGCGGCGAAGTTCGACGGCGGCGAGTTCGCCACCCTCTACCTGAGCCCGCGCGACTACCACCGCATCCACATGCCCTGCTACGGGCGGCTGCAGCGCATGATCCATGTGCCGGGCGAGCTGTTCTCGGTCAACCCGACCACGGCGCGCGGCGTGCCGGGCCTGTTCGCGCGCAACGAGCGCGTGGTCTGCGTCTTCGAGGGCCGCTTCGGCCCCTTCGTGCTGGTGCTGGTGGGCGCGACCATCGTCGGCAGCATGGCCACGGTCTGGCATGGCCAGGTCAATCCGCCGCGTCCTGGCAAGATCCGCGAGTGGCGCTATGGCGACCTGCCGATTTCTCTGCAGGCCGGCGAGGAGATGGGCCGCTTCCTGCTCGGCTCCACCGTCGTGCTGCTGTTTCCCAGGGACCAGCTGAGCTTCGATCCGAGCTGGGCAGCGGGCGGTGCGGTGCGCATGGGCCAGGCCATGGGCCAGTTGCGTGCCCGCGCGAATCCGGCCGTTTCGCGCTGAGCGCCGGTCGCGTCAAATTCATGAACGCGGGGTGCCCCAGGGCCGGCCCCGCCAGGGAGACATCATGTGGGATGCCACTTCGGCGACATTGCCCAACGGGGTCAGCATGGCCCATGCCGCCCAGGCCTTGGCCGCCGCACTTGGCTGCGGCCTGCTGACCGGCATCGAGCGCGAGCGCAACAAGGGGCGCGGGCCCTCGCGCGCGCTGGCCGGCCTGCGCAGTTTCTCGCTTGCCTGCGTCATGGGCGCGGTCGCGATGCTGACCGGCGAGTCCACCCTGGTCGCGGTCGGCGTCATCTTCCTGGCGGCCCTGTGCGTGGTCGCGCGGGCGCGCGAGCGAACCGAAGATCCGGGCGTCACGACCGAGATCGCCCTGGTGCTGACCTATCTGATCGGCGTGCTCTGCATCCTGAGCCTGCCGCTGGCGGCAGCCGTCGCGGTCGGCCAGACCGGCATCCTGTTTGCGCGCGAGCGCCTGCATGCCTTCGCCAACAACTGGCTGCGCCCGGCCGAGGTGCGCGACGGCATCCTGCTGGCGGCGCTGGCGCTGATCGCGCTGCCCCTGATGCCCGACCGGCCGTTCTGGGGCCAGATGCTCAACCCGCACCTGATCACGCAGCTGCTGACGCTGCTGCTGTTCATCCAGGCGCTTGCCCACCTGAGCCGGCGCCTGCTCGATGCGCGCCAGGCCGTGGCCCTGTCGGCGATCGCCTCGGGCTTCGTCTCCAGCACGGCGACCGTCGCGAGCATGGGGATTGCCGTGCGCGAGGGCAGATCCGATGCCAGGCTGATGGCGGGTGCCGGGCTGCTGTCCTGCGTCGCCACCTTGCTGCAGGTCCTGCTGGTGGCCCTGGCGGTGCAGCCCGCCTGGTTGCGCCTGTTGATCCTGCCCGCGCTGGCAGGGGCGGTGGTCGCGCTGGCCTGGGGCTGGTGGCTGGTCCGGGGGGCGCCGACCGACGGTCCTGATGCCGCCGCCGCAACGAGCGACCGCGAGGCGGCCGCTGCCGCGCTGGATGCCGACCGCATGTTCAGCCTGCGCGATGCGGCCCTGGTGGCCGGCTTGCTGACCGGCGTCCAGGCCCTGGTCTACGGCCTGGGCCTCTGGCTCGGCCAGGGTGGTGCGCTCGCTGGCATCCTGCTGGCCGCGCTGGTCGACCTGCATTCCTCGCTGGCGGCCGTCTTTGCGCCGGCGCCGCCGGATGCTGCCGGCAAGGCCCTGGGCGCCGCGATGCTGGCGATCACGGTCCACGCCTTCAGCAAGTCGGCCACTGCCGGCTTTGCCGGCGGCTGGCGCTACCTGGCCTGGCTGGCGCCCGGGGTGTTCGGCCACACCGCCGTCGCCGTGGCATTGCTGGCCCTGAGCTTCTAGCCGGTCCGGCCTTCGGTCTTCAAGCTGCCGCGCGCGCCGGCACCGGCTCGCGCATGGTCACGAACTCCTCGGCGGCGGTCGGGTGGATGCCGAGCGTGGCATCGAACACCGCCTTGGTCGCTCCGGCCTTGAGCGCGACCGCGAAGCCCTGCACGATCTCGCCGGCCTCGGCGCCGACCATGTGCAGGCCCACCACCCGGTCGCTGGCGGCATCGACCAGCAGCTTCATCAGCGTGCGTTCCTGGCTGCCGCTCAGGGTGTGGCGCAGCGCGCGGAACTCGGAGCGGAACACCCGCACCTCGGCGTAGCGCTCGCGCGCCTGGGCCTCGGTCAGTCCCACCGTCGCGACATTGGGGTGGCAGAAGACGGCGGTCGGGATCAGCTCGTAGTCCATGCGGCGCGCCGGCTTGCCCGCCGCGGGGCCATAGAGATGATCGACCAATTGCATCGCCTCGCCCAGCGCGGCCGGGGTCAGCTGCACGCGCGAGGTCACGTCGCCCAGCGCATAGACCGAGGGCAGCTGGGTGCGGAAATCGGCATCGACCAGGATGCGGCCATCGGCACCTTGCTCGATGCCCAGTTCGGCCAGTCCCAGCCCCTCGACATTCGGCACCCGTCCGGTGGCGTAGAGCGCGACATCGACCACCAGTTGGTTGCCGTCCTCCAGCGTCACATGCAGGCCGTCGGCCTCGCGCGTGATCGCCAGCACCCCGGCTGCCAGCCGCAGGTCGACGCCGGTCTTGCGCATCTCGGCGGCGGTGAAATGGCGGATCTCGTCGTCGAAGCCGCGCAGGATCTGCTCGCCACGGTAGACCTGGGTCACGCGCGCGCCCAGGCCGTTGAAGATCGAGGCGAACTCGCAGGCGATGTAGCCGCCGCCGACCACCAGCAGCCGCTGCGGGAAGGGGTCGAGGTCGAAGGCCTGGTCGGAGCTGATCACATGCTCGCGGCCCTGGAAATGGGGCAGGTAGGGTTGGCCGCCGGTGGCGATCAGGATCCGCTCGGCGCTGTAGCCCTGATGTCCCGGGCTGCCGTCGGCGTTGAGCGTGGCGAGCTCGACCTCGTGCGGGCCAGTCAGCCTGGCATAGCCCTCGAGCAGTGTCACGCCGGAACCGCGCAGCAGGTTGGCATAGACGCCGTTGAGCCGGCTGATTTCCGTCGCCCGGCGCGACTTGAGCCGGCCCCAGTCCAGGCTGGGCGCCTCGCCCGCCCAGCCGAAGCCGCGCGACTCCTCGAAGCCCGCCGCGTAATCCGCCGCATAGCTGTAGAGCTTTTTCGGGATGCAGCCCAGGTTGACGCAGGTGCCGCCCAGGCCGTCCAGGCCCTGGGCCTCGGCCAGCGCCACGCGCACGCCGCGCTGCGCCGCCATCCGGGCCGCGCGCACGCCGCCGCTGCCGCCACCGATCACGAGCAGGTCGAAGTCGAATTGTTTCATGTTGGCCCTTTCTGTCTTGTCTGCGGTCGATTGTCATGCGCTTTGCCGCCGCCCGCTCTAGCCAGGATTTGGCCGCATGCCTATGATGGTTGTCATGTTTAATCAGATTACCGTTCGCGCGTTGTCGATGGCCCTGGCCGCCTCCTTTTCATTGCCGCTGCTGGCGCAGCAGGCCGAGCCGGCAGAGTCGAAGGCGCCGGTGCGCCATTACCTGATCGGCGCCGCCCTGTCGTCCGGGCAGAACCATGTCGGCTCCGACGGGCGCGAGCTTGGCCTGCAGCCCATCCTGGGTTTTTGGGCTGGCCGCTATCGGCTGTCGACCGGGCGCGCGAGTTCGCTTTGGAACGTCGGGCGCGAGACCGTCGTCGATCCCGGCCTGAGCACGACGCTGCTGAGCCATTCGGACTGGTCGCTCGGCGCCTCGCTGAACTGGGACAGCGGACGCAAGTCGGGCGACGACCCGTTGCTGGCCGGCGTGCCCGACCTGCACTCGACGCTGCGCGGCAAGCTGTCGGTCGGCTATGCCTTCGCACCGCGCTGGTCGCTCGGCCTGAGCAGCAGCCATGATCTGCTCGGGCGCGACGGGGGCGGGCGCTATTCGGCTTCCCTGGGCTACCGCCAGCCCCTGTCCGAGCGCTCCTACTGGGACGCCTCGTTCGCGGCGAACTGGGGCAACCGCGACTACATGCGCAGCCACTACGGCATTCCCGCCTCGGGTCAGCGCGCCGCCTACCAGTTGGACGGCGGCATCGAAGGCGTGAGCCTGGGCCTGGGCTACACGACGGCAATCAACCACAACTGGGTCAGCTATGCCGGCCTGAGCCTGTCGCGGCTGCTGGGCGACGCCGGCAGCAGTCCGGTGGTCGGATCACGCCAGGTCTGGGGTGCCAGCGTGGGCGTCGCCTACCGCTACTGAGCGCGCCGGCTCAGGCCAGCAACCGGGCCAGATAGCGCCCGGTGTGACTGGCCGGGTTCGCCGCCACCTGCTCGGGCGTGCCGGTCGCGACCACCTGGCCGCCGCCCGAGCCGCCCTCGGGCCCCATGTCGATCAGCCAGTCGGCGGTCTTGATCACGTCGAGGTTGTGCTCGATCACGACGATGGTGTTGCCGGCGTCGCGCAGCTGGTGCAAGACCTTCAGCAGCAGCTCGATGTCGCCGAAATGCAGGCCGGTCGTCGGCTCGTCGAGGATGTAGAGCGTGCGCCCGGTATCGCGCTTGGACAGCTCCTGCGCCAGCTTGACCCGCTGCGCCTCGCCGCCCGACAGCGTGGTCGCGCTCTGGCCCAGGCGCACATAGCTCAGTCCCACGTCGAGCAGGGTCTGCAGCTTGCGCTGCAGCGTCGGCACGGCCTGGAAGAAGCCGTAGGCCTGCTCGACCGTCAGCTCCAGGATCTGCGCGATGTTGAGCCCCTTGTACTGCACCTCCAGCGTCTCGCGGTTGTAGCGCTGGCCCTTGCAGATGTCGCAGGGCACGTAGACATCGGGCAGGAAATGCATCTCGACCTTGACCACGCCGTCGCCCTGGCAGGCCTCGCAGCGTCCGCCGCCGGCCGACGATGACACGTTGAACGAGAACCGTCCCGGCCCGTAGCCGCGCTCGCGCGCCGCCGGCACCTCGGCCATCAGCTCGCGGATGCCGGTGAAGAGTCCGGTGTAGGTCGCCGGGTTGCTGCGCGGCGTGCGTCCGATCGGGCTCTGGTCGACGTTGATGACCTTGTCGAAATGCTCGATGCCCTCGATCGCCTCGTGCGGTTCGGGTTCGTCGTGCGAGCGGTACAGATGCCGCGCCACCGCCGCGTACAGCGTGTCGTTGACCAGGGTCGACTTGCCCGATCCGCTCACCCCCGTGACGCAGGTCAGCAGGCCGACCGGGAAATCCACCGTCACGTCCCGCAGGCTGTGGCCGCTGGCCTTGACCACCCGCAGCGTCTGCAGGCCGCTGGCGCTGGGTGCCGGCTGGGCGCGCGGAGTCCAGGCCTGGGCCTTGGCGCCTTTCTTCGCCGCGGCGGGCGCCGCCGGAGCCTTTTCCGGTAGCCAGGGCGTGCGCCTGGCCGGCACTGCGATCTGGCGTGCGCCGGTCAGGTACTGGCCGGTCAGCGAGTCCGGGTTCGCCATCACCTCGGCGCAGCTGCCCTGCGCGACGACATGGCCGCCATGCACGCCCGCGCCCGGCCCCATGTCGATCACGTGGTCGGCGGCGCGGATCATGTCCTCGTCATGCTCGACCACCAGCACGCTGTTGCCGAGGTCGCGCAGGTGCTTCAGGGTCTCGATCAGCCGGTCGTTGTCGCGCTGGTGCAGGCCGATGCTGGGCTCGTCGAGCACATACATCACCCCGGTCAGCCCGGAGCCGATCTGCGACGCGAGCCGGATGCGCTGCGCCTCGCCGCCCGACAGGGTTTCGGCGCTGCGGTCCAGGCTCAGGTAGTTGAGTCCGACATCGTTGAGGAACTTGAGCCGCGCCGCGATCTCGCGCACCACCTTGTCGGCGATCTCGGCCTTGGCGCCTTGCAGCTGCAGGGTCTGGAAGTAGTGCAGCGATTCCCCCAGCGTCTGGCGGCCGATCTGGTGGATGCTGCGCTTGTTTCCGTCCTCGCCGAGCAGCACATGGCGCGCCTCCTGGCGCAGGCGCGCGCCCTGGCAGGCGGGGCAGGGCTGGGTGGCGCGGTAGCGCGCCAGTTCCTCGCGCACCGTGGCGCTGTCGGTCTCGCGCCAGCGGCGCTCGAAATTGCGCAGGATGCCCTCGAAGGGATGGCGCTTGACGATCTTGCGTCCGCCGTCCATGGCGTACTGGAAGGCGACCTCATCGCTGCCCGAGCCGTACAGCAGCACCTGCTGCACCGGCGCCGGCAGGTCCTCCCAGGGCGCTTCGGCATCGAAGCCGTAGTGGGCGGCCAGGCTCTCGACCAGCGCGAAATACTGGCCGTTGCGCCGGTCCCAGCCCTTGATCGCGCCGCTGGCCAGGCTCAGGCTCGGGAAGGCGACCACGCGCGCCGGATCGAAGACATCAGTCTGGCCCAGGCCGTCGCAGGCCGGGCAGGCGCCGACCGGCGAGTTGAACGAGAACAGCCGTGGCTCCATCTCGCCGAGCGCGTAGCTGCACAGCGGGCAGGCGAAGCGGGCGCTGAACAGGTGCTCGACGCCGCTGTCCATCTCGAGCGCGATCGCCTTGCCGTCGCTCAGGCGCAGCGCGGCCTCGAAGCTCTCGGCCAGCCGTTGCTGGGCATCCGGGCGGACCTTGAGCCGATCCAGCACCACGTCGAGGTTGTGCTTCTCGTGGCGTGCCAGCGCCGGCATGGCGTCCGCGTCGAGTATCTGGCCATCGAGCCGGAAGCGCACATAGCCCTGGGCCTGCAGCGCCGCCAGCTGGTCGGCGAATTCGCCCTTGCGCTCGCGCGCGATCGGCGCCAGCACCATCAGCTTGCTGTCCTCGGGCAGTTTCAGCACATGGTCGACCATCTGGCTCACCGTCTGCGCCTGTAGCGCCAGCCCATGCTCGGGGCAGTGCGGCGTGCCGGCGCGCGCGAACAGCAGCCGCAAATAATCGTGGATCTCGGTCACGGTGCCCACCGTCGAGCGCGGGTTGTGACTGGTCGCCTTCTGCTCGATGCTGATGGCCGGGCTCAGGCCCTCGATCAGGTCGACGTCGGGCTTGTCCATCAGCTGCAGGAACTGGCGCGCATAGGCCGACAGGCTCTCGACATAGCGGCGCTGGCCCTCGGCATAGAGGGTGTCGAAGGCCAGGCTGGACTTGCCGGAGCCCGACAGGCCGGTGATCACGACCAGCGCGTGCTTCGGGATGTCGAGGTCGACGTTCTTGAGGTTGTGGGTGCGCGCGCCGCGCACGCTCAGCATGGGGCGGCGCCAGGCGTCGCGCAGATAGGTGCCGCTGGGGGCGGATCCGGCGTCGGAGTGGGGGCTGGGCTGGGTATCGTTCACGAATCTGGGGGGCGGCAAGGCCCGGCACGGGCAACCCGCCATGATAGGCGCGCGCCGCGGCCCGAGTCCAGTCAGGGCTGTTGCCTGGCCGCACGGGAACCCCACGGTGGTTTGCTACACTAGCTCGCATCATGTTCATTCCTCGCAACGGCAGCATCGCTTGCCTGGCTCCCCGAGAGAGCCAGGGAGCCTGGCCTTGGCGCAAGCCATAAGTTCGCGTCACCCCCCGACCGCTCGGCACGCTGGCTGCCGCGCTCTCGCGCCCCGAACAGGGCACAGGCATGAATGAACGTCCCGCGCCGCGCGGGAACTGGGCTGCAGGAGGCTCAATCGTGATCACCGAAACCGAATTCCAGGACCTGGCCCGGCAAGGCTACAACCGCATCCCGCTGACCGCGGAAGCCTTTGCCGATCTCGAGACCCCGCTCTCGCTCTACCTCAAGCTCGCCGCCGTGCAGGATGGCGGCCGCAACAGCTTCCTGCTCGAGTCCGTCGTCGGCGGCGAACGCTTCGGCCGCTACAGCTTCATCGGCCTGCCGGCGCGCGTCGCGCTCAAGGCCAGCGGCTTCGGCGCGGATGCGAAGACCGAGGTGCTGCGCGACGGCATCGTGGTCGAGACCGCATCCGGCAACCCGCTCGACTTCATCGAGGCCTACCAGCGCCGCTTCAAGGTCGCGCTGCGTCCCGGCATGCCGCGCTTCTGCGGCGGCCTGGCCGGCTACTTCGGCTACGACACGGTGCGCCACATCGAGAAGAAGCTCGAGCGCAGCTGCCCGCCCGACGACATCGGCATGCCCGACATCCACCTGCTGCACTGCGAGGAGCTGGCGGTCATCGACAACCTGTCGGGCAAGCTGCACCTGATGGTCTATGCCGACCCGGCTGAACCCGATGCCTATGTCCGTGCCCAGGCCCGCCTGGCCGAGCTCAAGGCGCGCCTGAACGTGCCAGTCCAGGTGCCGCCGGTGCAGGTGCAGCCCCATGCGCCCGAGCTCCGCCCCTATGCCAAGCAAGACTTCCTGGCCGCGGTCGAACGCGCCCAGGGCCTGATCCGGGGCGGCGACTTCATGCAGATCGTGATGGGCCAGCGCATCAGCAAGCCCTACACCCAGAGCCCGCTGAGCCTGTACCGCGCCTTGCGCACGCTCAACCCCAGCCCCTATATGTACTACTACCACCTGGATGACGCCCAGGTGGTGGGTTCCTCGCCCGAGATCCTGGTGCGCCAGGAGCGCACCGCCGAAGGCACCAAGGTCACGATCCGCCCGCTCGCCGGCACTCGTCCGCGCGGCGCCACGATCGAGCTCGACCAGGCGGCCGAGCGTGACCTGCTGGCCGATCCCAAGGAGCGCGCCGAGCATGTGATGCTGATCGACCTGGCGCGCAACGACATCGGCCGCATCGCCGAGACCGGCAGCGTCAAGGTCACCGAGGCGTTCCAGACCGAGCGCTACAGCCATGTGATGCACATCGTCTCCAACGTCGAGGGCATCCTGAAGGCCGGCCTGTCGAACATGGACGTGCTCAAGGCCGCCTTCCCGGCCGGCACGCTGAGCGGCGCGCCCAAGGTGCACGCGATGGAGCTGATCGACCAGCTCGAGCTGTCCAAGCGCGGCGTCTACGGCGGCGCCTGCGGCTACCTGAGCTACGCCGGCGACATGGACGTCGCGATCGCGATCCGCACCGGCGTCGTCAAGGATGGCCTGCTGCATGTCGCGGCGGCCGCCGGCGTGGTGGCCGACTCGATACCCGAGCTCGAGTGGAAGGAAACCGAACACAAGGCCCGCGCCGTGCTGCGCGCGAGCGAACTGGTCGAGGAGGGCCTGCAATGAGCCGCATCAAGCTTCTGATGGTGGACAACTACGATTCGTTCACCTACAACATCGTGCAGTATTTCGGCGAACTCGGTGCCGAGGTCGAGGTCTACCGCAACGACGAGATCACGCTCGAGGGCATCGCCGCGCGCAATCCCGACCGGCTCGTGATCTCGCCCGGTCCCTGCTCGCCGGCCGAGGCCGGCATCTCGGTGGCGGCGATCCGGCATTTCGCCGGCCAGCTGCCGATCCTGGGCGTCTGCCTCGGTCACCAGAGCATAGGCGCTGCCTTCGGCGGCAAGATCGTGCGCGCCCAGGAACTGATGCACGGCAAGACCAGCGTCATCACCACCACCCAGGAAGGCGTTTTTGCCCACCTGCCCCAGCAGTTCACCGTCAACCGCTACCACTCGCTGGCGATCGAGCGCGCAAGCTGCCCCGAGGTCCTCAAGGTCACCGCCTGGACCGACGACGGCGAGATCATGGGCGTGCGGCATCGCGAACTCGCGATCCAGGGGGTGCAGTTCCACCCCGAATCGATCCTGACCGAGCACGGCCACGCCATGCTCAAGAACTTCCTCGACCAGGCCTGAAACCGGAGTCAGCCATGTCCATCACGCCCCAGCAAGCCCTGCAGCGCGTCATCGAGCACCGCGAGATCTTCCACGACGAGATGCTGCACCTGATGCGCCTGATCATGTCCGGCGAGCTGTCGCCGATCATGACTGCCGCGCTGATCGCCGGCCTGCGCACCAAGAAGGAAACCATCGGCGAGATCACCGCCGCGGCCCAGGTCATGCGCGAGTTCTCGGTCAAGGTCGAGGTCGCCGACCGCAGCCACCTGGTCGACATCGTCGGCACTGGCGGCGACGGCGCGCATACCTTCAACATCTCGACCTGCGCCATGTTCGTGATCGCGGCTGCCGGTGCCAAGGTCAGCAAGCATGGCGGGCGCAGCGTCAGCAGCAAGTCGGGCAGCGCCGACGCGATCGAGGCGCTCGGCATCCACCTCGACCTCAAGCCGGCGCAGATCGCGCAGTGCATCGAGCAGACCGGCATCGGCTTCATGTTCGCGCCGAACCACCACCCGGCAATGAAGAACGTCGCCCCGGTGCGGCGCGAGCTCGGCGTGCGCACCCTGTTCAACATCCTGGGCCCGCTGACCAACCCGGCTGGCGCGCCCAACATCCTGCTCGGCGTGTTCCATCCCGACCTGGTCGGCATCCTGGTGCGCGCGCTGCAGAGCCTGGGCGCCGAACATGCGCTGGTGGTCCATGGCAAGGACGGCCTCGACGAGATCAGCCTGGGTGCTGCCACCCTGGTCGGCGAGCTCAAGGACGGCGTGATCCGCGAGTACGAGATCCACCCCGAGGACTTCGGCTTCCAGATGATCGGCACCCGCGCGCTGCAGGTCGAGAATCCCGAGGATTCGCGCGCCATGCTGCTCGGCGTGCTCGAAGGCCAGGCTGGCCCGGCGCGCGACATCGTGCTGCTCAACGCCGGTGCTGCGCTCTACGCGGCCGACGTCGCGGCCAGCATCGCCGATGGCATCGCGCTGGCGCGCCAGGCCATCGACAGCGGCGCGGCCAAGGCCAAGCTCGACCAACTCGTCACCGTGGCCCATGCGCTGAGCGCGGCCTGAACCGAAAGCCTTCCATGAGCGACATCCTGAACCGAATAGTGGCGACCAAGCGCGAGGAGCTCGCGCTGGCGCTGAAAAAGACTCCGCTGGCCGTGATGCGCGAGGACGCCGAGAGCCGTCTGCTGACGCGCGACTTCGAGGGCGCCTTGCGTGCCAAGATCGCCGCCGGCCTGCCGGCCGTGATCGCCGAGGTCAAGAAGGCCAGCCCGTCCAAGGGCGTGATCCGCGCCGACTTCATCCCGGCCGACATCGCGCAGAGCTATGCCGAGTACGGCGCCGCCTGCCTGTCGGTGCTGACCGACCGCCAGTATTTCCAGGGCAGCTCCGACTACCTCAAGCAGGCGCGGGCGTCTTGCGACCTGCCGGTGCTGCGCAAGGACTTCATGGTCGACCCCTACCAGGTCTACGAAGCCCGCGCCATGGGCGCCGACTGCATCCTGCTGATCGCGGCCTGCCTGGAAGACGCGCAGATGGCCGAGCTGGAGGCCGTCGCGCACGGCCTCAACATGGCGGTGCTGGTCGAGGTCCATGACCGCGCCGAGCTGCAGCGCGCGCTGAAACTCAAGACGCCGCTGGTCGGTATCAACAACCGCGACCTGCGCACCTTCGAGGTCAGCCTCGACACCACGCTCGGCATGCTGGCCGACGTTCCGGCCGACCGTCTGCTGGTGACCGAGAGCGGCATCCTGAGCGGCGACGATGTCCGCAAGATGCGCGAGCATGGCGTCAACGCCTTCCTGGTCGGCGAGGCCTTCATGCGCGCCAAGGAACCGGGCGCGGCGCTGGCCGAGCTGTTCGGCCTGCCGACCTGAACGTGGGCCAGCCAGGCGCAACCCTTCCGCTCTGGGCGGAAGTCCCGTCCTCGCTGCCTGCCGCGGCCGATGCCGCCGCGCCGGGTCGGCTGCGTGCCTGGGCGCCCGAGTCCTGGCCTGTTGCCGCCGACTGGCAGTCCGTGCTGCAGCCGTTCTGGGCCAGCGCGACGGGGCAGAAGCTGGCTCGCTTCGTCCAGGCCCGGCTGCAGGCCGGCGCCGAGATCTATCCGGCACAACCGCTGCGCGCGCTCGAGCTGACGCCGCTGTCCGAAGTCAGCGTCGTGATCCTGGGGCAGGACCCCTACCATGGCCCCGGCCAGGCCGAGGGCCTGGCGTTCTCGGTGCCTGATGGCGTCAAGCTGCCGCCCTCGCTGCGCAACATCTTCCAGGAACTCGTGCGCGACCTGGGTGGCGAGCTGCCCGCCAGCGGCAGCCTGCAGGGCTGGGCCAGCCAGGGCGTGCTGCTGCTCAACACCAGCCTGACGGTGGAGCAGGGCGCCCCGGCCAGCCATGCCAGGCAGGGCTGGGAGACGCTGACCGATGCGCTGATCGCTGCCTGCAGCGCGCACGAGTCACCCAAGGTCTTCCTGCTTTGGGGTGCCCATGCCCAATCCAAGGCGGGACTGATCGATGGCCGCCGCCATCTGGTGCTGCAGGCCAACCATCCCTCGCCCCTGTCGGCGCGTCGTCCGCCGGTTCCTTTCATCGGCTGCGGCCACTTCGGGCAGGCCCTGCGCTGGCTCGAAAAAAATTCCCGAAAAAATTTGTACTGGTTGTAAGAAGCGCCGAAACTTGTGCATAATACAGGTCTTGACGGAGGGGTGCCCGAGTGGCTAAAGGGGGCAGACTGTAAATCTGTTGGCTTACGCCTACGCTGGTTCGAATCCAGCCTCCTCCACCAAATACTTGTTGACCGGCGACTGCGTGAAAACTCAGTCGCCGCGTTGCGGGAGTAGTTCAATGGTAGAACCCCAGCCTTCCAAGCTGATGACGCGGGTTCGATTCCCGTCTCCCGCTCCAATGATGTGTGCGGTATCGGTAGAGTGATTCTTGTAGTGATCGTTAGATCGCTATGCCCATGTGGCTCAGTGGTAGAGCACCCCCTTGGTAAGGGGGAGGTCGGCAGTTCGATCCTGCCCATGGGCACCATCATTCGGTGCGTTGTAATTTAGTCAATTTCCATATTCGGAGCTGAGCAATGGCAAAAGAGAAATTCGAA
>NZ_PVLQ01000022.1 GCF_002980595.1 Malikia granosa
GGGTTTTTCAACGGCCTGCTAATGTAGCCTATCGCTGAAACAGAAAATCTGAACCTGTCGCAATCTGCCAAGGAGAATTCGATGAAAACCCTGTCCATCGTCTGGCAACGCCTGGTCAACGACCAGGGCAAGACCTGCCCCCGCTGCCAGGGCACGGGAGACGCGGTCCGGCGGGCGCTCGAGCGGCTCAGGACCGTGCTCGAGCCGCTGGGCGTGCAGCCGGTGCTCGAATGCCGCACGCTCGACATGCAGGCGTTCCAGCACCAGCCCGCGGAATCGAACCGGATCTGGGTCGATGGCCAGCCGCTCGAGGCCTGGCTCGGGGGCCAGACCGGCGCCAGCCGCTGCTGCGATGCATGCGGCGAGCAGGACTGCCGCACGCTCGAGCTCGAAGGCCGCTGCTACGAGGTGATCCCGGAGGAGCTGCTGGTGCGCGCCGGACTCAAGGCCGGCATCCGCCTGCTCGAGCCGGCACCCGCCAGCCAGGCGGCGGCCGGCAGCGGCAAGCCCGCGAGCTGCTGCGGCTCGGGCGGCTGCTGCTACTGAATCTCAGGGGCGGCGCTGGCCATCCTGGCGCCGCAGCCAGAGCTTGCGCAGCTCGCTGGACCACAGCACGCTGCTGGCCATCGCGACGCACAGCATCCATTGGCCGGGCGTCAGCGGCAGGGTGCCGAAGGCCCGGTTCAGCCAGTCCCATTCCACCACCGCGACCTGCAGGCCCAGGCCCAGCAGCACGGCGGCCCAGAGCAGGCGGTTGCCGAACAGACCGCGAAATGCGCTGGCCGACTCGGAGCGGGCATTGAAGGCGTTGAACAGCTGCGCCAGCACCAGCACGGTGAAGGCGGCGGTGCGCGCGGTCTCGAGCGATTGCCCGCCCTCGATCAGGCCGCCGGGCAGCAGCCAGTCGAGCGTGAGCAGGGTGGCCAGCGCCATCACCAGGCCGGTCTGCAGCACGCCCCAGCCCATGCGTGCGTCGATGATGCGTTCGTCCGGGCGGCGCGGCCGGCGCTCCATCACATCGGTGCCCTGCGGATCGACCCCCATCGCCAGCGCCGGCGCCGAATCGGTGACCAGGTTAATCCACAGGATCTGCGTCGCCAGCAGCGGCAGCACCACGGCGCCGCCCGCATCGATCAACCCGAGCGCGCGCGCGCCGAGCACGCCGAGGAACACCGTCAGCACCTCGCCCATGTTCGACGACAGCAGGTAGCGCAGGAACTTGCGGATGTTGTCGAGGATGGCGCGGCCCTCGCGCACCGCCGCGACGATGGTGGCGAAGTTGTCGTCGGCCAGGATCATCTGGCCGGCTTCCTTGGTGACCTCGGTGCCGGTGATGCCCATCGCCACGCCGATGTCGGCCGACCGGAGCGCCGGCGCGTCGTTGACACCGTCGCCGGTCATCGCGACCACATGGCCCTGTGCCTGCAGCGCATCGACGATGCGCAGCTTGTGCGCGGGATCGACCCGGGCATAGACCGAGGTCGACCGCACCGCCTCGGCCAGCCCGGCCGCGTCGAGCGCGTCCAGCTCGGCCCCGGTCAGCGCGCTGCCGCCGGCCTCGATGATGCCGAGGTCGGACGCGATGCGCGCGGCCGTGCGCGGGTGGTCGCCGGTGATCATGATGATGCGGATGCCGGCGCGCTGCGCCTCCTGGATCGCGACCGCCGCCTCGGCGCGCGGCGGGTCGATGATGCCGACCGTGCCGACGAAGACCAGCTCCTGCTCGAGCGCCGCGCCGGCCTGTTCGTCCTCGTCGGCACGCAGCGGCCGATAGGCCACCGACAGGGTGCGCAGCGCCGCATCCGACAGCTCGTCCACATCGGCCAGGGCGCGGGCGCGGATGGCCTCGCTCATCGGCACCACGTCCATGCCGACCCGGGCCGCGCTGCAGCGCTGCAGCAGCAGGTCGGGCGCGCCCTTGACGATGATGACGCGCTGGTCGCCCTGCTCGTGGTCGATCGCCAGCACCGACATCCGCTTGCGCTCGGAGGTGAACGGGATCTCGGCGATGCGCTCGAAGCGCTCGCGCCGGCGCTCGTGCACGCCCAGCTTGCGCTCGGCGACCAGGAAGGCAGCCTCGGTCGGGTCGCCCTGGATCACCCAGCTGCCGTCGGCCTGCTGACGCAGGTCGGCATTGCCGGCCAGGCTGCCGCCGCTGAGCATCAGCACCAGCTCGCTGTGCAGGGGCCCGGGCTCGATCAGGCGGCCCTGATGCCGGATGTCGCCGACCGGCTCGTAGCCCACGCCCTCGGGGTAGCTGGAGCCGGAAGCGGTCATGACGCGCTCGATCGCCATCTCGGCGCGGGTCAGGGTGCCGGTCTTGTCGGTGCAGATCACCGAGGCCGAGCCCAGGGTCTCGACCGACGACAGCTGCTTGACGATGGCCGACCGGCTCGCCATGCGCTGGACCCCGATCGCCAGCACCAGCGACAGGATCGCCGGCAGGCCCTCGGGCACCGCCGCCACCGCCAGCGACACCCCCAGCAGCAGCACCGCCTCGACATCGGCCAGGCTGCGCACCTCGGTCAGCAGCAGCACCGTGACCACCACCACCAGCGCGATCAGCAGCACGGCGCGCCCGAGCATGAGGCCGATCTGGCGCACCTCCTTCTGCAGCGGCGTGGCCTGCTCGGGCGTGGTGGCGAGCAGATGGGCGATGCGGCCCATCTCGGTGCTCATGCCGGTGGCGGTGACCAGCGCCAGCCCCGTGCCCTGGACCACCGCCGTGCCCTTGAACACCATGTTGGCGCGCTCGGCCAGGGGAGTGTCTGGCGGCAGGATGGCGGCGTCTTTCAGCACCGCCTCGCTCTCGCCGGTCAGCGAGGCCTCCTGCACGCGCAGCGCATGGGCCTGCAGCAGGCGCGCGTCGGCGCCGACGCGGTCACCCTCGGCCAGCTGCAGCAGGTCGCCCGGCACCAGCTCGGTGCTCGGCACCCGCAGCGGCACACCGTCGCGCAGCACGGCCGAGGTGACGGCGGTCAGCCGGGCCAGGGCGGCGGCGGCACGCTGCGAGCGAAGCTCCTGCAGGAAGCCGATCAGCGCGTTGAGCAGCACGATGACCAGGATCACCAGCGCGTCGATCGGCCAGCCGCCCGCCCCCTCCACGCGCCAGACCAGCAGCGTGATGCCGACCGCCGCCAGCAGCAGATAGACCAGCGGATCGTGGAACTGGGCCAGCAGGTGGCGCCAGGCCGGCACCGGCGCCTCGACCCGCAATTCGTTCGGACCGAAGCGCTCCAGCCTGCTGAGCGCCTCGGCGGCGGCAAGCCCCAGGCCGGGCTCGACACCCAGCTGGTCCGCCAGCGGCTGGGCCGGCTGGCTCCAGGCTGCCTGGACCAGGCCGGGCTCCGACGTCATGGTTGGCATCTGCTTTCCCCTGGCTCGTGGAGCGTCCGGCCTCAGGATGCCGGCTGGCCGACGCGCGGCATCAGCGCTGCGGCAGGCTGCCGGACTGGGAGGCGATGACCCGGCGCCCCTCGGCGTCGATCACGGCCTCGCCGTCCTCCTTGCTGAAGGCGCCGCGCTGCGCATCGGGCAGGATGTCGAGCACCAGCTCGGACGGCCGGCACAGCCGCACGCCCAGTGGCGTCACGACGATCGGGCGCTGGATCAGCACCGGATGCTGGCCGATGAAGTCGAGCAGCTGCTCGTCGCTCCACTTCGGGTTGCCCAGGTCCAAGGCCTCGTAGGGCGTGCCCTTCTGGCGCAGCAGCTCGCGCACGGTCATTCCCAGGCGCAGCAGCAGCACCTTGAGCTCGTCGCGGCTCGGCGGGGTCTTGAGGTACTCGACCACCTGCGGCTCGACGCCGCTGTTGCGGATCAGGGCCAGCGTGTTGCGCGAGGTGCCGCAAGCGGGGTTGTGATAGATGGTGATCGGGCTCATGCGGCTTCTCCGGTCGGGGTGTTGGCTGTCCAGGCATTGACGCTGGCCAGCGGTGACGGCCTCACCGGCCTCACCGACAGCTCTCGGCGCGATCAGGTCCGGCAGCTCGACGATGACCGGGCCTGGACCAGCGGGCAGCTGGCATTGCCCCTGCCCCGCTGTCGCATGGAGGAGCCCCTGGCCTGGCTTCAATGTCGCTTGATTATTGCGTGAATCCATGGCCAGGCGGTGTCTGCCGGATCAGCCCAGGCCAGGGGTGTAGACCAGGGTCTTGCCGGCCGCCGTATCGACGGCATAGCTGCGGCTGTCGATGCGGTCGACGAACACCCATTCGCCCTTGGCCGCGCTGGCCGTGAAGCTCATCTTGAGGAAGCCGCGCCGCTTGGGGTCCATCCAGTCGAGGTCGTCGATCACGTTCTCGAAGATGGACTTGACCTGCTCCGGCGGCAGCGCGGCCAGGTAGCTCTCGAGACCGGGCGAGCTCACGCTCGAGGTCGCGAACTCCTCGCCGACCTTGCTGCCATTCATCAGCGTCAGGCTGCTGTGCCAGGCATTGTGGGTGTCGCCGGCCAACACGACCAGCTTCTTGCCGAGCTGGGCGACGGTCCCAAGCAGAATCTCGCGCGCGACCGGATAGCCGTCCCAGGCGTCGAGGTTGTAGCCGAGCTCGGGGTTCTTGGCCGGATCGAGCAGGTCCTGCTGGGCCTGGGTGCGCAGCGCCACGGGAGTCGCCTTGGCAGTCAGGTAGTCGGTCACGGCCTTGGCGCCATCCGCCACGGCGGTCGGCGAGGTATTGGCCGGGTTCAGGGCGTTCAGGATCGAGACCGGCACCGTCATGCGCGCCATCAGCACCTGCTGGCCCAGCACCTGCCAGCTCGCCTTCGAGGCGCTCATCTGGCCCTGCAGCCATTGCAGCTGCTCGGCGCCCAGCAGCTGGCGCGTGGGCGAAGCCAACGTGGCCAGCGCGCTGGCCTGGGTCGCCGGGTTGAACAGCTGCTCGGTCGTGACCTGCTGGTCGCGCCCGACCAGGCGGGTGTCGAGCATGTGCAGCGACAGCAGGTTGCCGAAGTCGAAGCTGCGGTAGATCTTGCCCTGGTCGGCGCCGCTGCGCACCGGCATCCATTCATGCCAGGCCTGCAGGGCGGCCGCGCGGCGGGCGGCAAAGCTGCCCTCCTTGGCCGGGTCGTGGTTCTCGGCGCCATCCTTGTAGGCATCGTTGGCGATCTCGTGATCGTCCCAGACCGCGATCATCGGCAGCCGCGCATGCAGGTCCTTGGCGTCCGGGTCGCTGCGGTACTGGGCATGGCGCTGGCGGTAGTCGGCCAGCGTCAGCAGTTCGTTGGCGGGCTGGACCACGCGGCCGAGCTTGTCCGCGTTCGCGGAGGCATAGCCGCCAGCCGCGTACTCGTAGATGTAGTCGCCCAGATGCAGCGCGAACTGTGCGTCGGACTTGGCGACCTCGGCATAGACGTTGAAGAAGCCGGCCGGGTAGTTGGCGCAGGACAGCACCGCCAGCCTGACCTCGCTGACCGAGCCGGTCGGCAGGGTGCGGGCCCGGCCGACCGCGGAGACATGGCGGCCCTGGCGGAAGCGGTAGAAATATTCGGTGTTGGCAACCAGTCCGGTCGCATCGACCTTGGCGGTGAAGCCGGTCGCCGCAGTTGCGGTCACGCTGCCGCTCTTGACGATGTCGGCAAAGCCCTTGTCGCTCGCGACCTCCCAGCTCAACTCGACCGCGGCCTCGCTGTCGGGATAGCGCGCATGGGTCCAGAGGATCACGCGGTCGGCCAGCGGGTCGCCGCTGGCGACGCCATACAGGAACTGGGGCACGGCATCGTCACCGCCGCAGGCGCTCAGGGCGGCGCCGGCCGACAGGGCGGCGGCCACGGTGGACAGACGGATGACGAAATCGCGGCGATGGATCGGGTTCATGGGCAGGTGCAGGGAGTGGGAATCCTCTTCACCTTAGACAGCGTTTGTGAAAGCCTGTTGAAGGCGCGGATCAGGATGGAAAGCGATGCCCCGGATTGACCACCGGCGCCTGCCACGAAGAATTAATCGTTCCGTCACAGGGCAGCGTTAGGCTTTGTGCCATCTGTTTTCAATTGGATATTGAACCATGTCACGCATCGACCTCGATTTCACCCCGCTGCGCCCGGCGGCCATGGCGGCGCTGGCCGCCCTCACCTTCGGCCTGGCCGCCTGCGGCAGCGACGACATCAGCTACAAGGCGATCGACATCAACATCGCCCACATCAACGACCACCACTCGCAGCTCGACCCGATCGCGGCACAGACCCTCAAGCTCGACGGCGTCGACACCCAGGTCGACCTCGGCGGCTTCGCGCGCCAGACCGCCGTCTTCAAGTCGCTCGCCAGCACGCCCAACCTGCTCAAGCTGCACGCCGGCGACGCCAACACCGGCACTCTCTACTACACCTTCTTCAAGGGCGAGGCCGACGCCAAGCTCATGAACAGCATCTGCTTCGACGCCTTCGTGCCCGGCAACCACGAGTTCGACGACGGCGATGCCCAGCTCAAGACCTTCCTCGACGCGCTGGCCAACCCCGCGCTCGGCGGGGCCTGCGGCACCCAGACCGTCGCGGCCAACATCCTGCCCAAGGCCGGCACCGCGCTGGCACCGGCTGGCGGCAAGGCCTACCTGAAGCCCTATGTGATCAAGAAGATCGACGGCGTCGATGTCGGCATCGTCGGCCTGACGGTCTCGGCCAAGACCGTCAACTCCTCGCGCCCCCTGTCCACCACCGAGTTCAAGGACGAGGCCAGCTCGGCCCAGCAGGCGATCGACGAGCTGCGCGGCCAGGGCGTGCGTCACATCGTGCTGCTGTCCCACCTGGGCTACGAGGCCGACAAGAAGATCGCGCCGCAGCTGACCGATGTCGACGTGATCATCGGCGGCGACTCGCACAGCCTGCTGGGCTACTTCAGCGCCGTCGGCGTGAGCGCCTCGTCGGGCAGCTACCCGACCCTGGTCAAGAACAAGTCGGGCGACACGGTCTGCATCGGCCAGGCTTGGGAATACGCCAAGGCCTATGGCCTGATGAACGTCAAGTTCGACGACCAGGCGCGCGTGCAGAGCTGCGGCGGCCAGGCCAGGCTGGTGATCGGCGACAGCTTCAAGCGCAAGGACGGCGCCGGTGCCTGGCAGACCCTGGCTGACGCCGACAAGCAGGCGCTGTTGACCAAGCTGGCATCGGTGCCGCAGGTCCAGGTCGTCACGCCCGACGCGGCCACCGCTGCCGCGCTCAAGACCGACTACTCGGACAAGGTCGCGGCGCAGAAGGCGATCAAGATCGGCGCAGCCAGCGAGGCGCTGTGCCTGGTCCGCATGCCGGGCGAAAGCACCAACCGCAGCGGCAGCACCGCCGGTTGCGAGACCGCCAACACCCTGGCGCGCGGCAGCGACGCGGCCCAGGTCGTCGCCGAGGCCTTCCTGAACGCGAGCAAGCGCGCCGACTTCGCGCTGCAGAACGCCGGTGGCGTGCGCATCGCGATCCCGGCCGGCGACCTCAGCATGGACACCGCCTTCACGGTGCTGCCCTTCACCAACGTGCTGGTCGAGATGAGCCTGACAGGCGAGCAGATCGTCGCGGCGCTGGAAGACGGCGTGGCCAACTACGACGCCAGCAGCTCGACCGGCTCCCACCCCTACGCGGCCGGCCTGCGCTGGGACCTGGACCTGAGCAAGGCCAAGGGCCAGCGCTTTGGCAACGTGCAGGTGCGCAACAAGACCACCGGCGCCTGGAGCGCGATCGACAAGAGCAAGACCTATGTGCTGGTGACCAACGACTTCGTCGCGGCCGGCGGTGACGGCTACGCGACCCTGGGCACGCAGTACAAGGCCGGCAACTATGTCAACACCTACCTGCTCTACACCCAGAGCTTCGTCGACTATGTCAAGGCCAAGGGCAGCATCGCCCGCCCGGCCCGCGCCGACTACTCGCACCAGAAGGTGATCTCGAAGGCGGGCGTGACCCTGGCCGCCAACTGACGCCGCAGCGCGCATGAACAGGAAAGCCGGCAATGCCGGCTTTCTGCTTTTTGGCTGGCCGGCGACGGACTCCCCGCGATCCCGACGGCCGATCAGCCGGACTAGGTCGCAGGGCCACCCATGGCGTTCGACAGGCCGGCGCGCCAGCGCTGCCAGCCGCGCGCGCGCAGCTCGCAGGCCGGACAGCTGCCGCAGCCCCAGCCCCAGTCGTGGCGGTGCTCGCGGTCGCCAAGGTAGCAGGTGTGGCTGTGCTCGACGATCAGGTCGACCAGCGCCTGACCGCCGCCCGCCACGCCCGACTCGGCGCCGAGTTGCTCGGCCAGGGCCCAGGTCTGCGCCTTGTCGATCCACATCAGCGGCGTCTCGAGCAGCAGGCGCCGGTCCAGCCCGAGCGAGAGCGCGACCTGCAGCGCCTTGATCGTGTCGTCGCGGCAATCGGGGTAGCCCGAGAAATCGGTCTCGCAGACCCCGGTCACGACCACCTGCAGACCGCGGCGGTAGGCCAGTGCCGCTGCCAGCGTCAGGAACACCAGGTTGCGCCCCGGCACGAAGGTGTTCGGCAGGCCGCTGGCCTCGATCTGGAACGCCATCTCGCGCGTCAGCGAGGTCTCGCTGACCTGGCCCAGCACGCCGACATCGAGCACATGGTCATCGCCCAGCCGCCCGGCCCAGGCCGGGAACTGGCGCCGCAGCTCGGCCAGCACGCTCAGGCGCGCCTCCATCTCGACCGCATGGCGCTGGCCGTAATGGAAACCCAGGGTTTCGACGCGCTGGTAGCGCTGCAGGGCATGGGCCAGGCAGGTGGTGGAATCCTGCCCGCCCGAGAACAGGACGAGAGCGGTGGTATGCATGGCCGCTATGGTAAGCGCCTTGCCGACCCAACGGCGAGATCAGGCGGCGACAGGACCGGATGCCCCGGCACGGTCCGCGAGGGCGGCGGCGATCGCCGCCAGCACCGCTTCGAGCGCCTCGCTGAAGGCAGCCAGCTGGCTGGCGTCCCGATGCCCGAGCGCCGCCTCGAAGCTTTTCGCCACCTGGTGCAAGGTGGCAGCGCCCAGGGTCGGTGCCAGCCCCTTGACGGTGTGCACCAGGCGGACGGCATCGGCGAACTGCTGCTGCTCCAGCGCCTGGGTCAGCTGCGCGACCGCCGGCGTGAACTGCTGCGCGAAGCTGGCCAGCACCGCCTGCAGCAAGTCCTCGTCATCGCCGAGTTCCTGCAAGGCCAGCTCGAGGTCGAGCACGACCGGCTGGGCCTGCGGGGCTGGCTGTACCGGCTCGGGCGGGACAGCGACCGGCGGCGCGGACGGTTGGGCGGCGGGCACGATCCACTTGACCAGCGTGTCGGCCAGCTGCAACGGATCGATAGGCTTGCCGATATGGTCATCCATGCCGGCGGCCTCGGCGGCCTGGCGGTCGGACAGCCGCACCGCCGCCGTCAGCGCGATGATCGGCACCTGCCGGACCGAGTCGAGCGCACGGATGGCGCGTGCGGTCGCAAAGCCGTCGAGTCCGGGCATCTGCAGATCGAGCAGGATGGCGTCGTACTGCTGCTGCCGGAACTTTTCGAGCGCGGACCGTCCGCAGTTGACGGTCTCGGCCAGCAGGCCCATCTTGCGCAGATAGGCGCTGGCCACCAGCAGGTTGACATCGTTGTCGTCGACCACCAGCACCCTGGCCCCCCGGATCGGCGCCGCCCGCTCGGCCAGCGGGGACAGGCTGCTGCGGGCATCGCTGGCTGCGAAGGACGATCGCGGGCCATCGGCCGGCACCACCGCCTCCTCGGTCTTGCGCGGCCAGCCGAGCTTGATCGTGAACCAGAACTGGCTGCCCTCGCCCGGCTGGCTGCTGGCACCGATCTCGCCCTCCATCAGCTCGACCAAGGCCTTGCTGATGCTCAGGCCCAGTCCGGTACCGCCATACTGGCGCGTGGTCGAGGCATCGGCCTGCTGGAAGGCCGAGAACAGCCTTTGCATGTGGGCCGGCAGGATGCCGACCCCGGTGTCGATCACCGAGACCTTGAGCTTGACCGCGTCCTGCCCGCGTTCCAGGCATTCGGCCTTGACGTGGATCGAGCCGCGCTCGGTGAACTTCAAGGCGTTGCCGATCAGGTTGTTGAGCACCTGCAGCAGGCGCAGCGGGTCGCCCAGCAACAGCTCAGGCACCTCGGGGTCGCATTCGACCGTCAGCTCCAGCTGCTTCTGCTGAGCCTGGATCGCGAACAGGGCCTCGCTCTTGCGCAGCACCTCGGCCACGCACATCGGGATCGACTCGACCTGCAGCAGGCGCGACTCGATCTTGGAATGGTCCAGGATGTCGTTGAGCACCCCGAGCAGGGCCGTGCTGGCGGTCTGGATCTTTTCCAGGTAGTCGCGCTGCTCGGGCTGGAGATCGGTATCGAGCAGCAGGTTGGACAGGCCGATCACCACCCCCATCGGGGTACGGATCTCGTGGCTCATGTTGGCCAGGAACTCGTTCTTGGCCTCGTTGGCCGCCGCCAGCTCCAGGGTCCGCTGCTCCAGGCTGCGGCGCGAGTTCTCGAGCTCGGCCTCGGCCGCCTTGCGCCCGGAAATGTCACGCAGCAAGGCCAGCACGAAGGTCTGGCCGGCCCATTGCGCCCGGCTCAGCGACACCTCGGCGAAATAGCGGCTGCCGTCGCGGCGCTGGTGCTGGGTCTCGTAGGAACTGCCCGCCGCATCGACCTGCGCGAGCAGCTGGCGGATCTCGGCGCTGCGGGCCGGCATCTCCCATTCATGGAGGTAATGCCCGATCAGCTCCAGCCGGTCATAGCCGAGCAGGGAGGCGGCCTTGGCATTGCATTCGACCACGCAGCCATGGGCATCGCAGATCAGGATGCCGTCGCTTGCATGGCTGAACAGCGCATGCCGGCGCGCGGCTTCGTAGGCAATCACTTCCTGGCTGCGGCGCTGGCGCGCGTCCTGCTCGGCGATGGTGTCGAGCAACTCGTTGAAGGCCAGCCCGAGCTGCGCCAGCTCGTCCCGGGTCTGCGGCAAGGCGACGCGGGCCTGGCGATCCCCCTGGTGGACCGCCTTCATCGTGTCGCCCATGCGCTCGAGCCGCAGGGTCAGGTTGCGGCCGAAGCGCAGGAACAGCAGCGAAATCGTCAACATCATCAGCGCCAGCAGCAGCGCGCTCGATCCCAGCACCCAGCGCAGGACGCGCTGGTAGGGCGCGCGCGGAAAGCTGGCACTGATCATGCCGACCCGCTGCCCGTTGCCGTCCTGCAGCGCCTCGTAGCCGGCCATGTAGCTCCAGCCCTGGTAGTCCAGCTCGCCGACCCAGACCTGCCCCTGCTCCATGACGGCCTGGAGGACCTGAGGCGGAGCGGGCTTGCCGAACAGGCGCGGGCCTTCGTTGCGCTGGATGCTGACCGCAATGCTGATGTCGTCGAGATAGATCGCCGTCATGCCCTCGGCGTTGTCGAGCAGGGTGCCGATCGGAAAGATGATTTCCTGCATGTGATCGATCAGGGAATGATTCCGGTTCAGCAGGGTGCCACCCACCAGGATCACATCCGACATGCTCATCGACAGCGGAAAATGCGCCGCCGCATTGATCAGCAGGCCATGCTGGGACACCACGGCATCGGCCTCGGTCTCGCTGGCGGGCAATTGCAGCTGCGCCGGGAAACTGGGCGAAAAAGCGTACAGCTGCTCGGCCGTGAAGCGCTCGTAGGCGGCGCTGCTGACGCCGATCTGGGCCTGCCTGATCACATAGGAGTCGGGCAGGCGCTGGCCTGCCGGGGCACCGGTGCTGCTGCCCAGGATCTCGCGCTCCGACGTGACCACCAGCAGGTAGTCGAGCCCGCTGTTCTCGGCGGCGGTCTGCAAGGCCTTGTTGAGCGCCTCCCCGTCCGGCGCCTGGCCGGTCGCCTGCCTGACCTCCTGCTGCAGCCGTCCCGAGCGCACCAACTGCTCGATGCGCTTGCTGTTCTGGGTCTTGACCAGCTCGAGGTAGTTGCGCGCCCCCGCCAGGTTGCCGTGCAGATTGGCCTTCAGCAAGGTCTGCTTGTCCGCCACCACGATCAGGACTGCGATCACGATCGGGAATGCCACCACCATGGGCATCAGTCCCAGCATCAGCATGCGCACGCGCAGCGACTGGCGCCAGTCCGAACATCCGGACTGGCCGCGGCGCCATTCCGTCAGGACCTTGTTGCACAAGGCCGTCCAGCGCCGCAGTGCCGGCTTGCCCGGTGATCCACTCGAGGTCATCTTAGATAAAATTAACTAATGAATAAAACAATGATTTTATTATTAACAGTCGCAGGCGTGCTACTGTCTGGTTGCACAAACAAGGAACCGATCAAGATCGGATTCATCGGTGGCTTGACGGATCGCAACTCCGACAACGGCCAGGCCGGGCTCAATGGCGTCACCCTGGCGGTGGAACAATTCAATCGCCAGGGCGGCCTGAACGGGCAGATGGTCGAACTGCTGGCCAAGGATGATGCGCAAAGCCCCGAGAAGGCGCAGCAATCCAGCCATGAGCTCGTGGCGGCCAAGGCCGAGGCGGTGATCGGCCCCTTCACCAGCGGCATGGCCAAGGTCATCGTCCCGGTCACCGGACAGGCCGGCGTCTTCCAGATCAGCCCGACCATCACCTCGATGGACTTCTACGGCAAGGACGACAACCTGTTCCGCATCAACCGGACCACGCGCGACTATGCCGAGGACTACGCCAAGACCCTGCTGAGCCAGGGCCTGCAGCGCACGGCCGTGGCCTACGACACGCGCAACCTCAACTTCACCACGTCCTGGCTCAAGGAGTTCCGCACGGCGGAACAGGCCGCCGGCCATACCCTGGCGGCCGAGATCCCCTATGCCTCGTCGGATGAGACCGACTTTGCCGAAGTGGTGCGCCTGATGCTGGCCAGCAAGCCAGACAGCCTGGTCTTCATCTCGGGCGCGCTCGACGTGGCCCGGCTGGCCCAGCAGGCGCGCAAGCAGGCACCCAAGCTGCCGATCGCGGCAGCCGAATGGGCCGCCACCGAGCAGCTGATCGAACTCGGGGGCGAGGTGGTCGAGGGCCTGCTGATCATGCAGAACTACGACCGCGACGACCAGTCGCAGCGCTACCGCGACTTTGCCGAAGCCTTCTACAAGCGCTTCCAGCGCCAGCCGGGCTACAGCACGGTGGCCGCCTATGACGCGGCAACCGTGGTGCTGAGCTCGCTCAAGAACCGCCAGCGCGGTGAAACGCTCAAGCAGGCAGCGCTGCGCAGCGGTCCCTTCCAGGGGCTGCAGCAGACCATTGTGTTCGATGCCAACGGCGACACACGGCGCAAGGCCTTCATGACGACGATCCAGAACGGACGCTACGTCAGGCTGAAGGATTGAGAGGCAGTTGGGTGGGGGCGAACTGGCCAGCTCGCGCCCTGCCCGGCTTCAGCGCCGGAACAGGCCGCCCAGTTCGCTGGCGCGCTCCGTCCAGGCGGCACGCAGGCGCTGCAGCAGCTGCCAGGCCGACCAGCCGCGCCGGCCCCAGCGCAGCAAGCGGCGCGGACGACGCCAGGCCAGCAGCAGCAGGGCCGCGGCCGGGACCAGCGGATGGTCGCGCAGCCAGAGACCGGCGCTCCAGGCACGGTCGGCACCGCGCAGCACGGGCGCCAGGCCTTCGGCATGGCGCTGCAGGCGGTCGCGCAGCTCGGATGACTGCTGCAGCAGTTCCTGCCGACGGATCCAGAGCAGCTGCTGGCGCGGCGTCATGGCTTCAGCGCGAAAGACGCTGCTCGTCGCGCCCGAGTTCCTGCAGGCTGGCGTCGAACCAGCGCTGGGTCGCCTGCCAGCGCTGACGCAGCAGCCACAGGGCGAGCAGCCCCAGGGTCAGGAACAGGGTGGTGAAGATGGCCAGTGCGAGCAGACGATGGCTGTCCCAGAGCAGCACGGTCAGCAGCACGGCCAGGAAGCCCAGCCCCAGGCCGAGGAAGAGCAGCGCCGCAAGTCCGGCGAGCAGCAGCTCGACGCTGGCCAACGCATGCTCGCGCGCCTCGACCCCGAACAGCTCGAGGCGCACGCGCAGCAGGGCGACCCCGTCCTGCAGCCAGCCGCGCAGCGCCTGGGTCACGCGCTCGGGGGCCGGATCGGCGTGCGGGCGGTCCTGCTCAGCCATCACGCGCACGCCGGGACGGACATCAACGGCGGCCGATCAGCATGCCGACCAGCAGGCCGGCGCCAGCGGCGATGCCGATCGCCTTCCAGGGGTTCTCGTGCACATAGTGGTCGGTGGCCTTGGCCATCTGGCGGGTCGACTCGCGCACCGCTGCCTCGGCGTCGGCCAGCTTGAGGCGGGCCAGGCGCAGGTTGGTGTGCATGCGCTCGCGCAGCTCGGCGATCTTCTCGCCGGTCTGGGAGGCCGTGGCAGCCAGCAGCTCTTCGGCGTCGGAGACGACCACCTTGAGGTCAGCGACCAGTTTTTCCTTCGGGGCGATGGAGGTATCGAGTGCGTTCATGGTGTTTCTCCGTCAAAATGACTACAGGTGACTCACTATATCAGGCCGCTTGCACATTGCGCAAACGGATGTGCAGCTCGCGCAGCTGCTTCTCGTCGACCGGGCTCGGGGCCTGGGTCAGCAGGCACTGGGCACGCTGGGTCTTGGGGAAGGCGATCACGTCGCGGATCGACTCGGCCTTGGTCATCAGCGTGATCAGGCGGTCCAGGCCGAAGGCCAGGCCACCATGCGGCGGCGCGCCGTACTGCAGCGCGTCGAGCAGGAAGCCGAACTTGAGCTGGGCATCCTCGGGCGAGATGTTGAGCGCGGAGAAGACCTTGCTCTGCACGTCGGCGCGGTGGATGCGGATCGAGCCGCCGCCGAGCTCCCAGCCGTTGAGCACCATGTCGTAGGCCTTGGCGATGCACTTGCCCGGATCGGTGTCCATGTAGTCCTCGTGGCCATCCTTCGGTGCGGTGAAGGGATGGTGGACCGCGTTCCAGCGCTGGGACTCGTCGTCGTACTCGAACATCGGGAAGTCGACCACCCACAGCGGCGCCCAGCGGTCCTCGAAGAAGCCCTGCTTCTTGGCCAGCTCGCCGTGGCCGATCTTCAGGCGCAGCGCGCCGATGGCGTCGTTGACGACCTTGGCCTTGTCGGCACCGAAGAACAGGATGTCGCCGTTCTGTGCGCCCGAGCGCTCGAGGATGGCCTTGATCGCGGCATCGTGCAGGTTCTTGACGATCGGGCTCTGCAGGCCGTCACGGCCGGCGGCGACATCGTTGACCTTGATCCAGGCCAGGCCCTTGGCGCCATAGATCTTGACGAAGTCGGTGTAGGCGTCGATCTCGCTGCGGCTGATCTCGGCGCCGCCCGGCACGCGCAGCGCGACCACGCGGCCCTTCTTGTCCTGGGCCGGCGCGCTGAAGACCTTGAAGTCGACATCGGCCATGACGTCGGTCAGCTCGGTGAACTCGAGCTTGACGCGCAGGTCCGGCTTGTCCGAGCCGTAGCGGTGCATCGCTTCGGCATAGGGCATGCAGGGGAACTCGCCCAGGTCGACGCCCATGGTGTGCTGGAACACGCTCTTGATCATGCCCTGGAACATCGAGCGGATGTCTTCCTCGGTCAGGAAGCTGGTCTCGATATCGATCTGGGTGAATTCCGGCTGGCGGTCGGCGCGCAGGTCCTCGTCGCGGAAGCACTTGGTGATCTGGTAGTAGCGGTCGTAGCCCGCGACCATCAGCAGCTGCTTGAACAACTGGGGCGATTGCGGCAGCGCGAAGAAGTTGCCGTCGTGGACGCGGCTGGGCACCAGGTAGTCGCGCGCGCCTTCGGGCGTGGACTTGGTCAGCATCGGCGTCTCGATGTCGATGAAGCCATTGGCGTCCAGGAACTTGCGCACCTCCATCGCCACCTTGTAGCGCAGCATCAGGTTCTTCTGCATGTAGGGGCGACGCAGGTCGAGCACGCGGTGCGTCAGGCGGGTGGTCTCGGACAGGTTCTCGTCGTCGATCTGGAACGGCGGCGTGACCGAGGCGTTGAGCACCACGATCTCGTGGCACAGCACCTCGATCTGGCCGCTCTTGAGGCTGTCGTTGCCCGTGCCCTCGGGGCGCGCGCGCACCAGGCCCTTGACCTGGATGCAGAACTCGTTGCGCAGGCCTTCGGCGATCGCGAACATCTCGGGGCGGTCCGGGTCGCAGACGACCTGGACATAGCCCTCGCGGTCGCGCAGGTCGACGAAGATCACGCCGCCATGGTCGCGGCGGCGGTTGACCCAGCCGCACAGGGTCACGGTTTGACCCAGCAGGGCCTCGGTCACCAGACCGCAGTATTCGGAACGCATTGCCATATTCAGCTTTCTAGAAATGTCGGGAGATGGGGCTTCAGGCCTGGCTGGCCGGCGCATCGGCCGGCTGCAGCGACTTGGGGCCACCGGGCACGATCACGCCCATCGAAATCACGTAGGTCAGCGCCTCGTCGACGCTCATGGTGAGCTCGACGCAATCGCGCTTGTGCACCATCACGAAGTAGCCGCCGGTCGGGTTGGGCGCGGTCGGCACGAAGACGCTGACATAGTCCTGGCCGTTGAGGTGGCGCGCGACGTCACCGCCGGGCGCGCCGGTCAGGAAGGCGACGGTCCACATGCCCTCGCGCGGCCACTGCACCAGCAGCGCCTTGCGAAAGGCATTGCCCTTCTCGGAGAACAGGGTGTCGGAGACCTGCTTGACGCCCGAATAGATCGAGCGCACGACCGGAATCCGGTGCAGCAGCGCATGCCACCAGTTGACCAGCTTGTTGCCGATGAAGTTGGACGCCAGCGCGCCGATCGTGAGCACGATCAGCAGCGCAAACAGCACGCCCAGGCCCGGGACATGCACCCCGAACAGCTGCTGCGGCTGCCAGTGCTCGGGCAGGATCCTGAGCGTCTGGTCCAGCGTCGAGACCACCCAGTCGAGCACCCAGAGGGTGATGACCAGCGGCACCAGGGTCAACAGGCCGGACAACAGCCATTTGCGCAATGCGGACATGTCTGGGCCTTCGCTTCAGTGGCAGGCACAGGAGCCGCCACAGCCAGCGGCGGGTGCCGGGCTGTCGCTGGCTGGCGTGGCCGCCGATTCAGCCGGCACGCTGGCCGGCGCGCTGGTGCCGCCGGCACCGCTGGTGCTGCCGCGGAAATCGGTCGCATACCAGCCCGAACCCTTGAGCTGGAATCCGGCTGCGGTCAGCTGCTTGCTGAAGGTCGCCGCACCGCAGGCGGGGCAATCGGTCAGGGGTGCGGCGGAGATCTTTTGCAGGACGTCCTTGGCATGGCCGCAGGACTCGCACTTGTAGGCGTAGATGGGCATGGCGTTACCGTTCGGGTCGGAGGGATGAAAAACCCTTGATTATAAATTGGGGGTGGCAGTCGCGTTTACCAGAGGCGCACGCGCACCAGCAACTGCATCGCGAGCAGACCGAGCACGAAGCCCAGGCCGCCGTAGATCAGCCCCTGCAGCAGGCGGTTGGTGCGGCGCTGCTCGGCCAGCAGGGCCCTGAGTTCGCGCGCCTCGTCGCCCTTGCGCTGGCGCAGGAAGTCGTGCAGCAGGCGCGGCAGCTCGGGGATCAGCTTGGCGTACTGCGGCGCTTCGGCCTTGAGCTGCTGCCAGAACATCTTGGGGCCGAGCTGGTCGATCATCCACTTCTCGAGGAAGGGCTTGGCGGTGCTCCAGAGGTCGAGCTCGGGGTCGAGCTCGCGGCCCAGGCCCTCGATGTTGAGCAGGGTCTTCTGCAGCAGCACCAGCTGGGGCTGGATCTCGACGTTGAAGCGGCGCGAGATCTGGAACAGCCGCATCAGCACCATGCCAAGCGAGATCTCCTTGAGCGGACGGTCGAAATAGGGTTCGCAGACCGAGCGGATGCCGGCCTCGAGCTCGTCGACCCGGGTATCAGACGGCACCCAGCCGGACTCGACATGCAGCTCGGCGACGCGCTTGTAGTCGCGCCGGAAGAAGGCGGTGAAGTTCTGCGCCAGGTATTCCTTGTCGACCTGGGTCAGCGTGCCGACGATGCCGAAGTCGAGCGAGATGTAGCGCCCGAAGCTCGCCGGGTCCAGGCTGACCTGGATATTGCCCGGGTGCATGTCGGCATGGAAGAAGCCGTCGCGGAACACCTGGGTGAAGAAGATCGTGACGCCGTCGCGCGCGAGCTTGGGGATGTCGACGCCGGCCTCGCGCAGGCGAGCGACCTGGCTGATCGGCACGCCCTTCATGCGCTCCATCACCAGCACCTCGGTGCGGCAGTAATCCCAGTACATCTCGGGGATCAGCACCAGCTCGAGGTCGGCCATGTTGCGCCGCAGCTGGGCGGCATTCGACGCCTCGCGCACCAGGTCGAGCTCGTCGTGCAGGTACTTGTCGAATTCGGCCACCACCTCGCGCGGCTTCAGGCGCTTGCCATCGACCGACAGCTTCTCGACCCAGCCGGCCATCAGGCGCATCAGGCCCAGGTCCTTGTCGATCACCGGCAGCATGCCGGGACGCAGCACCTTGACCGCGACCTCGCGGCCATCGTGCAGCACGGCGAAGTGCACCTGGGCGATCGAGGCGCTGGCGACCGGCTGCTGATCGAAGCTGGCGAACACCTGGTCGAGCTGCTGGCCGAAGGCGCGCTCGATGGTCGCGACCGCGACCTGGCTCGGGAACGGCGGCACCCGGTCCTGCAGCCGCGCGAGCTCCTCGGCGATGTCGGGCGGCATCAGGTCGCGCCGGGTCGACAGCACCTGGCCGAACTTGACGAAGATGGGCCCGAGCGACTCGAGCGCCTCGCGCAGGCGCTGGCCGCGCGGCGCCTTCAGGTTGCGCCCGACCGTGATGACGCGGCGCAAGGCACGCAGCAGCGGATTCGGAAAACCGGACAGCAGCAGCTCGTCGAGGCCGTAGCGCAGCACGACCCAGACAATGAAGAAGCCGCGCAGGTAGCGGCTCATGGCGCGGCCTTGCTGCGGCGTTCGGCGAGCTGCAGCAGGAAGCCACGCAGGCCCTGCACCAGGGTGCGGCCGGCGGCGGCCAGCTGGTGCGCGACCGGGTCGCCCAGCAGGCGCGCCAGGTCCTCCTCGACATCCCAGCGCAGGTTGTCGACCAGCCAGGCGACCTCGGCCGCCAGCTGCACGTCGCCCTGGATCTCGACCGGCGGCTTGGCGCCGGCCAGCAGCTGCTGCGCCAGCGCCAGCGGCGAGGCTTCGGCCACGCGCAGCTGCAGGTCGGACGGCGCACCGGGCTCGGACAGCGCCAGCAGGCCGGCCGGGGTCGGCTGCAGTACCAGCTCGATGCTGCCCCAGCTCAGCTGCAGCCGCTTGCCCTGCTGGCGCCGCAGCCGGTCCATGGCCTGGGGCTCCTGCTGCAGCACATGGTTGAGCAGCAGCACGAGGCGGTTGTGCAGTTCGGCGCGCAGCCAGGCCGGCGGTACCGGCAGCTTGGAGGCGAGCTGCTGCAGCAGCTCAACCGGCGGCAAGGGGAGTGGGGGCTTGTTCATAGATCCCCCGATTTTGACGGATAAAGCCCGCCCTTTTATTGCATGGCCTGAACGCCGGCGACCAGCCAGCCCTCGGCGCCGCCCTTGGGTCGGATGATGCTCCAGACCTCGCGGAAGGGGTTGGGACCGGCAGCGGCCGCATCGCGGATCAGGCCCGAGAACTCGACGCTGGCCAGATAGCCGGCCGGCTGCTCCTCGATGCCGAGCAGCTGGGCATCTAGCATCACCACCTCGGAACCGTGGGCCGCGGGCTGGCGCTCATGCTCGGCCAGCTGGGACTGGATCTGGGCCAGCATTTCCTCGGTCATCATCGCGCGCAGCGCCGGGATGTCGGCTCGGTCCCAGGCCGCCTGCAGCTGGATGAAGTGGCGCTTGGAGGCCTCGAGGAAGGCCGCCGTATCAAAAGCTGGCGACTCGGACCCGCCCGGCTGCGAGACGGCCGGGGCGTCGCCCAGCACCGGCTCGATCTTGGCATCGAAGCCGCCGACCTGCTGCTCCCAGGGCCGGGCCGAGGCGTCATTGCCGACGTTCTTCGCGCTGTAGCCCGCCAGCGGCGGCACGGTATCGGGCGGGACGGCATCCGCAAAGGGCTGCTGCGCCCCACCCTTGTGGCGACCCAGCCAGCGGCTCAGCAGCCAAGCCAGCAGGACCAAGCCCAGGATCGCTAACCACCATTCCATTTCAGTCCTCTCCCGTCTTCAGGTGACGTTTGCCTGCCGATTCAACACTTGATGCCCAGGTGCAGCGCCGCGATGCCGGCGGTCAGATTGTGCACGTCCACATGGCCGAAGCCGGCCTCGCGCATCATGCCGCGCAAGGTCTCCTGGTCCGGGTGCATGCGGATCGATTCGGCCAGGTAGCGGTAGCTGTCCTCGTCCTTGGCGATCCACTTGCCGAGCTTGGGCAAGATGTTAAAACTATACCAGTCATAGGCCTTCTCGAGCGGCGCCGCGACCTTGGAGAATTCCAGCACCAGCAGCTTGCCGCCCGGACGCAGCACCCGGTTCATCTCGCGCAACGCGATGTCCTTGTGCGTCATGTTGCGCAGGCCGAAGGCGACGGTGACGATGTCGAAATGGCCGTCCGGGAACGGCAGCTTCTCGGCATCGCAGACCAGGGTCGGCAGCACATGGCCGTGGTTGAGCAGGCGGTTGCGGCCCTCGCGCAGCATGGCCTCGTTGATGTCGGTGTGCACCACCTGGCCATTGGGCGCGACCTTGGGCGCGAAGGCCAGGTCGAGATCGCCGGTGCCGCCCGCGATGTCGAGCACCCGGTCGCCCGGGCGCGGATTGGCGACCTGGATCGTGTAGGCCTTCCAGACCCGGTGCAGCCCGGCCGACATCAGGTCGTTCATGATGTCGTAGTTGGAGGCGACCGAGTCGAACACGCTGCGCACATGGCGCGCCTTGTCCTGCTCGTCGACGGTCTTGAATCCGAAATGGGTCTGGCTCATGGCTTCAGTTCCTGCCTGTTGCTTGCCGTCGCTGCGGCGGTTCAATGGGAGTGGCCGCAGGCCGATCCGGCCTTTGCGGCCATCGGTGCATCGCGGTCGAGGCCGGCGGCCTGCAGGCGGGCCAGGTAGTCGGTCCAGCGCTGCTCCTGCTCGAGGCCGAGCCGGTACAGGTAGTCCCAGCTGTAGAGGCCGGAGTCATGGCCGTCCGAGAAGGTCGGCTTGATCGCATAGTGGCCGACCGGCTCGAGCGCAGTGATGTCGACCTCGCGCTTGCCGGTCTGCAGCGTCTCCTGGCCCGGGCCATGGCCCTGGACCTCGGCCGAGGGCGAGAGCACGCGCAGCAGCTCGAACGGCAGGCGAAAGCGCGCGCCGTCGTCGAAGGCGATCTCGAGCAGGCGCGACTTGGCGTGCAGCGTCAGCTCGACGGGATGGGGGGTGTCGGGGTTCAGGCCAGCCATGTTGTCTCGCAGAAGGCTAGTGAGGTCAAAACGCTATCGTAACGCGCGCGGCAGGCGGATCGGAAGCGGGCGGCATGCCGCCCGGACCGGCTCAGGCCAGCCGGGCCGCCGCGGCGGCGATCGCGGCGTCGCAGCCGGCCAAGCGCGCACGCAGCGCTTGCAGGCGCTGCGGATCGGCTTCGCGCTGCGGCCCGGCCCAGACCGGCGCCGGCCAGCGGCTGTCCCAGTCGAAGCGCGCGATCACATGCCAGTGCAGGTGCGGCACCATGTTGCCGAGCGCCGCCAGGTTGACCTTGGTCGGCGCCAGCTGCTCGCGCAGCACGCGCTCGACCATGCTGACGGCGCGCAGGCAGAGCAGCTGGTCGGCCTCGGCCAGGTCCGAGAACTCGGCCACATGGTCGTTCCAGACCACGCGGTAGAAGCCGGGACAATCCGCCGCATCCGGGCCGGTGGCGCGGATGAGGCGGAACCTGTCGTGCCGCGCGATCAGCAGCCCGCCGTCCTCGCGGCAGAGCGGGCAGCCGGGCTCAGGGCTGGCAGCCATCAGACCAGCACGCGCTCGATGCCGCCGGCGTTGGCCTTGGCGACATAGTCGGGCAGCCAGTTCTCGCCCAGGATATGGCGCGCCATCTCGACCACGACATAGTCGGCTTCGAGCAGGCCGTTCTGCAGGTCTTCGCCATAGCGGCTCAGGCCCTGGAAGCAGCTCGGGCAGCTGGTCAGGATCTTGGTCTTGCCCGGCTGCAGCGCGGCCCCGTTCTTCTCGGCCAGCGCGGCCAGTTCCTGCGCGTTCTTGTTGAGCTCCTCTTCCTTGCGGAAGCGGACCTGGGTCGAGATGTCGGGCCGGGTCACGCCCAGCGTGCCGGACTCGCCGCAGCAGCGGTCGCTCTGTACCACGGTGTCGCCGACCAGGGCCTTGACGGTCTTGATCGGTGCCTGCAGCTTCATCGGGCTGTGGCAGGGATCGTGGAACAGGTAGGCGCCCTTGGCATCGAGCGTGATGCCCTTCTCGAGCAGATACTCGTGGATGTCGATGATGCGGCAGCCCGGGAAGATCTTGTCGAACTGGTAGCCCGACAGCTGGTCGTAGCAGGTGCCGCAGGAGACGACCACGGTCTTGATGTCGAGGTAGTTGAGCGTGTTGGCGACGCGGTGGAACAGCACCCGGTTGTCGGTGATCATCTGCTCGGCCTTCTCGAACTGGCCCGAGCCGCGCTGCGGATAGCCGCAGCACAGATAGCCCGGCGGCAGCACGGTCTGCACGCCGGCATGCCAGAGCATGGCCTGGGTCGCGAGGCCGACCTGGCTGAACAGGCGCTCGGAGCCGCAACCCGGGAAGTAGAACACCGCCTCGCTGTCGCTGCTGGTGCCCTGCGGGTTGCGGATGATCGGGACGTAGTCCTTGTTCTCGATGTCGAGCAGCGCGCGCGCGGTCTTGGTCGGCAGGCCGCCCGGCAGCTTCTTGTTGATGAAGTGGATCACCTGCTCCTTGACCGTGGCCGGACCGACCGAGGCCGGCGGCGCGCTGGTCTGCTTCTTGGCCAGGCCGTGCAGCACGGTGTTGGCCAGGCGCTGGGCCTTGAAGCCGACGCCGACCATGGCGCTGCGCGCGAGCTTGATGGTCTCGGGGTTGGTCGCGTTGAGCATGAACATCGCGGCGGCGTTGCCGGGACGGAAGCTCTTCTTGTCCATCTTGCGCAGCAGGTTGCGCATGTTCATCGAGACATCGCCGAAGTCGATCTTGACCGGGCAAGGCGACAGGCACTTGTGGCAGACCGTGCAGTGGTCGGCGACGTCCTCGAACTCCTCCCAGTGCTTGAGGCTGATGCCGCGCCGGGTCTGCTCCTCGTAGAGGAAGGCCTCGACCAGCAAGCTGGTGGCCAGGATCTTGTTGCGCGGCGAGTACAGCAGGTTGGAGCGCGGCACATGGGTCGAGCAGACCGGCTTGCACTTGCCGCAGCGCAGGCAGTTCTTGACCGAGTCGGCGATGGCGCCGATGTCGCTCTGCTGCATGATCAGCGACTCGTAGCCCATCAGGCCGAAGCTCGGCGTGTAGGCCATGCTGAGGTCGGCGCGGCGCATGTCGGCGGCGTCGAACAGCTGGCCGCCGCGCAGCAGCTTGCCCTTGTTGAAGCGGCCCTCGGGGTCGACGCGCTGCTTGTAGCCGGCAAACGGCGCGAGCTCTGCGTCGCTCAGGTATTCGAGCTTGGTGATGCCGATGCCATGCTCGCCCGAGATCACGCCGTCGAGGCTGCGCGCCAGCACCATGATGCGGTCGACCGCCTCGTGCGCGGTCTGCAGCATCTCGTAGTCGTCGCTGTTGACCGGGATGTTGGTGTGCACGTTGCCGTCGCCGGCATGCATGTGCAGCGCGACCCAGACCCGGCCCTTGAGCACGCGCTTGTGGATCGCCTTGCACTCCTCGAGCACCGGCGCGAACACCGAGCCGGTGAAGATGGCGCGCAGCGCCTCGCGGATCTGGGTCTTCCAGCTCGCGCGCAGGGAATAGTCCTGCAGCTGGTCGAAGAAGCTGCGGCCGCTGTCGGCCTGCACGGTATCGAGGCCGTCCATCCACTGCTGCCACTGGGCGCGCACGTTGCGAATCACGGCCAGCGCGCGCTCGCCATGCTCCTGCAGCGTCTCGGCGCTCGGCATGTCGGCGGCCTCGTCGGCCTTGCCCAGCGGCAGCTTGCCGCACTGGAAGAAGGCCTCCAGCTCGTTGGCCAGCTTGATCTTGTTGCGCAGGCTCAGTTCGATGTTGATGCGCTCGATGCCCAGCGTGTACTCGCCCATGCGCGGCAGCGGGATCACCACGTCCTCGTTGACCTTGAAGGCGTTGGTGTGGCGGCTGATGGCGGCGGTCTTCTTGCGGTCGGCCCAGAACTGCTTGCGCGCATCGGCGCTGACGGCCGTGAAGCCCTCGCCGGCGCGACCGTTGGCCAGCCGCACCACCTCGCTGGCGGCGCGCGCGACCGCGTCCGGATCGTCACCGACGATGTCGCCGATCAGCACCATCTTGGGGAAGCCGCCGCGCTTGCTCTTGGTCGAGTAGCCGACCGCCCGCAGGTAGCGGTCGTCGAGGTGCTCGAGGCCGGCCAGCAGCGTGCCACTGCGCTTCTGCTCGGCGAACATGAAGTCCTTGATCTCGACGATGCTGGGCACGCCGTCCTTCGGGTTGCCGAAGAACTCGAGGCAGACGGTGCGGGTGTGCTCGGGCATGCGATGCAGCACCCAGCGCGCGCTGGTGATCAGGCCATCGCAGCCCTCCTTCTGCACGCCAGGCAGGCCGGCGAGGAACTTGTCGGTCACGTCCTTGCCCAGGCCTTCCTTACGGAAGGTCTTGCCCGGGATGTCGAGCCGCTCGGTGCGGATCGGCGTCTTGCCGTCGGCCTCGAAGTAGTGCAGCTCGAAGCTGGCGATCTCGGCGTCGTGGATCTTGCCCAGGTTGTGGTCGACCCGCACCACCTCGAGCCATTGCGCGTCGGGGGTGACCATGCGCCAGCTCGCCAGGTTGTCGAGCGCGGTGCCCCACAGCACGGCCTTCTTGCCGCCAGCGTTCATCGCGATGTTGCCGCCGACGCAGGACGCCTCGGCGCTGGTCGGATCGACCGCGAACACGAAGCCGGCGCGCTCGGCCGCATCGGCCACGCGCTGGGTCACGACGCCGGCCTCGGTCCAGAGGGTGGGCACCTTGTGGTTGACGCCAGGCAGGTCGATCAGCTCGACCTCGGTCATGCCGAGCAGCTTCTCGGTGTTGATGACCGCGCTCTTCCAGGTCAGCGGGATCGCGCCGCCGGTGTAGCCGGTGCCGCCACCACGCGGCACGATGGTCAGGCCGAGCTCGATGCAGGCCTTGACCAGGCCGGCCATCTCGGCCTCGGTGTCGGGCGTCAGCACGACGAAGGGGTACTCGACCCGCCAGTCGGTCGCGTCGGTCACATGGCTGACGCGGCTCAGGCCGTCGAACTTGATGTTGTCCTTGCCCGTGTGGCGGCGCAGCACCTTGGCGGCCTGCTGGCGCAGCGCGCCCACCTGGTCGAAGGCGGCGGCGAACTCGCGCACGGCCTGGCTGGCGGCAGCCAGCAGCTCGCCGACCAGCGCGTCGCGCTCGCCGTCTTCCTGCGGGCGGCGGCGCTTCTCGACCTCGCCCAGGCGGTGGTTCATCGCATCGACCAGGGCCTGGCGGCGCTTGGGGTTGTCGAGCAGGTCGTCCTGCAGATAGGGGTTGCGCTGCACCACCCAGATGTCGCCCAGCACTTCATACAGCATGCGCGCCGAGCGGCCGGTGTGGCGCTCCTGGCGCAGCTGGTTCAGCACCTCCCAGGCGCGGGAGCCGAGCAGGCGAACGACGATTTCCCGATCCGAAAACGAGGTGTAGTTGTAGGGAATCTCGCGCAGGCGGGGGGTATCGCCGGCGGCGTCGAGCAGGTGCTGGATCGGGGTGGGTGCGTTCATATCCGGAGCAAATTTCGCCGTGGTGCGGGGGGGACGATGTTACCGCAGCCCCGCTGGCGGCGGGCGAGGCAGGCGGCAAGGCAATATCGCGAACGTGGATACGGCTAGCCTGGACTGGCGGCTTGCCGCCCGCGAGCGGGGAAGCGCCCGGCGCCAGTCAGCGCCGCCGCGGCGCGCGCGCGATGACCATGCGCTCGGGCGGACGCGCGGCCATGCGGCCCTGCAGCCAGCAAGCCAGACTGGCGGCCACCAGGACCAGGGCGGCATAGGTCGCCATGCGCCCGTCGCGACCCAGGCCGACCAGCCCGGCGACGAGCACCAGCAGGCCGGCGCCCGCGAGCGGCCACCAGGCTTGCCAGAGCCGCTGCGGCGTCAGGCCACGCCAGCCGGCCACGGCCGGCGCCAGCAGGGTCGCGAGGCCGAGCGCCGGCAGAGCGAAATTGCCCAGGTGCAGCAGCCAGCCCCAGAGCGCCAGGATGAGCGAATGGCTATCGTTCAAGGACATGCGGAAACAATCAAAGATGAAAATTTTATAATGTGCCCACATATGGCTGTCTGGGCGCTAGGAATCAATCACCACACCGCTCCGCTCGACTTGCGCGGGCGGTTCGCGTTCGCGCTCGACCAGCTGCCGGAAACCCTGCAGCGCTTCCGGGCCTCGCTGGCGCGCCAGCCCGAGGCCGCGCTGCTGTCGACCTGCAACCGCACCGAGATCTACTGCGCGGCCGACGAGCTCGAGCTCGACTCGACCGTGCAATGGCTGGCCAGCACTGGCGGCGTGAGCCCGCAGGAGCTGCTCGACCATGCCTATGTGCTCAAGGGCGACGAGGCGGCGCGCCACGCCTTCCGCGTCGCCAGCGGGCTCGACAGCATGGTGCTCGGCGAGGCGCAGATCCTGGGCCAGCTCAAGCACGCGGTGCGCGCCGCCGACGAGGCCGGTGCGCTCGGCAGCACGCTGCACCAGATGTTCCAGCGCAGCTTCGCAGTCGCCAAGCAGGTGCGCAGCCATACCGAGATCGGCGCGCACTCGATCAGCATGACCGCGGCCGCGGTGCGGCTGGCCGGCCAGCTGTTCGAGGACCTGAAGGACATCAAGGTGCTGTTCGTCGGCGCCGGCGAGATGATCGAGCTGGCAGCGACCCATTTCGCCGCCAAGGCGCCCAAGGGCATGGCGATCGCCAACCGCACGCTCGAGCGCGGCGAGAAGCTCGCGAGCCGCTTCGGCGCCGAGGTGCTGCGCCTGTCCGACCTGCCCGAGCGCCTGCATGAGTTCGACGCCGTCATCAGCTGCACCGCGTCGACCCTGCCGCTGATCGGCCTGGGCGCGGTCGAGCGCGCACTCAAGAAGCGCCGCCACCGGCCGATCTTCATGGTCGACCTCGCAGTGCCGCGCGACATCGAGGTCGAGGTCCAGCAGCTGTCCGATGTCTACCTCTACACCGTCGATGACCTCGCCGCGGTGGTGCAGAGCGGCAAGGAAAACCGCCAGGCCGCCGTCGCCGAGGCCGAGATCATCATCGATGCCGGCGTGCAGAGCTTCATGCACTGGATCGGGCAGCGCGATCCGCGCGGCGGCGTGGTCGAGCTGATCCGCGACCTGCACGCGCAGACCGACGAATGGCGCGCGGCCGAACTGGCGCGGGCGCGCAAGCTGCTGGCGCGCGGCGACGACGTGGACAGCGTGCTCGAGGCACTGGCGCGCGGCCTGACGCAGAAGATGCTGCACGGCGCCCTGGCCGAGCTGCACACCGGCGACGCCGCCACGCGCCAGGCCACCGCGCAGACGGTCGAGCGGCTGTTCCTGCGCGGCCAGAACAAGCGCAACGCCGGCTGAACCAGCCCGCGCGCGGCAGGGCGCGCCAGCCGGTCGCCGCCCAGTCCGCCAGCACAGATCCTTGCCACAAGGCTGACATATCTGACGACTATGCTGCCGAAAATTCATTTTTCAGCAGGAGTCCGGGATGAAGCTTCAATCGTTGCGTGGTCCGATCGCGCTGGCACTGGCGCTGGCCTTTGCATCCGGTGCGCAGGCGCAGACTGAAATCCAGTGGTGGCACTCGATGTCGGGCGCGCTGGGCGACTGGGTCGGCGACATCGCCAAGGACTACAACAGCAAGCAGCGCGACTACAAGATCGTTCCGGTCTTCAAGGGCAGCTACGACGAGTCGATGACTGCGGCCGTCGCCGCCTTCCGTGCCGGCAATGCGCCCCATATCCTGCAGGTGTTCGAGGTCGGCACCGCGACCATGATGGCATCCAAGGGCGTGGTGGTGCCGGTCGAGCAGGTCATGCGCGAGGCCGGCTACAAGTTCGACCCCAAGGCCTATGTGCCGGCGGTGGCGGGCTACTACACCGCGCCCAGCGGTCAGATGATGTCCTTCCCGTTCAACAGCTCGACCACCGTGATGTGGGTCAACCTCGATGCCTTCAAGGCCGCCGGGCTGCCGACCGACAAGCTGCCGCGCACCTGGCCGGAAGTCACGCTGGCCGCCGCCAAGCTCAAGGCCAGCGGCCACCAGTGCCCGTTCACGACCGCCTGGCAGGGCTGGACCCAGCTCGAGAGCTTCTCGACCTGGCACGACACCGAGCTCGCGACCCAGGGCAACGGCATGAAGGGCCTCAATGCGCGCCTGGTCGTCAACTCGCCGCTGCATGTGCGCCATATCGAAAACCTCGGCAACATGGCCAAGCAGGGCCTGTTCGTCTACAAGGGCCGCGGCAGCGCGGCCGGCGCCCCGTTCGAGTCGGGCGAATGCGCGATCAGCATCAACTCCTCGGCCGCCTACGCGGGCGTGAGCAAGAACGCCAAGTTTAAGTTCGCCGTCGGCACCCTGCCCTACTACCCGGACGTGCCCAACGCACCGCAGAACACCGTGATCGGCGGCGCCAGCCTGTGGGTGATGTCGGGCAAGAAGCCGGCCGAGTACAAGGGCATCGCGTCCTTCTTCAACTACCTGTCCGACCCGGCCGTCCAGGCCGCCAACCACAAGCGCACCGGCTACCTGCCGGTCACCATGGCCGCCTTCAGGCTGACCGAGCAGTCGGGCTTCTACCAGCAGAACCCGGGCACCGATGTCTCGGTCAACCAGATGATCCGCAAGACGACCGAGAAGTCGCGCGGCATCCGCCTGGGCAACTATGTGCAGATCCGCACCATCGAGGACGAGGAACTCGAGCAGGTCTGGGCCGGCAAGAAGTCGGCCAAGGCAGCGCTCGACAGCATCGTCCAGCGCGGCAACGAGCTGCTGGTGAAATTCGAGAAGGCCAACAAGTCCTGATCCGGACTTCTTCCTCATCGACCTGAAGGACGGCCCCGCCTAGGCGGGGTCGATGCATCTTGAGCAGTGACAAGAGAGTCGTGTTTGCCTCGGGCTACCTGCCCTGGCTGCTGATCGCCCCGCAGGGGCTGATCATCCTGGCCTTCTTCTTCTGGCCGGCCGGGCAGGCCCTGCTGCAGTCGGTCCAGCAGTCGGACGCCTTCGGCATCTCGACCGAATGGGTCGGGCTGGACAACTTCCGGGCCCTGTGGGCGGACCCGACCTACCTGGCCTCGTTCCAGACCACGGCCCTGTTCTCGGCCCTGGTCGCGCTGCTGGGCATAGTCATCTCGCTGTTGCTGGCCTTCTTTGCCGACCGGGTGCGCCAGGGTGCCTGGTTCTACCGCACCCTGCTGATCCTGCCCTACGCGGTGGCGCCGGCGGTGGCGGGCGTGCTGTGGCTGTTCCTGTTCTCGCCCTCGGTCGGACTGGCGGCGCAGGCGCTGCAGTCGATCGGCATCGCCTGGAACTCGCTGCTCGACAGCCAGCACGCGATGGCGCTGATCGTGATCGCGGCGGTCTGGAAGCAGATCGCCTACAACTTCCTGTTCTTCCTGGCCGGCTTGCAGAGCATCCCGAAGTCGCTGATCGAGGCCGCCGCGATCGACGGCGCCGGGGTCTGGCGCCGCTTCTGGAACATCCAGTTCCCGCTGCTGTCGCCGACCACCTTCTTCCTGCTGGTGGTCAACACGGTCTACGCCTTCTTCGACACCTTCGGCATCGTCGATGCGACCACCCAGGGCGGTCCCGGCAAGGACACCGCGATCCTGGTCTACAAGGTCTATTTCGACGGTTTCAAGGCGATGGACCTGGGCGGCTCGGCGGCCCAGTCGGTGGTGCTGATGCTGATCGTGGTCGCGCTGACGGTGTTCCAGTTCCGCTATATCGAACGCAAGGTCAACTACTGAGATGATCGAACGCAACCGCCTGCTCGACTGGCTGTCGCACGGGGTGCTGTGGATAGGCCTGTGCCTGATCGTGTTCCCGCTCTACATCGCGCTGGTGGCGTCGACCCATACGGCGCAGACGCTGGCGCAGTCGCCGCTGCCGATCTGGCCGGGCGACCAGGGCTGGGCCAACTACCGCGCCATCCTGGGCGGCGACGGCAGCGGGTTCGCGGCCCAGCTGCCGGTGGCCCGGATGCTGTCGGTCAGCCTGGTCATGGCGCTGCTGATCTCGGTCGGCAAGATCGTGATCTCGCTCCTGAGCGCGTTCGCGATCGTGTATTTCCGCTTCCGCTTGCGCCTGCTCTGTTTCTGGGCCATCTTCGTCACGCTGATGCTGCCGGTCGAGGTGCGCATCGTGCCGACCTACCAGGTGATCGCCGATTTCGGCCTGATCAACAGCTATGCCGGCCTGACGGTGCCGCTGATCGCCTCGGCCACCGCCACCTTCCTGTTCCGGCAGTTCTTCCTGACCGTGCCCGACGAGCTGGTCGAGGCGGCCAAGGTCGACGGCGCCTCGCCGCTGCGCTTCCTGTGGGACATCCTGCTGCCGCTGTCGCGCACCAGCATCGCGGCCTTGTTCGTGATCCAGTTCATCTACGGCTGGAACCAGTACCTGTGGCCGCTGCTGGTCAGCACCGACGAGAGCATGTACCCGATCGTGATGGGCATCAAGCGCATGATCTCGGGCGGCGATGCGCGCATCGAGTGGAACCTGGTCATGGCCACCGCCATGCTGGCCATGCTGCCGCCGGCGGCGGTGGTGATCCTGATGCAGAAATGGTTCGTCAAGGGCCTGGTCGACAGCGAGAAATAAACCCGATTCCCGCATGGCATCCCTCAGCTTCAAGCACGTAATCAAGCAGTACCAGCAGGGCCGACAGTCGCTGCAGGTCATCCACGGCATCGACGCCGAGATCGGCGACGGCGAGTTCGTCGTCATCGTCGGCCCCTCGGGTTGCGGCAAGTCCACCCTGCTGCGCATGGTCGCCGGGCTGGAGGAAATCAGCGGCGGCGAGATCCTGATCGGCCCGCGCGTGGTCAACCGGCTCGAGCCGGCGCAGCGCGACATCGCGATGGTGTTCCAGAACTATGCGCTCTACCCGCACATGAGCGTGTTCGACAATATGGCCTACGGGCTCAAGATCGCCAAGCTGGCGCGCACCGAGATCGAGTCCCGGGTCTTGCGCGCCGCCCGCATCCTCGAGCTCGAGCCGCTGCTCGATCGCAAGCCGCGCCAGCTCTCGGGCGGCCAGCGCCAGCGGGTGGCGATGGGCCGCGCCATCGTGCGCCAGCCGCAGGTCTTCCTGTTCGACGAACCGCTGTCCAACCTGGACGCCAAGCTGCGCGCCCAGACCCGGCTCGAGATCCAGCAGCTGCACCGCGAGCTCGGCGTGACCTCGCTGTTCGTCACCCATGACCAGGTCGAGGCCATGACCCTGGCCCAGCGCATGATCGTCATGAACAAGGGCCGGATGGAGCAGTTCGGCACGCCCGAGGAGGTCTATGCCCGGCCGGCCACCACCTTCGTCGCCAGCTTCATCGGCTCGCCGCCGATGAACCTGCTGCAGCAGGCGCCAGGCGTCGCAGCCGGTGCCATCCTCGGCATCCGGCCCGAGCATGTCGACCTGGCCGACGACGGCTGGACCTTGCAGGTCGAGTCGGTCGAGCTGCTGGGCGCCGAGCGCCTGGTCCACACCCGACTCGGCACCGAAAGCCTGACCCTGCGCATGCCCGAAGAGCAGGTCCCGCCCGCGCTCGGCGGCAGCCTGCGCGCCCGGCCGCGCGCCGACCGCCTGCACCGTTTCGACGCCCAGACCGGCATCCGTCTCCCATGAAGCCCATGACCCCCTGGCCCTACCCGTGCTGGATCGCGCACCGGGGCGCCGGCCAGCTGGCGCCCGAGAACACCCTGGCCGCCTTCCGGCTCGGCGCCCGGCATGGCTACCGCATGTTCGAATGCGATGCCAAGCTCAGCGCCGACGGCGTGGCCTTCCTGCTGCACGACGCGACGCTGGAGCGGACCACCAACGGTCAGGGCCAGGCCGGCGACCAGCCCTGGGCCGCGCTGGCCCGGCTCGATGCCGGCAGCTGGCATTCCGGCCCCTACGCTGGCGAGCCGCTGCCGACGCTGCAGGACCTGGCCCGCTTCTGCCTGCGCCAGGGTCATGCGCTCAACATCGAGATCAAGCCCACGCCGGGCCAGGAAAGCCTGACCGGCCGGCTGGTCGCCGAGCAGGCCGCGCGCTGGTGGGCCGAGCAGGCCGCCAGCCAGCCGGAGCAGCCGACCCCGCTGCCGCCGCTGCTGACCTCGTTCCAGGTCGCGGCGCTGGCGGCAGCCCAGGCGGCGGCACCGGCCCTGCCGCGCGGCCTGCTGCTGCACGAGTTCTGGGATGGCTGGCAGGAGGCGGCGCAGGCGCTCGGCTGCACCGCGCTGGTCTGCCATCACCCGCTCTGGACCCAGGAGCGCATCGCCCAGGCCCACGAACAGGGCTGGCGGGCGCTGGCCTATACCGTCAACCAGGCCGAGCGGGCACAGCAGCTGCTGGACTGGGGGCTGGACTGCGTCATCACCGACCGGGTCGACCAGCTCGGTCCCTGAGGCGCAAGCCGGCAGCAGGCCACCAGCCAGCAGGCGGTCAGCTGCGGTTTCGTCCGCAATTTTATAATCCGCGGATGAAGCCCTTCATCCGCGAAACCCTGGAGCGCCAGCGCCTGCGCCTGCACGAACTCGATGCCCTGCTCAGCGCGCCCGACGCCACCCAGGACCTGGAGCGCTTTCGCAAGCTGACCCGAGAACATGCCGAAAACGGCGCCCTGATCGAACCCTGGCTGCGCTACCAGCAGCGCGAGGCCGAGCTGGCCGAGGCCAGGCTGATGGCACAGGAAGACGATGCCGAGCTGGCCGCCATGGCGCGCGACGAGATCGCCGCCGCCGAGGCCGAGCTCGCCACGCTCGAGCAGGAACTGCAATGGCTGTTGCTGCCCAAGGACCAGGACGACGACCGCAACGCCTTCCTCGAAGTGCGCGCCGGCACCGGCGGCGACGAGGCCGCGCTGTTCGCCGGCGACCTGGCCCGCATGTATACCCGCTATGCCGAGCGCCAGGGCTGGCGGGTCGAGACCGTCAGCGAATCGCCGAGCGAGCTCGGCGGCTACAAGGAAGTGGTGCTGCGCGTGGTCGGCCAGCAGGCCTACGGCCGGCTGCGCTTCGAGTCGGGTGGCCACCGGGTGCAGCGGGTGCCGGCGACCGAATCCCAGGGCCGCATCCACACCAGCGCCTGCACCGTCGCGGTGATGCCCGAGCCCGACGAGGCCGAGGCGATCAAGCTCAATCCGGCCGAGCTGCGCATCGACACCTTCCGCGCCAGCGGCGCCGGCGGCCAGCACATCAACAAGACCGACTCGGCGGTGCGCGTGGTGCACCTGCCGACCGGCATCGTCGCCGAATGCCAGGACGGCCGCAGCCAGCACAGCAACAAGGCCAAGGCGCTGCAGGTGCTGCAGGCCCGCATCCAGGAAAAGGAGCGCAGCGAGCGCGCCGCCAAGGAAGCCGCCGAGCGCAAGGGCCTGATCGGCAGCGGCGACCGCAGCGACCGCATCCGCACCTACAACTTCCCGCAGGGCCGCCTGACCGACCACCGCATCAACCTGACGCTGTACAAGCTCGGCGCGGTGATGGAGGGCGAGCTTGACGAGGTGATCCAGGCGCTGCAGCTCGCGCGCGGCGCCGAGCTGATGGCCGACCTCGAGCAGAGCGCCGGCCAGGCCGCGCATGGGGCGCTGGCATGAGCGCGGTCGAACCGACCGGACCGGCCGCGACTGGACCCGATGCCGACCGGGACAGCGCCCTGCCCGCCACCGTGCAGCAGGCCTTGCTGCAAGCCCGCCAGGCCGGACTCGACAAGCTCGACGCCCAGGTGCTGCTGCTGCACCGGCTCGGCCGCTCGCCGCACGACCGGGCCTGGCTGATCGGGCACGACACCGACCCGCTGCCCGCCGCCGCGGCGCGGGAGTACCTGGCGCTGTGCCGGCGCCGGCTGGCCGGCGAGCCGGTGGCCTACCTGGTCGGCAAGCGCGAATTCCACGGCCTCGAGCTGCAGGTCGACGCGCGCGTGCTCGATCCGCGCCCCGACACCGAGACCCTGGTCGACTGGGCGCTCGAGCTGCTGGCCCCGCTCAGGAACCCCAGCCTGCTCGACCTTGGCACCGGCAGCGGCGCGATCGCGCTGGCGCTGCAGCAGCGCCGGCCCGATGCCCGGGTCTGGGCGCTCGATGCCAGCCGCGATGCGCTGGAAGTGGCCAGCGCCAACGCCAGCCGGCTCGGCCTGCCGGTACGCTTCCTGCTGGGCAGCTGGCTGTCCGACTGGGACCAGCGCCAGGCCGAAGCCGCCGCCCAGCAGCCCGCAGGCCAGGCGCTGCCCGAGCGCTTCGAGCTGATCGTCAGCAACCCGCCCTATATCCGCGCCGACGACCCGCACCTGGCCGCGCTCAGGCACGAGCCGCTGTCGGCGTTGGCCAGCGGCGCCGACGGGCTGGACGACATCCGCGTCATCGCCGCCCAGGCCAGGCTGCATCTGCAGCCTGGCGGCTGGCTGCTGCTCGAGCATGGCTGGGACCAGGCCCAGGATGTGGCCAGGCTGCTGGCCGAGCAGGACTATGCCGGCATAGCGCACCGGAAGGATCTGGCCGGCCATCTGCGCTGCACCGGCGGATATTGCGAATCCAGCTAGGCCAGCCCCGCTGAAAGGCTGAAACAACCAGCTCGAAATGGTGATAATGAAACACCATGAACGAAGTCAAGATCAGCCTGTTGCGGAACGCGCACTGGTCGGTGCTCTCGGCCAGCGCGGACATCCTGCCGCTGCTGGGCCATGCCGCCGCTGACTTCATCAGCGGTCGCCTGTCGCTGCAGGAACTGATCCACCCGGATGACGGCGACCTGGCCGCCCAGCTGTTCGCGCCCGATGGCAGCCAGTCGTCCGGGGTCCTGAGCTTGCGTCTGCGCCAGGCCGACGGCCGGATACGCTGCATCCGGGCCAGCTACGACAGGACAGCGGCGCCCACTGGCGAGGTGCGGCTGGAACTGCTGCTGCAGGATGCCAAGAGCCTGCCTCGGACGCTGGACGATGCCTCGCTGACGGCCAATTTCCGCGCCATGATGGAGAACACCGACGACTTCATCTACTTCAAGGACCGCCACCATGTCTTCACTGGCGCCAGCCAGACCCTGGTGACGATCTGCAGTCCGGCCGAGCACTGGACCGACCTGCTCGGGCAGACCGACTATGATGTCTTCCCCGAAGCCCTGGCCGACCATTACTACCGGCTGGAAAAGCAGGTCTTTGCCGGCCTGCCGGTGGCGCACGAGGTCCAGCCCATCCTGCACAACGACGGCCGCCCGGGCTGGGTCGACAACCGCAAGTACCCGATCCGCAATGCCCAGGGCCAGATCGTCGGCCTGTTCGGCGTGGCGCGCGACATCACGCGCAACATCGAGGCCGAGCAGTCCGAGCACAAGGTGCAGCGCGCGTTGCGGCTGCTGAGCGACTGCAACTTCGCGATGGCCCGCGCCGACTCCGAGACCGAACTGCTGAGCGAGATCTGCCGCGTCGTGGTCGATGCCGGCGGCTACCGCATGGCCTGGATCGGCAGCGCCGAACAGGATGCCGGCAAGACGGTGCGGCCGCTGGTGTCCTGGGGGTCGAACGACGGCTACCTGGCGGACATCAGGATCAGCTGGGATGCCGATTCGCCCTGGGGCCGCGGCCCGACCGGCGAAGCCATCCGCAGCGGCCGGCCGCAGGTCAACCAGGACTACCTGAGCAACCCCAGGATGGAACCCTGGCGCCAGCTCGCGCTCAGGCATGGCTACCAGTCCAGCATCGCGCTGCCGATGGTCCTGCCGGCCGTCGGCACCTTTGGCGCGATGATGGTCTATGCCCGCGAGGCCGATGCCTTCGCCCCCGAAGAGGTCAGCCTGCTGATGGAGCTGGCGTACAACGTGACCTTCGGCGTCGAGCGCCTGCGCGAGAGGGTACGCCGCTTCGCCGCCGAGTCCGCCAGCGAAGCCAAGAGCGCCTTCCTGGCGAACATGTCGCACGAGATCCGCACGCCGATGAATGCCGTCATGGGCATGACGCTGCTTGCGCTCCGGGCCGACCCGCCGCCCAAGGTGCGCGACTACCTGCAGAAGATCCAGTCCTCCGGCCGCCATCTGCTCGGCGTGATCAACGACATCCTCGACATCAGCAAGCTCGAGGCCGGCAAGGTAGCGCTGGAGCAGGTCGAGTTCGACCTCGAGCAGGTGCTCGAAGACGTGCTGTCGGTCATCGCGGAAAAAGCCGCCAGCAAGGGGCTCAAGCTCGGCATCGAACTCGCCAGCGACCTGCCGCTGCAACTGCTCGGCGACCCGCTGCGGCTCGAGCAGGTGCTGATCAACCTGGCCGACAACGCCGTCAAGTTCACGGCCCGGGGCGAGATCGGGATCAGCGTCTCGCTGCAGGAACGTCGCGCGGAGCAGGTGCTGCTGCATTTCGCCGTGCGCGACACCGGCATCGGGCTGTCGCTGGAGCAGCGCGAGCGCCTGTTCCAGAGCTTCCAGCAGGCCGACAGCTCGATCACGCGCAAGTACGGCGGCAGCGGGCTGGGCCTGTCGATCTCGAAGCGGCTGGCCGAACTGATGGGAGGCCAGATCGGCGTCGACAGTCGCCCCGGCGCCGGATCGACCTTCTGGTTCACCGCCCGCCTAGGCCTGGGCCATGCCAGCCAAGGACAGCACGGGAGCAGGCTGGGACTGCAGGACCCTCTCGCGCCGGCCGCCACGGACCGCGAGAGAGCCACGCAGGCCTTGGCGCCAGCGGCCGACCTGCGCGGCGCGCGCGCGCTGGTGGTGGAAGACAATCCGCTCAACCAGGAAGTGGCGACCGAGTTCCTGGAGGCGCTCGGACTGCAGGTGGAACTGGCCGAGGACGGTGCGGTGGCGTTGCAGAAGGTCCAGCGCCAGCCCTACGACATCGTGCTGATGGACATGCAGATGCCGGTAATGGATGGCCTGAGCGCGACGCGCGAGATCCGCAAGCTGCCCGGACGACAGGCGCTGCCCATCCTCGCGATGACCGCCAATGCGATGGCCGCCGACCGCAAGCGCTGCCTCGAGGCCGGCATGAACGACCATATCGCCAAGCCGATCGACCCGGAACAGCTGCTGGCCAAGCTGCGGCGCTGGATCAAGCCGGCGCCCCGGCCTGCCGCTGACGCGGCACCCAGCCCGGCCGATGCGGCGCCCAAGCCCAGGCCGGGCGTGGATGCTGCCTGCTGGCAGGCGCTGGCCCAGGTGGCAGGGCTCGACAGCCGGCTTGGACTGAGACAGGCGGCCGGGCGCGAATCGCTCTACCTCGGCCTGCTGGCCCGCTTCGTCGCCAGCCAGGCCGATGCGCAGGACCAGCTGGCACAGGCCATCGCGCGCGCGGACTGGGAGCAGGCCGAACGCGCGGCGCATACGCTCAAGGGGGTCGCGGCCCAGATCGGTGCCCAGGCCCTGAGCGAGGCGGCACGGCGCCTCGAGCAGGCCTTGCGACAACGCCAACCCGCCAGCGAGCTGGAGTCGCTGCGCGCGGCCGTGGCAAGCCAGCTGCTGCCGCTGAACCAGGCGATTGCCGCCTGCCTGCCCAGGCCAGCCGACACCGGCCCGGCCGCGGGACCGGACAGCAGGCAATGGCCGCCCTTGCGCGCCCGGCTGCAGGGCCTGCTCGAGAGCTGCGACACGGAATGCCTGCAGCTGTTCGAGGACCATGCCGGCCAGATCCAGGCGGCGCTGGGCCCCGAGCGCTACGCCCGGGTGGCACAGGCGATCCGGGACTTCGACTTCGCGCTCGCGCTGGTCGAACTGAAGCAGCAGCCCTGATACAGCCGCCGCGGCAGCGCCCGACCAGTGCCATCGCACCACGGCTACACTGCCGCGATTCCCCTGCCTTGCCCCTGCAGCGCCGGCTTGCTATCATGCGACACATGCAACGCTTGGCAGGCTCCCGCTCCGGTATGTCCTTCCGCTTTCCTGCTGTCGCCCTGATGGATGACCTCGCCGGAAAGCGCGCTTTTGCGCGCGTGCAGTGGCTGCACAAGCCCGTCGCACATTCCTGAGCCCGGCGATTCCCCACCCCCTCACCCCTGTCAGCGCAGACCATCGATCGCCGGGCCCCATCACAGCGCATTGGCGTGCCACCGGCCTGCGGGCCGGCCGCGGCACGCCGCTTCACGATGGAACCGCGACATGCAAACCCCGTTTTTCCCCGAGCGCGTGCTCACCGAACTTGACCACGCCCGCCTGAACAAGCTCGGCAGTGCGCAACTGCCGCAGGACCTGGCCGACGAGCTGCAAGCCGTCGACCTGGTCAGCTCGCAAGAGATCGCGCCCGATGTCGTCACCATGAACTCCGAGCTGGAACTGGTGCTGCCGGGCCAGGCGCGACGCCAGCGCCTGACACTGTGCTATCCGCGCGATGCCCAGCCCAGTGCCGGGCGCATCTCGGTGCTGTCGCCGATCGGCATGGCGCTGCTCGGGCGGCGCGTGGGCGACACCATCAGCTGGTCGATGCCCAATGGCGAGGCATGCCAGGCAGAACTGGCCGCCCTGCTGTTCCAGCCCGAAGCCTCGGGCGACTACACCCGCTGAGGGCCAGTGCCATGTCACAAGCCCTGGTCCGACATCCCGCCCCAGGCGCCGCCGACCTCGGTGCCATGGAACTGACGAAACGCTTCCTGCGCGCCAAGAACCCCTGTGCCAACGGTTTCCGCTGGTTCGTGCGCCACATCGAGGACGGCGCCAGCTACCAGCAGGCGCTCGACACCCTGGTGCAGGCCGGCCGGGTGGAGGACGCCTGCTGGCTGCTGCAGCAGTTCGGCCCCACCGACGCGGTGCTGACCCTGGAGCACCTGGAGGCCGACGCCGTCGTGTTCGCGGGCAGCCTGCAGGTCAAGGGCAATATCGAGGTCGGCAGCCTGCTGCGGACCGGCCACCATGTCCGCGCCGGCGGCAGCGTGCGCGTGGGCCAGCAGCTGCTGGTCGGCGGCGACCTCTGGAGCGAGGGCGGCCTGCGCAGCGAGGGCCGCCTGCAGGTCAACGGCGACATCCGCGTGCGCTGGGGCGTACAGGCCGACGAGGCCATCCACTGCGGCGGCGAGCTGCGCGTGGGCTGGGACATCGTGGCTGGCAGCAGCCTGCAGGTCCAGGGCCCGGCCAGCGTGGGTCAGGACCTGCTGGTCCAGCAAGGCATCAGCTGCCAGCGAGGCCTGCGCGTGGGCGGCCTGCTGCACAGCGGCCACAGCGTGCAGGCGGAACAAGGCATCCTGGTCGGGCAGGACATCTGGTGCGGCATGCACCTGGAGGCGGGCTGGGGCATCCGGGCCGGCGGTGGCATCAGCGCCCAGGGCTCGATCAAGGCCGGGGAAAGCCTGCAGGCCGGCGGCGAGATCTGCGCCGGCCCTGGCTACGGCATCTATGCCGGACTCAGCGTGCCGATGGACACCTGGGGCAGCAGCGGGCATGTGGTGGCGGCGCGCAAGCCCGACAGCCTGCTCAGCGGCCACTGGACCGGGACCGAACAAGGCTCGCCCGACCTTGTGGACATGGCAAGGCTGGGATAATGGATGCCTTTGCATCTAACCGGCCCGTCGGCCACCCACGGAGTACCCCCATGAACGACACCCAGCAACGCATCGACCAACTGGTCAAGAACAACGAGATCGTGCTCTTCATGAAGGGCAGCGCCAGCTTCCCGATGTGCGGCTTCTCGGGTCGCGCGATCCAGATCCTCAAGGCCTGCGGCGTCGACACCAAGACGGTCCAGACCGTCAACGTGCTGGAAGACCCGGAAATCCGCCAGGGCATCAAGGAATACAGCAACTGGCCGACCATCCCGCAGCTCTACGTCAAGGGCGAGTTCATCGGCGGCTCGGACATCATGATGGAGATGTACGAGTCCGGCGAGCTGCAGAAGGTCATCGCTGGCGAGGCAGCCTGAGATGGCTGACGAGCTGCAACTGCCGGCGACCGAGGAGCTGCAGGTGCTCGGCACCGAGCAGGTGCGCCAGCAGCTGGCCGAGCTGGAGCTGGAGAACTGGGAGTACGACGAGGAGGAGCAGTCGATCACGCGCTGGCTCGCCTTCCGCGACTTCGGCCAGGCCTTCGGCTTCATGACCCGGGTCGCGCTCGAGGCCGAGCGGCGCCAGCACCACCCCGAGTGGTTCAACCTCTACAACCGGGTCGAGATCAGCTTCACGACCCACGACGCCGGCGGCGTGACCGCGCGCGATCTCGAATTCGCGCGCTGGGTCGAGGACCGGGCGGATTCGGCCGCCTAAACGATCATCAAGCCAGGCGCCAGTTTTTCTGCGCCGCGAACACCGCATTGGGGTACTCGGGGCGGCCCCGGCTGCCGTTGTAGCGGCCCAGCGCCAGGAACAGGTCGCCGCGCTCGCGCTCGAGGTAATGGCGCAGGATCACGCAGCCGAAGCGGATATTGGCCTGCATCAGGAACAGCTTGGACGGGTCGCCGTCGCCGATCAGCCGGGCCCAGAACGGCATCACCTGCATGTAGCCGCGCGCGCCGACCGGCGAGACCGCGAACTTGCGGAACGCGCTCTCGACCTGGATCAGCCCCAGCACCAGCGACTCGTCGAGCCCGGCGCGCCGGCTCTCGTACCAGACCGTCTGCAGGAATTCGACCCGGGTCTGCAACTCGGGCTTGCGCCGCACCAGCCGCGGGCTCATCGCGCCGAGCCAGCGCAGATAGGCCAGTTTGGCCTCGGGATGGGAAAACTCGGGCTCGGGCGGCGCGGGCTGCTCGATCGCGGCGCGCAGCGCGAGCCGGACCGGATCGGCCAGCGGCTCCTCGAGCTGGCCCCCTGCCCTGGCCAGCACCGGCAGGCTGACCGGCAACAGGCTGGCCAGGCCTGCCTTGGCAATCCAGCCCAGACAGTCCCGGCGGCTCATCTCAGAGCCCCAGCTTGCCCTTGAGCAGGGCCAGCAGCTCGGCCACGGCCACCTTGGTCGCGGCCTCGTCGCGGCGGTGCTGGTACTCGACCTGGCCTTCCTTCAAGCCCTTGTCGCCGATGGTCACACGGTGCGGCACGCCGATCAGCTCCCAGTCGGCGAACATCGCACCCGGGCGCTCGCCACGGTCGTCGAGCAGCACGTCGACGCCGAGCGCGGCCAGCTCGTCGTGCAGCTGCTCGGCAGCGGCGCGCACGGCCTCGCTGCGGTCCATGCCGATCGGGCAGATCACGAGCGTGAAGGGCGCGATCGCATCCGGCCAGATGATGCCGCGCGCGTCATGGTTCTGCTCGACTGCTGCCGCCGGCAGCCGGGTCACGCCGATGCCGTAGCAGCCCATCTCGAAATGGCGCGGCTTGCCGTCCTCGGCCAGGAAAGTGGCGTTCATGGCCTGGGAATACTTGGTGCCGAGGTAGAACACATGGCCGACCTCGATGCCACGCTCGATCGCGAGCGGGCCCTTGCCGTCCGGCGACGGGTCGCCCGCGACCACGTTGCGTAGGTCGGCGACCAGGTCGGGCTCGGGCAGGTCGCGGCCCCAGTTGACGCCGGTCAGGTGGTAGTCGATCTCGTTGGCGCCGCAGACCCAGTCGGCCATCAGCGCGACCTCGCGGTCGGCGATCACGGTGACCGGGCGCTTGAGACCGATCGGGCCCAGATAGCCCGGCTTGCAGCCGAAATGCTCGGCGATCTCGAGTTCGGTCGCCAGGCGGAAGCCAAGCTCCAGGCCCGGCAGCTTGCCGACCTTGACCTCGTTCATCTCGTGGTCGCCGCGCAGCAGCAGCAGGAAGACCCGGGTCTTGGTGACTTCATCGTAGTCGTTGACCTCGTCGGTCGCCAGCACCATGGACTTGACCGTCGCCGACAGCGGCAGGCCGAGGAAGTCGGCCAGCGCAGTGCAGCTCGAGGTACCGGGGGTCGACACCTTGGCCAGCTCCTGAGTCGCCACCGGGCGCGGGCCCTGCGGCGCCAGCGCCTCGGCCTTCTCGATGTTGGCGGCGTAGTCGCTGTTCGGGCAGTAGACGATCGCGTCCTCGCCGGTGGCGGCGATGACCTGGAACTCCTCGCTCAGGTCGCCACCGATGGCGCCGCTGTCGGCCGCCACCGCGCGGTAGGTCAGTCCGAAGCGGTCGAAGATGCGGCGGTAGGCCGCTGCCATCACCTGGTAGCTGGCCTGAGCGCTGTCGCGGTCGCGGTCGAAGCTGTAGGCGTCCTTCATCACGAACTCGCGCCCGCGCATCAGGCCGAAGCGCGGCCGGCGCTCATCGCGGAACTTGGTCTGGATCTGGTAGAAGTTCTTCGGCAGCTGCTTGTAGCTGCGCAGCTCCTGGCGCGCGATGTCGGTGACGACTTCCTCCGAGGTCGGCTGCAGCACGAAGTCGCGCTCGTGGCGGTCCTTGATGCGCAGCATCTCGGGGCCCATCTTGTCGAAGCGGCCGGTTTCCTGCCACAGCTCGGCCGGCTGCACCACCGGCATGGTCAGCTCGATCGCGCCGGCGCGGTTCATCTCCTCGCGCACGATCTTCTCGACCTTCTGGATCACGCGCAGGCCCATCGGCATGTAGGTGTAGATGCCGGCGCCCAGCTTCTTGATCATGCCGGCGCGCGTCATGAGCTGGTGGCTGACCACCTCGGCGTCGGCCGGGGCTTCTTTGAGGGTGGAAATCAGGAACTGGGAGGCTTTCATGTCTGGCTTTGGCTGGCGCCCCGCATGCCCCGCGGAGCCAGCCCGGGTAGGGCCAGGGTTTGCCCCGGCAGCCCCTGCCAAGCCGCCCACTAGCGGTGCATAATGAACGCAGTTTTAAAATTTGGGGTTGATTATGCTTGACAGAGAAGGCTTCAGGCCCAATGTCGGCATCATTCTGCTCAACCAGAAGAACCAGGTGTTCTGGGGCAAGCGCATCCGCACCCATTCCTGGCAGTTTCCACAGGGCGGCATAGACCGGGGCGAGACACCCGAGCAGGCCATGTACCGTGAACTGCACGAGGAAATCGGATTGCTGCCCGAACATGTGGCTATCGTCGCCCGCACGCGGGACTGGTTGCGCTATGAAGTGCCGGACCGCTACATCCGCCGGGATGCACGCGGCCACTACCGGGGACAGAAACAGATCTGGTTCCTGCTGCGCCTGACCGGCGGCGACTGGAACCTGAACCTGCGCGCGACCAGCCATCCGGAATTCGATGCCTGGCGCTGGAACGACTATTGGGTGCCGCTCGAGATGGTGGTCGAGTTCAAGCGTGGCGTCTACGAGATGGCGCTCAATGAGCTCGCGCGCTACCTGCCGCGGCAGGAGAGCCGCAACCGCTACCTGCGCGGCAATGCGCGGCCGCGCCAGTCACATGGCGAGATGCCGCTGGGCATGCTGCAGCTGCCGGCGATGCCGGTGCACATGGAGCTGCCGGCCGGCGCCAGCTTCGATCCCGACCCACAGCATCCGTGCTAGGTTGGCAGGTCGCCTGGGACGGGCGGGCGTGATCGCCCGGCAAGGCTGGCCGGCAGCGGCTCAGCCGCGCAACACCAGGTTGTCGCGGTGGATCATCTCGGGCTCGGCGGCATAGCCGAGCAGGCCCTCGACCGCGTTCGACGACTTGCGGCACAGCAGCCGCGCCTCGCCGGCCGAGTAGTTGGCCAGCCCGCGCGCGAGCTCCTGGCCCTGCGCGTCGCGGATCGCGATCACGTCGCCGCGGCTGAACTCGCCGCTGACGGCGACCATGCCGATCGGCAGCAGGCTCTTGCCCTCGGCGACGATCTTGGCAGCGGCGCCGTCGTCCACCGTCACGTAGCCGCGCAGCTGCAGATGGTCGGCCATCCACTGCTTACGTGCCTGCTGCTTGGCCGTCTGCGCGACCAGCAGGGTGCCGATCGGCTCGCCGTTGCTCAGGCGCAGCAGCGCGTCGGGCTCGCGGCCCCAGGCGATCACGGTCGAGGCGCCGGAGCCGGCCGCGCGCCGGGCGGCCAGGATCTTGGTGATCATGCCGCCGGTGCCGACGCGCGAACCGGCGCCGCCGGCCATCTCCTCGAGGCGCGGGTCGCCCGCGCGCGCGACATGGATGAACTCGGCGTCCGGGTTCTTGCGCGGGTCGGCGCTGTAGAGCCCCTTCTGGTCGGTCAGGATCACCAGCAGGTCGGCATCGACCAGGTTGGCGACCAGCGCGCCCAGGGTGTCGTTGTCGCCGAACTTGATCTCGTCGTTGACGACGGTGTCGTTCTCGTTGATCACCGGCACCACGCCATGCTCGAGCAGGGTCAGCAGGGTCGAGCGGGCGTTGAGGTAGCGCTCGCGGTCGGCCAGGTCGGCATGGGTCAGCAGCACCTGGGCGCTGCCGACTTCCTGCTCGCGCAGCTTGGTCTCGTACATCTGGACCAGGCCCATCTGGCCGACGGCGGCAGCGGCCTGCAGCTCGTTGATCATCTTGGGGCGGGTCTTCCAACCCAGCCGCTTCATGCCCTCGGCGATCGCGCCGCTGCTGACCATGATCAGCTCGCGGCCCGACTTGACCAGCGCGGCGAGCTGGGCGCTCCATTGCTCGATCGCGGCCTCGTCGAGGCCGCGGCCCTCGTTGGTCACCAGGCTGGAGCCGACCTTGACGACGATGCGGCGCGCGCCGCGCAGCAGCTCGGAGGAATCGACGGAAAGGGAGACGCCTGGGTCGGCTTGCAAGTCGGTGCTCATGTCTGGGCTCAGGTTGTCGTCACGGAAACGGCTGGCACATCCCCCGGACCCGGGCAGGCGTCCAGCCCGGGTATCAGCGGAAGCGCGGATCGTCCTGGTCGACCTGGGGCGCCGGATCGACCGCCTGCTCGCGCGCGGCGTCGAAGCGCGGATCGACGTCGACATGGGGCTTCTCGGCCTCGCGGGTGGCGACGATATGCTGGAAGATCTTCTGCACCAGCAGCTCGCAGCCCTCGCGCGTCAGCGCCGAGATCTCGAACACCGGGCCCTTGTGGCGGAAGCGCTTGACGAAGTCCTTCACGCGCGCCTCGCGTTCGCCCTCGGGGATCATGTCGAGCTTGTTGAGCACCAGCCAGCGCGGCTTGGCATGCAGCCCGGGGTCGTATTTCTTGAGTTCCTTGACGATGGCCTTGGCCTGCGCGACCGGATCGACCGCCTCGTCGAACGGCGCCAGGTCGACCACATGCAGCAGCAGCCGGGTGCGCTGCAGGTGGCGCAGGAACTGGTGGCCCAGGCCGGCGCCCTCGGAAGCGCCCTCGATCAGGCCTGGCACGTCGGCGACGACGAAGCTCTTCTCGGGGCCGACGCGCACCACGCCCAGGTTCGGGTGCAGGGTGGTGAAGGGGTAGTCGGCGATCTTCGGGCGCGCGTTCGAGACCGCCGCGATGAAGGTCGACTTGCCGGCGTTGGGCATGCCGAGCAGGCCGACGTCAGCCAGCACCTTGAGCTCGAGCGCCAGGCTGAAGCGCTCGCCCGGATGGCCGATGGTCTTCTGGCGCGGCGCGCGGTTGATCGAACTCTTGAAGCGCAGGTTGCCGAAGCCGCCCTCGCCGCCCTTGGCGATCAGGATCTGCTCGCCGGGCTGCAGCAGCTCGTGCATCAGCTCGCCGGTCTCGGCGTTGCGGATGATGGTGCCGACCGGCATCTTGAGGATGATGTCGTCGCCCTTGCAGCCGAACATGTCGGAACCCTTGCCGTGCTCGCCACGCTGGGCCTCGAAGCGGCGGTTGTAGCGGTAGTCGATCAGGGTGTTGAGGTTCTCGTCGGCCAGTGCCCAGACCGAGCCGCCGCGACCACCGTCGCCGCCGTCGGGGCCGCCGAATTCCTTGTACTTCTCGTGCCGGAAGGACGCGCAGCCATTGCCTCCGTCGCCGGCCGCTATGTCGATATAGGCTTCATCAACGAATTTCATGACTGGATTGTCCTTCAAACGGATAAAAACAAAAGGCCCGCAGCGCGGGCCTTTGCGGTCTGAACGCCGAAGCGATCAAACAGGCAACATCACACCGGGGTGACGTTGATGGTCTTGCGGTTGAACTCGCCCTTGACGGTGAAGTTCACGATGCCGTCGCAGGTCGCGAAGATGGTGTGGTCCTTGCCGCAGCCGGTGCCCACGCCAGCGTGGAAACGGGTGCCGCGCTGACGCACGATGATCGCGCCGGCGCTGATGGCCTGGCCGCCGAACACCTTGACGCCCAGCATCTTCGGCTTGGAGTCGCGACCGTTGCGGGTTGAGCCGCCGCCTTTTTTCTGTGCCATGGTGCTTTACTCCTTAGCCGTTGATCGAGCTGATTTGCAGCTCGGTGAAATTCTGACGATGGCCCTGGCGCTTCTGGTAGTGCTTGCGACGGCGCATCTTGAAGATGCGGACCTTGTCGCCACGACCGTGGGAAACCACCGTGACCGTGACCGTTGCGCCGGAGACCAAGGGCGTGCCGACCTTGATGTCTGCGCCGTTACCCACGGCGAGCACCTGATCGATCACGATCTCTTGACCCACATCCGCAGCAATCTGTTCTACTTTAAGTTTTTCGCCAACGGCAACGCGATACTGCTTGCCGCCGGTTTTTATGACCGCGTACATATGAACCTCTGAAATTGTCCGTCTTTCGACGTGCTTCGGCGAACGGATTTTCACCGAATCAAGGATTATAGCCATGCCTCGATAGTTGTGCAAGCCCTTGCTAACATGGGGGAATGAGCCACAGCCCCCTGCATGACCTGCCGCCCCGGCAAGCCCGACTCGGCCTCGCCAGCATCTTCGGATCGACCTTCCTCGAACTGACGGGCTATTTCATGCTCGCGCCCTGGCTGCTGCTGAAGCTCAAGGATGCGGATCTGCCGACCTGGCTGGCCGGGCTGTTCGCGGCCACGGCCTGGGCCGGCATCTTCCTGGTGACGCCGTTCGCCTCGGCCGTGACGCGCCGGCTCGGACGCCGGCCCACGCTCTGGCTGTCGGGCCTGCTGCCGGTGCTCGCGGGACTGGTGTTCAGCCTGACGGACGCACTCTGGCTCTGGTTCGGCATGCAGCTGCTGGCCGGCATGGCGTCGGGCCTGCGCTGGGTGCTGTCCGAGGCGGTGGTGGCCGAATGCGCACCGCCGCCGCAGCGCGGACGCTGGATCGGCATCTTCGAGACCATGGTCGGCAGCACCTTCGTCGCCGGTCCGATGCTGCTGGCCTGGATCGGACCGGCCCGACCCGAGGCGCTCTGGGCGGCGCTGCTGCTGATGACGCTGGGCCTGCTCTGGAGCCTGCTGATCCCGCCGCTGCCGTCGGAGGCCGACGCGCAGCAGGCCGAGGTCGGGCTGCGCGGGGTCTGGCGCGCGCTGCGCGAGCACCCGGTGATCATGCTGGCGGGCTTCGTCGGCGGCTTCTTCGAGAGCGGGCTGACCGCCATCCTGCCGCTGTACGGCCTGGCGCTGGGACTGGGCGCGGCGGCGGCTGCCCTGCTGGTGTCGGCCAGCGGGCTGGGCAGTTCGCTGCTGATGCTGCCGGCCGGGCTGCTGGCCGACCGCCTGGGGCGCGCCGCGCCAGGCAGCTTCTGGGGCGGCGCGCGCCAGACCCGGCTGCAGCTGATGCGGATCTTCGCCGCCATCACGCTGCTGGGCTCGGGGCTGCTGCCCTGGGTGGCGGACCAGCCGGCGCTGGCCTGGCCGCTGGCCTTCGTCTGGGGCGGCGCCGGCGGCTGCCTCTACACCCTGTCGATGATAGACATCGGCTCGCGCGAGCGCGGCATCACCCTGGTCAACAGCACCTCGGTGCTGGTGCTGGCCTACACGCTGGGCGGCGTGCTGGCGCCGGCGCTGGGCGCGGCCGCGCTGCAATGGTCGCCCCGGCTGGGTTTCCCGGCGCTGCTGATCGCGGTCGCGGCCGCCGGGCTGGCGATGCTGCTGCGGGCCAGGCTGGGCACGCGGATCTGAGGCCGCGGCCGGGCACGGCAGAGCCGAGCCCCTGCTTTCGGACGAGGAAGCGTCGCGGCGCTCCTCATTCGGGAGGATGGGCAGCGGCCAGGGCTTGCGGCACAGTGAGCGGCAAACACATGACCCAGGCGGCGCAGAGCCGGCGCCGGAAAGCAGACCCGATGGCCCATTCCCAGCAGACCCAGGCGGCTCCGGCCGCAGCCAAGCCGGCCCAGGCCGCGCTGCGCGAGACCCAGCAACGCTATGCGCAGCTGCCGCTGGTCTATGCCTGCTCGGGCTGCTCGAGCTCGGCCCAGCTGGCCAACCAGCTCGCGCTGCGGCTCGACCACCAGGGGCTGGCCGAGATGTCCTGCATCGCCGGCGTGGCCTCGGACGTCAAGCCGCTGGTACGCACCGCCAGGTCGGGGCGGCCGATCCTGGCGCTGGACGGCTGCGCGCTGCATTGCGTGCGCCATGCGCTGGCCAGGCAGGAGGTGAGGCCCCAGGTCCATGTGGACTTCTCGCGCCACGCGGTGGCCAAGGACCTGCACCGCCTGCCCAGCGCCGAGGAATGCGAGGCGAGCTGGAACGGCGTCGTGCTGCCGGCGCTGGACGCCTTGCTGCAGGACAGCACGGCAACAGCCAGGCCGGCCTGAACGCGGACTCAGCCGCGTGCCAGCACCGGCGCCAGCGCGCGACCGGTGTGGCTGCCCAGCCGCACCAGCTCCTCGGGCGTGGCCGCCGCGACGACTCGGCCACCGCCATCGCCGCCCTCGGGTCCCAGGTCCAGCACCCAGTCGGCCTCGGCGATCAGGTCGAGGTCATGCTCGATCACGACCACGCTGTGGCCGCCATCGACCAGGCGGTGCAGCACGCGGATCAGCTTGTCGACATCGGCCATGTGCAGGCCGACCGTCGGCTCGTCGAGCACATAGAGGGTATGCGGCGCCTTCTGGCCGCGCCGCCCGACCTCGTCGCGCACCTTGGACAGTTCGGTCACCAGCTTGATGCGCTGCGCCTCGCCGCCCGACAGGGTCGGCGAGGGCTGGCCCAGCGTCAGGTAGCCGAGGCCGACATCCTTGAGCAGTTGCAAGGGCTGCGCGATCGAGGGCATGGAGGCGAAGAAGCCGACCGCCTCGTCGACCTCCATCTGCAGCACCTCGCCGATGCTTTTTCCCCGCCAGCTGACCGCCAGTGTCTCGGGATTGAAGCGGGCGCCATGGCAGGCCTCGCAGGGCACCTTGACGTCGGGCAGGAAGCTCATCGCGATGGTGCGCACGCCCTGCCCTTCGCAGCTGTGGCAGCGGCCCTCGCCGGTGTTGAAGCTGAAGCGGCCCGGGCCGTAGCCACGCGCCTTGGCCTCGAGCGTCTCGGCGTAGAGCTTGCGGATCTGGTCCCAGAAACCGATGTAGGTGGCGGGACAGCTGCGCGGGGTCTTGCCGATCGGGGTCTGGTCGACCTCGAGCACGCGCTCGACATGGCCGTGGCCGCTCAAGCCGGCACAACCCTGCCAGACCGGCAGCTGGCCGGCGGCCAGCGCCTCGCGCCCGGCCTTGGTCGAGCTCTGGGTCACGGCGGTGGCGACGTTGGCCAGCAGCACCTCGCGCGCGAAGGTCGACTTGCCCGAGCCGCTGACGCCCGTGACCGCGACCAGGCGCTTGAGCGGGATCGCCGCCGTCACGTCCTTGAGGTTGTGCAGGTTCGCGCGCTCGACGGTCAGCCAGTGCAGCTTGTCGGGCAGCGAAGTGGTGGCGGGTTCCAGCTGCTTTTTCTTGCGGGTGGATTTCTTGGCGGCGGGCCGCGAGGCGGCGGCGGCTTCCTCATGCTGCGAGCAGAAATCGTCAGCCGCCGCCCCCTCGCGCCCCTGTGGCGCTGTGCTTTCGGCATGAATGCTGAAATCGCTGGATGCCGATGCTGCAACCGTGACACCGCCACTCGCCTTCCCCCGAGTCGTCGAGTCGGGCGGGGTGCCGGGCGACGATTTCTGCTCGCAGCATGAGGAGCCCGGCACCCCGCCCGGCTCGGCGACGAGCGCCTGAGCCTGAGCCTGAGCCTGAGCTGCGGCTGCCGCGAAAGCTTCCTCGGTGACGGGCCGGCGCGGCTGCAGCGGATGCCGCATCGCGTGCAGCAGGTAGCGGCCGGTCTGCGAATCCTGCGCCGCCATCACGTCATCGACCGTGCCCTCGGCCACCAGCCGGCCGCCACGGATGCCCGCGCTCGGGCCGATGTCGATCACATGGTCGGCGCGGCGTATCGTGTCCTCATCATGCTCGACCACCACCAGCGTGTTGCCCTTGCTGCCCAGCTTGTGCAGCGCATCGAGCAGGATCTGGTTGTCGCGCGCATGCAGGCCGATGGTCGGCTCGTCGAGCACATAGCAGACCCCCTGCAGATTGCTGCCGAGCTGGGCCGCCAGCCGGATGCGCTGGGCCTCGCCGCCGCTCAGCGTCGGCGCGCCGCGATCCAGCGTCAAATAGCCCAGGCCGACTTCCTCCAGGAACTCGAGCCGGCCCTGGATCTCGGGCAGCAGGTCGCGCGCGATCTCGGCCTCGCGCGGGCTCAGGGACGCATCGGCCTGCAGCTGCTGCAACCAGCCACGCAGGTCGAGCACGCTGCGATGCGCCAGCTCGGCGATGCCGAGGCCCTGGAAACGCACTGCGCGCGCGGTCGGGTTCAGCCGCGTGCCGCCGCAGCTGGAACAGGCCTGGTCGGCGACCTCCTCGAGTTCGGGCTCGGCGAAGCTCTGCTCGCGGCCCTTCTCCTTGTCGTCGCGCACCGAGTCGTCCATCAGCTGGCGCTGCGCCTTGGTCAGGGCGACTCCGGTACCGACGCAGTCCGGGCACCAGCCATGCTTGCTGTTGTAGGAGAACAGTCTCGGGTCGAGCTCGGCATAGCTGCTCGCGCAGACCGGGCAGGCGCGCAAGGTCGAATAGACCTGCAGCCGGCCGATGCCCAGCGTCGAGCGGCCATCAGCCAGCGCTTGCTCCAGGCCATCGACCCCGGCCAGCAGATGCAACACCCCCTTGCCGAGCTCGAGCGCCTGGGTCATGGCGCGGCGCAGTTCGGACTCGGCGCCGGGCTCGACGCGCAGGCGAGCCAGCGGCAGCTCGATGGTGTGCTCCTTGAAGCGGTCGATGCGCGGGAAGCCGGTGGTCGGCAGGAATTCGCCATCGACCCGCAGATGAGTGTGGCCGCGCGGCCGGGCCCAGTCGGCCAGCTCGGTGTAGACGCCCTTGCGGTTGAGCACCAGCGGCGCCAGGAACTGCACCTGCTGGCCGCGGCACTGGGTCATGATCTGGGCCAGGATGCTGTCGGGCTGCTGCGGCTGGACCGGGGTACCGTCATACACACAATGCTGGGTGCCGAGCTTGACGTAGAGCAGGCGCAGGAAATGCCAGACCTCGGTCGTGGTGCCGACGGTGGACTTGCGCCCGCCGCGGGAGAGGCGCTGCTCGATCGCGACCGTCGGCGGGATGCCGTAGACCGCATCGACCTCGGGCCGGCCCGCCGGCTGCACGATCGAGCGCGCATAGGCGTTGAGGCTCTCGAGGTAGCGCCGCTGTCCCTCGTTGAACAGGATGTCGAAGGCGAGCGTGGACTTGCCGGAGCCGCTGACGCCGGTGATGACGTTGAACCTGCCGCGCGGAATGTCGACGCTCAGTCCCTTGAGGTTGTGCTCGCGGGCGTTGACGATGCGGATGGCATTGGCGTGCGGGCTGGCCTTTGCTGTCACTTTGTCGGGGCCAGCGGATACGGCGGCCTCATGCTGCGAGCAGGACTCAGCACCCGCGCCGTCGGGCCGAACGGGGCTGGCGGACTCCTCATGCTGCGAGCAGAAATCGTCGCCCGCCAGGCCCGCTCGACCCTCCTCCATCCGGTTGGCAGTCGCAGCGTCAGTGCCAGAGCTCGCCGGGGCCAGGGGCTGGCCGGGTGACGATTTTGGCTTGCCGTATGAGGAACCCGGCCAGCCCCTGGCCCC